>JANQLO010000074.1 GCA_028280505.1 Chromatiales bacterium | reverse complement strand
CGAAACCGCCGGGAGCGGTTTCGAACAGCCGACAGGCTGGCCCGAAGGGCGAAAGGCAGGATGCCTGAAGTCATCCTTCGTGCAATAGGCGGGCTAGGCGACTCGGCGCGCGGCTTCTGCTTGGTTGAGCGCAGCGATCACCGCGCCCAGCGAGGCGCTCACCGTATCGCGATCGAAGGCGGCACCAGCCATACGGTGGCCATCGATATTGAGCTGAATGTAGGCCACGGCCTCGGCGTCGGTGCCTTCCTCCAGCGCATGTTCGCTGTAGCCGATTACCGAAACATGATTGCCGAAGGCGCCGATCCAGGCATTGACGAAGGCGTCTATCGCGCCTTGACCGCGACCACGGATAGTGTGTTCGTTGCGACCATCCGTGAGCTGGACCTCGATGCGGTCGATACCGTCCTGGCGCTCCAGTCGGTATGCGATCAGATTGGTCGGGTCCTGCTTGCGCACATAATGTTGCATGAACAATGCATGAATGCGCGAGCTGTCGATTTCGCCGGGTGTGCGTTCGCTTTCCTGTTGCACGATGCGGGCGAGATCGACCTGTAGCCAGCGTGGCAGAACCAGTCCGTAATCACGTTCCAGCACGAAGGCGACGCCGCCTTTGCCGGATTGGCTGTTAACCCGGATCACGGCCTGATAATCCCGGCCCAGGTCTTGTGGGTCGATCGGCAGATAGGCGACCTGCCAGGGTTCATTGGGCTTTTGTTGATGCAAACACTTGTTGATGGCGTCTTGGTGACTGCCGGAAAACGCGGTGTAAACCAACTCGCCGACCCAGGGGTGACGAGGATGTACCGGCAGCGCGGTGCATTGGGTATAGACCTGGATGATCTCGTCCGGATTGGACAGGTCCAATTGTGGGTCGACGCCTTGGCTGTAAAGATTCATCGCCAAGGTGACGAGGTCCATATTGCCCGTGCGCTCGCCGTTACCCAGCAACGTGCCCTCGACCCGGTCGGCGCCGGCCATTAACGCCAGTTCGGCGGCGGCAACTGCACTGCCACGATCGTTATGGGTGTGCACCGAGACGATGACGGCATCCCGACGGCCGATACGGCGGCAGAAGTATTCGACTTGATCGGCAAACAGGTTTGGCGTGCTACTCTCGACCGTCGCCGGCAAATTAATGATACAGGGGGATGATACGGTTGGTTGCCAAACTTCGGTCACTGCGTCGCAGACCTCGACCGCATAGTCCCATTCGGTATTGGTGAAGCTCTCTGGCGAATACTGGAAGATCCAATCGGTCTTCGGGTAACGCCTGGCCTCCTGTTGCAACAGGCGCGCACCTTCGACCGCAATCGCCTTGATACCGTCGCGATCGCGTCCGAACACCCGTTCGCGTTGCACAGTCGAGGTCGAGTTATAGACATGGACGATCGCACGCCGCACGCCGCGCAAGGCTTCGAAGGTGCGCGAGACCAATGCCTCGCGTGCCTGCACAAGCACCTGGATGGTGACGTCCTCGGGGATCCGATCGTTTTCGATCAGCCAACGCACAAAGTCGTAGTCCGGCTGGCTGGCCGACGGGAAACCGACCTCGATCTCTTTGAGGCCGAGTTTGACCAAGAGTGCCCACAGGCGTTGTTTTTGTTCCACATTCATGGGCTCGAGCAGCGCCTGATTCCCGTCACGCAGATCGACGCTGGCCCAAATGGGTGCTTGCAAAATACGCCGGTCCGGCCATTGCCGATCGGTCAGACGGATCGCGTCTGCAGGGCGGTACTTTCGGTGGTCGAAACGGTTCATTGGATTCTCCCGGATAACAAACCCTCCCCGTTGCCGGGGAGGGGCGATGTCTTGGCGCTGGCCCGGGTAGGGCACGGGCTTCTCTGCGCGGGCCGGGTAGGCACTGGCAGGTCATTGCCGGTTTTTGGCCGACAGTGGAAGTTTAGGCCGTTATCGACGGTAGTTGATTGCGAAAATTCCACTAATTAGCCATTATCAAACAATAAAATTGTGTAATTATATTTAATTTATTGAGATGATGTCGCAAGTTCACTGAACAGGGGCAGAACATGGAACTCGATCGTTATGATCGCCGCATCCTCGAAATCGTTCAGACAGAGGGTCGCATCAGTAATCAGGAACTGGCTGAACGCATCGGCCTTTCGCCGTCGCCCTGTTTGCGTCGGGTAAGGGCCCTGGAAGAGAGCGGTGTGATCATCGGTTATCGCGCTTTGCTCGACGCCAAGACCCTTGGCCTGACGCTACTCGCGTTGGTCCACATTTCGATGGACCGCCATACCCCCGAACGTTTCGCCAACTTCGAGCAACAAGTCTCGACACTGCCGGAGGTATTGGAATGTCTGTTGATTACCGGTCAGGAAGCCGATTATCAATTGAAGGTGATCGTGCGTGACATGGATGCCTATCAGGCGCTGCTGCTGAACAAAATCACCCGAATCGAGGGGGTCAGCGGCGTGCATTCGAGCTTTGTGTTGCGTCGTGTGTTGGACAAAACGGCCTTGCCGATCACGTCCTGAATGGGTGGTCTCATTGCCGTTACTCACCCGGGTCGGCGTTGACTGCGGGGTGATGTGGATCAAGCCACTGCCGGTCATGTCGGTTTAGCATCGGCGATTAACGATTCCGGTTTTAATGTTTACAGGAGTTGCGCAGGATGCTCGGGCGGTCGCTGAAGCGGGCGGTAATGGCGATAGGTGTGATGGTGGTGTTGCCGTCGGCATCCGCCGGTCCGCCGGTCGGTGATGGTTTTTGTACCTGGGAGGCGACGGGCTTCGCGATAGAGCAACCTCTGTGCGGTCTGCAAGGTGATCCGGAACGTGGGCGCGCGCTGGCCGCCGATCAGAATGGCGGTAATTGCTTGGCCTGTCATCGCCTGCCCATTCCCGAAGAATCGTTTCACGGTACCGTGGGGCCGCCGCTCGACGGTGTAGGCGCACGTTACACTGCCGGCCAAATACGTCTACGTATCGTCGATGAACAGCAGGTCAATCCGTTCAGCATCATGCCGGGTTTCTACCGCGACCCCATGCTCGGTAACCGCGTGGCCGATGATTATTGGGGTAAGACCATGCTCGACGCACAGCAGGTCGAAGATCTTGTGGCCTATCTGGTGAACCTGAAATGAGTAGGCGACGGTACGGTCTTTTATTTGCATTGATTATGGCGATGTTCGTTTCGCCGCCGATTGTGGGTGCCGGGCCGGTGAGCGGTTATGCCTTTCTGGACGAAAGCACGCAGGCAATGCAGGATGACGAATTCGAGAACCCCGGCATGATGACCGTCGAGCGCGGTGCCGAGTTGTTTCATGAGCTGCGAGAGGCCGAGGAGTATCGTTGTGCAGACTGTCACGGTGAAGACGGCGCCAAGCTCGATCCCGAGGCAATTGCCCGTTATCCGGTGTTTGATCCCAACCTGGGTGGATTGGTGACGTTGCAAAAACGGCTCAATTATTGCTGGGAGATTCACCTCGATCGCTTTCCGTTGATGCCGGGAGACCGCGAATTGACTGCGCTCGAGACCTTCGTACGCCATCGCGCGCGCGGTGTGCCGGTAAACATTCGAACAGACGGAGAGATGGCGCCGCTTCTGACCGAGGGCGAGGTGCTGTACAACACCCGTTTCGGACAGCTCGGCATGTCATGCCGGCATTGTCACCTACAGCATCAGGGCCAGATGTTGCGCGGTCAGCGTCTCAGCCAGGGACAGTCCAACGGTTTTCCCGAGTATCGTCTCGGCAGCGGCCGGATCACTAGTCTGCAACAGCGTATCGGCGAGTGCTTCGTATCGTTTCGGGCCGAACCCTTCGAGCCCGGATCGCGCGAACTCGACCTGCTCGAACTCTATGTCGGTTCGCGCGGTAACGGCCTGCCCATCGAAACCCCGGCGGTTCGCTTCTAAATCGGCATTGGCCAGAATACAAAACCAGGGTTGTTTTCCGGACAGATCGACCTCTCAGCGGCTGTAAGCCGTTCTGCGGCGTTTTTTTTGAGTATCGCACCCCTTGCTCGACGTGATATCATCCAGCGCTTAATTGGCCCAAAAACGATAACAAGTCCTGGCCCTCCGGTTATCGGTTCATTTGCCCCGGTTTGGCCGACCACGGAAACCCCTATATGACCGAATTCGCCAAGGAAATCCTCCCCGTCAATCTCGAAGACGAGATGCAGCAGTCCTATCTGGACTACGCCATGAGCGTCATCGTCGGTCGCGCCCTGCCGGATGTGCGCGACGGCCTCAAACCGGTGCATCGCCGGGTGTTGTACGCGATGGGGGAGTTAGGCAACGATTGGAACAAGCCTTACAAAAAATCGGCACGTGTGGTCGGTGACGTCATCGGTA
Source organism: Chromatiales bacterium (assembly GCA_028280505.1). Classification (GTDB taxonomy): domain Bacteria; phylum Pseudomonadota; class Gammaproteobacteria; order Chromatiales; family Chromatiaceae; genus Thiosocius. The sequence goes on along the minus strand of JANQLO010000074.1, from coordinate 147,632 downwards.
AATATCACCCTCACGGCGATACCGCGGTCTATGACACCATCGTGCGCATGGCCCAGCCGTTCTCCCTGCGCTACATGCTGGTCGACGGTCAGGGCAATTTCGGTTCGGTCGATGGCGATGCACCGGCGGCGATGCGTTACACCGAAGTGCGTATGTCGAAGATTGCGCACGAGCTGTTGGCCGACATCGATAAGGAAACGGTCGATTTCACGCCGAACTACGACGAATCGGAGCATGAGCCGCAGGTCCTGCCGGCGAAGATCCCGAATCTGCTGATTAACGGTTCATCCGGTATCGCGGTCGGCATGGCGACCAACATCCCGCCGCATAACCTGACCGAGGTGATCAACGGCTGCATTCATCTCATCGACGAGCCGGGTGCCAGCATCGAGGATTTGATGGGCATCATCCCGGGTCCCGATTTCCCGACCGCCGGCATCATCAATGGTGTGCGTGGCGTGCGTGAGGCCTATCGTACCGGACGCGGCAAGGTCTATATCCGCGCGCGTACCGCAATCGAGGATATGGATCAGGGCGGTCGCCAGCGCATCGTGGTCAACGAGCTGCCCTATCAGGTCAATAAGGCCCGTCTGTTGGAAAAGATCGCCGAGCTGGTCAAGGACAAGAAGCTCGAAGGTATCAGCGAGCTGCGCGACGAGTCCGACAAGGACGGCATGCGCATGGTTATCGAGCTGCGCCGTGGCGAAGTGGCCGAGGTGGTGCTGAACAATTTGTTTCAGCAGACCCAGATGCAGAATGTGTTCGGCATCAACGTGGTCGCGTTGGTCGACGGCCAGCCGCGCACGCTGAATCTCAAGCAATTGTTGGAGTATTTCCTGCGCCATCGGCGCGAGGTGGTCACCCGGCGTACCCTGTTCGATTTGCGCAAGGCGCGTGAGCGGGCCCATATCCTCGAAGGCCTTGCGGTGGCGTTGGCCAACATCGATGAAGTGATCGCGTTGATCAAGGCCGCGCCCAGCCCGGCCGAGGCCAAAAAGCAGCTGGTCGAACGTGCCTGGCAGTCGGGTACCGTCGACGCGATGTTGTCGCGCGCCGGTGCCGATGCGTCACGTCCGGAAGACCTCTCGCCGGGCTTTGGTTTGACCGATGAAGGTTATCGTCTCACCGAGACTCAGGCACAGGCGATCCTGGATCTCAGACTGCAAAAGCTCACCGGGCTTGAGCAAGATAAAATTATCAATGAATTCCAGGAGATACTGGATAAAATTGCGGATTTACTTGAAATATTGTCCAGTCCCGACCGCCTGATGCAGGTCATTAGGGACGAGCTGCTCGCGATTCGTGAGCAGTTTGGCGACGAACGCCGCAGCGAAATCGTGATCGATCAGATGGATCTGACCCTGGAAGACCTCATCACCGAGGAAGATGTCGTGGTGACCCTGTCGCACCAGGGTTATGCCAAATCGCAGCCGGTCGACGCCTATCGTGCACAACGTCGTGGCGGTCGCGGCAAGACGGCGACGGCGACGAAAAATGAGGATTTTGTCGATAAGCTGTTCGTCGCCAACACGCACGATACCATTCTGTGTTTCTCCAGCCGGGGCAAATGCTATTGGCTCAAGGTCTATGAACTGCCGCAGGCGGGACGTAATGCGCGGGGTCGGCCGATGGTGAACCTGTTGCCGTTGGAGCAGGGTGAACGTATCAACGCGGTACTGCCGGTGCGCGAGTACGCCGATGATCGGTTCGTGTTCATGGCGACCGCGTCGGGCACGGTGAAGAAAACGCCGTTGGTCGATTTTTCGCGGCCGCGGTCCAGCGGCATCATCGCTGTCGACCTGCGCGAAGACGATCAGTTGATCGGGGTCGATATCACCGACGGCAGTCAGAGTATTATGCTGTTTACCTCAGCCGGTAAGGCGATTCGGTTCAAGGAATCCGACGTACGTGCCATGGGCCGCACCGCGTGTGGTGTGCGTGGCGTGAAGCTTGGTAAGGATCAGCGCGTGATCTCCTTGATCATCGGTAGCGACGGCGACGTGATGACGGTTACCGAAAACGGTTTCGGCAAGCGTACACCGATTGAGCAGTTCCCCATCAAGGGTCGTGGCGGCATGGGCGTGATCTCGATCAAGACCTCCGATCGCAATGGCGCCCAGGTCGGTGCAGTTCGGGTGAACGAGACCGACGAGATCATGTTGATTACCGATGGCGGCACCTTGGTGCGTACCCGGGTCGCCGATGTCTCATGTATGGGACGCGATACCCAGGGCGTGACCATGATCCGACTGTCCAAAGACGAGACCCTGATCGGTATCGAACGCGTCGAGGCCCTCGAGGGCGAAGATAACGGCAACGGCGATGACGCTGCCGAGGAATGATGATTCAGATGGTCGGTATGGCGGACGCTGTCATATCGGCCCCTTCGATTTAGATTGATCTATACCTGCGAGAAGTGCAATGACCCGTGTTTACAACTTCAGCGCCGGTCCGGCGGCGTTGCCCGAAGACGTTTTGAAACAGGCCCAGGCGGAGATGCTCGATTGGCATGGTGCCGGCATGTCGGTTATGGAAATGAGCCATCGTGGTAAGGAGTTCATGTCGATCGCCGGCGAGGCCGAAGCCGATTTGCGCGAACTCATGCAGGTACCGGACAACTACAAGGTGCTATTCCTCCAGGGTGGCGCATCGAGCCAGTTTGCGATGATTCCGATGAACCTGATCGGACGGACCGGCAAAGCCGATTATTTTCGTACCGGTTCCTGGTCGAAGAAGGCGATTGCCGAGGCCAAGCGCTTCGGCGACATTAACGTAACGGTCGATCGGGAAATCGACGGCAAGTTCACGACGGTGCCCGAGCGCGACGAGGTCGGCGTTTCGGCCGATGCCGCCTATGTGCATTACACCCCGAACGAAACCATCGAGGGTGTGGAGTTCGGTTACATCCCGGATACGGGTGAGGTGCCGCTGGTTGCCGATATGTCGTCGACTATACTGTCGCGCCCAGTCGATGTATCGCGTTTCGGATTGATCTACGCCGGTGCGCAGAAAAACATCGGGCCGGCCGGTCTGACCATTGCCGTCGTGCGCGACGATCTGATCGGCCGTGCGATCGACGGCACGCCGGCAATGTTCGATTACGCCACCCACGCCAAGGCCGACTCGATGTACAACACGCCGCCGACCTACGGTTGGTATCTCGCCGGTTTGGTGTTCAAGTGGGTCAAGGCACAGGGCGGTTTGGCCGGTATGGGAGAGATCAATCAACGCAAGGCAAACATGTTGTATGAGGCGATCGACGGCTCCGAGTTCTATAACAACCCGGTCGATCCAAGTTGTCGCTCTTGGATGAACGTACCCTTTACATTGGCCGATGCCGAACTTGATGCCGAGTTCCTCAAGCAGGCCGGCGAAGCTGGCCTGAAGACCTTAAAAGGTCACCGTTCGGTCGGTGGCATGCGTGCGAGCATCTACAATGCCATGCCCGAGGCGGGGGTCAAGGCGTTAATCGATTTCATGACTGAATTCGAGCGCACACACGGCTGAGCGTCGAAACGCGCACACATTGGACGATTTCGACGTGCGCGGATTTGGGACAATACGGGACTGACGATGTACAAGATTCAAACGCTTAACAATATCTCCGTAGTCGGCCTCGATCGACTGCCTCGCAGCGATTACGAAATCGCGTCTGAGATCAATCACCCGGATGCGATCCTGGTGCGTTCGGCCAAGATGCACGATATGACCCTGCCGGAATCGGTCAAGGCGATTGGGCGGGCCGGTGCCGGGGTGAACAACATCCCCGTCGACGTCATGACAGCCGCCGGTATCCCGGTATTCAATGCCCCCGGGGCGAACGCCAATGCAGTCAAGGAACTCGTCGTCGCCGGTATGCTGATGGCCGCCCGTAATATCGGCCAGGCATGGCGTTTTGCCACCGACCTGTCGGGTGAAGATGCGTCGATCAACAAGGAGGTCGAGGCGGGCAAGAAGAACTTTGTCGGTTTTGAGTTGCCGGGCCGTACCCTGGGTGTGGTCGGTCTGGGTGCGATCGGCGTGAAGGTCGCAAATGCCGCGCGCGCCTTGGGTATGAAGGTCATCGGTTATGACCCGACCATCACCGTGCGCTCGGCCTGGGCGTTGGAAGCCGATGTCGAGCAGGCGCTGTCGGTTGACGATTTGGCGGCCCGTTCCGATTTCATTACCTTCCACGTACCGTTAACCGATAACACCCGGAATATGATCAACGCCGACCGGCTGAAGCTGATGAAGCCGCGTTCGGTGCTGTTGAATTTTGCGCGTAACGGCATCATCGACGACGAGGCGGCTGTCGCCGCGCTCGAAAACGGTCATCTGTATGCTTATGTTTGCGATTTCCCCAGTAACTTGCTGAAGGATCACCCACGCGTGATTACCTTGCCGCACCTGGGTGCCTCGACCTCCGAGGCGGAAGAAAACTGTGCTGTCATGGTTGCCGAGCAGGTACGCGATTGGTTGGAGCACGGCAACATCACCAACTCGGTCAATTTTCCCGAGATCAATCTGCCGCGTACCGACGGGGGATACCGCCTGGCGGTCGTGAACAGCAATGTACCGAACATGGTCGGTCAGGTTTCGACCGATCTCGCCGAGGCCGGATTGAACATTATCGATATGTTGAACAAATCGCGCGGCAATATTGCCGTGACGCTCATTGATCTCGATAAGGAGCCGAGCAACGACGCCATCCGGCAGATTCACGATATCGACGGCGTGCTGTCGGTGCGTTGCCTGGGTTGCGAGTAAGCTGTCTTGTCGGCCCGTCATCGCGTTGCGCTAGAATCGCTGCATGACTGAGCAAGGCCAGCTTGACGAGATCCGCGAGCGTATCGATGCAATCGATCGCCAGGTCCAGGATTTGCTGAATGCCCGGGCCGGCGCCGCGCAAGAGGTCGCGCGGATCAAACTGGCGTCGGATGGCGATACGGTCTTTTACAGACCCGAACGCGAGGCCCAGGTGTTGCGCACGGTCAAGGCGCGTAATCAGGGACCGCTCGGCGACGAGGCGATTGCACGTCTGTTCCGCGAGATCATGTCGGAATGTCTGGCGCTGGAGCTGCCGCTGAGCGTCGGTTTTTTGGGGCCTGAAGGTACCTTCACCCAGGCGGCGGCGCTCAAACATTTCGGCCACGCGGTGGATACGGTGCCGATGGCGGCGATCTCCGATGTATTCCAAGAGGTCGAGAGTGGTGCCTGTCATTATGGTGTCGTGCCGGTCGAGAACTCCAGCGAGGGTGTGGTCAGCCACACACTCGACATGTTCTTGAATTCGCCGTTGCAGATTTGCGGTGAAGTGACCATGCGCATCCATCACAATCTGTTGTCCGCCGGGGATGAGCTCAACACACTCAAGATGGTGTATTCACACCAGCAGTCATTGGCGCAATGCCGCGGATGGCTGGATCGTCATCTGCCCTATGTCGAACGCGTACCGGTCGGCAGTAATGCCGAGGCGGCAAAGCGGGCCATGTCCGACGAGACGGCGGCGGCGATCGCCGGTGAGATGGCCGCCGAACTCTACGATCTCAAAGTGTTGGTGCCGAACATCGAGGATGATCCGGGTAATACCACGCGCTTTTTGGTGGTCGGCCGCCAGGCTGTACCGCCGTCCGGCGACGACAAGACCAGTCTCCTGATGTCGACCCGTAACGAGGCCGGCGGTTTGCACCGTTTATTGGCGCCCTTGGCCGAGCACGGCATCAGTATGACCCGAATCGAATCGCGGCCGTCGCGCCGCGGCAATTGGGACTATGTTTTCTTCGTCGATATCAACGGTCATCGGGACGATGGGCAGGTTGCCGAGGCATTACGCGTACTCCAGGCTCAGGCCGGTATGTTCAAAGTGCTGGGCTCCTATCCCAAAGCGGTTCTCTGACAGGGCATCGCGTGTCGTCAACCCTAATACGGATAGATCGATGAGCAATCGTTTCATTGCCCAAGCCGCCCCCGGACTGGCCGCACTCAAACCCTATGTGCCGGGCAAACCTTTGTCCGAGTTGGAGCGCGAACTCGGCATCACGGAATCCATCAAGCTGGCGTCGAACGAGAATCCGTTGGGCCCCAGCCCACGTGTCCAGGCTGCGGTCGAGGCGGAGCTGAAGGAGTTGACCCGCTATCCCGACGGCGGCGCCTTCGAGTTACGCCAGGTACTGGCAAAACGGCATGATGTCGACCCGGCCGGCATCACCGTCGGCAATGGCTCGAACGATGTGCTCGACATGATCGCCCGCGTGTTTCTCTGGGCAGGGCGGGAGAGCCTGTTTTCGCAATATGCCTTCGCGGTCTATCCGCTCAGCAGCATGGCGGTCGGCGCCGAATTGAAAATCGCACCGGCGCGCGATTACGCACATGATCTCGATGCCATGCGCGCCATGGTGGGCGAACGTACCGGTGTCGTGTGGATCGCCAACCCGAACAACCCGACCGGGACACGGCTGGATCGGGACAGCCTGCGTGCGTTCATCGAATCGTTACCGTCGGCAGTGATCGTGGTGGTCGACGAGGCCTATATCGACTATGTCCGGGAAACGGATCATCCGGATGTCAGTCTGTGGTTGGATGATTTCCCGAATCTGATCGTGACCCGTACTTTTTCCAAAGCCTATGGTCTGGCCGCGCTGCGGGTCGGTTATGGTTTATCGCATCCCGATATCGCCGATTTGCTCAACCGGGTACGTCAACCGTTCAATGTCGACACTCTCGCCCAAGTCGCCGCGATTGCGGCGCTCGATGATCAGGATTATCTGGCCCGATCAGTCGAACTCAACGAGCAAGGACTAAAACAATTGGCCAAGGGCGTGAGCAAGCTTGGTCTGAACTACATCCCGTCGTTCGGTAATTTTCTCACCATCGATCTCGGGCGTGATGCCGTGTCGATCGATGAGGCGTTGCTGAAGCTCGGTGTCATAACCCGGCCGGTCGCGAACTACGGTATGCCGAATCATCTTCGGGTCAGTGTCGGTTTGCCGCAGGAAAACGCACGCTTCCTGGAAGCGTTGGAGCAGGTGCTTTGAGTCTGTCCATCGACAGACTGGCGGTCGTCGGTGTCGGTCTGATCGGCGGTTCGCTGGCGCGCGCACTCCGTGCAGCGGGTGTGGTCGGTGAGATCGTGGGTTGTGGTCGCGGACGCGATAACCTGGAACAGGCGATCGAACTCGGCGTTATCGACCGTTATACGCATGACATAGCCGATGCGGTGCGTGGTGCGGATGTGGTGTTTTTGGCCGTGCCCCTTGGCGCCATGCGGCGCGCATTCGACGCGATGCGGGATACGGTGTCTGTCGATGCGCTGATCACCGACGGTGGCAGCGCCAAGGGCAGCGTCGTCGCGGATTGTCGAGAGGCTGCGCCGGCACTGTTGTCACGTTTCGTACCGGGTCATCCAATCGCCGGTACCGAAAACAACGGTGTTGCCGCGTCATTTGCCGAGTTGTATCAGAATCGCCGCGTGATCCTGACACCACTGGCGGAGAATCCGGCTGATACGGTGGATCGTGTGCGTACGATCTGGGAGACCTGCGGTGCCCGGGTCACTGAGATGTCGGTCGAGCATCATGACGAGGTGCTGGCTGCGACCAGCCATCTGCCGCATATGCTGGCCTTCGGTTTGGTCGACATGCTCGCGCGAATGAAAGAGAACGACGAGATCTTCCGTTACGCCGCCGGCGGTTTTCGCGACTTTACCCGTATCGCATCGAGTAATCCGGTCATGTGGCGCGACATCTGCATCGCCAATCGTGATGCCCTGAGCCCGATGCTCGCAGCCTTTGCAGGAGAAATGGCCGAGTTGTCACGTCTTATCGCCGATGGCGACGGTGACGAGTTGCTGCGTATCTTCGAGCGCGCCAAGGCGTCACGCGATCGTTATGTCGACGGGTTGAAATAGCAAGGTATCTGCGCGACAGGACACTATTGAGTTTTCACCTGACTGCGACTAGCCTTTCGCACCTTTCCTCTCAGAGGTAATTGCTTTGCCGTCCAACAAGATTCAGTTTCGGGTCAGCCCCGGTGGCCGGCTTTCCGGCCGTCTGCGCGTGCCTGGTGATAAATCGATTTCGCATCGTTCCATCATGCTGGGCGCCTTGGCCGAAGGGATCACGCGGGTTAGCGGTTTTCTCGAAGGCGAAGACAGCCTCGCGACCCTAAAGGCCTTTCGTGCCATGGGGGTAGAAATCGATGGGCCGAAGCAGGGCAGCGTGATCATTCAGGGGGTCGGCATGCATGGCCTGGTGCGGCCCGACGAGCCGTTGGATCTGGGTAACTCGGGCACCGCGATGCGTCTGATGGCGGGACTGCTGGCCGGACAGGGCTTGGACCTGACCTTGGTCGGTGATGTGTCGTTGTCCGGGCGTCCGATGAAGCGTGTGACCGTTCCGTTGGTCGAAATGGGCGCCCGGATAGAAACCACCGACAAGGGCACCGCGCCTTTACATATCAAACCGGTGAATCGACTACGGGCAATCGATTATCCCATGCCGGTCGCCAGTGCCCAGGTGAAGTCCTGTGTCTTGCTGGCCGGCCTTTACGCCGATGGCGAGACCTGCGTTAGCGAGCCGGCGCTGACCCGAGACCATACCGAGCGCATGTTGCGGGGTTTCGGTTATGCGGTGCGACGTGAGGGGAGTCGCGTCTGCATCAACGGCGGCGGCACGCTCAAGGCGTGCGATATCGACGTACCGGCAGATATCTCGTCGGCAGCCTTTTTTCTCGTCGGGGCGAGTATCGCCGAGGGTTCGGATCTGACGCTGGAACATGTCGGTATGAATCCGACCCGTGACGGCGTGATCAATATCCTGCGTTTGATGGGCGCCAATATTGAAGTGTCGAACCGGCGTGAAGTCGGTGGCGAACCGGTTGCCGATCTACGGGTGCGCGCCGCGCCGCTCAAGGGCATACGTATTCCCGAAGATCAGGTGCCGTTGGCCATCGACGAGTTTCCGGTGTTATTCGTTGCGGCCGCCTGCGCCGATGGTGAGACCGTATTGACAGGTGCCGAAGAATTGCGGGTTAAAGAGTCGGACCGTATCCAGACGATGGCCGATGGCCTGCGGATCCTGGGAGTCGATGCGAGGCCGACACCGGACGGCATTGCCATCCGGGGTGGGTCGATCGGCGGTGGCCAGGTCGACAGCCACGGCGATCACCGGATTGCAATGGCCTTCACCATCGCGGCCTTACGCGCAAACGGCGAGATCCGGGTCGACGACTGCGCCAACGTCAATACTTCGTTCCCCCGTTTCGTCGAGCTGGCCGCCGGTGTCGGCGCTCAGGTCAGCGCCCACGATGTCTGATTCAGTGCCGGTGATCACCATCGACGGGCCGAGTGGCTCAGGTAAGGGCACGGTCACCGGGCGGGTTGCCGAGCGCCTGGGATGGTGGGTGCTCGATTCGGGGGCGCTCTATCGTTTAGTCGGTTACGCTGTCGAGCAGGCGAAAATAGGATTTAATGATCAAAACAAAATCAGTGAGATAGCGTCGAAACTTAATGTTAAATTCGATCATGGTGTGATTCGCCTGGGCGGCATCGATGTGACCACTGCCATCCGCACCGAAACCGCCGGAAACAATGCCTCGAAGGTCGCCGCAATGCCGGGTGTACGGCAGGCGCTGCTCGATTGGCAGCGGGATTATGCCCGCCTGCCGGGCTTGGTCGCCGACGGCCGCGACATGGGCACCACGGTCTTTCCCGATGCGGGGCTCAAGATCTTTCTCACCGCGAGTGCTGCAGAACGGGCACAAAGACGCTATAAGCAGTTGAAAGAAAAAGGGTTGCCTGCTAACCTCGCCGCCCTTACCGCTGAGATCGAGGAACGTGACGCGCGTGATCGCAATCGCGCCGTTTCGCCATTGGTCCCAGCGGCCGATGCGATTGAAATCGATTCGACCGCATTGACGATCGAAAATGTTGTAGAGCGGGTGTTGCAACAGGCCCATGCCGTATATGCGACGCCCTATCGACCGTTAAGCGGTCGACAAAACTAGGGTGCCCGGTGCTGCCGGGTTTTTGTTAAACGTTGAAAAATCCGGATTGAGTTTACTCGCCGGTAGGATGGTCCGTCACAGCGCGGATCGGGAACACCACATGTCTGAAAGCTTTGCCGAGCTCTTTGAACAGAGCCTCTCTAATACCAACCTCCAGCCGGGTGCCATTGTTATCGGTACCGTCGTCGCCATCGAAAACGATCATGTGATCGTCAATGCCGGTCTGAAATCCGAGGGTGTGATCCCCAAGAGCCAGTTCACCGATTTTGACGGTAATGTCGAATGTGAAATCGGCGACCAGGTCGAGGTTGCACTGGATGCCGTCGAGGACGGTTTCGGTGCTACACGGTTATCGCGTGAAAAGGCCAAGCGCCATCACGCCTGGAACAAGCTCGAAAAGGCTTTCGAGGCCGAGGAAATCGTCATCGGCCGCATCAACGGCAAAGTGAAAGGCGGCTTCACCGTCGAACTCGATCAGATCCGCGCTTTCCTGCCGGGCTCGCTGGTCGATGTGCGCCCGGTGCGCGACACCTCTTATTTGGAAGGTAAGGATCTCGAGTTCAAGGTCATCAAGCTCGATCAGAAGCGCAACAATGTCGTGGTCTCGCGTCGCGCAGTAGTCGAACAGGAGTACAGCGAAGAGCGCGATAAGCTGCTTGAGAATCTGCAGGAAGGTCAGGAAGTCAAAGGTGTGGTCAAGAACCTCACCGACTACGGTGCTTTCGTCGATCTCGGTGGCATCGACGGTTTGCTGCATATCACCGATATGGCGTGGAAGCGCGTCAAACATCCGTCCGAGGTGGTCGAAATCGGTGATGAAGTCAACGTCAAGGTTTTGAAATTCGATCGTGACAAAATGCGTGTGTCGCTCGGCCTCAAGCAAATGGGCGAGGATCCATGGGAGAACATCACCCGTCGTTATCCGGAAAGTACCCGTTTGTTCGGTAAGGTCACCAACATCGCCGACTATGGCGCATTCGTCGAAATCGAAGATGGTGTCGAAGGTTTGGTTCACGTGTCGGAAATGGACTGGACCAATAAGAACGTGCACCCGAGCAAGGTCGTGACTCTCGGCGACGAGGTCGAGGTCGTGGTGCTGGACATCGACGAAGAGCGTCGCCGTATCTCGCTCGGCATGAAGCAATGTCAGGCGAATCCTTGGGAAGATTTCTCGACCCGCTTCAACAAGGGCGATCACGTCAGCGGTGTCATCAAGTCGATTACCGATTTCGGTATCTTCATCGGCCTGGACGGTGGCATCGACGGTCTGGTGCATCTCTCCGACATTTCGTGGGACGACACCGGCGAAGCCATGATCCGTAACTACAAGAAAGGCCAGGAACTGGAGACTGTGGTGTTGGCAGTCGACCCCGAACGCGAGCGTATCTCCTTGGGTATCAAGCAGCTCGACAAGGATCCGATGTCAAGCTTCCTGGCAGCTCATGAGAAGGGCTCTATCGTCAACGGCACCGTTCAGGAAGTCGATGCCAAGGGTGCTGTCATCGCGCTCGAGGAGGGCGTCGAGGGTTATCTGCGCGCGTCGGAGTTGTCGCGCGATCGCGTTGAAGATGCCCGCTCGGTACTCAAGGAAGGCGATGCGATCGAGGCCAAGTTTACCGGTGTGGATCGTAAGAACCGTACCATTAGCCTGTCGATCAAGGCCAAGGACTATGATGAGGAAAAGGCGGCTATTGCCACCTACTCGAGTGATGCCGCGTCGGCCGGCACCACGGCATTCGGCGATCTGTTGAAGGATCATTTGGATGCCAACAAAGAATAAGCGTCTGTAAGGCGTAGGAATATGGCGGCTTCGGCCGCCTGGTTTACTGGGGACTGGACAGTTTCAATGACCAAATCTGAACTGATAGAAGTCATTGCTCGCGAGCAGAGCCATCTAGCTTACCGCGACGTGGAGTTAGCGGTTAAGTGCATGATCGAGCAGATGAGTCAGGCGCTGGCATCCGGCGAACGCATCGAGATACGCGGTTTCGGCAGTTTTTCGCTGCACTTTCGACCGCCGCGTATGGGCCGAAATCCAAAGACGGGCGACTCGGTGCAGCTCAGCGGCAAGTATGTGCCGCATTTCAAGCCGGGCAAGGAATTGCGCGAACGGGTGAACGAAAAGTTCGAGGCACAGATCGCCCAAACGGATCCACAGGAAGAGACGACGATCTGACCCTCAGATCTCCCAGTCGAAAAGGCCGGCAATCGCCGGCTTTTTCAATTGTCGCACCGGTAGGCCCACTTCGTTTTTATCGCGTTGTGGGTTTTTGCGGCACCACGGCCTTCGGTGCGTCTTCAAACGTGATGACGTCTTGATTGCCGGTCTTCGACGCCTCTTGTGATGTCGACGGCGTTGTCCGGTGTCCTTGCTGTGTGTGTCCCGCCGCTTGACGTTCTTCCGCTGCGACCAGTTTTTGGTGCAGTACCTTGCTATAGGGTAGCGAATGGACACGCGGCCGTTTCTGCTCGCTGCCGCGTAACCACAGCAGAATCTCACCGGCATCGCCGCGCTTGATGTCGGGTTCGGCCACCTTGTAGGCAAGCAAGTCGAACCGTTCGGGTACGTCGACCTCGCTCGGCCAGCCCTGCAATGCATTGAGCAACAGATAGTGACCGACGTAGAACAGCGGCAGTAGTGTCAAAACGCCGATGAGCAACCGCCTGGGATACTGTGTGTGCTCACTGAGCAACCAGGCGATGAACGCCAGCGGCAGCAGATAAGCCAGGGTGATCGAGAACACGAGACCGGTGCTCATGCGTTCGGCCCGGGTTCCAGGGCGTAGGGCGTCAGCGTCTTCTGTAATTGATTGATGCCACTGACGCCACCCTGTCGATCGAGCGTAAAGCGTACTACCGTCTGTTCGTCGTCCTGCTCAGCCATGACGACCTTGCGTACGAACACCGTCTGTAGAGTGGGATTGACTTTCTCGACTTTGACCAAGGCCTCCACCGGCTGCGTATTGGCTGCGGTGTAGTAATAAAGATTGACGATGTATTCCCCGGGGATGATGCCGCGTATGGTGACGACCTCTTGGTTGATCGGATAAATCAGCTCCTTGCCGTCGATCAGAATGGTGTCATTGATTTCGCCGCGGTCGTCGCGATCGAGATGTAGCCACCCGGCGTCCTTGCGCAGATAAGACACCGTCTCACCAATCGGATCTTGCACCCACAGGTCGATGTCGTCGGCGAGATGATCCGGCCAGGTCACCGAGATGATGTACTCGGCTTTGAGGTCGACCCGTCCCTTGCGAGCCTCTGGATTCATGAACATCACCGAGACCAGGAACAGAAAGGTAAAGCCGAGCAGAGCATTGAACAGTAGATCGATGAAAGGATCGGTTGTGCGTGACTGGCGCGAATAACGCCGCCGCAGGCTCATGCCGAACCGTCCAGCAGCCGACGGAGTTCGGCGATGACATGGACCTCGGACAATTCGATGATCTCCGCCATCAGTCGATCGACCGCCTGATCCAGCAGTCGGTATTGCAGACCCAGCAACATGCCGGCACCGAGACCGGTCAGCGTCGTGTAGAGTGCGATACGCATGCCGCCGCTCATATCGGTAAGCAACTGTTGTAATGTCCGGATATCGACACTGGAGACGTCCGTGATCGAACCGAGCATGAAAATGAAGCCGATCACGGTACCGAGCAGCCCGAGTCGGATCATCATGTCGGCAAGAAACCAGCCGGTCTCATGACCGCGTCCCAGGGCATTTTCCAGCCTCTCCAGCAATAGATCCTGGCTGCAGAGTGCGCCATGTTGGTAGGTTTTATTGGCGAGCAGCACCAGATGATGATGGGCATATGATTCGCCATCGTCATGTTGTTCCAGAATCAGGCCTTTGTCCGGATGATGTCGAAATAGTGATTCGCCGGCACGTGCGCGCGCCACAATCTGCATGGCTTTGCATAACTCACGACCAAGATGATGGGCGCGGCGACCGGCATCCAGGCTGGCGAGCAGTAGTAGGGCGAGTATCAGGCCGGAGAGATAGCTTTCGTCCGTGCGCAGTAAGCGTGTGAGCAGGTCGTGCTCAAAAGCAACGAAGAAACCGAATAACAAGATCCCGAAAAGGATCAGCCAGCGGTAAAAGGTGGCATAGGCGCCGGCACACGGGCTTAGGTTCACGCGGTATCCAATGACCATCGATCCGCTGAGTATAGGGCACGACCAGACGTCAATGTCGAACGAACCGGCCGCGCGGATAACGGGGTTTGCGTAGAGATATTGTGCGGTCTAACGGGGTTCGGCGGAAAACTAAAACCGACGGAGAAGGACCGGGAAAAACGGCACTCCCTTGCCGCTTGGGAGTGATCTATGCGATGGCTCAGGCGCTCAGCGCCAACATGAACAAATAGGCTGCGACACTGGCCAGGAATACGCTGATCTCGAATATAGAGCGTGAGCGTGTACGGCGTTCGACAAGACTGAAATCCATAATGTGATCGACCTTGCGGCCGTTCAGATCGCACATGATGTAGGGGCGTTTTGGCATCGGGGTCTCCTTGCATAGCGTTCTCTCGATGTTCTCTCACTATAGCAATTAAAGAGAACAAAGCAAGAACAAAATATTCTTAATTCGATAGTTCGAATGTCATAACCTGGAAAAATTGGCATATGCAGGTATACTAATGCCCCGGTTCGCCGGAGGGATGAGACCTTGGATCAGCGCCGGGTTGAAAAATGCGTGGAAAACGTCTGCCGCAAAGGCTGTCGTGCGGTTTGGTCCGATATTGACGCCCTCGAGTCGGGGCGAAATCTTCCCGAGGTCAAGGGACTTTCCTCTCATGAGGTGCGTGCTGTAATCAGCGAGCTACGTGCCGTGATGGCGGTCTACGAAGGTACCTGTACCCCCAATTGATGCCGCTTGCCACCCGTCCCGGTGGGCTGCAGACTTAGCGGCTCGTTCTCAATTCATGCGTTTTCGATTTAATGCGTATCGCCTTGCGAGTCGAGGTCAGTTCCTTGCGCGGTCTGCGTGAGGGTGTTCCCAACCTCATGCGCTTATTCGGTCAGTACCAAGTTCGAGCTACCTTTTTGTTTCCCCTGGGTGGCGACGACGCCTGCCGGCGACCGCTGCAAACTTGGCGCTCGCGCGCGACGCTTGGGCTCCGGGCGCTGACCTACGGCACGCTGCGCAAATCGCCATCGTTGGCCGACGCTGCCTTGATACGTGCGGCAAGAGAGAATGGACACGAGGTTGGTTTGTTCGGGATGTCGCCGAACATGTGGCGTGACGGCATGGCACATGCCGATGAAGACTGGACCCGTGATCAATGTGACGCCCTTTGGTCCAGCTGCCAGCGGCTGGGTTGTGACGATCAACCATTGGCCTTCGCGACACCGGGATGGCAACTCAATCCAATACTGTTGTCCGAATTGGGGCCGACCCGCTTCAGCTACTCGTCATTGACTCGCGGCAAACTGCCGTACCGCCCTGTATCCCAGGGTGTGCGCTCGACGATACCCGAGGTCCCGACGACCTTACCGACCGTCGATGAATTGATGCGGCAGCCCGGGGTGACCAATGCTAACGCCCATGAGTATCTATATACCGAAAGCCGTCGGGTGTTGCCCGCCGGCCATGTCTATGCGATTCGCGCCGAGCGCGAAGGTATCGCATTGTTGTCGTTGATGGAGAAATTATTGATCATGTGGAAGGGTTACGAAGGGATCGTGCGTGCATTGGGCGATATGCTCAATGAGTTGGATGCCGATACCCTGCCTGTTCATCAGGTGGGTTGGGGAACGATGGAGGGTGGCGATCGATCGATGGCGATACAAAGCGTGCAGGTGCCGCGATGAGCCTATCGAAACGTAGTCGTGATGAAGAACTCTCAGATGTGGTGTACGCGGCCGACTCGCCCATACACGGCCGGGGCTTGTTTGCGGCGCGTGCTTTGGTCGCCGGGGACTACATCGGTACCTTCGACGGTCCGGAGACGCAGGCCGATGGCGAGCATGTGCTCTGGGTTTATGAACACGAGAACGATCCCTCACCGGTCGGCCGAATCGGCGAGAATCTGCTGCGTTTTTTGAATCATGCGACGCCGTGCAATGCGGCGTTCGACGGTTTCGATCTCTATGCAGAATGTGCTATCGCACCTGATGAAGAGATCACGATCGATTACGCGTGGGCCTGAACATCGGTCCTTACCCAGCACCAGGCGGCGAGTATCGTGAGCGACGATAAAAGGTCTGACAATCTCTACGCGGGAGCCGGGGCACCGCTTGGCGATTTCGTATTCGACGATGCGGTCGCCGCCGTTTTTCCGGATATGATCAGACGGTCGGTGCCTGGCTATCCGGCGATCATCAATATGATTCAGCTCTTGGCCGGACGTTACGCGCAGGAACGCAGCCGCCTATACGATCTGGGTTGTTCCCTGGGTGCATCGACCGTCGCACTGGCCTTGGGCCGTGGTGAAACGCCTTGCGAGGTCGTCGGTGTCGATAACGCACCGGCCATGTTGCACCGCGCAGCCGCGACCATTGGCGGACAACACCCGGATATCCAATGGATATGTGACGATATACGTAAGGTGCCTCTACAAAATGCCTCGATCGTCGTGATGAATTTCACTTTGCAGTTTTTGCCTCGGGACGAACGCTTGACGGTATTGCGACGTATCCATGCCGCGCTTCGTCCCGGCGGCATCATGGTGTTGTCGGAAAAAATCGCCGGCGAGGATCCGAATGCCGATAACCTGTTGGTCGACATGCATCATGCGTTCAAGCGTGCCAATGGCTACAGCGAATTGGAGATCAGCCGAAAGCGTTCGGCACTCGAAGACGTCTTGTTGCCCGAAACCCTGGCGGCACATCGTAAACGTTTGGCTGAGGCCGGTTTCAGCCGCAGCGATCTTTGGTTTCAGTGCTTCAATTTCGTGTCGCTGGTGGCGCAAAAATGATCGACGTTGCGCGCGAGCGCGCGATCTTGCTGGACGAAGGGCTCGACGACTGGGCGTCGATCATCGAGGATCAATTGGCGCAGGTGCTCGAACTGGCGCCCCACGGCGATTGGGCACGTTGGCGACAGGCCTTGGGGCTTCTGCCCGACGATCTCCACGGTACGTTCGATGTACACAACGGCGCACTGAACCTTCATGGACTTTCGGCGGTCGATAAGGACAGACAAACACGGATCGAGTCCGCGTTGCAGATGCTGCATCCCTGGCGTAAAGGTCCGTTCTCGATCGCCGGTATCGAGATCGACACCGAGTGGCGTTCGGATTGGAAATGGGCACGTATCGAGCCATACCTGGAGGCATTGGACAATCGATTGGTGCTGGATGTCGGTTGCGGCAACGGTTATTACTGCTGGCGTCTGGCAATGGCCGGCGCGCGACGGGTTATCGGTATCGATCCGACGGCGTTGTTTCTCGCACAGTTTTTGGCGATCACCAAGTTGATCGCACCTTCGGTGCCGGCCTTGGTCGAACGAATTAGTTTGCTGCCTTTGGGTATCGAGGCGGTGCCGCAAAAGCTGGAGCGATTCGATACGGTGTTATCGATGGGTGTGTTCTATCATCGCCGGTCACCGATCGATCATCTGATGAAGTTGCGCAGTTCTTTGCGAAGGCATGGGCAGCTGGTATTGGAAACCTTGGTGATCGCCGGTGGAGAACGCGATGTACTGGTGCCGGCCGGCCGTTACGCCAAGATGCGCAACGTGTGGTTTATTCCAAGCACGGCCGCATTGACCGTCTGGATGGCGCGTGCGGGTTTCGACGATATTCGTGTTGTCGATGTCACGCGAACCAGTCGACAAGAACAGCGGTCCACCGCATGGATGCGATTCGAGTCACTTGCAGATTTTCTCGATCCCGCCGATAGAGAAAAGACAATAGAGGGTTATCCGGCGCCAAGGCGTGCGGTTCTGATCGCCCGAGCAAAATAACTGGAGCATTGCCGAATGACTGCCAAAGCCAAGTTCTTCATCGGACAGATCGTGCACCACGTCCGCTTCGATTACCGAGGGGTCGTGATCGATGTCGACGCAACCTTCCAGGGTAGTGACACCTGGTATGAACAGGTTGCACAATCACGCCCGCCGAAAGATCAGCCCTGGTATCGCGTGCTGGTCGATGGTGGTGAGCATGAAACCTATGTCGCCGAGCGACATCTTGAACAAGACGGCGAAGCCAAGCCGGTATCACATCCGATGTTGTCGGATTTATTTAGTGGATATGAAGACGGCGTTTATCATCGTCAGACTCACTGAATTCAGCAGGTCGATTGGGTATTCAATGCCTTGAACGGCCGACACGTGTTCGCATAGTTGTGTTTGTCATGCGCTGTTGCTACGGATGAGCTCTTCTTGGTTCGGTAGAGAATTTCCGATAATCAGCAGGTTTCCATTGTTGTCTTTCACTCGAAAGTCCCGATTTCCGTATTCTCGATTTTCGAGTCTGTCCACGAACTCCACACCGGTTGCTTTATACTCCGCATAGATGGCATCTGCATTCTCGACCATGAAGTAACAAACTCCACCACCGACGTGTTCGGGACGGCCTTCGCCAAACTCAATCGAAGCATTTCCCCGGCTGACGACTGCGTAAGGTGGGTTTTCCCACAGCACATCAATTTCAAAGCCTAATCTTTCCTTATAAAACTTCGCCGTTTCTGCTGCATTTGCAACCGGGAGTATTGGAATGGATTTTTCAAATTCGTCAGTCATGCATTTTCTCTTTAAAGACCGTGGAATACTCGGCTCAGTGATAACGCCGCATCTGCCCAACCAGCACGCCCTGGATTTGCACTTGTTCCGGATGGAAATGCATCGCGGACAAGGCACTGTTCGCCGGGTGCAACACGACTTCGCCTCTACGTTGTTCGAGCCGTTTTAGCGTTGCCTCCTCGCCGTCGACCAAGGCAACCACGATGTCACCATTTCGTGCCTGATCACGGTGTTCGATCACGACCCAGTCGCCGTCGAGAATGCCTTCCTCGATCATGGAATCGCCACGTACTTCGAGCACGTAACAGGGCTTGGTCGTGCGTAGCTGGTTCGGCACGTCGATCATTTCCGGATTGCTGATCGCCTCGATCGGACGCCCGGCCGCGATATAGCCGTACAGTGGTAAGGCATCGCCTTCGTCTGCCGTTTCGATAGCATCTTCGACCAGCCTTATGCCGCGGCGGAGATTGTTCATTGGTTCGACCAAACCGGCCTCGATCAGTGCCTGGATTTGTTTGTGTAAAGAGCCGCGCGATTTCAGGCCCAGGGCGTCGCATAGCTCGTCGAGGGTTGGCGGGTGTGGGAATTCGTCGAGGTGGCGGCGCAGGTAATCGAAAATCTCCTGCTGTCGTCGCGTGAGTGTCGGTGGGACCATTCGGTTCTCCGTCAGTTGTCTCGAAGTTCTGAATATGTTCTATAATGCCCCGATTATAGAACATCGAGAGAACTTTGCCATGACGGCCGAACGCCCGGTGACGGCGTCCGCAGCGCCCGATCCGGTCGAGCTGTTGACCCGGCGCCTGCAACACAAATACAAGGATCGGATCTGTGCCGAACTGACGCTGCCGGCAAGGCCGGCGCGCTTTGAGCCGTTGCCATTGGATCTGGACCCGGCATTGATACAGGCTTTGGCGGCACGGGGGATCGAAAGGCTATACAGCCACCAGGCCGAGGCCTGGCGCCTGGTCTCGCAGGGACGTCATTTGGTCGTGGTCACGCCGACCGCGTCGGGCAAAACGCTGTGTTACAACCTGCCGGTGTTGCAGGCGGCACGGCAGCAATCGGGCAAGGCACTGTACCTGTTTCCGACCAAGGCATTGGCACAAGATCAGGTCGCCGAACTGCTCGCGTTAAATCAGGCCGGTGAACTGGGGGTACGTGCCTTCACCTTCGATGGCGATACCCCGGGCGATGCGCGCAAGGCGGTACGTACCCGTGGCGATATCGTCGTCAGCAATCCGGACATGCTGCACAAGGCCGTCCTGTCGCATCACACCAAATGGGCGCAGTTCTTCGAAAGCCTGCGTTATGTGGTGATCGATGAGATGCACAGTTACCGCGGGGTATTCGGTGCCCATGTCGCGAACCTGATCCGACGGTTGCAGCGTATTCTGGCCTTCTACGGGGCTCGGCCTCAGTTTATCTTTTGCTCGGCGACCATCGCCAATCCCGAGGCGCTTGCGCAAACCTTGCTCGGTGAATCGGTCGCCTGTGTCGACGACAGTGGCGCGCCACAGGGCGAGCGCCGGCTGTTGTTGTGGAACCCACCGGTGATCAATCCCGATCTGGGGATACGCGCGTCGGCGCGTTCGCAGACCAATCGCGTTGCACGCCATGCGACCCGTGCCGGTCTCAAGAGCATCGTGTTCGCGCGTTCGCGTCTGATGGTCGAAGTGCTGACCAAATACCTCAAAGACGTCTTCGACAAAGATCCGCGGCGGCCGGCGCGGGTGTTCGCCTATCGTGGCGGTTATCTGCCGACCCAACGTCGCGAGACCGAACGGCGTCTGCGCGACGGCAGTATCGATTGTGTCG
Organism: Chromatiales bacterium; assembly: GCA_028280505.1. Classification (GTDB taxonomy): domain Bacteria; phylum Pseudomonadota; class Gammaproteobacteria; order Chromatiales; family Chromatiaceae; genus Thiosocius. The sequence goes on along the minus strand of JANQLO010000074.1, from coordinate 127,144 downwards.
TGAGTACCTCGGCACTCGAACTCGGCGTCGACATCGGCGGTTTGGATGTCTGTGTGCTCAATGGTTACCCGGGCAGTATCGCCGCGACTTGGCAGCGCCTGGGGCGTGCCGGACGGCGTAATCGCCGTTCGCTCGGTGTGCTGATTGCCGGTAGCGAACCCTTGGATCAGTACATTGTGCGAAATCCGGATTTCTTTCTTGGCGCATCGCCGGAACATGCCCGGGTCGATCCCGACCAGTTGCTGGTGTTGCTCGACCATGTGCGTTGCGCGGCGTTCGAGCTGCCGTTTCATAGCACTGAACGTTTTGGGGATAAGGTCGCCTTGGGCGATTTATTGAAATATCTGACAGAGCGGGGCGTGTTGCACCGCGAGGGCGAACATTGGCATTGGGTGACCGATGCCTATCCGGCCAATGCGGTATCGCTGCGCTCGGTTGCCGAGGGTAACTTCGTGGTGATCGATCAGGAAAACGATGCGCGCCGGGTCATCGCCGAGGTCGATTTCAATTCGGTGCCCGACACCCTGTATGAAGGCGCGATCTACATGCTGCAGGCCGTGCCTTATCAGGTCGAATCGCTGGACTGGGAAGGACGCAAAGCCTATGTCAGGCCGACCCGTGCGGACTACTACACCGATGCGATTGTCTACACGCGGCTAAGGATTCTGGAGAAGTTCGCCGAGGCGCAGGCCGCTCGTTCGAAGGTCGCGCATGGTGAGGTTCATTTGGTACGACGTTTCGCCGGTTACAAAAAGATTCGTTATTACACGCACGAAAACATCGGTTACGGCGACATCAATCTGCCCGATCAGGAGATGCATACCACCGCAGTCTGGTGGGAGATCCGGCCGGGCGAACTCGAGCGTGCATTGGCCAGTCGGCAGATGGCGCTCGACGGTTTTCTCGGCGCGGCTTATGCCATGCATCATGTTGCCGCATTGAACATGATGAGTGAGATGTCCGATATCGGCCGTGCGGTCGGTGACGGCGACGGTCGCTGGTTTGCGACCCAGGGCGCAAACGGCCGCGGTCAGATGCGCGACGTGTCGGGAGAGGAATTGGCGCCGGATTATCAAGGTGCCTTTCGGCCGGCGGTTTTCCTATATGACAATCATCCCGGCGGTATTGGCCTGTCCGAGCCGCTGTATCGACAACAGGCCGAGGTGATTGCCGGGGCGCGAGGCATGATCGAACGTTGCGATTGTCGCTATGGTTGTCCGTCCTGTGTCGGTCCTGTGTTGGCAAGCGATGAAGAACGGGGTTATTCGCCCAAAGCGTTGGCCCTGACGGTGCTCGGATTGTTGACCGATGCGGTGACAGAGGCGAGGGCAAGCGCATGAACCTCGCAGCCAAGCTGGATCGTCTGCAACGGCATTCGCCGGCCGGGCAACGCAGGGACAGCGATTCGGCGCCGATGCGTGCGTCGACTGCGACCTGTTCGGTCGAACGACTGGCAGTCTCTCTTGGTGCAAGCCCGGATAGCGGCGGATTCGTGATACAGGAGCGGACTTTCGCACTCGATGGGCGACACGACGTGCTCCCCGAGCCTGCGGCATTACCCCGGTTACCGGCTGATGCCAACGGGGATTGGGTCTATATCGATACCGAAACCACCGGGTTGTCGAGTGGTGTCGGCAATCTGGCCTTCATGATCGGTGTCGCGCGATATAGCGATAACAAAACACTATCGGTTCGTCAGTATCTGCTTGGCGAGTTCGGCGGTGAAGCGGCGATGCTGTGCGACCTGGTCGATTGGATCGGTGATCGTGCAATCCTCGTCAGCTACAACGGTAAGTGTTTTGATCTGCCCTTATTGACGACACGGTTGCGTTTGCACCGCATGACCGATCGCCTGTCGTCTTTCCCCCATCTGGATTTGATGTATGCCGTGCGACGCGCCTATCGAAGGATTTGGCCCGACTGCCGCCTGCAGACCGTGGAACGTCGTCGGCTTAACGTTCGTCGCATCGGCGACCTGCCCGGCGCGGCGGCCCCGGCCGCATGGCAGGCCTGGTTACGCAGCGGCATCAGCGCCCCCTTGGGCGGCGTCCTACGGCATAACCATCAAGATGTTGTTTCGCTGGCGTTGTTGCACCATGCCTTGATCGATGACTACGCCGGCACGGTCGCGACGGACGCCGATCATGGCGCGATAGGACATGCTTGGGTGGCCACAGGGCAGCATCAGCGGGCGATTCGTGTTTGGGAGCGGGGACTGAACAGGCTTGGCTGTACCGACCGTCTGGCGTTGGCGGCAGCCTATCGGCGTGTCGGCCGTTGGAACGATGCCTTGAACTTATGGCACGAACTGCATGAGGCCGGAGTGACTGCGGCGACCCTCGAGCTCAGCAAATACTATGAACATCGGGCACGAAACTATCCGCTTGCATTGGCATTACTCGCGACCTGTGAGCCAAGCGAGCGCGAGACGAGAGCGGCACGTTTGCGCGCCAAGTTGCGATCGAACCGGAATCTTTCGTTCGATCTTGCGGATTCAATCCGCGGCGGCGAATGCGATGAAATAGCCGGCACCGTCCGCGACCGGCAGACAGCGGCTGAGCACGCCATCGCGCCGGGCCTGTAGCAAGCGTCGGCCTAACGGTAGGAATAAAGTCTCGCGACCGTCATCAGCGGCCGCTTCGAAGCGAATCAGATAACTTGCAGCCTTTGGTGGTCCTGCGAGTAGTTGTTCGACGATAGTCATTGCCTGATCGACGGGGATGTCGCGAAGGTCGAGTTCGTCGTCGGCATCACCGGGCCGGAAGACCAGCTTTTCCAGCGGATTCTCGTCGAAATAGGGCATGGGCGTACTCACGTCACGATGTCTCGTCGAGAATCATAAACGAAAGAAAGGTGGTGCCCAGGGTTATCGCGATAATGATCGCCGGTGAGGCCTGTAGCACCATAACGGTGCCGCTAACGATCCAGACATTCTTGACGATGCCCCGTTTACGCCGGTACGCCGCGGTAAAACGCCGCTTGTGCGGATGATCCTTATCCGGCGAGCGGTCGTGCAGGCTTTCCGGAAGAATCTGCTGTCGTAACCAATGGTCGATTTTCACCACAGTTCCCATCGTCGTGCCACAGGCGGATCTGGATATCCATTCGGTCGGCGTTTATTTATCAACTGTAGACGAATCTGCGGCGGTGACGATGAACCGCTTTCGTCCTGTACCTGCGGGCCGAGACAAGCCTGAGCATTGTGTTAAAACATAACCTTAGTACGGCTTGTCGTGCATAGTGTCGATAGGAATCGCGCCCAGTCCGAGTAAAAAAGTGGCGCTATGGTGGGAATGTGCCCACATCTAGACTTTTGCTGCCAATGCAATCGGCCGGCGGGGTCAATGTCACGATCGATTAAAGGGGGTTGGGGTTGATACAGGAATATGACGTTGTCGTGATCGGTACCGGACCGGCCGGTGAGGGCGCGGCCATGAAGCTGACGAAACAGGGCAAGCATGTCGCCGTAGTCGAGATGCTTGATCAGGTCGGCGGCAACTGCACGCACAAGGGCACCATTCCGAGCAAGGCATTGCGACACGCAATCCAACTCCTTGCCGACTACCGCCATCATCCTCTGTTCGAACACACCGTCGGTTTCATGGATGTATCCTGGCCGCAGTTGCTTAAAACCTCTGACGAAGTGATCGGGCGTCAGGTCAGCATGCGTCATCGGTTCTATGGGCGCAATCATGTCGATGTGATCCACGGCAGGGCCCGATTCATCGATTCACATACCATCGAAGTGCAGCGTGTCGTCGGCAATGCCTTGCGCATGACGGCCAAACAATTCATCGTCGCAACCGGCTCTCGCCCTTATCGGCCGCCGGAGCTGGATTTTTCGCATCCGCGCATTCTCGATAGCGATACCGTGCTGGAGATGAGTTATACGCCGCGTCGCGTGACCATCTACGGTGCAGGGGTCATCGGTTGTGAGTATGCGTCGATTTTCGCCAACCTCGACGTCAAGGTGAACTTGATCAACGTGCGTGATCGCCTGCTGTCTTTTCTGGATGACGAGATCACCGATGCATTGAGTTATCACCTGCGCGATCAGGGTGTGGTCATCGTGCACAACGAGACGATCGACACCGTCGAGGCAAACGACAAGGGTGTGGTCCTGCGTTGCAAGTCCGGCAAAGAGGTGCGTTCGGATGTCCTGTTCTGGGCCAATGGCCGTACCGGTAACACCGACGACATGGGGCTGGCGGAGATCGGTATCGAGATTAATCAGCGTGGCCAGATCGAGGTCGATGAAACCTTCCGTACCAATGTCGAACACATCTACGCGGTCGGTGATGTCATCGGTCCGCCGGCGTTGGCGAGTGCCAGTTACGATCAGGGACGTTTCGCCGGTCAGTTGATTGCCGACGGTAGTTGCGATTGGCAACTACTGGGCGAAATTCCAACCGGTATCTACACCAGTCCCGAGATCAGCTCCGTTGGCCGCAACGAGCGTGAGTTGACCGAGCAGAACGTGCCTTACGAGGTCGGTCGTGCCGATTTCAAGAATTTGGCGCGTGCGCAGATCGCCGGGCGCAAGGTCGGCATGTTGAAGCTTTTGTTCCATCGCGAGACCTTGGAACTCCTGGGTATCCATTGTTTCGGTGAACAGGCTTCCGAGATTGTCCATATCGGGCAGGCGATCATGCGTCAGCCGGGTGAGGCGAATTCCATCGACTATTTCGTCAATACGACTTTCAATTATCCGACCATGGCCGAGGCCTATCGCGTGGCTGCGCTGTATGGCCGAAATAGGATCAGATAACGGTTCAGCAGCCCCGGGCTGATCGATCTTTGGCCTGCGAAGGCCGCTCGCTTAACCCGACTCTTGGTTTGCTCCGCGAAACGGGATAACGATATGAGGACGATGATTAGCGGTCTTTCTTGCGGCCGCCGGAGGCCGTGAACATATCTTGCCATGCCTTCATGTTCTGCTCGCCGAGTTTCATCCAATAGTCCATCGGCGTGCCTTCCAGCACTTTGCCCATTTGCTCGTGGACCGTTTTTTGTTGCTCGGTGAAAAACCGCAAGCTGGTTTCGAGGTATTCCGCGAAGCCGGACTGGGCCGCCTCGCCATAGTTGCGAATGAAACGCGACAGCACGTCTGCCGAGAACAACGGTTCGCCGCCGGATTCCTGCTCCATGATGATCTGTAACAGGATATTGCGTGTGATGTCTTCGTTGCTCTGACGGTCGACGACTTTGAAAGGGATTTCTTCGAGCACCATCTGCCGTACTTCGTCGAGTGTGATGTAACGGCTTTCTGCGGTGTCGTAGAGACGACGGTTCGGATACTTTTTGATCAGACGCTCAGTAGTGGTCATTACCGGACACCCCTCGTGTCGATTCGTCGAAAGTCCTTGAGTTCACAAGATAATTATACGAAACACGGGCTCACAAAGATATCCGGTTTGGCTCTTCGGCGTGGAGATGGCTCCCGGGCGGAAAGCGCTTCCGGCAACCATGCGGCATATGCCTCGAAAATTATCGGAGAGATAAGCGCAACGGAGCACGCCGTCGGTTGCGACAGCGTCCTGCCCGGAGACCGGAAACACTGTCGCTCCCGTCCAATCAGCGGGTGTTAACTGATCATTCCATACGTTCGAGCGCCATGGCGACTCCTTGTCCGCCACCGATACAGAGGGTGGCGAGCCCCTTATTGGCGTTCTCGCGTTGCATACCGTGCAACAAGGTCACCAGTACGCGGGCGCCGGATGCGCCGATGGGGTGGCCGATCGAGATGGCTCCGCCGGAGACGTTGACTTTAGCCGTGTCCAAACCCAGTTCCTTGTTGACGGACATAGCCTGTGCGGCGAATGCTTCGTTGGCTTCGACCAGATCCAGGTCACCGACCGACCAGCCGGCCTTTTCCAGGCATTTCTGAGTGGCCGGAATCGGCCCGGTGCCCATGATTGCCGGATCGACCCCGGCACTGGAGAACGACACAATACGCGCAATCGGCTTCAGTCCGAGATCGGCGGCTTTCTCGGCAGTCATCACCACGACAGCGGCAGCGCCGTCATTGATACCGGAGGCGTTACCGGCGGTTACGGTGCCGTCCTTTTTGAACGCGGGGCGCAGGCCGCCGAGTTTTTCGGCGGTGGTGCCGGCACGCGGGAATTCGTCTTTGGCGAATACGACCGGGTCGCCTTTGCGCTGAGGAATTTCAACCGGCACGATCTCGGCGTCGAAGTTACCGGCTTCTTGTGCAGCCTGGGTACGGCGCTGTGATTCGGCGGCGAAGGCATCCTGGTCGGCACGGCTGAAGCTGTACTTCTCGGCGATGTTCTCGGCGGTGATGCCCATATGGCAATCGTTGAATGCGCACCACAAACCGTCTTTGATCATCGTGTCGGTCAGTTGCCAATCCCCCATCATTTTGCCGTTGCGTGATGAAGGCAAGACGTGTGGCGAGGCGCTCATGTTTTCCTGACCGCCGGCGATCACGATGTCCGCATCGCCACACATCACGGCCTGGAAGGCCAGGTGAACGGCCTTCAGACCGCTACCGCAGACCTTGTTGATGGTCATCGCCGGCGTCTCCTGCGACAGGCCGGATTCGATCACGGTCTGGCGGGCCGGATTCTGGCCGCTACCGGCGGTCAAAACCTGGCCTAGAATCACTTCATCGATTTGGTCGGATTTGAGGCCGGTACGTTCGAGCAGCGATTTGACTACGATCGCACCGAGTTTGTGTGCCGGTACCCCGGCGAGGCTGCCCCCGAATGAACCGATCGCGGTGCGTGCTGCGGCGACGATTACGACATCTTTGCTCATGAAAATCCTCCGAGAAATAAATGGATCCCGCTTCTATGGCGGGGAGGGATATAAAATCTGGACTTCAGTCCGCCCCGGACATTTCTACCGCATCCGGTGGATCAGATTGAACAATGTTGCACTGCACAAGAATGCATGTTAGCGTGTTTTGGTGCATTGCACAAATCTGGGCGTGTGCCGGTAACGGGTACTTCTGATAATTCTACGTGAATCGCATCGGGCAGCAGGGTTTCGCCAATTCGGGTACAAAGCAAAGCGCACGTGAGCGAACTATTGCGAAGCGTTGTCGCCCGGAGCAGCGAATCCCGAAACCCGAGACGGTCGCGTACGAATTGTCAGAAGCGCCTTGAATGGCCACCAGAAGCTAACGCCATAAACCACCTGGACCACCATTATGAGTACGAATGCGAACAGCTGGAACGAATCTTTGATGAACGACTGGGCCGATGCCCAGCGTAAATACTGGGACACCTGGCGTGATTTCGCCGGCAACGCCGGTTTTTCGCCGTTCGGCGCCGGCAGTAACGGCCAAGGTTTTGCCGGTAACCCGTTTAATGGAAGCAATCCATTTGCTGCGGCGTTCGGTCAAAATCCCTTTACCCAGAATCCGTTCAATATGAACCCTTTCGCCGCGGCATCCACCTTCGGTCAAAACCCATTCGCGCAGAATCCGTTTGCCCAAAACCCCTTTGCACAGTTCGGTGGCGGTACCAATCCCTTCACCGGTGCTTTGGATCAATGGTGGGCCTCGATGAAACCCGAGGTCCAGGGTGACATCGGTACCGTTGCACAACGCTTCTACGACATGGGTAAGAACTTCATGTCCATGGCCGAGGGTGTTTTCGGTGTAACGGCCCAGGAGCAGCCGGATGCCGCGATGCAGATGTGGATGTCTTCGATGCAGGCCATGCTGCAGCAGTGGATCACCCAGATCCAAAACAACATGGATATCGTCACGCCGGACCTTCCCGGTATCAGCGGCACCACCTTGAGCACCTGGGCGCAGTTCGCCGACTCGGTCGCGCCCTGGCTGAACATGTCGCAGAGTTATTTGAAGGATATTGCCGAGGGCCACCTGCCCGGTGGTATCGAGATGCCCGGCGTTGGCGCTGCGCAAGAGCAATTCTGCCGTGCGCTTTCGGTGCCGGGATTGGGTTACAACCGTGAGCAGCAGGAACGTATGCAGGCGTTGGCCCGTCATCTCCTGGCTTATCATGAGGCATTGCGCGCTTATAAACTGGCTTTTGCCAAGACGGCGTTGGCATCGTTGGATTCGGTGCAGAAACGTATGCAGGCCCTGCATAACGAGGGCAAGGCGATCGAATCGCTACGCGCGTTATACGACATGTGGGTCGATGCCAGTGAAGAGGCGTACGGCGATTTCGCGATGAGCGACGAGTATCAGGTGGTCTACGGCGATTTGGTGAATACGCTGATGCAAGTCCGCCAGGATATGAACGCCTTGGCCGATCAGCAATACCGGTTGTTGAATCTGCCGACCCGGCCGGAGATCGACACCATGCAGCGCCGGCAGCAGGAGAACCGTCGAGAGAATCGTCAGCTACGCCGCGAGATCGCGGAGTTGCGCGCACAGGTAGAGAAGCTGGCCAAGGCGAAACCGGCACCGACCGCCAAACCCAAGGGCAAGAGCAATGCGCCGGCACAGGATAGTCTGCCGATTGCCCAGCCCGAGGATGACCTGACCGAGATCAAGGGCATCGGGCCAAAAATGGCCGAGAAGCTCTACGAAGAAGGCATCAAGAATTTCTCGCAATTGGCCAAGATGAACAAAAAGTTTGCGGAACAGCTCGACGAGGCGCTCAAGGCCCAGGGCCGCATCCTGCGTGAAGATTGGATCGGACAAGCCAAGAAGCTGCTTGGTTGAACCACAGGGGATAACACAACATGATTCCATTTCAGATGCGTCCCGACGAGATCCTGAGTGAGACTCGCGGATTCAACGAAAAGCTGGCCAAAGGTGTCGGCAACCTCATGGACGTCGGCGAGATCCCGAGTGGGGTCACGCCGAAAGAGCCGGTTTACAAGGAAGACAAACTGGTGCTGTATCGCTACAAGAGCGAAAAGCCGGCGACCAACAAAACGCCTTTGTTGATCGTCTATGCGCTGGTCAACCGGCCGTACATGACCGATCTGCAGGAGAACCGCTCGACTATTCGCGGCCTACTCGATGCCGGTCAGGACGTTTACTTGATCGACTGGGGCTATCCGGATGCGGCCGACCGTTATCTGACCATGGACGATTACATCAACGGCTACCTGGATCGCTGTGTCGATATCATTTGTGCACACCACGGACTCGACAAAATCAACGTGCTCGGTATCTGTCAGGGGGGTGCGTTCAGTCTGTGCTATGCGTCCACTCATCCGGAGAAGGTACGCAACCTGATCACCATGGTGACGCCGGTCGATTTCAAAACCCCGGACAATATGCTCAGCCATTGGGTACAGAACGTCGATATCGACCTGTTGGTCGACACCCAGGGCAACATCCCGGGTGAGATGCTCAACTGGACCTTTTTGAACCTCAAGCCGTATCAGTTGATGGCTCAGAAGTATCTCGGGGTGGTCGACTTGATGGACAATCCCAAGGCACTGAAGAACTTCATGCGTATGGAGAAGTGGATCTTCGACAGCCCGGATCAGGCCGGCGAGACCTTCCGTCAGTTCACCAAGGATTTTTTCCAGCAGAACAAGCTGATGAAAGGCGAGGTACAGATCGGCGATTACACCGTGAACCTGCGTAACGTAACCATGCCGGTGCTCAATGTGTTTGCGGAGCAGGATCACCTGGTGCCGCCGGATGCGTCCAAAGCCCTTAAGAAATGTGTGGGTACCAAGGACTACACCGAGCTGTCTTTTCCCGGTGGCCATATCGGGATCTACGTGAGCGGCAAGGCACAGAAGACCATTCCGCCGGCGATCGGCGATTGGCTCGATAAGCGCTAATCGGCGTCTTCTCGCGTACCGAGCCGGCTCGCCCAAGCCAGGGTGAGCCGGCTTTATTGTTTCACCATCCGGAAAGGCCGCTGCCACATGCCCGTATCTGGTGAAAAATCCGAATGATGATGCACCATAATTGCGCCAGCTTATGATGAGGTCGGCGGATTACCTATGTGAATTTCGAAGGATGCGCTCTTAGTCTTACTCCATTGGCAAATACTAAATTTGGGTAATTGTTGTATGACCGACCGCATCACCATCGGCGACCTACAGGTCGCGAAAACGCTCCATCAGTTCATCGAAGATCAGGCACTTCCAGGCACCGGTATCGACTCGGCTGCCTTCTGGACGGGGTTTGGACAAATTGTTTCCGATTTGGCCCCACGCAACCGTGCACTGCTGGAAAAGCGTGACCAGATGCAGGTTCAGGTCGATGAGTGGTGCAAAGCACATCGCGGTCAGCCACTCGATATGGCCGAATACAAGGGTTTTCTGACCGAGATCGGTTATCTCGTGCCTGAAGGCGAGGTCTTCTCGGTAACGACGGAGAACGTCGACGACGAGATTGCGCGAATCGCCGGTCCTCAACTGGTGGTTCCGGTCAACAATGCCCGGTACGCATTGAATGCCGCCAATGCCCGCTGGGGCAGTCTGTACGATGCCTTCTACGGTACGGATGCAGTCCCTGAGGACGATGGGCTCGACAAGGGTTTGACCTTCAATCCAAAGCGGGGTTCGGCGGTCGTTGCAAAAGTCGCTGCCTTCCTCGATGACGCGGTACCGCTGACCGACGGTTCGCATGCCGAGGTGAGCGAGTATTCCCTGGCGCGCTTCAACGATCATGTCGGTTTGGCGGTTACGCTAACCAGCGGCGTGAAAACGGGCTTGGTCGACCCTGCCGAGTTTGTGGCTTACCGCGAGGCGGACGGTGCGTTGAGCAGCGTCCTATTGTGCAATCACGGCCTGCATATCGAGATTTTGATCGACCGAACGCACGCCGTGGCCGAACTGCATCCGGCGGGTATTCGCGATGTGCAGATCGAATCTGCCGTGACGACCATTATGGATTGCGAAGATTCGGTCGCCGCGGTCGACGCCGACGACAAGGTACAGGTCTATGCCAACTGGCTGGGCTTGATGCGTGGCGATTTGACCGAAACCTTCTACAAACAGGGTAAGCCGGTCGAGCGTGCGCTCAATCCGGATCGGGTCTATACGTCGGCGCGCGGTGGCGAGCTGACCTTGCCGGGTAGGGCATTGATGCTGGTGCGCAACGTTGGTCACCTCATGACCAACGATGCAATCCTCACCGGCGACGGTGAGCAAGTCCCCGAAGGCATCATGGACGCCATGATCACGTCGTTGATCGCTTTGCACGACCTGAAAGGCAATGGCGCTTACCGCAACTCGCGCACTGGCAGCGTCTATATCGTCAAACCGAAAATGCATGGGCCGGAAGAGGCCGCATTTACCGACAATCTGTTTGGCCGTGTCGAGGCTGTGCTGGGCATGGCGCCGAGCACGCTGAAAGTCGGCATCATGGACGAAGAACGGCGCACTACGGTCAATCTGCCGGAATGTATTCGCGCTGCAAAGTCACGCGTTATTTTCATCAACACCGGCTTTCTCGATCGCACGGGCGACGAAATCCATACCAGCATGGAACTGGGTCCGGTATTGCCCAAGGCCGAAATCAAAAACGAGAAATGGATTGCGGCCTATGAAGATTGGAATGTCGACATCGGCTTGGCTTGCGGGCTCGCCGGTCGAGCGCAGATCGGTAAGGGTATGTGGCCGATTCCCGACCAGATGGCGAACATGCTCGCAACCAAGGGAACTCACCCGCAGGCCGGCGCAAATTGTGCGTGGGTGCCGTCGCCGACCGCAGCGACACTGCACGCTACGCATTATCACGATATCGAGGTCAGCAAGCGCCAAGCGGAACTGGCATCGCGAGTCAGAGCCAATCTGGACGATATCCTGACCCCGCCCTTGCTCGACGATCCGTCCGGACTGAGCGCAGACGATATTCAACGTGAACTGGATAACAACGCCCAGGGTATCCTCGGCTATGTGGTACGCTGGATCGATCAGGGCGTCGGCTGTTCCAAGGTGCCGGATATCAACGATGTCGGGCTCATGGAAGATCGTGCGACCCTGCGTATTTCGAGTCAGCACATGGCCAACTGGTTGCACCATGGCATCTGTGGTGAGGATCAAGTGCTGGAGACATTCAAACGCATGGCGATCGTGGTCGATCAGCAAAATGCCGCCGATCCCGAGTATCGGCCGATGGCGCCGGGTTACGACGGTGTCGCCTTCCAGGCGGCGTTGGATCTGGTGTTTAAAGGTCGAGTCCAGCCGAACGGCTACACTGAACCTGTATTGCACGCACGCCGTGTCGAGCTGAAAGCCGCACTGGAATCCGTAGCCTGATAAAAGGTAATCCGACAATATGGCGCGATTGAGCCCCTACTTTGCTTACAAGCGTGATACGCAAGGCAAGGGATATCTAGAGGTGTATCTTCGCGGCAATGCGCTACTGCGTATGGCCGCGACCAACAAAGGCACGGCATTCACCGAGCACGAGCGTCGTGAATTGGGGCTCGAAGGCATGTTGCCGCCGCAGGTATGCGATCTGCCGCAGCAGGTTGCGCGCCTGTACCGCGGTTATTGCCGTCAGCCGGACGATATTTCGAAGTACCAGTATCTCCGGGCGATGCAGGAACGCTCGGAGATTCGTTTCTACGCGATGTTACAGCAACATCTCGAAGAGATGATGCCGATTGTCTATACTCCGACGGTGGGCAAGGCGGTACAGCAATACAGCGATCTCTATCAGGCGCCGCGCGGCATCACGGTCTCCAGTCACAACATCGATCACATCGACGAGATTCTCGACGATTACCATCTCTACGATGTGCGCATGATCGTCGCGACCGATGCCTCGGCGATTCTCGGCATCGGTGATCAAGGACATGGCGGCCTGGCAATCTGTATCGGCAAGCTTGCCTTGTATACCGCCGGTGCCGGATTGAGCCCCTTTCATACCATGCCGGTGAATATCGATGTCGGCACCGATCGTAAGGAACTGCTCGAAGATCCCGAGTATCTCGGCGTCCACGAGTCGCGCCTTACCGGCGATGCCTATTTCGAATTGCTCGATCGCTTCGTCGATGGGGTCAAACGACGTTGGCCGAAGGCGATCATCCAGTGGGAAGATTTCGCTAAGGATGTCGCTTTCAAGGTACTCGAACGTTACAAAGACCGGGTTGCGTCGTTCAACGACGATATTCAAGGTACCGGTGCGGTTACGCTGGCCGGGCTGATCGCGGCCTGTAAGCTCAAAGGCGAAAACCTGACCGACCAGCGCATCGTCGTGGTCGGTGCCGGTGCCGGCGGTATCGGTGTAGCCAAAGCGATCCAGGACGGCCTGGTTCACGAGGGGTTGTCGCGTGAGCAGGCACGGCGACAGATGTTTGTCGTCGACGCCGGAGGGCTGGTGGTCGAAGGTGTCTCGGCCCAGCCTTATCAGTTACCCGTCAGCCAGACCGAGGATGTGTATCGCGACTGGTCGATCGCCGGTGGTCTGCCGTCTTTACTCGAGGTGACCGAACAAGGACATCCGACCGTATTGATTGGCCTGACCGGTGTGCCGGGTTTGTTCAATGAGCCGCTGGTGCGGCGGATGGCGCAGAATACCGAACGGCCGATCATATTCCCGCTGTCCAATCCGACCTCGAACTGCGAGGCCATTCCGCAGGATTTGATCGCCTGGACCGAAGGTAAGGCGATCGTTGCTACGGGCAGCCCCTTTGATGACGTCGAATACGACGGTCAGCGGCATTCGATCGGACAGGGCAACAACGCCTTTGTATTCCCGGGTATCGGTTTTGCCGGCATACTCGGTCGTTGCAGGCGCATTACCGATGCGATGATTATCGAATCGGCCTTCGCGTTGGCGCGTTACACCGAGGCACATTATCTATCGCGCGGTTTAATCTATCCACCGATCAACGATTTGCGTGAAGTCAGCGTTTCAGTCGCTGCCCAAGTCTTGGCCGTTGCGCTAGCCGAGGATACTGCGCAACGCACCGATCTTGCCGATCTCGATGTTGTGGCGCTCGCGGAGTACGTACGTTCCCGCATGTGGGAACCGGCCTATCTACCTTATGTCTTGGCCGACAATGCGATGTAGCCGCAGCGGGTTTGTCCCTGCCGCCGTCGCGTCTCCGCAAGACGTCGGTGCGATTTCACGATAGGGTTTATCAATGCTATGCATTTGATTTTGGCGCTTTATTGAAAGAGCCCATAAGATGTGCCGTAAGTATTTGGTAACACAAGATAAAACGCCTACATTAAAACAACGTATGTGGGCATCAGGTAGGCCCGGCGCCGTTTGATCGCGGCCGGTTCTGAAGGTAGCTTTAAAGGCTTTGCTGCATTGCAGCAAAACTAACTGATACGTCGCTCGCCGAACTGCGTTTCGGAGGCAGACGACACACAATATGGCATAGACGGAGTGAGATCATGACCAGAGAAGAACAGATCAAAGCGTTGGAGAAAGACTGGGCCGAGAACCCCCGCTGGCTGGACGTCAAGCGCGGTTACAGTGCGGCCGATGTCGTTCGCCTGCGCGGTTCGATTCAGCCTGAATACACGCTGGCGAAGCGTGGGGCCGAAAAGTTGTGGAACCTCGTGCGTGGCGACGCCAAAAAAGGCTATGTCAACTGCATGGGTGCGTTGACCGGTGGCCAGGCGGTACAGCAGGCCAAGGCAGGTATCGAGGCGATTTATCTATCGGGTTGGCAGGTGGCCGCCGACGGCAACACCTCGGAGACCATGTACCCCGACCAGTCGCTGTACGCCTACGACTCGGTCCCGACCATGGTTCGCCGCATCAACAACGCCTTCAAGCGTTCCGACGAGATCCAATGGGGTCGTGGCGTTGAGGCTGGTGACGAAGGCTATATCGACTACTTCCTGCCGATCGTGGCCGATGCAGAGGCCGGCTTCGGTGGCGTGCTGAACGCGTTCGAGCTGATGAAGAACATGATTGCCAACGGCGCGTCGGGCGTTCACTTCGAAGACCAGCTCGCCGCGGTCAAGAAGTGTGGCCATATGGGCGGCAAGGTATTGGTGCCGACCCAGGAAGCGGTCGAGAAGTTGATTGCCGCACGTTTGGCATCCGACGTTATGGGCGTGCCGACCTTGGTCCTGGCACGTACCGATTCCGAAGCCGCGAATCTGCTGACCAACGACTTCGATCCGAACGACAAGCCCTTCCTTACCGGTGAGCGTACCGCCGAAGGTTTCTACCGTGTGAAGAACGGTCTGGAGCAGGCGATCAGCCGCGGTCTGGCCTACGCACCTTATGCCGATCTGGTTTGGTGTGAGACCGGTACGCCGGATCTCGGTTTCGCGCGTGAATTTGCCGAAGCCGTATTGGCCGAGAACCCGAACAAACTGTTGGCCTACAATTGTTCGCCGTCGTTCAACTGGAAGAAGAATCTGGACGATGCCACGATCGCCAAGTTCCAGGACGAGCTGTCCGCGATGGGCTACAAGTATCAATTCATCACCCTCGCCGGTATCCATAACATGTGGTACAACATGTTCGATCTGGCCTATGACTATGCGCGTGGCGAAGGCATGAAGCACTATGTCGAGAAGGTTCAGGAGCCCGAGTTCGCAGCCCGCGAAAAAGGCTATACCTTCGTTTCGCATCAGCAGGAAGTCGGTGTCGGCTACTTCGACGACATTACTACCGTGATTCAGGGCGGTGCCTCATCGGTCACCGCGCTGACCGGTTCGACCGAAGAAGAGCAGTTCGGTTGATCGGTCAGTCCGATTAAGCGAAGACACCGGGGCGATTTACGCCCCGGTGTCGTCTCAGGGCCTTTACCAACCTTATTTTCAGATAGCCGGTCCAGCCATGCCGAAACTCGTGACCGAATCGGACGACAAACCGAAGGCGGATACCGCGAACGGCAGCCGGATGCGCGTGCCTACGAAGGCCGTGGAAGCCGAGCCGGTCGCCGGACGGATCGGTGTCGAGAAACAGGCCCGTCGAATCGCTGAGACGATACTCGACGGTTTTAATCGCCATTACCGTATTTTTCTCGAAATCACGACGGCGGCCAGACATCGTTTCGAGGACGGCGATTGGCAGGGCCAGCGTCAAGCGGCAAGCGATCGTATCAATCTCTACACACAGCGTGTCTCCGAGGCCACCGCCCGCCTGCAAGAGGAATTCGATCTACACGACAATGTCGACGAGGAGCTATGGCGCGAAGTCAAGCTGCGTTACATCGGCTTGTTGTACGAGCACAAGCAACCGGAACTGGCCGAGACTTTCTATAACTCGGTATTCACCTGGCTGTTTCACCGTCGCTACTACAACAACGACAACATTTTCGTGCGTCCCGGTTTGTCGACGGAGTTTCTCGACGACGACGATCCGGTCTATGACAGCTATTACCCCATAAGCCAGGGTTTGACCCAGACGGTACGCGCAATTCTTCAGGCTTTCGAGTGCGACCTGCCGTTTCAGGATTTCAATCGCGACGTGCGGCGTTTGGTTCGGCACGTCAAACTTACGCAGCTACCGCGTCTGAATCTGCGCAAACATTTTCATTTGCAAGTACTCAGAGCGCCGTTTTATCGCAATAAAGCGGCCTACATCGTTGGGCGGGCGATCAACGGTTCTGAAGCCATTCCGTTCGTGATTCCGATACTGAATACCGGGAACGGCCAGGTGTACGTCGATACATTGCTGACCGACGGTGACGACATCGCCAATTTGTTCAGTTTCGCGCGTGCCTATTTCATGGTCGAGACCAACACGCCGGCAGCCATCGTGCGTTTCCTGGCACGCATGCTGCCGACCAAGACCAAGGCCGATTTGTACACCGCGATCGGTCTGCAAAAGCAGGGCAAGAGCGAGTTTTACCGTGGCTTTTTGCATCACCTCGCGCACTCGACCGATCAGCTCGAGATTGCGCCCGGGGTAAAAGGCATGGTGATGACGGTGTTCACCATGCCGTCCTACCCTTACGTCTTCAAGGTCATCAACGACTATTTTCCCCCCCCGAAGGAAGTCGATCGCGAAACGGTCAAGCGCAAGTATCAGATCGTCAAAATGCATGACCGGGTAGGTCGTATGGCCGATACGCTCGAGTATTCCTATGCGGCTTTGCCGTTGGCGCGGATCACCCCCGAGCTGTTGGAAGAGTTGAAGGCAAAATGCGGCAAAAGTCTGGAATTCGAGGGCGATAAGGTCATTGTGCGCCACCTCTATATCGAACGCCGTTTGAATCCGCTCAATCTGTTTTTCCAAACCGCGAGCAAGGAGGAAAAAGAGGGTGCAGTGATCGGATTCGGCAACGCACTGAAGGAGATGGCTGCGGCCAATATCTTCGCCGGCGATCTGTTATACAAGAATTTCGGCGTGACCCGGCACGGCCGGGTGATCTTTTACGATTATGATGAAATCGAGTTCATGACCGACATGAATTTTCGTCATATCCCGGAGCCGCGTACGCCGGAAGACGAAATGGCCGCCGAGCCCTGGTATTCGGTCGCACCGCATGATGTGTTTCCTGAGGAATTCGCCAGCTTTTTGCTGATCGACCCCGAGCTGCGCAAGCCGTTCATGCAACACCACCGGGATCTACTGGACGCGGAGTATTGGAAAAGCGTGCAGAACGATATTCGCAAGGGGCGTCAACGCGATGTCTTCCCCTATGCGATAAGTAAACGATTTCGATTTATCTATGGCGAGGAATAGCGAGCAGTCATGACTTTTAAGACCGCAGATCTTTGTGACGGGCACAGCGATACCCTTCAGATTGCCGAGCCCGGTATGGGCAGCTTTGGCGGCCATGCACGTTTTTACGGCAGGATTTCAACAATCAAGTGTTTCGAGGACAATTCCTTGGTGCGAGAGGCAGTCGGCGAGCCTGGCGAAGGCCGGGTACTGGTGGTCGATGCCGGTGGCTCGCGACGTTGTGCCATGCTGGGCGATATGCTCGCGGCCAAGGCGGTCGAAAACGGTTGGTCCGGTGTCATCATGAACGGCCTGATCCGCGATTCCGTCGACATTGCGGCCATGGGTCTCGGCGTCAAGGCATTGGGCACGCACCCGCTGAAGAGCGTCAAGAAAGGCGTCGGCGAGCGCGATGTCGAGGTGCGTTTTGCAGGCATTAAGTTCGTGCCGGGCGATTTCGTCTATGCCGATAAGGATGGCGTCGTGTGCAGCGCGGAGGCGTTGATTTAGTTTGACCCTGCATGGCATGAAGGGTTCGGAGTTTGCTGGAAAGCCGGCCAAGCCGGTCGGATGATCGCCCGAAACGGCAAATCGATCGGAGGGTATTCAATGGACCTGACAATATCGATCACTTCAGCTCCGCCTTCGTACAATATGCGGGTTACTTGATCCAGGCCCGTAAAGCGGTGCTTGGTAGATGTCATAAGAGCGTACTCGCCGTAGACTTGGCGGGATAACCGCGCCTTGTACAAGCAATAAAGATAGAGGGTGTACAAAATGGGCAAACCGGAAGCAGCGGTCGAAGAACCGATTGTCGCGCGTGTGGTGCATAGGTCGGTGCTGGTCGAACAGGCGCCCGGCCGACCGGTGATCAAGCTGATGCTCAATCTCGCGCCACAGGGTAGGGCTTTTGTCGCTGGTGCCGATGTCGCTTTTCTTGCGCCCGGTAGCGAGGCGCCTCAAGGGCTGCGACGTTATTCCATCGATTCGGTCGGTAAGGTGCCGTTCGAGGAATCCGTCGATATCACCCTGTACGTGCGAGATCATGGCGTTGTTCCGGATCGCAGTACCGTTTCTTTCCTGGCCGAGTTGCGACAAGGCGACAGCGTGCCTCTTTACGGCCCTTTTGCCTATCCCTTCTATCCTCCCATGGGTTCGCGCAGCAATATGATCCTCATCGGCGCCGGTTGCGGCGTCGTGCCGTTTCGACACCTGGCCCACAAGATTCAGGCCCGCCGGCTCGATTGGATGGGTAAGGTATTGATGCTCGAGGGTGACGAGACCGGACTGGAGCGTCTCTATCTCAATGAACCGGGTGTCGACCAGGACCAGTATTTCGACGGTGCCACCCAGCGTGCCTTCGATGCGCTGAAGACACGTTATTCGGCGACCGCCTTCGACCGCACGGCCGGTGTTCAGGCGAACGTGGATGCGCTATGGCGTCTCATGGGGCAAGGGCGGGTCTATGTCTATCTGGCCGGTTATCGTGCGATCGCCGAGGCCATGGACCGTACCATGAGCGACTATCTACGTCTTCCCGGGCGTTGGCAGGAAGCCAAAGAGGCATTGATACGAGACGGACATTGGCTGGAAATCCTCTATGACTGATAGCGGCGCCCGTTCGGTATATTTCGTTTCAGAAAGCACCGGCATCACCGCCGAAGCCTATGGTCAGAGTCTGCTGTCGCAGTTCGGCGACGGGCAGTTCATTACGCGTTACACGCCGTTCATCAATACGCGCGAAAAAGCGCAGGCGCTGTCGAATGAGTTGGCGCATCGGGCGGAGGCCGAAGGGCGCAAACCCATCGTGTTCGCGACCATGGTCGACGAAGACATCAATTCGGTACTCAAGCATGCCGAGTGTCACTACTTTGAACTGTTCGACCGTTTTATGCCGGAACTCATCGAGATCACCGGCCTGCAGCCGACGCGCCAGTCGGGTATCAGTCATGGCTTGGTTAATCCCGATAACTATGAGGCGCGGATCGATACGATCAATTATGCGTTGAGCAACGATGACGGTATGCGCCTGAACAAATTCGATCAGGCCGACATCATCATGGTCGGCGTGTCACGTTCGGGCAAGACACCGACCTGCCTCTATTTGGCGCTGCATTTCGGCATGCGCGCGGCGAATTATCCGATTACCGAAGAAGACTTCGAAAAGGGTGATTTGCCGGACGAGTTGCTGGCGCAAAAGCACAAGGTGTTCGCGTTGACCATCGAACCGGAACGGCTGGCGGCCATCCGCGAACTACGCCGACCGAATAGCGATTATGCTTCACTGCGTCGTTGTTACAAGGAGGTACAAATGGCGCAGGACATGTTTCATCGTCACTCGCTGATGGTGTTGGATTCCACGACGCATTCGATAGAGGAACTGGCGTCACTGATCAAAAAGAGCCTGTAGTTCAGGCAAAGCAGGGGACAATAATGAGCGATTACATTCTGTGGCTCCATGAAGTCGAAATGGGCGACGTCGACCGTGTTGGCGGCAAGAACGCCTCCTTGGGCGAAATGCTGCGTAATCTGACGGCCGACGGCAGTGTCAAGGTCCCCGGTGGTTTTGCGACGACGGCGCATGCCTATCGCGAATTTTTGGCTCATGAAGGTTTGGCGGATCGGATTAACAAAACCCTCGATGAGCTGAATGTCGACGATGTTGCCGAGCTTACCCGCACCGGCGCCCAGATCCGACAGTGGGTGATGGACACGCCTTTTCCACCGGCGTTGAATGACGAAATCGAGCAGGCCTATGCCAAGCTGGAACAGGAGTACGGGCGTGAGGTGACCTGGGCCGTGCGTTCTTCTGCAACGGCAGAGGATCTGCCGGATGCCTCATTCGCCGGTCAGCAAGAAACCGTGCTCAACGTCTCGGGTTTGGCGGACATCAAACGTCGTATCCATGAGGTATTCGCGTCCTTGTTCAACGATCGGGCGATCTCCTATCGTGTTCACCAGGGCTTCGATCATTCCCAGGTTGCGCTGTCAGCCGGCATTCAAAAGATGATCCGTTCCGATATCGGTGCCAGCGGCGTCATGTTCACTCTGGATACCGAAAGCGGTTTCCGCGATGCCGTGTTCGTGACCGCGAGTTATGGCCTGGGCGAAATGGTCGTGCAAGGTGCGGTCAACCCCGACGAGTTCTATGTACACAAGCCGACATTGAGCACCGGTCGCCCGGCGATCCTGCGTCGCAACGTCGGTAGCAAGGCGATCAAGATGATCTATGCCGACGGTGGTGATGCGCCGGTGACTACGGTGCCGGTGGATGATGCCGACCGTGGTCTGTTCTGTCTGACCGACGAACAGGTCGAGGAATTGGCACGTCAGGCGATCCGGATCGAAGAACACTACGGCCGGCCGATGGATATCGAATGGGCGCTGGATGGCCTCGATGGGGAACTGTATGTGGTCCAAGCCCGTCCCGAGACCGTACAAAGCCGTGCCGGTAATGTGATCGAACGTTACGAAATGCAGGGCAGCTCCGAGGTGCTGGTCGACGGGCGTTCGATCGGCGCGCGTATCGGTGCCGGCAAGGCGCGGGTGATCACCAGTCTGGACGATATGGACAAGGTCGCCGAAGGCGACGTACTGGTTACCGACATGACCGACCCCGATTGGGAGCCGATCATGAAGCGCGCGTCCGCCATCGTGACCAATCGCGGCGGCCGCACCTGTCACGCCGCGATCATCGCGCGTGAGCTGGGTGTACCGGCGGTCGTCGGTTGTGGTGATGCAACCGACAAAGTCGCGGACGGTCGAGCGGTGACCGTATCCTGCGCCGAAGGCGACACCGGTCTGGTGTACGACGGCATTTTGGATTTCGAGCTCAAGCGCATCGAACTCGACAGCATGCCGGATGTGCCGGTCAAGGTCATGATGAACGTCGGCAATCCGGAGCGGGCTTTCAGTTTCGCGCAGATACCGAATGCCGGTGTCGGCCTCGCGCGGCTCGAGTTCATTATCAACAATATGGTCGGTATCCATCCGCAGGCGTTATTGCAACTCGAACGTGTACCTGCCGATGTGCGTGCCGATATCGAGGCGCGTATCGCTGCTTACGGCGATCCGCGCGAGTACTTCATCAAGCGTGTTGTCGAGGGCATATCGAGTATCGCTGCGGCCTTCCATCCGCACGCGGTGATCCTGCGGATGTCCGACTTCAAATCGAACGAGTATGCCAATCTGGTGGCCGGTACACTGTACGAACCCGATGAAGAAAATCCGATGATCGGTTTCCGTGGTGCTTCGCGTTACCTGGCGCCGAGTTTCCGCGCCTGTTTCGACATGGAGTGCGAAGCGATTCGTCGTGTGCGTGACGATATGGGGCTCGACAATCTCGAGATCATGATCCCGTTCGTTCGCACCCTCGAAGAAGCCAAAGGCGTGAGCGATTTGTTGGAGCAAAACGGACTCAAGCGGGGCGACAAGGGATTGCGTGTCATTATGATGTGCGAATTACCGTCGAACGCAGTACTGGCCGAAGAATTCCTCGAGTACTTCGACGGCTTCTCAATCGGCTCCAATGATATGACCCAGCTGACCTTGGGGCTCGATCGCGATTCGGGTTTGATAGCGCACAGTTTCGATGAACGTAATCCTGCCGTGCTCAAAATGCTCGATATGTCGATCACAGCCTGTCGCCAAGCCGGTAAGTACGTCGGCATCTGTGGCCAGGGGCCGTCCGATCATCCCGATCTGGCGAAGTGGCTGCTGGAGCGCGGCATCAGCAGCATCTCTCTCAATCCGGACACGGTGATCGATACCTGGTTGTTCCTGGCCGATCAACAGGCTGAGTGATTGTCCGTCACCGGGCTTTGCTCAGCCCGGTGACGGATCGGTGTTGTCGGTTGGCGGCAGAGGGTGGCCGTCCGCTACGTCATGGGTCACAAGACGATGACGGCTGATCCATTCGACGAATTTGTCTGCGACCATCGGTTTGGCGATCAAAAAACCCTGCGCAAGATCGCAGCCATGATCGGTTACGAAGCGCATTTGCTTTTCTGTCTCGACACCTTCGGCAAGCACGCGTTTCCCCAAACTCTGACCCATGGTGATCATGGTGTCGACAAAAGTGTCGTTGTGGGCCTGGTCGGGCAATTGGCCGATGAAGGCGTGGTCGATTTTGAGTACATCGACGGGCAATTCCTGCAAACGCCCAAGTGGTGAATAACCGGTGCCGAAATCGTCGAGCGAGATACAGCTGCCTTGGCTACGCAAGGCCTCGAGTTGGCCAAGCGTGGCGTCGCTTGCCTCGGTCAATTGCTGTTCGCTTAGCTCGATACCGATTTGACGATAGGGCACGCGGTGTTTGCGCAACAGCTGTTCGAGCAGGGCGAAGGTCTCGCGATTCAGTAGCATACGCCCCGACAGATTGACGTCGATCCGTAGGTTGCTGAGATTACGGTCGGCCCATTCGGCACTTTGGCGGATGGCCTTCTCGATGACCAACGATTCGATCTCGTGCAACAAAATAGAACGTTCCGCAATCGGCAGAAATTCGGCGGGCAGAATCTCACGGCCGTCAACCCGCCAACGTAGCAAGGCTTCACAGCTGCTCACTGTGCCGTTGATGAGATTCAGCTTCGGCTGATAGACCAAATACAAGGCGTCTTCGGTCAGTGCATGGTGTAAGCCGCGCTCGACCTCTAGTCTGTACTGCACGGCCTCGTTCAGTGCCGAGGTGTAGTAACGGAAACAGTTTCTACCGGCCTCTTTGGCGGTATACATGGCCGCGTCGGCTTGACGCAATAGGTCGTGTACGGTGTCGCAATCGTCCGGAAAAAGGCTTATGCCGATACTCGCAGACACGCGCATTTCATTACCGTCGAGTTCGACACGCGGGCGCATGGTCTCGATCAGTTTGGTCGCAACACGATCGACTTCTTTGGTGTCGGCGATATTGGTCAATACGACGACGAACTCGTCACCGGCGAAACGGACCAACAGATCATAGCTGCGCAAACAGGCCAGCATGCGTTGACTGGCAACTTTCAGCAATTCGTCGCCAAGTGCATGACCGAAGGTATCGTTGATCTGTTTGAAGTTGTCCAGGTCGACGAAAAGTACGGCCAATTTGCGTCCGAACCGCCGGGCTTCGGCAATGCGACTGTCCATTTGTTCGTCAAGTACTTGCCGGTTGGGCAAACCGGTAAGGGAATCGTGGGTGGCCATTTCCTCCATCGCTCGCTGCATTTCCAAACGACGCTCGTACTCGGTTTGGGCGAGCCGTACTTGATGGCGGTAGCGGTACAGTTGATAAATCGTCGCGAAGCCCATCAGCTGTAAAAATCCGACAGCCAGCAACAGTTCGGTGCCAAGGTGTGCGGCGGATCCGTATGCGTGCTCGATCGATTTTTCCAACAGCAAGGTGGCTTTGTTGTGATAGGAGAAAGGGATCTCCCGTGTCGCGGTTCGGGTACGTTTCTGCTCGTTTTCGCGTTCGAACTCGGCTAGCACGAAGCCGTTTTCCGCTGTCAGGCGGAGCTGGACGGTGGCGGTATTGAGCTGCCCCCAAGCCTGGACATACTCGGGTATCTGCTGGAAATCACCGGCGCGTAGGCTGGTGCCGAGCAAATGTGTGAGGAATTCGGCCTCGGTTTGGATACGGTCTTCCGCTTCGGTAACCCGGGCTTCGCGTTCATGCAGGAAAATGCCAATCGCGCCGGCAGTGACCAGCAGGCAGACGGCGATCCAGGTCACCCAGACCCGTCGCATCGACAGCGGTGTGTCTTTGGTGCCTCCTGTCGTCATTACGTCATTCGCCGAGTAGTGTCCTAAGTGAATCGTAATCGCCGTCGCTCACTGCCCTTAGTGCGGTTGCATCGCGATGAAGTGCTCTGAGTACCGAGCGACCTTCTGCCGTGATGTGCAATGATTGCAGCAGTGCGCGGATATTGTTCAGTAAATCGTTTTGCATGTCGGAACGTGCAACGAATAAATGCTCGGGAACGCTAGGCAGGCGCTGGAGGGAGCGCAGGCCTTGGTCGGCGAAGCGTTCGTATACTTCGCTTTTGACTGCACCGGCTTCAATTCTGCCACTGAGCACCGCCAAAGCGATGTTGCTGTGTCCGCGGAAGCGCTTATGATCCGACAGATCGTTGAAGCTTATCCCGGCTCTTTCGAGCAGCACCAGCGGAATGACGCTACTCATGGTCGAGTTGGGATCGCCCAGGCCGAAAGAATGGCCTCGCAAATCGTCGAGGGTTCGCATAGCACTGTTGCGCGCGACCACGATATGACCATCGAGCATCGATTGGCCGTTACGTTCCAATTGCGCCAGCAAGGGTTTGGTTCCATAGCGGTTAATCAGTTTGACGTACGACACCGGGCCCATATAGGCGATATCGATTCCGTCCTGGCCGATCTGATCGACGTGTTTGTCATAAGTGCTGCCTACACGTACATCGACGGTCTGTCCGAGGTGACGTGCCAGATGGCGAGCCAAGGGGCGAAAACGTGCCTGAATTTCGGGATAGGAAAGATAGGGATGTACACCGAGGATTAACGGCTCCGGTTGCGGATCAGCCAGACCTACGGCGGTAAAGAACAGGCATACGGCGGCCAACAGCAATGCCCGACATCGCTTTCTTGGAAAGCTCGGCAGAGACTTCATAGAGCCCGGGGATTCGGATGTCATGCACACCTCCGTAGTCGTTGAGGTTCAGGGCTTTGGCGCCTGGCATGACAAGCTCTCTCAATCGCCGGCCGCCGTGCGTGCCCCCTGTTCGGTGACATCCTGTTCATCGACACGAATCGGTTCGATTCGCCCGGAACCATAAGGAAACCTCCGAAGGCCGCGAGACATAACAAAAGCATGGTCGATTTGCGCGAATAATGTCGTTAACGGTCGTCAATCCCGTGGCTTGACTGCGTGGTGCATGCGGTTCCCATGGGTCACCGCGGCATAGCAATCACTGCGGATCCCGCTTCTTTATGTCGACAATAAAGAAAATTAAATAATAAAATTGACCAAAAAAACTAGAAAAACGGCGTTGATGCGCTAGTATTGTCGACAATTATGACAAAGGGGCTTGTTTTTTCAGCTTCCCGATACGCTATCACGACCATCAGGACGGCTATAGCCGCGATCCTGCGCCGATCAACTCAAAGGGGGGAACATGGGTACCTATAAGGCTATCTACGAGCGTTCACTGGCCGATCCGGAAGGATTCTGGGGCGAAGCGGCCGCCGCCCTGCATTGGGAGAAGCCCTGGGACAAGGTGCTCGACCCGGACGCCAAACCGGTGCCGCGCTGGTTCGCCGGCGGTCAGATAAACACCTGTTTTAACGCGGTCGACCGGCATGTCGAGGCCGGCCGGGGCGATCAGGCTGCGCTGATCTACGATTCTCCCGTCACCGATCAAAAACGCCAGTACACCTATACCGAGTTGCGCGATGCCGTTGCATCATTTGCCGGAGCCTTGCGTGCTCAGGGCGTTGAGAAGGGCGATCGCGTACTCATTTATATGCCGATGATTCCCGAAGCGGCGATCGCCATGCTCGCAACCGCGCGCTTGGGTGCCATTCACTCCGTGGTATTCGGCGGCTTCGCCGCAAACGAATTGGCGACTCGGATCAACGATGCCAAGCCGAAGGCCATCGTCAGTGCCTCGTGCGGTATCGAACCCAACCGTGTCGTGGTCTACAAACCGTTGCTCGACGAGGCGATCGAGATCTCGAGCCACAAGCCGTCGGCTTGCATTATCAAGGCCCGTCCGCAGGCCGAAGCGCCGTTGATCGACGGCCGCGATCTGGATTGGGACACCGCGGTTGCACAGGCTCAGCCCGCCGAATGTGTTGCGGTCGATGCGACCGATCCGCTGTATATCCTGTACACCTCGGGCACCACGGGCCAGCCCAAGGGTGTGGTACGCGATAACGGCGGCCATGCGGTGGCGATGCACTGGACCATGAAAAACATCTATAACGTCGAGGCCGGTGATGTCTATTGGGCGGCATCGGATGTCGGCTGGGTGGTCGGCCATAGCTACATCGTCTATGGTCCTTTGCTCGCCGGCTGTACCACGGTGATGTACGAGGGTAAGCCGGTCGGCACGCCTGACCCCGGTGCCTTCTGGCGAGTGATCAACGAGTACGGCGTGAAGGTGTTGTTCACCGCGCCGACGGCGTTTCGTGCGATCAAAAAAGAAGATCCGGAAGGCGAGTATCTCAAGCACTACGATCTGTCGGCCATGCAGGCATTGTTTCTGGCCGGTGAGCGCTGCGATCCGGACACCCTGTTCTGGGCGCGCGACAAACTGCAGAAGCCGGTCATCGATCACTGGTGGCAAACCGAGACCGGCTGGGCAATCGCAGCCAATCCGATGGGCATAGAGCCGATG
Organism: Chromatiales bacterium; assembly: GCA_028280505.1. Classification (GTDB taxonomy): domain Bacteria; phylum Pseudomonadota; class Gammaproteobacteria; order Chromatiales; family Chromatiaceae; genus Thiosocius. Next base: position 100,288 of record JANQLO010000074.1, on the reverse strand, counting down.
GAGATCAAGCCCGGTTCACCGACTGTGGCGATGCCCGGTTATGACGTACGCATCCTTTCCGAGGAAGGCGACGAGATGCCCGACGGTGAGATGGGTAACATCGTGGTCAAGCTGCCGTTGGCCCCGTCCTGTTTGCCGACCCTGTGGGGCAACGACCAACGTTTCATCGACTCCTATCTGAGCAAGTATCCCGGCTATTACCTGACCGGTGATGCGGGCTACCGCGACGACGATGGCTATCTCTGGATCATGAGCCGCACCGACGACGTTATCAACGTCGCCGGTCATCGTCTGTCGACCGGTGCGATGGAAGAGGTGTTGGCGGGTCATTCGGACGTCGCCGAATGTGCGGTGATCGGTGTCGCCGATGCCCTCAAGGGCCAGATGCCGCTGGGGCTGATCGTGCTCAAGGCCGGTGTCGAGCGTGATGAAAAGGAACTGGCCGCAGAACTGGTCAAGCGGGTGCGTGACCAGATCGGTCCGGTTGCGGCATTCAAGCTGGTCACCGTGGTCAAACGCTTGCCGAAGACCCGTTCCGGCAAGATCCTGCGCGGCACCATGGTGAAGATTGCCGATTCGCAGGAGTACAAGATGCCCGCGACCATCGACGATCCGACGATTCTCGACGAGATCACCGAATCGCTGCGTGCTTTGGGTTACGCCAAGTAAGCCATGACGCCGATGTCGAACGCTGTGGCGGTTAGCGATAACGGGACCATTCCGGATCGTATCTTCACCCGCCTGCGCGAGGCGATCGTCGAGGGCGATATCGCCCCGGGCAGCAAGATCAGTGAGCCGGAACTGGCCCGAGCTTATGGCATCAGCCGGGGGCCGCTGCGTGAGGCGATCGGTCGGCTGGAAGCTTGCGGCTTGGTCGTACGGCGGCCAAACGTCGGTGCCCGGGTGGTCACGCTCAGCAGCACACAATTGTTGGAGATCTTTCATATTCGCGAGGCATTAGAGGGCATGGCGGCTCGGCTGGCCGCGCAAAACATGAGCGACGATGAAATTGCCGATCTGCGACGGCTGTTACGCCAACATGGCGAGCAGATCGAACAAGACACCGAGCACGCCTATTTCCAACGTGAAGGCGATCTGGACTTCCATTATCGGATCGTCCAAGGCAGTCACAACGAACGCATGATCGAGCTGTTGTGTAACGACCTTTACCACCTGGTCCGGTTGTATCGCTACCAATTCGGCATGGCGAGCAAGCGTGGTCCCCGTGCCTTCCTGGAACACGAGCATATCGTCGATGCGATAGAACGCCGTGACCCGGAGATGGCGGAGTTGATGATGCGATCGCACGTGCGCGCATCGCGAGAGAACGTCGAACGGCTCCTGGCCGAACAACAGTAAATCGCGGCAGGTATGCATACCGTTGCAGCGCCTATCGAGCGCCGGCGGGAATGGTGCCGGCCATGATGAATATCCACCTGGCATTCCTCGGCGGCAGACAGGCGACCGACGGATGTCGACAACGCTAAACGACAGGTGAACGAATGGCTATCGAATCAGCAGGCAAGAAGTTCAGAGAGGCGGTCCAGAATGAAAAACCGCTGCAGTGCGTCGGCGCGATAAACGCCTATCACGCACGGCTTGCGGAGGCCAGCGGGTACAAGTCGCTGTATATCTCCGGTGGCGGTGTCGCGGCCGGTTCCTGCGGTATCCCGGATCTCGGTATCACCACGATGGAGGATGTACTCACCGACCTGCGTCGAATCACCGATGTCACCACACTGCCGGTACTGGTCGATGTCGACACGGGGTGGGGCGGCGCATTCAATATTGCGCGCGCGGTAAGGGCGATGATCAAGGGTGGTGCCGCTGCCATCCATATTGAGGACCAGGTTCAGCAGAAGCGTTGTGGCCATCGTCCGAACAAGGCGATCGTGTCGCAGGAGGAGATGGTCGACCGTATCAAGGCCGCGGTCGATGCCAAAACAGATCCCGATTTCGTCATTATGGCGCGCACCGACGCCTTGGCGGTCGAGGGCATGCAGTCGGCAATCGATCGCGCTTGTGCCTGCGTCGAGGCCGGGGCCGATATGATCTTCCCCGAAGCGATCAACGAATTGCCGCAATATCGCGAATTCGTCGATGCGGTGAAGGTGCCGGTACTGGCCAACATCACCGAATTTGGTGCCACGCCTTTGTTCGGCACCGACGAACTGGCCGACGTCGGTGTCAGCATCGCGCTTTATCCCTTGTCGGCCTTCCGTGCCGCGAATGCTGCGGCCTTGCAGGTCTACCAGACGTTGCGTGCCGAGGGCACACAAAAGAATGTGATCGACATCATGCAGAGTCGCATGGATCTTTACGACTATCTGGGTTATCACGCGTTCGAGCAAAAGCTCGACCAGTTGTTCGCGACCGATGAGTCCTGAACCGCCCAAGCCGCATAAGACAAGAGGAGTTCAGCAATGAGTGAATCCGTATTACCCAAGCCGAAAAAATCCGTTGCGCTTTCGGGCACCGCGGCCGGCAACACCGCGATCTGTACCGTAGGCCGAACCGGTAACGATCTGCACTACCGCGGTTACGATATTCTGGATTTCGCCGAGTTCTGCGAATTCGAAGAGATTGCCTATCTGCTGGTCCACGGCAAGCTGCCGAATCAGTCCGAGCTCGATGCCTACAAGCGCAAGCTACGGTCGCTGCGTAATCTTCCGTTGGCGGTCAAACAGGCGCTCGAGGCGCTGCCGGCATCGGCCCATCCGATGGACGTCATGCGTACCGGTTGCTCGGTGCTGGGCGCCTGTCTGCCGGAGAAAGACGATCATCCCGAGGCCGAGGCACGCAACATCGTCGACCGCCTGGTCGCCAGCTTCGGCTCCATACTGTTGTATTGGTACCACTATGCCGTTAACGGTAAGCGTATCGAACTGGAGACCGACGACGATTCGGTCGGCGGTCACTTCCTGCATCTGCTACATGGTACGAAGCCCAGCGAGTCCTGGGTGCGTGCGATGCATACCTCGTTGATTCTTTATGCCGAGCACGAGTTCAATGCCTCGACCTTCGCCGCGCGTGTCGTCGCCGGCACCGAGTCGGATCTGTACTCGGCGATCACCGGTGCCATCGGCGCCCTGCGTGGTCCCAAGCACGGCGGCGCCAATGAAGAGGCCTTCCGCACCCAGAGCCGTTACGACGGTCCGGACGAGGCCGAGGCCGATATCCGCGAGCGTGTCGGTCGCAAGGAGATCGTGATCGGTTTCGGTCACCCCGTCTACACGACAGGCGATCCTCGCAACGACGTGATCAAGCGGGTGGCCAAGAGCCTGTCCGAAGAGAACGGCGATATGAAGATGTACAACGTTGCCGAGCGTCTGGAATCGGTCATGTGGGAAATCAAGAAGATGTTCCCCAACCTCGACTGGTTCTCCGCCGTGTCCTATAACCAGCTTGGCGTACCGACCGATATGTTCACGCCTTTGTTCGTCATCGCCCGCACCACCGGTTGGGGTGCGCACGTCATCGAGCAGCGTCAGGACGGCAAAATCATTCGCCCGTCCGCGAACTACGTCGGCCCCGAGAACCTCGAATTCGTGCCGATCAAGCAACGTAGCTGAACATTTCGAAACCCATCACTTCGAAACATACTATGAACACGACATACCGCAAGCCCCTGCCGGGCACCACGTTGGACTACTTCGATACCCGCGACGCCGTCGATGCCATTCAGACCGGTGCCTATGAAAAGCTGCCTTATACGTCGCGCGTATTGGCCGAGAATCTGGTACGCCGTTGCGATCCGGCGTCCCTGGGCGACGCATTGAAACAGATCATCGGGCGCAAGCGCGAGCTGGACTTTCCGTGGTTTCCGGCCCGTGTGGTCTGTCACGACATCCTCGGCCAGACCGCTTTGGTCGACCTTGCCGGACTGCGTGATGCCATTGCCGACAAGGGTGGCGATCCGTCGGAGGTCAACCCGGTCGTCCCGACGCAGTTGATCGTCGATCACTCCTTGGCGGTCGAACACGGGGGCTTCGATCCGGATGCCTTCGAAAAGAACCGTGCGATCGAAGACCGTCGCAACGAAGACCGCTTCCACTTCATCAACTGGACCAAGCAGGCCTTCAAGAACGTCGATGTGATTCAGCCGGGCAACGGCATCATGCACCAGATCAATCTGGAGAAGATGTCGCCCGTGGTGCATGCGCGAGACGGCGTGGCTTTTCCCGATACCCTGGTCGGTACCGACAGCCATACGCCGCATGTCGATGCGCTCGGCGTCATCGCCATCGGTGTTGGCGGCCTGGAAGCGGAGAGCGTCATGCTCGGTCGCGCGTCCTATATGCGCTTGCCCGATATCATCGGCGTCGAGTTGGTCGGCAAACGTCAGCCGGGCATCACCGCGACCGATATCGTGCTGGCCTTGACCGAGTTCCTGCGTAACGAAAAGGTGGTGTCGTCCTATTTGGAATTCTTCGGTGAGGGGGCCTCCGCGCTGACGCTGGGTGACCGTGCGACCATCTCGAACATGACCCCGGAGTTCGGTGCGTCGGCGGCGATGTTCTATATCGACGACAAGACCATCGATTACCTCAAGCTGACCGGTCGCGAGCCCGAGCAGGTCACGCTGGTCGAGACCTATGCCAAGGAAGCGGGCCTGTGGGCGGACAGTCTGGAGAATGCCGAATACGAGCGCGTGCTGACGTTCGACCTATCGAGCGTCGTGCGCAACATCGCCGGGCCGTCGAATCCGCACCGCCGTGTGCCGACGTCGGAACTGGCCGCGCGCGGTATCAGCGGCAAGGTCGAGCAGGAAGGCGATCTGATGCCGGACGGTGCCGTGATCATCGCGGCGATCACCAGCTGTACCAATACCAGCAACCCACGCAACGTGATTGCCGCCGGGCTGTTGGCGAAAAAGGCCAATGCGCTGGGTTTGACCCGCAAGCCCTGGGTCAAGAGTTCGTTGGCGCCGGGTTCCAAGGTCGTTCAGCTTTATCTCGAGGAATCCAAGCTGTTACCCGAACTGGAGCAACTGGGTTTCGGCATCGTGGGTTTCGCCTGCACCACCTGTAACGGTATGAGCGGTGCGTTGGATCCGAAGATCCAACAAGAGGTCATCGATCGCGATCTCTATGCCACCGCGGTATTGTCGGGCAACCGTAACTTCGACGGTCGTATCCATCCCTATGCGAAGCAGGCCTTTTTGGCCTCACCGCCGCTGGTGGTTGCGTACGCCATCGCCGGTACCGTGCGTTTTGACATTGAACAGGATGTATTGGGCACCGACGGCGACGGCAAGCCGGTCATGCTGAAGGACATCTGGCCGAGCGACGAAGAGATCGATGCCATTGTCAACGAAAGCGTGAAACCGGAGCAGTTCCGCCAAATTTATACGCCGATGTTCGCGGTACGCGAAGAATCCGGTGAACAGATCAGCCCCTTGTACGACTGGCGGCCGCAAAGTACCTACATCCGTCGGCCGCCGTACTGGGAAGGCGCCTTGGCCGGTGAGCGGGCGTTGACGGGTATGCGCCCCCTGGCGGTGTTGGGTGACAACATCACCACCGATCATCTGTCGCCGTCGAACGCGATTCTGGCGTCCAGCGCGGCCGGCGAGTATCTGGCGAAGATGGGCTTGCCGGAGGAAGACTTCAACTCCTACGCGACCCATCGCGGCGATCATTTGACCGCGCAGCGTGCGACCTTCGCCAACCCGAAACTGCTGAACGAAATGGTGCAGGAGAACGGCGAGGTGAAGCAGGGTTCGCTGGCGCGAATCGAGCCCGAGGGTGAGGTCACCCGCATGTGGGAGGCCATCGAGACCTATATGCACCGCAAGCAGCCCTTGATCATCGTCGCCGGCGCCGATTACGGACAGGGTTCGTCACGCGACTGGGCGGCCAAGGGCGTGCGCCTGGCCGGTGTCGAGGCGATCGTCGCCGAGGGCTTCGAGCGTATTCACCGTACCAACCTGGTCGGCATGGGCGTACTGCCGTTGGAGTTCAAACGCGGCGAGACGCGCAAGACCTACGACATCGATGGCACCGAGACCTTCGACGTGATCGGCGAACGCACGCCACGCGCCGAGCTGACGCTGGTCGTTCATCGCAAGAACGGCGAGACCGTCAAAGTACCGGTGACCTGCCGCCTGGATACCGCCGAAGAGGTGACCATCTATGAGGCCGGCGGTGTGCTGCAGCGTTTCGCGCAGGACTTCCTCGAATCGAACGCAGCCGCCTGACGTCGGAGATCACCATGGCATTCGCACCGCAGATCAAGATCCCCGCCACCTACATGCGTGGCGGCACAAGCAAGGGCGTGTTCTTCAACCTGGCCGATTTTCCCGAGGCGGCCCGGGTGCCGGGCGCCACGCGCGATGCCCTGCTGTTACGCGTCATCGGTAGTCCCGATCCCTACGGCAAACATACCGACGGCATGGGTGGTGCGACATCCAGCACCAGCAAGACGGTGATTCTGTCGAAGAGCAGCAAGCCGGATCACGATGTCGACTATCTGTTCGGCCAGGTGTCCATCGACAAGGCCTTCGTCGATTGGAGCGGCAACTGCGGCAACCTCACCGCGGCGGTCGGTTCCTTTGCGATTGCCAGCGGTCTGGTGGATGCCGAGCGTATCCCGGAAAACGGTGTAGCCGTCGTGCGTATCTGGCAGGCCAATATCGGCAAGACCATCATCGCCCATGTGCCTATCGTCGATGGCGAGGTACAGGAAACCGGTGATTTCGAACTCGACGGCGTGACCTTCCCGGCGGCAGAGGTGCAGGTGGCGTTCGTGAGTCCGGTCGATGCCGACGAGGCCATGTTCCCGACCGGCAATCTGGTCGACGACCTGGAGGTACCCGGTGTCGGTACCTTCAAGGCGACCATGATCAATGCCGGTATCCCGACCGTGTTCCTCAACGCCGAGGATATCGGCTATACGGGCACCGAATTACAGGACGCGATCAACGGCGACGACAAGGCGCTGGCCATGTTCGAGACCATTCGCGCGTACGGCGCGGTGCGTATGGGCCTGATCGAGCATGTCGACGAGGCTGCGGCGCGTCAACATACACCCAAGGTCGCGTTCGTTGCCAAGCCGCAGGACTATGCCGCGTCCAGCGGCAAACAAATCGCCGCCGCCGATATCGATCTCAATGTTCGCGCTCTGTCGATGGGCAAGCTGCACCATGCCATGATGGGTACGGCCGCTGTGGCGATCGGTACGGCCGCCGCGATTCCGGGCACGTTGGTGAACCTCGCGGCCGGTGGTGGCGATCGCGATTCGGTTACGTTCGGTCATCCCTCGGGCACGTTGAAGGTCGGCGCATCGGCCAGTCAGAACGATGGCGAATGGACGGTTGACAAGGTCGTGATGAGCCGCAGCGCACGCGTGCTCATGGAAGGGTGGGTGCGTATTCCGGGCGATGCCTTCTAGGTACGCTCAGAAACTTAACAATGCAGGCCCCTTGGATAGGGGCCTGAATCGCATTCCCCTATGGCCGATTAGCTATCGCGCCATTCCGGTGCTACCCAACAGATATCATCTGCAAGATCTTCCGGATCCAACAGTTCTGTCAGCTCGATCTTCGGTGCGCGATTGTCCTGCGCAACGGTAACCTGCTGTTTGTCGTCCGCGGACACGGCAGCGCCGGTAATCAGTCCGAGGACAAACGTCAAAATGACGATTGTGCGTTTCATGAATAATACTCCTATAAATGTGTGCGTAAGCAGATGCTCGGCCACGGCATTCCGCGGCTTTATTGGCCTCTGCATGGGCTAATGGATACATTATGCGTTAGAATATAAGAAAAGTCTAATATATTGATTCCTGTCAATGGATTGCTAAGTAGTCGTTCACATTTCGGAGGCTTTTCGGTACCGAGCGGCCGGCTTAACGATGGTGATTGCCACGCAACAGGCATTAAAGGCATCTGAATCAAGTCGCCGGCCAGACTCTGAATAATCGTGTTGAAGGTTTTTTGCTCGATCAAAGGCGGGCCGGTCGCTTGCAAGGCAGCAAACCGAGGCATGCGTATTTTGTGAACTGCGATTGCTCGACCATGACCCAAGCCGACATCGGGGTTGGCAGGTTGATCGCAATGATCGGTTTTGCGCCGACCAAACCCGCGAAGTTCAGCATTATTCGCCGGTCAACGATACGGCCTAACAAGGTGCCGTACTGTTCGGCTGGCTCATATCGCCGGTCGCTATTGTTCCGTGTTTTGAAACTTGACCTGAACTGGTTCACGTCGCACATTCGGCTTCGATACACAGGCGGGTGCCGACAGTCCATGCGCAGTTTGGATCGACATCGATGGCTGGCGGGCATGCTGTTGGCAATGCTCACTGGCACGGCGACTGCAGCGATCGAGTTGTCATTCGCGGTGGACGATATCACCGGCGACGATTGGGCCGTCAAAGGCATCGTGTTGAACTGGTTCAGCCGCGATGCGAACCATGGCGGTTTACAGATCGAAATGGATTCGGTCGTGTTGCCGCAAGCGCATGGTGTCCTTAATCAAGTTGCCTTGAGCTGTGAACTGTCGCGTGACGATGCCGGTCACTGGCGGTGCGATGACGGCAAACTCGTCGCCGATAAAACCCCGCTGGGTAGACAAGAGGCAAGCTGGCAAGGCGAGCTGACCGGGCGATCGATCTGGTCTTTTTCCATCGACAAGCTGCGTTTGGGCAGCGGCCGTTTTGCGCTGAAGATCGCGTCGGCGCCCGATCAGTGGCAGGCCGATTTGCGGCTTTACCGTATCGCAGTTCCACGCATGGCGACCTTACAGCAGGCTGTCGAACTGCCAGTGGATTGGTCGATCAAGGGGCGGGCGTCCGGTCGTTTACAGGCGCGTGGTACCGAGTCCACGTTGACTCGCGTGAATGCCGATGTCGTCATCGACCGAATTGCCTACAGCTCGCCAGACGGCACCCAGGCGGCCGAAGAGGGCCTGGTCAAGCTCGATCTGAATGCCGACGCGAGCCGACATGGCTGGCGTTTTAACGCACTCGTCGGTATCCCGAGTGGCGGTTGGTATAGCGATCCCCTGTTTATCGATTCGGGCCAGACGCCGGTCGAGATTCGGACGCAAGGCGCTTGGCTGGTCGAACAGGCGCGTGTGCAATTCGACAGTTGGTCGGTCGCCATCGGCCAGGTGCTCAATGTGTTTGGCACCGGGGTATTGAGTGCCGATGACGGTTCATTGATCGATCTGGGTGTCGCGGCGCGCAGTGATGACGTGGCCCGGCTTTACGACACTCTGTTACAGCCATTCCTGATCGGCACGCCGGCTGACGATATGACCATGGCCGGACAACTCGGTCTTGCGTTGCATTTCGACCAAGATGGTTTGGAGCAGGCCGGGATCGATCTCGGCGGTTTCAGTCTGACCGATCGACAAGGGCGGTTCGAACTCGCCGAGACCGACGGCAATATTGCTTGGGACCGGGAACGCGATGTGCCGGTATCGCGTCTCACGGTTGCCGGTGCCGGCATCTATCGTATCCCGACCGGGCCGTTCGATATTCGCATGCGTTTCGCGGGCGACCGGGTCGATCTGGAGCAGCCGGTCGTCGTCCCCTTGTTGGGTGGTGAGATCGCACTCGATCGCTTTGCCTTGCAGGGCGCGTTGATCGATGGCGAACAACCGCGATGGCAAGCCAGCGCATCCTTGCAGGACGTATCGCTCGATCAACTGACCGAAACACTCGGCTGGCCGGTGTTCAGCGGCAGCGTGGCCGGCGAACTTAAAGACATGACCTATGCCGACCATGTATTCAGCATCGGTGGCGGCCTGGAACTGCGAGCCTTCGATGGTCGCCTGCGGGTGAACGATCTGAACATTCAAGAACCGTTCAGCACCGTGCCGATCCTCGAGGCCGATGCGGCATTCGATGGTCTCAGCCTCGAACAGCTCACCCAGACCTTTTCGTTCGGGCGCATCGAGGGTCGCTTGGACGGCCGAGTGAATGACATCCAATTGATTGCCTGGCAACCGGACCGGTTCGATTTGCATTTCCACACACCGAAGGATGACCGTTCACGCCGACGTATCAGTCAGCGCGCCGTCGAGAACCTGACCGAACTCGGTAATGGCGGCGCCGCCGCGTTGTCGTCGACCTTTCTGCGGGTGTTCGAGGAATTCCGTTACAGTGACATCGATCTCAAGGTGCAGCTCGAAGGCGATGCGGCACAGCTCGGGGGTATTGCGCGACCGGATGGAGGCTACTACCTTGTGAAGGGTGCCGGCCTGCCGCGGATCGACGTGATCGGGCGTAATCACCGCGTGGCTTGGAAAGACCTGGTGGAACGCCTGCGAGAGATCCGAGTCGAAGGGGCACGCATCGAATAATGCGCACTGATAGTCAACGCTTTACATGTTGGGGAAGTTAATGATCAAACGACTGCTCGCTTATCCGCTTATGGCCATGGTGCTCAGTGCCTGCGTGACCATCAATATCTATTTCCCGGCGGCCGCGGCCGAGGAGGCGGCGCGCACCATTGTCCGCGACGTGCTGCAGAGCGAGCAGGACACACCACCGCCGGCCGGCGAACGTGACGATAAGCAATCGCAACGGCATGAACCCGGCATGTTGCTCATCGCGATGGGCAGATTGCTGGATATCATCGTGCCGCCGGCGCATGCACAGCAGGCGAATATCAATATCAACACCGCCGCGATCAGCGCCATTCGCGCCAATATGCAGCGTCGCCAGGGAAGCCTGGCACCTTTCTACAAGGCCGGCGCGGCGGGTTTCGATAACCGCGGCATGGTCAGTATTCGTAATCTCAATGCGGCCGCACTTAAAGACCGTAACCGGCTGAAGAAGTTGGTTGCCGATGAAAACGCCGATCGTACCAAGCTGTACCGCGAAATCGCCCGCGCCAACGGTCACCCGGAATGGGAGAACGATGTGCGTTCGACCTTCGCCAAGGTTTGGATCGAAGAGGCGCTGCCGGGCTATTGGTATCAGGACGGCGGTGGCAACTGGCGTCAACGCTGAGCAAACGCCTGGTAGCACATGGCGGCTTACTTGCCGCCCTTGCTCTTGCAGAAGACCCGCGGGGGTAACAACCAGCGTAGCTCGCCGCTGCCGAAGGCGAGCTTACTCCAGTCCTCGGTCTCGAAATCGACCCGCAACATCGCGGCAGTCGGCACTTTCATTACCGCGCGGCCGATCAGGCGCCCGGCCAGATCGGACCAAGTCGGTTCATGGCCGGTCAACAGCAGACGTTCGGGGTTTTCGTCCAAGGCATTCAACCAGCCCAGCATCGCATTGGCCGAGGTCTCATAAAGGGACTCATCGATACGAATGGGACAGTTCCATCGACCGGCGCGGGACGCGAGATGCAAGGTATCTTGTGCGCGTACCGCCGAAGAACTCACGGCTAGATCCGGCAACTGCTTGGCCTGGCTCAACAGCTTTCCCATGCAGCGGGCGGCCTCACGCCCGCGTTCGGCCAAGGGCCGCTCGTGATCGGCGGTAAAGGGGGCGTCCCAGTCGGATTTGCCGTGACGAAATAAAATCAGGCTGCGCATCGGTTTTTACCGGTTCGGCTGCGGAAGGGCGAAGCTAACATGCACAGGCCGCGATGGACACCGCCAAGCCTTTTAAGTTAATCCGCATATTGCACGAAGGCGGAGCCGCTATTATCGACAAAGTCTTTTCCGTTAAGCATTCAGGCATCAATCTGTCCGGAGCGGTGGGGATACATTATGTCCTATTCGGTTTTATGAAAGATCCGGCGTCGCATCTCGACCGACGAGGCACGGGGACGTGCAAGTGTCGCGAGAGGCAGGATGCCGAAAGTGACTTCCCCTCGATCCATAGCAACGGCTATGTATCTTCGGGTGATCACCCGAAGGTCGTAGGTTCGAATCCTGTCCCGCTACCAAACAATAAACAAAGATACCAATCACCTGGGAAAAGGTCTCCTCACTGTTCAAGGCGGCCTTGTTTGGTGGGCTGCTACCCCTTTGTTCCTGCACGTCGTTCTTGTCGCCATGGGATTGCGGCAGGTTGGGGCTTCGCGCTGTGCCACCTCGGCCTTTCTGGTCTCGATTTTTGGCACATGAAGACCATTTTGGCTGATTGCGCTGTGATTGTTTGGTGCTGTTGCTCGTTGCGATCGGACGAAACAGCACCCTGCGATTGGCCTATTTTTCCCGGCGTCAGGGTAAGCGGGTTTGAAGAGCGTCCAACTCTGCACCGATGGCACCGGAAAGGGTGTTTCGGCAGATGTTCCCGGCAGCAATCAACAGAAATTCGCAGCGTGGTGGGCGTTCCCGCGCTTACCCATGATTTGTGGGAGGCGCCGAGCCGCATTCCGCCATTTGATGGGGATACGGCTTATCCTGGAAACCGAACGCTGACAATAGACGGCATGCGGTTGCTGATCCAGGGTATCGTATTCGCGATTTTGAACATCCATTTGTCCATACCTCTTGGGAAAGCGGCATAACCCGGTTGGGCGATTTGCGTGTCATCTGACAGCCATTCACCCAGTCGCGTTGGGATATCCTGGCGATTGATCCCCCAGGGCATCTTCGGTGTCACGTAGGTCTTGGTGATCTTCAAGCCTTTGGGCGACAGCGTCTTGCGTGCCAGCCACTCGGGAATGGTGTCGAACATGACGATTGCCCCGGGGAACCGGTCAGCAATGGCTTGCAGCAGCGCCTTGACGTCGGTTTCGGTGAAATACATGAGCAGGCCTTGCGCGGTAATCAACACCGGCTTATCGGCAGGAACCGCGTCGAACCATTTCTGGTCGAGCGCCGAAAGGGCGATGTGCCGGTGCCGGTCATCCGCTTCGATAAACTGCTCGCGCACGGCTATGGACTCCGGGAGGTCGACGCTTAGCCACAGCGCCTGGTGTTCCCGAATGCGAAAGCGCTGCGTCTCCAGGCCTTCTCCCAGATTGACGATGGTGCCGTCAGGATGGTCTTTCAAAAATGCACGAACGGCACGATCGAAAACCAACGACCGAATGGGGTGCGAGGGGTGCGGTCGACCGAAACTGGCGCGGTAGTCGTAGTCGATCGCCTTGAATATTTCGATTGCTTTCGGATCGTCGATAACCGCATCTGTGCGCATGGCTTCCGTGGCGCGGTTATGCAGCGTCCACAGCATGGTTTCCGGTACATCTGCCAAACCAGGTTGTATAGTCATCGAATTCAAGACCTCCAGACGTCGTGCTCGGTATAACCCGCGTTTCAAAACTCCCAGCGCAGGCTGATTTCCATGTAGTCGTTGTCGCGAAAAGTCCCCAGGGGGCTGTCTTTGGCGCCATCGAACGCGACCAGCTTGCCGCCGATCTTCAACTGATCGTCGTAGTCGTAGTCGAAATAGGTTTCCAACGCCATTTGCCTGTCGTTGGCGAATTGGCCCCGTAATCCTGCGGTTACCGCATCGTCGAAAAACGGCCTGGAGACGGCGTAGGTCAGGCCATGCTCGTCGCCGCCGATTTCATGGTGGTTCCAAAACAGCTGTACATTGGCATAGAGGTTGTCGTCGAAGCTGCGATCCCAACCTGCGACGGCTTGCCACAATCGGCTACGCTGGTTTTCGCGCATCGCATCCGGCGTATAGGCGATTTCGGCCCGTAAGGTACTGCGGGCCAGACCAAAGGCGACGGCGGCGTTGTAGGTGTGACTTCGACGTGGCATCAGAGTGATCCTGTTGCCCTCGCGGACACTGTACACAGGTCCATCGCTGTAGCCGTTGAAATAGGCCAGGCTCCAGTCGATGCCCTGGCCGTAGTAGAGGTAGCGCAGTCCGCCCTCGCTCTTTTTTGGATCGGCAATGGACAGTTCGATATCGCCGGCCTGTGCCTGGCTGCGTAAACTGTGCAGTCCCGGGCTTTCCCATGGGCTGTTGAATTCGGGCAGCGTCCGGTCCTTGCCCTGCGGCAGCCATGCCGCTTCCAGAGTGCCGAACACGGTGTTTTGTTCCAGCCGTATCAACCAGGAGGGGCGACGTGAAGCGGTGCGCGCATTACCGATGGGATCGCGCAGGTCGACGGCGTTCAGGCGATCGATGGTGCTGACGCCATCGGCGACTCCCCAGGCCACACGCTGCTTCCCGATGCTGATATCGGCGTGTTCCCCGTCGTATAGCAGGTAGGCTTCGTGCAGCTCGCTTTGCCAGGCGTCCCGGTAAGACCGTTTTGCGCGGTCGTGGCGGGCATCAATGCTGACGAAGCTACGCCATTGCCGGTGGTTGCCTTTTAACTCGAGATGAGCGAGCAGTTCCTTGGACAACCAGCCATGGCGTGACATGAATTTTTGCGTGCGTGATTGTACAAAGCCGGACCACTGCCAGGTTTCTTTTGGTTTTTCGATCGCACTCAGGTCGAAGGCGAACGGATCGCTTGCCGTTTCTGCTGTGATATAGGTTGGGCAGATGCCTATAGCCATCGATAGGATCAACCTAGCGCTTGAGTGAGCTTTGTTGAAAAACACTGTCTACCAGGTCAACGTTGTATTGAACGTTGGTGTACTGCATGAGGGTGCGGGATTTTTTGCGGGGGGTTTCCATGATCAGCTTGGTCGCCGTCCAGATATCGTCGATCTGTTCGATGCCGCCTTGTTTCAGACGCTTCAACAGGCGACCGCGGCGATCGAAATACTCGACCTGCAATGCCAGCCATGTCTTTTTGTCTATCCATGTCTTGCGCTTGGAATAGTTCGTGTCCCTGGCTTTGGCGGCTATCGGGGTTGATTCGATCAAGTAAACTTCCTTGCCATCGAGCGTGGTTTCTTCCAATAGGGTGTGTGTGTCGTCGTCCACCACGCGTTGCTCCATGTCCTCGTTGGCAAAGTCGCTACGCATGAACGAGCCTTTTTTGCCACCTCCGCTGATACGACGCACCAGATTTTCCGAAGGGAAGAACACCCACAGATCGTCATCCTTGTCCGTGGCATCGTATGACCAGGAAAGGTACTGGGTATCCCGCACATCGGCCGGTTCGACAAAGCGCGTCAGCGTCTTCTCATCGGCGCCGTACTTTTTATTGAGCATCGCCAGCTTGCGTACCAAGCGCTGATCGCCGCGTTCGATCAGCATGGTGGCATCGCGGCGACCGTCCAGCGATGAATCGGCGGCGTGCATTTTTAGCGCGATGTCGCGCCCATCCAGGGGTTGGGCCTGTACCAGGGTGGTAAGCAGCAACGATAGTGATGCCAAACCGAACGTGTGAATCTCATATTTGTTCATGGGTTACTCGTAGTGTTAACAGGCCCTAGGGCGAAACGGTGTTGGTCGCTTCTTCGGCACGTCCTTGTTCGCGATTCGACAAGGGTTTGAGCCAGGACAACAGTACCGGTACCAGCAGGAACTCAGCGGCCAATGCCGAAAGGAAAGCCAACATCGAAGCCAGCGCAAAGTGAATCGGGCCATTGAAGATCGACAGCAGAAAACCGGAGAACCCGACCACCAGTACCAAGGTGGTGAACATCAGGGGCCTGCCTACGGTGCGCATGGTTTCCCGATAGGCGGCATCGTAGTCGCCGAGTTCGCGGAAGTAGCGTCGGTAGCGCATGAAAAAGTGCACCGTATCGTCAACGGCGACGCCAATGATCATGGGTGCCAATACCAGACCCACCATATTCAGGTTCCAGCCGAACCAGCCCATCGCACCAAGCGCAAAGGCGACTGGTATGACGTTGGGAATCATTGAAATCAATCCCAGCTTGATCGAGCCCAGGGTCAGCATCATCACGATGGAGACCGCGAAGAAGGCCATCAGGAAGCTCCGGCCTTGCCCTTGTGCGATCAGCGTGGCGATATGCTCGAAGGTTGGTAGGGTGCCGGTGGAGTAGATCTGTACCCGATCTCCAAACTCTCTGGTAACAAATTCATTTACCGGCCCTTGCAACTCGCGAATCTCCGTCAGCGCAAGCGTCTTGGTACGTGCCTGAACCCGCAGCTGGTCGTAAGTGAAACTGGCGTATTTTTCGAGTTGCGTGCCGCCGCCGCTTTCATAGAGCAACAGATATTCAGCAGCTTGGCTGGTTCGTTCCGGCAACTTGTAAGCATCCGGATCGTTTTCATGCACGGCGCGGTGCATCTGTTTTAATTGATCCAACAGACTGGAGGTTTGGGTTACCAGAGGATGGCTATCGAGAAACTGTTGCAGCCGGTCCAGTTTGTGCAGCAACTCGATATCCTTGATGCCATCCGCCTTGCCGGTGTCGACCACAAACTCGATCGACATGGCACCGCCCATGCGTTCGTCCACATAGTCGTAGGACAGGCGCATCGGATTATCCTCGGGGAGATCCTGGAGAGTGTTGGTCTCGATCACCAGTTTGTTGATACCCACCAGAGCCAGCACGATCAGGATGCTGAAAGCCACGGCTATACGCATTTTGTGGTGAATGCCCCAGCCGGCAAGGGCGGCGAGGATGCGGTCAAAGATGTCCGGGGTATGCACTTTGCCGCCGGTGGTCCGGGATGGTTGGGGGCCATACGACATCACCGGTACGGCAAACATAAAAGTCAGCAGCAGGGCAATCCATACACCGATGGCGGCTTGAACACCAATATCACGCAACGGCTGCAGGTCGGTAGTCAAAAAGGCGAGAAAGCCGACTGCGGTGGTGACGGTAGTCAGCAGAATCGGCTTGCTGACCAGTCCCAGGGTGTGTTTCAGCGCTTCGGCGCGGTTCATCCCTGCACGCAGACTTTGTTGAAATTCCGCGACCACGTGCATGGTGTCGCCAATGCCGACACAGAGCAGCAGCGTTGGCACCATGATCACGAACAGGTTGACTTTGAAGCCGAGCGTGGCGACCAGCCCCATAGTCCAGATAACGCTCAGCACCACGGTGGCGGCGGGGATCAGCACACCGGCGATACTGCGGGTAGTCAATATCAATAGCAGGCACATTCCCAGCAGCGCGGCGCCGGCCCAGATCGGCGCCTCTTCTGCGGTATAGTGATCCATCTGGTAGTCGAGTATTGGTCCACCGACCACATGGGTCTCGAGATCGTTGAATTCGGCCAGCAGGGAGTGGATGACCGGAGGGCTGTCCTTGCGCGGATCGATGTCCAATTCCGGGTAGTTCTCGAATTCCAGCAAGAGGCCGATGCTGCGTGCATCGCCGGAGATCAGGCGGTCCCGGTAAGCTGGATCATTGGTAGCCCGCTGTCCCAGGGCCCGCAGTTTTTCGGCGGAAACCGTGAGGTCGGGTATCAGTTCCTCAATGACGATGCCGCCGGGTACGCCTTCGATCCATTCCACATTGCCGATCCAGGTCATTGCCAGCAGATGGGGAACTTCCAATTCGAGTCGATCCGCCAGTTGACCTGCGCGCTTGAGGGTATCCGGATCGAATGCATCTTCGACATCGACGAGAATGAACACAAAGTCATCGTTGCCAAAGGTCGCCTTGAAGTTGTCCAGTCGCTCCATGACCGGATCGCCGGAGGTGAAAAATATCTCGTTGGAGTTGTCGACCTGCAGCTTCGACATTTGCATGAGCGCAAGCGCGGTAAGAACGACCACGGTGAGCAGAGAAGCGACACGTATCTGTAGCAACCGACCAGTCCAGTTCGGCGACATAAATGAACCTACTTGTAATGTCTTCGATGACGGGTAAGTTAACGCTATTAAAAAACCATTGCAAATCATTCTCGTTTACATTAACGTTTCTAAGTGATGAGTATTAACTGATGACTATTAACTATGGAGGTCGCCCACAAAAAGTCGACCTGAAAAAGATCATTCAGGCCGCTTTGGAACTCGGTGTGGATAACCTTTCGATGCACGCGGTGGCCACCGAGCTTGGTGTGTCTCCCGCAGCGCTTTATCGCTATGTGGAGTCCCGCGAAGGTCTGCTGGATGCTTGCATCGATGCGTTTTGTGAGCGGATCGAATTGCCGTCCAGCAAATTGGCTTGGCAGGACTACCTGCTGGAACTGGGGCGAGCCTTTAGGCAGGCATTGTTGGCGATGCCGGGCATCAGTGCCTATGGCATGAAGATAGGACCAACGACACCAGCGGCATTTGTGATCATCGATGCCGCTCTCGGTGTCTTGATGCGTGCGGGGTTCAAGCCGGTAGAGGCTTGGAGTGCGTTCTCACTGGTTGTGAATCATGCATTTTCGATGGTTCAGAATCAGGAAAACTTCGCCGCGCTTGAACGCCAGAACGGGGCAGGGGGCTACAAATTGATTCGCTTGCAAGATGATGAACTCGAGGGAACGCCGTACTTGGCGGCAGCGCTCGGTAGCGTGCTGACAGAGCCGGGTTTTCCTAATTTCGACCTGCGCTACGAAGACCAGCTGAAATGCTTGGTCGCCGGTATTGCTGCGCGAAACCCGTTGTAACGAGCAGCGGGTTCAATAGTAGAAAATTGGTATCGGATTCATCGCGATGTGCCTGGCGGTGTGTCGGGCATGCAAACAATCAAAGACGTTACAGACTGGCTGTACTCGAACGGGTCCGCAAGTAGAGAGTGTATGTGGATATGATGAACAAATCTGACCGGAAACTGACAAGCCTTTTATTGGTCGCGGTCGTCACGCTGTTTGCGCAGGGTGCATATGCGGCGGCGCTTGCCGAGATTCAAAAAGAAGGCGAGAAGAAGCTGGTCGAAGCGGAGAAATCGCAAAAGCGGATTGACAAAATCGTCGCGGGTGCGCAGGAACGACTGATCCGTTATCGCGCCCTGATGAAGCAGATCGAAGGACTTGAAACCTATAACAAGCAACTCTCCACCCAGGTTGCGAGTCAGGAAGGGTTGATTGAACGCTTCGATCAGTCGATTTCTCAGGTTGCCCTGATCAAGCGGCAGATGTCGCCTTTGCTCAGCAGCATGGTGGAGAGTCTGGAGAAATTTGTCGAGCTCGATTTGCCATTTCATACCGCCGAGCGTCAGGAGCGTATGGCGCTAATCAGGGAGAACCTGGCATCGACGGAAATCGACATGGCGGAAAAGTTTCGCCAAGTGATAGAGGCCTACCAGATCGAGAACGAGTATGGCCGCAAGATCGACAGCTATCGGTCCATCGTGGATCTGAACGGCGTTGAGCATGAAGTCGACGTGTTGCGCGTTGGCCGAGTCGCCCTCCTTTGTCAGAGCAAGGACACCAAGATCTCGGCCCGTTGGGACAACGCGCAAAAAATCTGGGTGGAACTGGACAACGCCACTTATCGGAACGCCATCCGTAAAGGCATCAAGATGGCAAAAAAACAGGCTTCGATCGATATTCTGACTTTGCCTATTTCAGCACCTGAACTGACAGCCGTGACGGAGGCGGGAGAATGAACTTCAAGAATGTCGCCCCATGGCTGCGCAGTGCTTTGTTTGCCATGATGGTGGCTGGATTGGTTCCGGTCTCGTCAGCGGCAGCAGAACAGGTCTTCTCGTTGAACGAGTTGCTGCAGCAGGTGAAACAGGGACGAATCAAAGACGCTGCAGAAAATAAAAAGCGCGAAGCGGCCTTCGTTGCCGAAAAGGCACGGCAGGAGGAGCGAATCCGCGCGGCAATAGCCAAAGTGAAGGCACTCGAAGCCGAGAGTGAGCAACTCGAGCAGCGTTTCGACGACAACGAACTGCTGATCGAGGAAAAACGCAAACAGCGGGACGAACGCCTGGGTTCGTTGAAAGAGTTGTTCGGACACTTCGTTGCGGCAGCCGGCGATATGCGTACGCGTTTCGGCAATTCCATTACCGCCAGCCAGTTCCCTGAGCGCGAGGTATTCCTAAGTGGACTGATCAAGAAGATGAACTCCGAAACCGACCTGCCGACCATCGAAGAGATCGAGCAGCTTTGGTTCGGGCTTCATCAGGAGATGACCGAATCCGGAAATGTCGTCAAATACGACATGAAGGTCGGTACAGAAGCGCAACGCGAGGTTGTGCGCATCGGTTTGTTCAACCTCCTTTCAAAAGGGGATTACCTGGCCTTTGACCCCGATACCGGCAGTGTTTCGGTGCTCCCCCGACAACCAGCGGGGCTGGCCAAGAGCGCAAGCCAACTACAGGAAGCGACTAGCGGATTCGTCCCGGTAGGTATCGATCCGACCGGTGCAGCAGGCGGCGGCTTTCTGAAGGCCATCATCAATACTCCAACTTTGGAAGAACGCTGGCACCAAGGGCGACATGTCGGTTACATCGTAAGCGGAATCGGTGTCTTCGCCCTATTGATCGCTTTGTGGCGATTCGTCGTTCTCGAGATTACCAGTAAGAAGATCAAGGCTCAGTTGAAGCGCGATGAAGTCGACGCCACCAATCCACTGGGGCGTATTCTCATGGCTGCGGAGACACACAAGGGCGCAGATACCGAGAGCCTGGAGTTGCACCTGGAAGAAGCGGTACTTAAGGAAACGCCGAAAATCCAGACCGGTCTCCCGTTGTTGAAGATCATTGCTATGGTCGCACCGTTGCTGGGACTGTTGGGTACGGTTACCGGTATGATCATCGTCTTTCAAGCGATCACGATCTACGGGGCGGGCGACCCCAAGGCGATGGCCGGCGGCATATCCAGCGCTTTGGTAACCACGGTTTTGGGCCTGCTGGTCGCGATTCCAACCCTATTGATGCACACCATGTTGAACGGTAAGGCAAGAAACATGTTGCATATTCTGGAGCAGCAGAGTGCCGGCATCGTAGCCGAACGTGCAGGGGCCTGATCGGGCATAGTTCGGAGCGAGCGCCATGCAGTTGTTGTTGCTTGATGCACTGGAAGCGATAGACCGATTTTTTGTTGCCGGCGGCCCGGTTCTTTATCCGATTGCTGTCCTGGCCTTTGTGATGTGGGTACTGATGCTGGAGCGCGCTTGGTACTACTTCACCGCTTATCGTGACGATGAACGACAGACCATTGCGATCTGGGAAGGACGTTTGGAACGAAGCTCCTGGTATGCCCATGTCATCAGAGACAAGCTCATCTCGGAAACCCATATCAAAATCGACCGGCACCTTAGCCTGATCAAGACGATGATCGCCTTGTGCCCGCTGTTCGGTCTGTTGGGCACGGTTACCGGCATGATCGATGTCTTCACCATTTTGTCGGTTACCGGTGGCGGCGATGCCAAATCCATGGCGAGCGGCGTTTCAAGAGCGACGATCCCGACCATGGCCGGCATGGTTGCGGCGCTGTCGGGTGTGTTGGCCAATATCTATATCACCCGGAAGGCATCTCGGGAACGTAAATTGATTGTTGAACATCTCACCTTGGATCACTGAGTTATGGCTAGACGTAGATACCGGTCGACCGCGGTTGTCGAAGAAGAAGGCGTTATCGATCTGACACCGATGCTGGACGTGGTGTTCATCATGTTGATCTTCTTTATTGTGACCGCCACTTTCATCAAGGAAACCGGCGTCGAGGTCAATCGGCCGAATACCGATTCGGCGCAGCAAAAAGACGATACTACCTTGCTGGTCGCCATCGACGAAAACAACAGTGTTTGGATAGACAAACAACGGGTCGATGTGCGATCGGTTCGTGCGCATATCGAACGTCTGCACGCGGAGAGTCCTGAAGGCGGTGTGGTCATCCAGTCCGATGAGCTTGCTTCTGTGAAGACGTTTACCGCCGTGTTGGATGCGGCTAGGGAAGTGGTCCCGCACGAAAAAGTGTCTCTGGCGACAACCGATACCCAGTAGGTTGAATCAGGGTTTAGCGCAATGGGAAACCTGGTAAGAATAGTCTTGGCGATTCCGCAGGCGGCCGTGGTGACATTTCTGCTGTTGTTGGTAATGGTTACGCTGATCGAGTTCTCCGACAAGACGATAGATACCGAAGAGCGGATTCCTCTGCCGGACATCTTTATGCCGGAACACGAGATGTTCGATGCTCAACGCATCATAGAGAAGCCGGAAAAGCCGGTAGTCGATGAAACACCACCGCCGGAAATCCCCGAGCAGGCGTTTGAAAGAGTCGATGGCAATGCGGAGCTTGGCCATATCGTTGCGGAGCCAATCCGTGCAAGTTTGGATCTGGATATCGGCGCACGCCTTCGGGCAACCGACGGAGAGTATCTGCCTATCGTTAAGGTCGCACCGGTCTATCCACGGCGTGCACTTAAACGAGGCGTCGAGGGCTACGTCATTGTGGAGTACACCGTAACCGTAACCGGTAAGGTCGAGAACCCGGTGGTTGTGACATCCAAGCCGGAGGGCGTGTTCGATAAAGCGGCCATCAAATCTGCGTCGAGATACAAATATAAACCCCGTGTGATCGATGGCCGGCCGGTTGAGGTTCCCGGTGTCCGCACCCGGATCAATTTCAACATTGCCGAGTAAGCGAAAACCGGAATAAGGCAGCTAACATGATGCAGTTACAGCGCGTACGTACCTACAGTTTTCTGATTTGTCTGCTACCGGCGATGCCGTTCAGTGTTGGCGAGGCGCTGGCGAAAAAAAGCAATCAGGCTAAAGCGTCGGGGGCCATCGATGCCAAGACCTTTGATGTCTTGATGGCGGTGCAGGAACTGGCAGAAAAAGAACAGTATGCGCCGGCGATAAAGAGACTGAATGCGATCAAACACAGTGATCGGCTGAGTAGTTACGCAAAAAGCCAGATGTGGAATTTCTATGCATTTATCTATGCCAATCAAGAGAAATATCCGGAGGCAATTGGGGCGTATCGCAAACTCCTGAAAGAGACTGACGCACCAGAGGGCTTGAAACAGACTGCCAAATACACGTTGGCGCAACTCTATTTCCAGATTGAGGATTATCCTTCGGTGATCCGGTTTATGGAGCAATGGCTGCGCGAATTTGACAAGCCGACTGCAACCGCCCATATCCTGTTGGCCCAAGCTTATTACGAAAGCGACAAGTACGATCCGGCACTCAAGAACCTCGTCAAGGCAATCAAGATAGAAAAAAGCGGGGGCAAGCCGATCAGGGAGAGCTGGTTGCGCATGAAGGCAGCCATCCATTTCGAAAAGCGGGATATCAGGAATACGCTGAAGACCTATGAGGAACTGCTGCAGCACTTTCCCAAGCTCGGTTATATGAAGCAAATAGCCGCGCTTCACGGTGAGTTGGGCAACGAACGTAAACGCCTTACGACCTACGATGCGATCTACATCAAAAACGGATTGAGCAGAGAGTCGGATGTGTTGAATCTGGCCTACATGTACCTTGGACAAGAGGTGCCCTACAAGGCTGGCAGGATCATTGAAACGGGCATGCGGAAGAAGGTGATCAAGGCCTCGGCAAAGAACACCGAAACGCTGGCCAACACGTGGGCGCAGGCCAATGAACACAAAAAAGCCATACCGGCTTTGGAAAGGGCGGCTAAAAAATCCGACAAAGGCGTTCTTTATTTCCGTCTGGCCGGCGTTTATTTCGACGCTGGCGAATTCGAGAAGGCAGCAGAAGCGGCGCGCAAGGCCAACAAAAAGGGCGGCCTCAAATACAGAGATGGTAATCAGATGCTGATGGGAATGGCTTACTTCAATATCAAGGAATACGAACAGGCGTTGCAGGCCTTTCGCCAAGCCAAACGATCGAAGAAGAGCTTCGCAGATGCACGCAAATGGGAAAAATATACCTTGTCCGAGCTTTCACGCATGCGCGCCCTGCAGGAGGGCGAGATCCAGTTGGCGGAAAGAACGCAGAAGGTTTTGGCGGCGGACGCAAACAATATTGATGCCCTGGGCGGCAATATTCTGAGTGAATAGTTGGATACCCCACTGATTGAAAGATTATGGAATGGAAAGTATTTCTAACCGTTTTTGGCGCGGTTTTTATTGCAGAGCTCGGCGACAAAACACAGCTGGCAACGATGTTGTTCGCAACGGATAAACAAATCAGCAAATATACGATTTTTATTGCAGCATCTGCAGCGCTTGTTTTGGCTTCGGCGATCGGTGTTTTAGCCGGCAGTTTGTTGTCCGAAGTGATTGACGAAAAGTACCTGCACTACATAGCCGGCGTTGGCTTCATTTTGGTCGGCGTGTACACGCTGTATTACGCATGAAGTGCATAGCGTTGACCGTTCGGATACAAACTACGTTGCACTACGTCAGCGAAGGTTGTGCCCCCGAGTGATATGTCCGAATGGTCGCTAGCCTGCATGTTGCACCAGTATCCGGGATGATCGCGCCGGTCAGGTGTGGTTGGACGCTGCCTTGGAGCGAAAACCATAGCCATCGCTATGGTTTGAGTGAAGGGCAAGTCCAGGCGTGCCTGGACAAGTGAGGACCCGGATAGATGGCGGGCGGGGGACAAACCGTACCTTCGGGCGCGTACTTAGGAATCGGTGTTGACTGTATCCCCGTCGTTTCGTTCGTCAACGCCCGCCATCGACTGGCGCAATATGCAGGCTATAGGTGATCGGGAAGACAATAAAGCCGGCCGGCTTTTTCCGAACGTCGAATACGCATACTCACACCGAATAGTGTTTGTACATTGTTTTGGGTGACCACCTGTTCAGGGGGGCCATCGGCAACTATCCGGCCGTTTTTCATCGCAATGATTCGGTCGGCATAGAAACTGGCCTGATTGATGTCATGCAATACCATCAACAAGCCGGGGTGTTGCTCTCCATCAAATCCACGCAACAGGTCGAGAACTTGGTATTGATAACTTATATCGAGAAATGAGGTCGGTTCATCCAGCAGTAACATGCGCGGCGACTGAGCGAGCGCCAGGGCGATCCAGACTCGCTGTCGTTCACCGCCGGACAGGGCGCCAAATGTACGATTGGCGAAGCCTTCGGTATTGGTCGCTTGGAGTGCCCAGTCGATGGCTGCGTGGTCGTCAGCGGAGTGCGAGGCAAAAGGGCGGCGATGCGCAAAGCGACCGTGTGCCACCAAGTCGCGAACGCTGATTTCCTGGGGTGCCTGAGGTTGTTGAGGCAGAAATGCAAGCTCGCGTGCCAAGGCCTTGCGATTCCATTTGCCGACTGGGGTGCCATTTAAAGTCACCTGGCCCGAGACTGGGTGCAGGAGTCCAGCCAACGCTGAAAGCAATGTGGATTTACCACAACCATTGGGGCCGATCACCACGGTGATCTGTGTCGGATCGATATCCACCGACAAATTGTCAATAACCCGGTGCTTGCCATAACTGAGACAAAGGTTGTTGGCATGCAGCTCCATTTTAGCTCCTGAGATTGCGGTTGAGGATCAACGCGAAAAGGGGCGCACCGATCAGTGACGTGATGATCCCCACGGGTACTTCGACAGGCGCCGCAATGATCCGGCCCAGCGTATCCGAAGCGACTACCAGGGCAGCACCGATAAAGCAGCAGACCCAGATCTGATAAGACATCTGGCGTACCCCGATCACCTTCGCGATGTATGGCACCAACAGACCGACAAAACCCACGGGTCCCGCTATTGCTACGCCGCTGGCCGCCAGCGATGCCGCAACCACGATCAACAAAGGCCGGGCCAGGCGTAGATTGACGCCCAAGGATTGGGCGCTGTGAACGTCGAGACGCAGTGCGGACAAGCTGCGCGATAACACCACGATGGCCACCAGACCGATCAAGGTCCACGGCAGTGTCGGTAGCAAGTGACTGAAATCACGGGCATACAACGACCCGGCCAGCCAGAGTATCGCCAGTTCGGTACTGGCTTCGGACATCGACAGCACCAGTGCCATCACGATGGCGTTGAGGATGGCGCCGATGATTACCCCGGTCAGGGTCATGCGCTGGGGAGAAAATCCTCGACCGGGGCCACGCTCCCACGACAGCGCCAATACCAGAAGAGTGGCGGAAAGTCCGCCGACCAAGGCGATGTAAGGCAATATGCCGAGCGGTATATAGTCGGTCGAAGCCGATACGGTCTGGTCGGTGGGTACCAATGCCAGGGAAACCGCCATCGCGCTGACAATGGTCAGTGACGCACCGCCCGATATCCCGAAAATCGTCGGATCAGCCAAGGGGTTGCGTAACACGATCTGCATGATCAATCCGGCCAGCGCAAAATGTATTCCCACCACAATGGCAGCGCTGATACGTGGAAGGCGATAGTCCGCAATGATGCCTGCCTGGCCCTGGGGGGCGTGCCCAAGGCTGTACCAGACATCTGCCCAACTCGCACCGGTTACTCCCATGCGCAGGGAAACTATCGACAACACCAGGAGCAATAGCGGCCACGCGGCCCACTTCAGTACAGTGCCGCTCATGATGATTGTCTCGACATGACCTGGCGGGCCAAAACCAGAAAGGTCATGCCGCCAAACAGGGTAACCAACACACCGGCTGGTGCCCGGTTGCCTAGGGGGAGGGCGAGGGCAGCGAAATCTGCTCCCAGGGTGAGTATCGCACCGCACAGTGCGGTCAGGGGCATCAATATTGAGAGCGGTATGGATTTGCGATCGCCATCCAGCGCCTTACGCATGATATGGGGCGCGACGAAACCGATGAACGCAATCGGGCCGGCCACGGCCACGGCTGCAGCCGCGAGCAAGACAGACAAGCCCGCACCGATGAGTCGCCAGAGACCGGTACGCACGCCCAAGCCGCGGGCTACAGCATCTTCCAGCAGCAGCATTTGCAGCATCCGGGTTATCATCAATGCTAACAGCCCGGCTGTAACAATCATCGGCCACAACCAGGCGAATTCCGCCCAGCCTTTCCCGGAAAAGCCGCCAATCATCCAATAATACAAAGACTGCATAGATGAGCGTTCAAGTATCATGAGCGCACTGGTGGCCGCGAGAAAGAAAATCGATACCGCCACCCCGGAAAGCACCATCTGAATATCGCGAAAGCCACCACCGCGAGCCAACGTGAAGGTAATCGTCGCGGCCACACAGCCACCCAGTACGCCGGCACTGACCACTGTCCAGGTTGCTGGCTGCAACAAGGTAATCACCAGCGCCACGCCGAAGGTCGCGCCACCGGTCACGCCGGTCAGCCCGGGATCACCGAGAGGATTCCGTGTGATTATCTGAATCAACAGCCCTGACAGTGCCAGTGCCGCACCGGTAAACACTGCGTTCAGGGCGCGCGGCAGCCGAACTTCGTGCAGAACGAATGCGGTATTCGAACCGTCATCGTTCCACAACAACTGCCATGCCTCCGCGAGGCTGGTGTGTAAGGCGCCTATCTGCAGATGGCCCAACAACAGAACTACAATGCCAGCGCTCAATGTGGCCGCAATGACCAGCGGGTGTCGCAAGTCGTTCACGCCAGGCAGAGGCTATTCGGCGAACACCAGTTGCTTGGCGCGGGCGGCATCCGGCATCTCCGGTGCTTTGAACAGATCGGGGAAGAGCAGGTGTGCGCCTTCGCGAATAACCAGTTCCCGTGCGATCGGGCCACTGGGCTGACTGTATTGATAGCCCACCGAATAGGCGCGTCCGTTTTTCACCGCGTCCAGGCGCTGATAGATCGGATTGGCCTTGATCGGCCCGCCGTGCGATGCGAACACCAGGAGATAATCCGGGTTTAGCGCCAGCAGCTGTTCCGGATCGAGAATCTTGAACGCTTCCTCGGCAAGTCGGACCTTGTCGTTGTGGCCGACCAGGTTTCTGGCGCCCAGGTCGCTCAGCAATTCGGCGGACATCAGATTGTCCTGAAAGGCATAAAAGGTGTCGTGGAAACTCCAAATAAACAGGTAACTCGGCGCTTTGCCATGAGCCTTCGCCTTGGCGGCATATTCGGCACGTAGCCGGTCGAAGTTACGATTGAGCGCTTCGGTTTCTTCCGCGTGTCCCAGGGCGGTACCGAGGTTCGCTACATTCTGTCGTGATTTTTCAACATCGGCGGTATGGTAGGCCAGGAAATGCCCCATCGCCGTTATCTGTTTTTCAAAGGGGCCGTTGTAGCGCAGCAGGCCGACGGTGAGATCCGGCTTCAGTTTCGCCATCAACTCGAGATTGGGGGCTGTGATGTCGCCCAGGTCAAGCGCCTTGTCGATACTTCCGCCCAAGTAGACAGGGCGCTTGCCTTCGTAAGTGGTCACGGCCAGCGGTTCCTTGCCCAGCGCCACCATCAGGTCGGCGGCAAAATTCGAAAGGGCGATTACACGTTCAGGCTGTTTCTCGATGGTAAAGCTTCCATCGCGATCATCGCTGACTTCCAAGGGGAAGGCATAGGCATGGGGTGTGAACAGCAGTGCGCCAAGCATCGCGCTTCTGAGAAATTTCATACTAGGTTTCCTTGTGTCGAAACGAGTCGAGAGTGGCTATTTCTGACCCTGAAAAAGCGTATAGGTGTAAAACCCGTGATAGTGCGGAGAGTTGAACAGGCATTCCTCGGATTCCGGGTCGTTCAATGCTTTGTAGCGTGTCCAGTCGCCCGAGTTTGTTTCGTTTTCTGCTTTGCCCCACAGCATCTCTTGCAGCATGACGATTGCATCTTTCCATTGTGACCGGTTCTTGCGAATAGCTTTTTACTGATCAACCCTGGTCCACAGCCGACATCCAGCCCGGTGGAACCGGGTGGGATCCCGATATGGTCGAACATTTCATTCAGCAGCGGCGCTCTTACCCGGGTAAAGACTTCATGGACATGAGCGCTTTCCATTTGTTTTTGGTGCTCGTTCACGACAGTTGCCAAAGTTACCGCTGTTCGGAAAAGAGGTTGATCACGGCAATGCCCGCGATGATGAGTCCGATGCCTGCCAGCATCGCGAGGTTCGGCTTTTCGTCGAAATACATCCAACCAATTAAGGTGATCAACGCGATGCCGGCGCCGGACCAAATGGCGTAGACCATCCCGATAGGGATACTCTTCAGTGCAAAGGTCAACAGATAAAAGGAGCTGCCATAGCCCGCTGCCATAATCAGGGTTGGAAGCAGGCGAGTGAAATTCTCCGAGACCTTCAGTGCTGAAGTGCCGATTACTTCGGCGGCAATGGCAACACTGAGAAATATCCAAGCATTACTCATAGGAGAGTTGTTTTTCCGAACCGGGAGGCGTGGCGACGTTCTTCAGATATCTGTGCGCATAAATGCTCAATACAAGCAGTGCTGCCGAAACGAACCAGTAAGGTAACGAGGGGTCTGCTTTGTATAGCAGGGTCGCAATCACGGGAGAGATGACCATCGCCAAACCTTGTGCGGCAGAAACCGACCCGGCCGCAGCGCCCTGTTCATGCGGTTCTACGGCGTTGGCGGTCATTGCCTGCAGGCCTGGGAAGACCATGCCCAATCCGGCGGCTGCCAGGCTGTAACCGGCAATCAGCATGGTGGTGTTGAAGCTGAAGCTGACCAGCCCGAAACCTGCGGCGGCGACGATTGCACCCAGTCTTAGCAAGATGTCCGGTTTCAGGTGGCTTTTTTTCATGATGGTTCCCTGAACCAGCACCAGCGTGACACCAACCGCCGTCATGGCATAACCGGACACCTGCGCGGCCATTGTCAGGTCGAGCTGTAAACGGTCGATGGCGAAAAACCCGACAAGGATTTGTGCGGCGATCACGCTGTTCATCGCAAGTAATGCGGACCATACCGGTAGCCGTATGCGGGCGTCACTGAGTTTAAGTTTGGGCAGATCGGTATCATGATCGACTGGGATGTGGGGGAGTTTGACCCACAATACGATAAAGGCGATCACAGGCAGCACGGTGGCAAAGTACACCGGTGCGATCAGGCCGAAGGTGACCAAGAGTCCTGCCAGGAGCGGGCCGATGATCATTCCCACAGCATTCGAGGCACCGAGCATGGCCATTGCCGAGGTTCGTTTGTCGCTTTCCAGCGTATCGGCAATGAGCGCGTTGCCGGACACCGGGACTGCCGCATAAAAGGCGCCGATGGTTGCCCGTAGCAGGGTTAGAGCGATCACGACGGCCAGTACCGAAAGCGATGCGCCGATGGCGTATTCGAGAAACAAGGCCAGCGCCAGATACGATAGCGCAAAACCACCGAGCGCGATCAGCAGTACGGGCTTGCGTCCGTGGCGATCGCTGGCATGTCCCCAGGAACGTGCCAGGAGCATCCAAGTCAAGCCGACGACGGCCACCATCAAGCCACCGTGCCATTCTTCCAGGTTGAGCAGTCGGATCAGTGGGCCCACGATGACCAGAAAGGCCATCAGTGCGGCAATACAGAGCAGGTTCGACCAGACCAGGGGGTAGAGCTTACGCATAGCTTTCTTCACTCATCGAGCTGTCCTGCAATACGCCGCGCCAATTTACGCATTCGCCACTTCGTGATGGATCATGTGCCAGTTCTTGACCTTTTGCTGTGCCTGCCACATGGCTTGGTAGCGGCCGTCCTGATCGATGAGCTGACCGTGTTTACCGGTTTGCACCAGCCTGCCTTCATCCATCACCAGCACCTGGTCCGCGCCCACTATGGTCGACAAACGATGCGCGATAACGATTACCGTGCGGTTTTCCACCAGGGTGTCGATGGCTTTTTGCACGGCCAGCTCACTCTCGGTGTCCAGCGCCGCCGTCGGCTCATCGAGCATGACGATCGGTGCGTCTTTGAGAATCGCGCGGGCAATACTGATGCGCTGGCGCTCGCCACCGGAAAGTGTGCCGCCGATATCGCCGACACGTGTTTGATAGCCTTCCGGCAGTCGTTTGATGAACTCATGGCAGTTGGCCGCACTGGCCGCGGCCTCGACTTCCTGGTCTGTTGCATCCGGTTTACCCATGCGGATGTTTGCCATGATCGTGTCGTCGAACAGATAGACATCCTGGAACACAACCGAAATGTGTTGCATGAGTTCATCATGGGGAATTGAACGAACATCCACGCCACCAATGGCTACCGCCCCCTGTTGAGGGTCGGCATAACGCATGACCATCCGGGTCAGGGTCGTCTTGCCGGAACCCGATGGGCCGACCAAGGCAGTCATGCTGCGCTCCGGCAGTTTGATGCTGATGTTCTTCAATTCGGGCTCTTCGCCTTCTTCATAGCCGAAGGTCAGGTCTTTGAATTCGATGTCGAAATGTTCCGGTGTCCGGGTCGGTTCGTGTTCGGCCAGAGGCTCAATGGCCAATATTTTCTCGATCTTTTCAAAACCGGCCTCCATCAGATCGAAGGGGGCGGTCAGGTTGGTCAGAATGGCAACCGATTCCGATAGCCTCACCGACATGATCAGCAACGCAGCAAGGGCTGCGATCGACAAGGACTGGCCAAGGATCAGATACACGCCGAGCGCCAACACGATCACGATTCCGCCCTCGATCAGGGTCCAGAGCAGGAAATTGGGGAAAACGCCCTTGAGCTGCTTTTTGACCTGCAGTTCAAGCAGATGCTTGAGCGCCGACTGCAATCGTTCGGCTTTGCCACCTGTGGCATTTGCCGCGCGGAGTACCGGCAGACCTTGGGCATACTCGACAATTTCAGCCGAGGTCGATGCGTGGGCATCGGCAAGTTCACGAAGAAACTTGCCGACCGCGCGGCGGCGCCAGCGATAAATGGGGATGACCATCGGAAAGATCAGCGTCATCGCGATGGCCAACGGCCAGCTGATGAAGAAGGTCGCGATCACCACCACGATCGGCACGACCATGCTGCGCACGAACAGTTCGGCGATGGTACCCATCGGCGTGATCACTTCGTCGACATTGCCGGCAAGTACCGTGGACATGCCACCGGTGCGGGATTTGTACAGGGTTTGCAACGGCATCTTGCGCAGTTGCAGGCCGAGTTTGACCCTGAGTTCGTGAGTCAGGTTGGGCATTTTCTCGGAGTGCCCGAAATCGTGCGCCTGCCAACGAAAAACCCAGTCGGCCAGAGAGAAAAACGCGAACACGCCGATCCACAGCCAGACCTGCTCCATGTCCAGAGGGTTGGCCAGAATGGCAGTGATGAGCGGGAAAATGCTGGCAAACGCGAGTCCTTGCATGACGGCGGAAACCGCTGCCGCTTTGACTGAAGCGCGTAGTGCCGGCGCTTCGTCACCCGCGATTTCCTGCATGCGGCGATAGGATTCGGCCAACGAAGGAATCGAATGTGTGTCGTCGTGTTCGTGAACAGCGGCCATTACTGAATCTCCTCTGCCTGTTGCTGTTGCGATTCGCTGTTGTGTGGAACGGGATCGGCTGATCTGCGGCCGAGCGACCAACCCTGCGCTTCTTCGTAGCTTCGCCACAGGCGTGCATAGACGCCATCTTGATCGACAAGCTGCTGGTGCTTGCCGCTTTCCGCCACCTTGCCGTGATCGAACACGACGATCTGGTCGGCATCTTTAATCGTTGCCAGTCGATGAGCGATAACGATGACCGTGCGATGTTGCATCAGATTCGACAGTGCATGGATGAGCGCGGCCTCGTTTTCCGGATCGGCAAACGCGGTTGCCTCGTCCAATACCACGATCGGACGGTTCTGCAGGATGGCGCGGGCGATGGTGATGCGCTGGCGCTGTCCGCCGGAAAGGCGCGTGCCTCTGTCTCCTGCAACGGTTTCATAGCCATCCGGTAACTGCGTGATGAAGTCATGCGCCTGCGCCGCTCTGGCTGCATCTTCGATCTCTGCCTGAGTGACATCGGGCAGTCCCAACTTGATGTTGTTGATCAAGGTGTCGTGAAAAAGGAAGGTGTCCTGAAACACAAAGGAGACGTGATTCATCAGGACTTCAAAGGTCATCTCACGCACGTTCACGCCACCGATGCGAATCTGTCCTTGATTGACGTCCCAGAAACGGGGTATCAACTTGGCGACTGTGCTCTTGCCGGCGCCTGACGGACCGACCAGTGCCGTCACGGTACCTTGGGGTACCGTGAAAGAAACGTCTTCCAAGGCATTTTGATCGCGATTGCCGTAAGAGAAGCTGACAGAGTCGAATTCGATAGCGCTGTCAGCGGGTACTTGCGGGTTGTCGGATATGGGAAGAACCGGCGACTTGAGTAACTCCTGAATACGCTTGGCGCTTGCCTGCGCTTTGCGGATGAAGTTGTTCAACCACATCAAAGGCATGATGGATTCAGCCAGTCCGGCACCGATCAGCAGTATCGCCAGCCAGGTCGAGAACTCGATGCTGCCATTGGCATAGAAGAAAGCACCAATCGCGAACAGCGCCAGCAATGTCGCCAGCGGGCTTAGCAGCACCATTGAAAGCTTGACGCTGACACCGGCCTGTTTCAGCCAGATGATGAAAACCTCGCGAAATCCATTCAACGCATTTTGGTAACGACCGAACGAGCTGCTGCCGTCATCGAAAGTGCGAATGACCGGCATGGCCTGAACAAATTCGATCACGGTGTTATTGATGTTTTCGCGCTCGGCTTCATATCGTGTTGCCAGTGCGTCGAAATTGCGCATCGCAAAACTCATGGCAACCAGGGCGATTGCCAGCACGCCGATCGATGCCAACGCCATACGCCAGTCGATCGCAAACAACAACACCAGGGTGACTGCCGGCATGGCGACGGAACGCCCATAGAAAGGCGTACTGTCCGCGACAAACACATGCAGTGTCTTGACGTCGTCCTGAATGACCTTGGTAATGGCACCGGATCCTTTTTGGGTCAGGAAGCCCAAGGGGACTCGTGCAAGGTGCTCGGATAGGGCGGTTCTAAGGATCACCTCGAGGTCGAATGCGCCGAGGTGGGATACCGTGAAGGCAGCAAGTTTTGTTCCGAGCCCGAGTACGGTGAATAGAAAAGCCAGGCCAACCCAGAGCCAGATGTTTTCGGCAGAGTGAAGTAATCCGTCGACAACCCAGGCCAGGCTGACCATGGTGACGATAACCAAAAGGCTGCTCAGCGCGCCTAGGGCAATGGCAAAGTAGATCCTTTTGTTTACCGGTGCAAATACGCCCCAGGCCCCAGGTTTCTCAATGATCAGCTTCCTAAGAGAATCACTCACTTCTGAACTCCTTAAAGGGATACTTGTAGCCCACTGCCAAGGCAACGAGCGTGATTGCGGCAGCCGCAATCAATACCGACCGGTAACCGAAGTAACCGGCCATGGCCGTTGCCAGTGTGGCTGTGAAGATGGAAAAGAGGTTGAACAGACTGTATTGAAGCGCAATGTCTGTTGCCGGGTGCTTCTCGGATGCATGGTCCATCATCAGGGTATAGATCGCCGACATCACCGGGCTATAGCCAAACAACAAGGCGCAGACGATCAGCGTGACGGACAGGTAGTCCGTATATCCCTGGGTGATGAGGATCAACAGCAGGACCGTCGGTATTTGCATGACCAGTGTCAGGTTGACGGTCAACCTGCGACCGTAGTGCTTCATCAGCCATCCGGCCAGCATTGCACCGGCAATGCCAATCACCGAGCCCATGACATTGACCACAAACCCGATGTCGTCCAATTGCCAGTCGACATCGACCAACATGGGTGTGATCAACGGCCAAGCCAGACTTATACCCAGTGGATAGAGCGCCAGGAACAAAAACCAGTGTGCCCCTTTGGGGCGTTTCCAGAAGGAAACAAAGCGCTTGATGGATTCCCCGACTGAAGGATGGTGATAGTCGAAATCCCGCTCTTTGAACCGCAACACTAATATCAGAGAGAGAATGATGCCTGCGATGAGCAGGTATACGCTGCCTTCCCAGCCAATGGTCGGATAGAGCATCAGAATGGCGCCGCCGCCGAACAGGTTGCCTATCAGCTTGCCGGATGCTTGCAGGCTATTGCCGAAGCCCCGGTCTTCACCAGGGAGCAGCCGGTAGGCCAGCGCGGTTGCCGCCGCGTCCAGCGTCGCCGACAAGAAACCGATCACCATGGATATGATCACGATGCCGGAGAAATCGTTCACGACGTCGAGCTTGCTCATGGCAAACAATGACATGACGACGGCAAGTTGAACCAGAATCAGCCAGCCACGGTAATGGCCGAGAAAGCCAAATCGCCATCTATCGATGAAAGGCGCCCAAAGGAATTTCAAGGCCCAAAAAACACCCGCTATGTATACGATGCTGAGCTGTTCCAGTGGAGTGCCCTGCTGACGCATGATGGCGATCACGGGCACGAATATAAAACCCAGGGGCAAGGAGATCGAAGCATACAGGCTGCCGAGAAGCAGCCAGTTTTCCCTGCTGAGCTTTGGTGCTTCTAAGGCAATGGTTTCGCTTGGCATGTCAGGCCTCAGCTTTCCTGTATTGCGCGCATCGGGTCGAGGGCGGTGGACGTTAAGTGTTGAAAAGATTGCAGGACAGAACGTCCTGCAGCCTGGTGATAAAACAGAGGTAGTTAGAAGTCGTATCTGACGCCGGCACCAAAGGTCCGCGGGTCGCCGAAGGTAGCAATTCCGCCTATTATCGCATTTCCGTTAAAGCCATTGAGGTATTCTTCATCGGTCAGGTTCTTCGCGAACACATAGATGTCAAAATCGTTCACTCGATAGCCCAGTCTTGCATCGATGGTGGTGTAAGCGTCTTCTTTTAGGTTGTTATTGGTAGCGCCATCAAAATAAGACGTCTCGCCGATATGCCTGATGTCTGCACGGGAATACCAGTTTTGCGGACTCTCGTAAGCCACGCTGAGGGTGGCGGTTCGAGAAGGGGTCTCTATGATGTCGTCGCCACTGAAATCGACGATGCCGTTGTCGTAGTCGTCGTATTTCGCGCTGATCAAACCAAGTGAACCGGCGATTTCCAGGTTGTCGGTTGCCTGCCAGTTGAATTCAAGTTCAATACCCTTGGAGTGGGCAGCTTCGGCATTATCGGTAAGGTACAAGGCACCTACGTTTCTATAGACGTGTATGTCCTTTATGTCCATATAGAAGAGGCTGGCGGCAAAGGTCAGCTTGTCTGTACCGCCCTTAATACCGATCTCAAAGTTGTCTGATGATTGAGCCTCAAAGCGGTTGTCATCAGGACCGCCTGAAAGTGCAAAGGTATTGAAACCACCTGGCATATAGCCCTTTGAATAGCTGGCGTAGACGTTGAAGTTATCGTGCACGTCATACCGCAGCGCTACCTTTGGCAAAATTGAATCCCAGGTTTCTTTGCCTTCATAGCTGTTAATAAGGAGGGGGGTAGCGGATGGTAGTCCAGCGGGAGCAGGCGAGGAAGCTCTGAATACTTGTCCCTCGATCTCCGCTGTATAACGTTGCGCACGCAGGCCCAGCGTCAATTCGAAATCGTTCGCAAAGGGAATCATCACCTGTCCGAAAACAGCCATGTTGGTGTTGTTCATATCGGACAGGGAGTTATCGTCAAAATAACCGAAACCCGGAAAGAAGTACTCGTAACCGTAGGGTCCCTGGAAGCTGTCTTCATCTTCGTAATAGAGACCTGCCACCCAGCGCATACCCGTCACATTGTTGCTTGCCAGGCGTACCTCCTGAGACCAGGTTTCAGTATCGATATTGTTGTATTGGGTCAGGCCAGCGCTGGTCGCAGCGTCTGAAAAATCGCCGTCGTATACCCCATCGACCTCGAAGTCTTTGTGAACCGTGGTTGCTGTGACGGTGAAGACACCGACGTCGTAGTCGACGTTCAGGCTTTGAGCTTTAGTGGTTACCTCTTCGACGTGTGGGGCGTCAAATGATACGTTTTCGGCGTCATCCCTTTTGAAGTCACTCAGACTTGTGTATCCGCCTGCTGGAATCATGTAACCGTCCCACCAGTTGTTTTCAGATGTGTCATGGGCGAGATTGAGTTTGACGCTCAGACGGTCATTCGGCGTGAAAAGTAGGAAAGCGCCGATTTTGGAATCTGTCATTTCATTTGCATCACCCTCCAAGCCGGGAAAGGTGTTATCAATCCAGCCATCGTCCTGATCCCTTTGTCCGTTGATGCCGAGGAATAAGGTATCTTTCTGGAGCGCGCCGTTGGCGTTAAAAGTGACAAAGCGTCTATTGTTGGAGCCAACCTCTGCTCCGATATGGCCTTGCCATTCGTTTTCCGGTTTTTTGGTAACGACGTTAATGACGGCGCCGATGGCATCTTTTCCGTAGAGGGTGCCCTGTGGTCCGCGTAGTACCTCGATGCGCTCCACATTCGCCAGTGATGCATCAAAACCGTATCGCTTATTGGTTGGAACGCCATCGATGTAGATAACGACGGGATTGTTCTGCGTAAAGACCGACTGCGTCAGTCCGCGGAAACCGATAGTCGTACCGCCAATGGTAGTCAGGTTCATATTCGGTATGTTCTCGATCAGATCGGGAACCGTTTTTATGCCTTTGTCCTGCAGAACGAACTCATCTATGACCGTTATGCTTTGAGGAACATCTTCGATGTTCTCTTCGATCTTGTTTGCGGTAACCGAAACCACTTCCGTTTCTGGCTCGGGGGGTTGCACGGCAAAAGCCAGATTTGGGACAAGCATGGAGGCAACGATTTGTGGAAGTATTTTTATTCGAAGTTTCGGTTTCATCGGGCTGCTCATAGATAATTTTAGTAATACAAACGATAAGGCGAATGAGAGGCGTTCTTGCTATAAGGTTGGGCCTGTGTCACGGCTTCAAATATCGGATCAAGTTCATCCAGTTAAAAAACGTAGTTCGTGCTTCGTGCCGCTCGCTTCACAGGCTCCGTCTCCGGCAAGCAACACTTACTGCCAGTCCATGGCAGGGGTGGAAGAGGGCAGCAGGTCGGCGGTCAGCCCGGAACAGGCAGCTCACGGCAACTTGCACTCAAGGCAACAGCGGTTTGGCGATTTGGCCGGACCGTATTCCTGAGTGCAGACCGACACCAGGTCTGCGCATGGTTGGGTTCCGCATGTCGGGCTAAACGCTTTACGCTGAGCAAATCGCCAGCTGCATGTTGCTTGAATCAAAGGTTGTGCTTGCGAACCTCACTTGGCAGTACGCCAAACTGTTTGCGGAAAGCGGAACTGAAATGGCTGGTGTTGCGGTACCCCAGGTGCCTGGCTGTGTCGGTCACGCTTTGTCTTTGCAGTAACGTTCGGCCCAATTCCATGCGTTCTTTCTGAAAAAGGGCGTAAACACTGCTTCCAAATTGTTCCCGGAATCCTTTTTTCAGATCGAACTGATTCATGCCGACTTCACGCGCCAGCTCGGGAATAGTCGGCGCCTTGCTGAGGTCTTGCAGCAAGCGTTCTTTGGCGTTGATCAGTCGCTTTTGTTGGCGATTGCCTGCCGTTGTTGCGGAAGCCGGCCACAACTGTTCAATAAATTGTGCGAGGTACTCCAGCGCTGCTGCCTCGGTCAGCAAGGTGCTGGCGCCACTGCTGACACGGTGAGACAGGGTTTTTGCGGCCTTAAGGACCTCAAATGATCTCGGCAAGGTTTGCAGGTAATAGCCATCGCGGATTGCTTGATCGATATGCTCGAAGCGGGCACCGAGAAGGGCGCTTAGCGTTTCGGGCTTGATAAGCAAGCCCACACTGCGATAGTCCGCGGAGCATCCGAAACGAACTTTCTCGCTTGGTGCATATCCGACATAAAGGTTCCGAGCGGTGGCCTGAAACATGCGCTGGCGTATCTGCACATCGCTTACGCCTTCCATTGGGCAGCTGAAACTGATAAATCCGTAGTCGTCGCTGAAGCACAAATCCTTGTGCTGAGTTTCTTTCATCCGAAAAAGACTCAACGTAAACCCGGGCGCCAACTGCATCATATTCGCCTGCAAGCCATCGAATTTGCTGCTAACCGCTGATCTGCGTTCCACAAAATCAGAAAGTTTCAGTTCGTCCATATCAGCCGCCAAGGACGCAATATCCCATGAGTAAAATTAATAATATTCGCATAGGGTGATGCTATTGGATCGCATAAGTTAATAGCATTCAACAGCAAATGCGAATCATTGCTATTTGATACGAGAAGCGTATCAGACAGGAAAATCCGCACTTCGTAAAGGGTTCTCGTAAAAAAACTGCTGAATTGGGTCTTGATTGGCCCGTTTTGGATATTTGGGCCTGTTGACACTATCTACCGCATTGCTGCCGGCGGTCCTTTTTTCGCCTGGCAAGGCAGAAGGAGAGACGTTTAGTGACTCTAAACGAACGACTGATAACGCTGCCAGGCGGAAAAAGGGCGCCGGCCCTACGGGTTGCGCCTGAACCAGCGCCACTCGGCGTTGCTCGTTGCTCATTTAGCGCGACCAAACCGCGCGCCTCGCGCCTTGATTGGCGCTGGTTCAGGCACAACAGCGACGCGGTAGATAGTGCTAACAGGCCCTATCGGCTGGTGCCAACCCAGATAATCGGCCTGGCCTTGATTACCTGCCGCTTGGACCGACCGATATGTTCAGCGGTTAGGCCACGATAAGCGGGTGTGCTTACCCTCAGACATCGCTGCCAAGTCTGAAACCTCGCATTTGAGCGATATTCGATTCTGTCATATCCTATCCCCCAGGATAGGAAAAATAACTTTATGGCTCAGCCCCACCCATCACATCCCGAAGTGATTCGGAGACTTCGACGCGCGGCCGGTCATTTGGACAGTGTGATCGGCATGATCGAGCAAGAACGTCCCTGTGCCGATGTCGGTCAGCAGATGCAGGCTGTGATAAGCGCGTTGGTCAACGCTCGAAAAATGTTTATTCAAGATCATATCGAGCACTGTATTCAGGCCGGGCTTGAGGAAGAAGACGCTGATGTGCCGACGCTGATTGACGAATTGAAGAAGGTCTCCAAGTACCTTTAAGGTCTTGCCAATCTCAATGGCTGCTTGGATTTCGATGCGCTGCCGGCGGGCGGTGCCCTGGCATGTCGCAGGCGGCTCAACGTCTGAGTTTTTTCATGTTTGATTTGAATAGATGCGAGGCAGGCTTTGTTGGATGACTGAAGAGAATCGAAAACGTGTGCTGCTCGATCCCTTGCGCAATGCCCAGTTCCGAAAACTGTTCTCGGCCCAGGTGATAGCGTTGATCGGCACGGGCTTGAGTACCGTAGCGCTGACCTTGCTGGCCTACGAACTTGCTGGCGACGATGCAACGGCCGTACTTGGTACTGCTCTTGCGGTCAAGATGCTGGCCTATGTGGGCTTCGCACCGGTTGCCGGCGGTCTGGCACATCGGTTTCCCCGGAGGCCTTTTCTGATCATCATGGATCTGCTGAGGGCGGTGACGATTCTCGCCATTCCCTTCGTGACCGAGGTATGGCAGATCTATATCCTGATCTTTTTACTGAGCCTGTTTTCCGCGGGCTTCAAACCCGTTTTCGACGCCACCATCCCGGATATTCTGCCCGACGAGGGCAATTACACTCGCGCGCTTTCCCTTTCACGACTGGCCTATGATCTGGAAAATCTGCTGAGTCCGGTGCTGGCGGCTCTGGCGTTGCTGTTGTTCAGCTACACAGAGCTGTTTGTGATGAATTCAGCGGCCTTTCTGCTTTCCGCCATACTGGTGGGCACCGCGACGTTACCGGTACGAGACAAGGTTCAACGACTTGGGTCGACCCTGGCCCAGATCGGTTTCGGGGTTCGTGCCTATCTGAAGACCCCGCGTTTGCGCGGCTTGCTAGCGCTCTACATCGGCGTGGCGGCAGCCAGTGCCATGGTTATCGTGAATACCGTCGTTTACGTTCGCGACTCGCTTGGGGGCAGCGAATCGGATGTGGCCTGGGTGCTGGCTGCTTCGGGCGCCGGTTCGATGATTGCAGCCCTGACTCTGCCCAGACTGCTCGATTTTGTTCCCGATCGTCCGGTGATGTTGTCTGGTGCCGCATTCATGGCTTTAGGGCTTGGATTGATTGCAACTTCTCCAAGTATGTATGGCGTATTCCCGATCTGGTTTCTGATTGGGGTGGGCTGGTCATTGGTGCAGACACCGGCCGGTCGTGTTGTGAATCGTTCGTCTGCAGCAGCGGATCGGCCAGCCTATTTCTCGGCCCAGTTCGCGCTGTCCCATGCCTGCTGGCTGGTGCTCTATCCCGTAGCGGGGCAACTCGCCATCCTATGGAGTATGGAAAGTGTCGCGCTGATGCTCAGCGCCGTGGTGGTTTTGTCCACGATCTTGTCAATGGTGCTGTGGCCGCATCGTGATGATACGGAACTGATGCACACTCATGAAGAAGATACACATATTCACTTGCACATCCACGATGCCCATCACAGTCATTCCCACGACGGCTGGGAGGGACCGGAACCTCATAGCCATCCTCACCATCACCACCCGGTGAAGCATGCACACTCTTACGTTATCGACGACCACCACTCCACATGGCCCGGATCGTCTACGCCATGATGCAACAGGTCGCGGGTTTTCCGCCGTGGAGGTTGACTCTCTAGGCTACTACAGGGTTTAGATTGTCGGCCATGGATACAGACGTGATCAAAATCGGCACGCTGGCGAAATTAAGCGGATTGACTGTTGAGACCCTGCGATTCTATGAGCAGAAGGACCTCTTGCGTCCGGCAACACGTAGTGCTGCCGGGTACCGTTTATACAAGCAGGATGATGTCGAACTGGTGCAGTTCATTCTGCGGGCAAAAAACCTCGGCTTCACCCTGCATGAAATCAAAGACCTGCTGTCTATCAATCTGAATAAAGACGATCACACCTGTAGCGATGTCAAATCGTTCACCGAGGAGAAAATCGAGCAGGTGCAGGAGAGGATCGTTGAATTGCAGATCATACTGACGGCCCTGCGGCGACTGCACGATGCCTGTTGTGGCGGTGATGAGAAGGCCACGCACTGCTCGATCCTGTCAGCCCTGGAAAGCCAAGCTCTCGACCAAACGGACAAGCGCTAAGCGCACCTTGCGTGTTGCAGGCCGCTTGGCTGCCTCGCGCGTGGTTCCTTTGATGCATAAATAAATCCACACGGCAGTAGTTCTGTCTGACGAATATGACAATGAGTATTTTGCAAAACCAACTGGAAGTAGAGAACTGTCCAGCGGCAGCCAAAACGGTTGCTCACGATTTTGGGCAAGGCCAACGTAAGCCGGCAGAGCAGCGCATGCTGATCGTGGCGGTGTTAACGCTGGTCACCATGGCGGTGGAGATTATTGCCGGGTGGATTACCGGCTCAATGGCGCTGTTGGCAGACGGCGTGCATATGGCCGGTCATGCCGCGGCGCTTGGACTGGCCGCGGGGGCTTATTACCTCACCAGGCGTCATGCAGACGATCGGCGTTTAAGCCTCGGGAGCGGCAAGATGGGCGACTTGGCGGCTTACAGCAGTGCGCTGTTGCTGGGCCTGTCGACGCTATGGCTGATCGGGGAATCCGTGCATCGCCTATTCGCTCCCGAGCCGCTGTTGCCGGCAGAGGCACTGGTCGTTGCGGTTATCGGTCTCGTGGTCAATGGGGTGTCGATCTGGTTGCTGGGAGATCATCATGGTCAGCTGCATCACCATGGCGAGGCTGGAGAGGGATGTCATCACAGCCACCATCATGAACATCACGGCCACGTCGACAACAATCTGCGTGCCGCCGTGGCGCATGTTATTGCAGATGTTTTGACGTCCGTCGGCGCTATCGTCGGGTTGCTTGCCGCCTGGGTTTGGGGTTGGTACTGGCTGGACCCGGTGATCGCGTTGGTCGCATCGGTAGTGATCATGCGTTGGGCGATTGGCCTGCTACGCCAGACCATGGGCACGCTGCTCGATCAGGAAGGGCCGACATCGCTGCGCACCCAAGTCAAACAGCGGCTCGAATCAATTCCGGACAGCCGCATAATCGACCTGCACATCTGGTCTGTGGGACAGGCTGCGTGGACTTTGACGGCATCCATCGTCACACACCATTCGCGTTCCCCGGATGACTACAAAAAGGTTCTGCATGGCATTGATGGATTGCATCACCCGGTGGTGGAAATAAACTGTTGCCAGCATTGCCGTACGGATCAGAGTGATTCTTGAGATCCCTCATGTGTGAGAAGAAAGGGTGCCAAATGCGATGTTTTCCCGTTCCGTGGCCGGACGGAGAGTTTGAGGGTTAAATGTTGCTCGGCGGTTGCCTTTCCCCCGCGATCAATACTATTAATTGAGTGCCATTTTTTGAAAAATAATTAAAAGCAAGGCTGAACTCGAACTCATAACCCGACCTGCTTAGCCAGTTCTCCCACAAAATCCGACGAAACCGCCGGGAGCGGTTTCGAACAGCCGACAGGCTGGCCCGAAGGGCGAAAGGTAGGATGCCTGAAGTCATCCTTCATGCAATATGTGTATTAAGGTTTACGCAGCAAATCGATCCGCAAAGGGCTGAGAAACTCCGCCACGCCATCGTCGCCGACGTGTGGCATGAATCGTTCCTTGATCTTGGCGTACAGCGCCTCGTCGATGTCGAACTCGGAATGGGTTGCGCCGAGCATCTGCCGGTCGAATTCCTCGAAGCCCTGGAAACGCCGGGTACTAAAGAAGTGGATCTCGCGATCCAGTTGCAATAGGCCTTTGTCGACCGCCCGTCGGGTCGCTGCGAAGGCCGCTTCGCGAACCAGCTTTTCGTCGTTGAACAGGCGCAGGATGTCATTGAAATCACCCGCATAGACCGGCTCCGAGATATAGGCCAGACCACCGGGGCGCAGCACCCGAGCGATTTCGCTGAAGGAGCGATCCATGTCCGAAACGGGTACATGGTGTAGCGATTTAAGCATAATCACCGCGTCGACCGAGGCATCGGGCAGCTCGATCGCCTGCGCGCCGCCATATCGGAAGATGACGTTTGGCAGATCGGTGATCCGAAGGTTTTTGTCGTGCTGGACGCGGTCGACCTCCATCGCGATGATCTCGCGTACCGGAAACTTCTCGGCCAGCCGACGGGTGGTAAAGGCCGCGCCACAACCGAGTTCGAGCAGACAGGCGTTTTCGAGTGGCAGCAACCGGCCGATCTGTTCGAAATCGGATGAATGCGGTAGATCGCCGTCTCGGGCAATTTGCATGACGTGGCTCCCAGGCAAATCGGAGCAGTGTAGAGAGCCTGGGGTAGGCTGGCAATGTTGCTGAGCACTGAATTCACCACGCCGAGTCGAGTACACTGAGACATCGCGCCATGCAACGAAATCAGGACACATGCCCGATCAAGTGCTAACCCAATCGACGCCGCTTTCGTTACTACGGGAGGTGTT
The DNA here is from genome assembly GCA_028280505.1 of Chromatiales bacterium. GTDB lineage: Bacteria > Pseudomonadota > Gammaproteobacteria > Chromatiales > Chromatiaceae > Thiosocius. The sequence goes on along the minus strand of JANQLO010000074.1, from coordinate 56,569 downwards.
CGGATTCGAGGATTTTCGTCCGGCCCAGGCGGCGGTGATCGACGATTTGCTCGATGAGCGCAATGTTTTCGTATTGATGCCGACCGGTGGCGGCAAATCATTGTGTTACCAGATACCGGCGATGCTTCGGTCCGGTGTCGGTATCGTGGTATCGCCACTGATCGCGTTGATGAAAGATCAGGTCGATGCGCTGCGTGCCAACGGTGTCGCGGCGGCCGCGTTCAATTCCGCACTTGATCCGGACGAGGCGCGCGAACGGTTAGCGCAACTGCATAACGGCGAACTCGACCTGTTGTACGTCAGTCCGGAAAAGTTGATCGGTAGCGGGTTTCTCGACCGTCTGGACGACATCCCGATCAGCCTGTTCGCGATCGACGAAGCGCACTGCGTGTCGCAATGGGGGCATGACTTCCGGCCTGAATACGCCGCGCTGGGCCAGTTGCGCGGGCGTTTTCCCGGCGTGCCTCTGGTCGCGCTGACCGCGACCGCCGATAAGCAGACCCGTAGCGACATTCTACGCGTACTCCAGATCGAGCAGGCGGCGATTCACGTCAGCGGTTTCGACCGACCCAACATTCGCTATACGGTGCTGGAAAAGCACAAACCGGCCGAGCAATTGTTACGTTTTCTCGACGGCCGGCGCGATCAGTCCGGTATTGTCTATGCGCTCAGCCGCAAACGCGTCGAAGAGATCGCCGGCCGGCTGACCGCCGAGGGCGTGTCCGCCGCGGCCTATCATGCCGGCCTGTCGGCCGAGACGCGCCGCCGGGTGCAGGAGGACTTTCTACGCGATGACGTCAAGATAGTCGTTGCCACCGTGGCCTTCGGTATGGGCATAGACAAGCCAAACGTGCGTTTTGTGGTGCATTACGATTTGCCCAAGCACATCGAGGGCTACTATCAGGAAACCGGACGGGCCGGGCGTGACGGCCTGCCGTCGGATGCCCTGTTGTTATTTGGTGCGCAAGACACGGTCACCGCGCGTCGACTGATTGAAAACAGCGGTAATCCCGAGCAACAGCGTATCGAAAGCCATAAGCTGAACGCCATGGTCGCGTTGGCCGAAAGCGTCACTTGCCGTCGCCGGGTGTTGTTGAACTACTTTGGCGAACGTCTCGAAAAAGACTGTGGCAACTGCGACGTCTGCGAAGATCCGCCCGAGCGTTTCGATGCCACGGTCGATGCACAAAAGGCGTTGTCTTGTGTCTATCGTGTCGGCCAGCGTTTCGGCATCAAACATGTCATCGAGGTGCTGCGCGGTGCCGACACGGAGCGTATCCGTCTTTTCAAGCATCATACGTTATCGACCTATGGCATCGGCAGCGACAAGAGTGAACCCGAATGGCAGTCGATCGTCCGCCAATTGATTCATCGCGGTTATCTGGAACAGGATATCGCCAGTTACTCGGCCTTGCGTCTTACCGACGATGCCCGCCCGCTGTTGCGCGGCGAACAGCAACTGGAACTGGCCAGGCCGCGTCTAAAGGGTAAGACGAAGAAAAAACGCGCTGCAGTGGAACTGTCATCGGCGGCCGACGAAGCCTTGTTCCAGCATTTGCGCCAGTTGCGTAAAAACCTTGCCGATACCGCCGGCGTCCCGCCCTATGTGGTATTCGGCGACGCCACATTGATACAGATGGCACGCGAAAAACCCATGGACGAACACGAGCTGTTGGCGATCAACGGTGTCGGTCAGCACAAGCTGGAGAAATACGGCACCGATTTTCTCGATGCGATTACCGAGCATTGCGTCGCCAACAACGACAGCGCGCTCACACTCGACCCGGCACAGCGCGAGATTCTTCATGCCGCACAACAAGGGCTCGATCTGGAGACCATCAGCCGGCAGACCGGGCGGACACTCAGCGATATCAGTGAACAGCTGATCGCCCTGATCGAGTCCGGTGAGACGGTCGAACCCGAGCGCCTGATCGCACCCAAGAAATACGGCATGATCGAGGCAGTATTGAACCGCCTGCAAGGGAACGACGAGCAAAAGATAGATGTCGTCAGGCTGCGGGATGAACTGCCGCCCCTGGTCGCCGATCATGAAATCCGATTGGTCTGTGCGGCCCGGTAAGCATACATCTTGAGCTGAGCATGCCGTATCGCAGGAGGGCGGGAACGTGACGGTCGAGACAACGGCGCAGCATGAGGCCTTGATGCAATCGCTCATGGACCCGACATGCTGGCCGCAAGGCGGCGGTGACCGTCGGCGTATCGACACCCACATCTCGACCGTTATCCTGGCCGGCGATGTCGCCTACAAGCTGAAAAAACCGCTCGATCTGGGATTCCTCGATTTCCTGTCGCTGGATGCACGCCATCGGGCCTGTCGCGAAGAACTGCGCGTGAACGGCCGATTCGCGCCGCAGCTCTATCAGGCCGTTTGTGCGGTTACCGGCCGCATCGAGCACCCCGAGATCGACGGCGATGGCGAGATCATCGACTGGGCGGTACGTATGCGCCGCTTCGATCCCGACGCGATCCTGTCGAAGAAGATGGACCGGTTGAATGCTGAATTGATCGAAACGCTGGCGGCGCATGTTGCGACTTTTCATGTCGGCACCGATATCTGTGACCCGGCCGAACCTTACGGCAACGCGGACATGGTGTATGTGCCCATGCTCCAAAACATCGAACATATCCGTAAACGGGCACCGCAACTGTCGGCAGAAATCGAACCCTTGGCGCAATGGACCGCCGCGCAGCACGAGCAGCTCAAAGACGTGCTGCGGCAGCGCAAGACACAAGGCCATATTCGCGAATGCCATGGCGATCTGCATCTGGGCAATGTCGCGCTGATCGGCGACGCGCCGGTGATGTTCGACGCCATCGAATTCAACCCCGGGCTCCGCTGGATCGACACCATCAGCGATGTCGCCTTCATGACCATGGACCTGCACGAACGCGGCCGTGCCGATCTTGCGCAGCGGTTTCTCGATGGTTATCTGCAACACTCCGGAGACCACGCCGGCTTGGCCGTACTGCGTTTCTACGAGGTCTACCGCGCCATGGTCCGTGCCAAGATCGCCGCGATCCGCAGTACCCAGGCCGACCTCGACGATAATGCGCGCCGAGCCGTCGATACCGAACTGCGTGGCTACGTCGATTTCGCCAAACGATTCATCCGCCCCAGGCGTGGTGCCGTCGTCATCACACACGGTGTTTCCGGTAGCGGTAAAAGCCATGTGACGAAGGATTTGGCGGACGTTCTGCCCGTGATCCGTTTGCGTTCCGACGTTGAGCGCAAACGCCTTCTCGGCATAGAACCCACCAAAGACGCAACGGAGCGGGGCGCGTACTCACAGGCGCTCACCGAACAGACCTATGCGCGCCTTGAAGATCTGAGCAAACGCGTAGTCGAAGCCGGCCATATCGTTATTGTCGACGCGACTTTTCTCAAACATGTGCAACGTAATCGCTTCCGGACACTGGCTGAAAGACTGCAGGTGCCGTTCATCATCATCGACTGCGATGCACCCGTCGAAGTACTGCGCCAGCGGATACTCGAGCGTAAACGCCAAGCCGGCAATGTATCGGATGCCGATCTCACCGTACTTGACGGGCAGTTGGCGATGAAAGAGTCGCTAACCGAAGAGGAAAAGGCGTGGCGCATCGCTATCCCTCCGGACGGTGGATTGGATGCACGACTGCTTCAACAGCAAGCGTTACCGGGATCAGATAGCTAAAGCCGGTACAATCCGACATGTGCGAACTGTTGAAACTTTATGCACGGCTGAGTTTGGGCCCGGCCTTCTCGACGGATGTTACACGCATTGGCAATGGCGTATTTGACAATCCTTGTGTGCGCATAGCGGAACCGGCGCGAATGAACGCGGAATCAATCCGGCGACACGTTACCACGCGACGCCCCAACGGCAACGGGCAGCCGGTCGATCGATATACGATCGGCGGCCTCGTCTACCTGATACTCGGCGTCATGCTCATGTTTACCCAGGCCGCACCCGCCATCGAAACCGGGGTGTGGGTGGCGCCCCGCTCAAGCGAACTCCAGGCGCAGTTGACTGCCGCGCTGCGGGCCAGGGGTGACGATTATCAGCCACGTGCCGAACATCGATTCGATGACGGCACACCGCGGTTCATCAACCGCCTGATCCTGGAAGACTCGCCCTACCTGATCCAGCACGCCCATAATCCGGTCGATTGGTACCCCTGGGGTGCCGAGGCGTTCGCGAGGGCCGCCGCTGAGAACAAGCCCATCTTTCTTTCCATCGGTTACTCCAGCTGTCATTGGTGCCACGTGATGGCGCGCAAGGTTTTCGAAGATGTGCGGATCGCGGATTTTCTCAACCGCCATTTCATCGCCATCAAAGTCGACAAGGAAACCCGGCCCGATGTCGACGAGACCTACATGCCCGCGGTCCGTCTGATCAAAGGCAGGATCGGCTGGCCGATGTCGGGTTTTCTCACCCCCGATGGCCGCACCTTTTTCGCCGGCACCTTTTTCTGGCCGAGTCGTTTTCATGATCTGATCCAGCGTCTTTCCTCGCAGTGGCAAGATCAGCGGCAGACGTTGACGGACGAGGCGCAGCGCATCGCTGACGCACTGTCCGTCGAGCGAACGCTCGAGCAGCGATCCGGAGAGCTCGGCCCGCAGTTGGTCGCAGCGGCGCTCACCGGGGCTGCCGAAAAACACGATCGGGTACACGGCGGCTTCGTTGGTAAAAACAAGTTTCCGCATGAGACCCTGTTGTTGCTTCTGTTGGATAGCGCGCAACGTGGCAGCGACGAGCAATTGATGCAGATAGTCACACGTACGCTGGATGCGATGCGACAGGGCGGTATCCATGACCATATCGGTGGCGGTTTCCATCGTTACACCACGGATGCCGAATGGCGTCGGCCGCATTTCGAGAAGATGCTCTACAATCAGGCCTTGCTCGCAAGGGTCTACCTGCGTGGCTGGTATCTGACCGGCGATGCGGGATACCGACAGGTCGCGGAGCGGACCCTCGATTACGTGTTGCGCGAGCTGACCGCGCCGGAGGGTGCCTTCTATACCGCCGTCGATGCCGAAAGCGAAGGCCGCGAAGGCGCTTTTTACACCTGGAGCGCAGCGCAGATCCGCCAGGCACTGCCGGCTGACGATGCCGCCTTGGCGATCGACCTGTTCGGCATCGACGAGGCCGATGTGGAGCAGGGTACGAACGTGCTGCACCTGACGCAGTCTCCCGCCCTTGCGTTGGCAGAGATCGCTCATCGGCGGGGCGTGACCACGGCGGCGCTGCAGCGCCGGTTCGCAGATATCCGCCGGATGTTGTACCGCGCCCGCGCGGAACGCCCGCATCCTCATCGTGACGAAAAGATCCTTACCGGCTGGAATGGACTGACGATCGGTACCTTTGCGTTGGCTGGCGACCTGCTCGGGGAAACGCGTTACATCCGGGCAGCGCAGGATGCCGCAAGATTTCTCTGGACACACAACCGCCGCGAAGACGGCCGGCTGTGGCGCGTTCATTACGCCGGCCGTGCCTCGGAGCGGGGACAGCTCGAAGATTATGCTCTTTTGGCAGAAGGTCTGTTGCGTCTGTATGACACCACGAACGACCGTAACTGGCTGCTACGGGCACAGCTGCTTGCCGATACGCTGCATGAACGCTTTTACGATAAAACTACCGGCCGGCTTTTCCTCAGCAAGAAACCCCCGCTCAATGCCATGCCCCGTCCGCAAAATACGGTCACCGGCGATATCCGCATACCTGCCCCAGCTTCCGCCACCCTACGGGTCTGGCAGATGCTGTCGATTCGCAGTGAACGACAAGACTATGCCACGCGTGCGCGCGCACTGTTCGACGCTTACGCCGCCGACGTTAAACGTTCACCTGTCACCTATGCTCATCTGCTCGCCGCAATCGACGATCTGCAGCACGGCGAACAAAGGGCAGGGGGTTACGCCGCCCGCGGCAATGTGCGAATCACTGCGCGGCAAATAGCAGACGACCGGGTTAGCGTGTCGCTGTCGATGCAACCGGATTGGCACGTTAACGCCGATCAACCGCTGCAGCGAGAACTGATCCCGACGAGGCTTGAGTTGGCTTCTGAATCCAGCGGGTGGCAACTGACACAGGTCGATTACCCCGACGCCGAGATCCGATCGCTCGGCTTTTACTCCGAGCCCCTCGCGCTTTACGAAGGCGAGGCTCGGATCGTGGCGTACGTACATTCGACCGGGCGGCAGCGCCGTCCGCTGCCATTGTCTTTGCGCCTGCAGGCCTGCAGCGACCGCATCTGTCTGCCACCGGAGTCCCTCCGGCTGACGATTCCGATGGACACGGCGATGATTTCGAGGCCGCATAAAAAATGAACCGGTAATCCGTTGCCTTATCACCGAAATCAGCGGTATGGAAGCCAGGATGCCGCCTAACAGGCTACTGCGTTTGGCGACTTCCGACACTGCCAGTACCGACATCGCGGTAATGAACACCCAGAATGCATGGTGGCGCATGCGCTTTCCTTTTTAGCGGTTGTTGGGTTGCGGGAGGCCCGACACGCTATTGCACGCGCTGTCGCCATATCGCATGGCAGCCGATACAGGTCGCATTCAACTCGCTGAGCGCCTGGGCGGCTGCGGGCCAGTCACCTTTTTCCGCATGTGAGGCGATCGCTTCGGCATGGCGATCGAGCAAAGGGTCGAAGGCCATGAGCGTTGCCTTGAAATCAGCTTGATCGGCCTGCGGCACGATCAGCCAAGGTGGCTGTAACGGTGCCGGGTGCCCGGTAATGATGATGGCTGCCTGTTTCACCATCTGCTTGTTCTCTCGAAGAATAGCGAGATGAATCATCGCAGAGGCTTCTCCCAAGAGTTCCATGAGCTGGCGATAGCTCATATCGGCTTTTTGCATATCGGCGAAGCGCTGATCGGCGTCGTGGGACGTGGCGTTCGCTGACAAAGATACACACGCGATCAGTGCGAACAGTATGGCTTTATACATTTCTCGATACTCCAAATTTGCATATGAAAGTCTGCGCTGCACACCGGTCTGTTACGCCGGTGCGCAGCTTTCAGCGGTCTCACGTATGGCTATGCCGTTGAGCGTGATGCGTGATCCTCACCGTTTCCGTTTTTGCCGCGGTTTCTTCGCCGTCGAAAGATTCGGCAAAACGCGCCCGTCTCGAATTGCGATTAAGCCGTGTGGGTTTGGTTATCGCGCTTGCCAGCGTGTAACCCTCACCGTCCAACAGATCGATATGAAGATGGCCGTAAATCGGTCCCTTGCCCGTCAGCCTGCGCTGAATGTTTCCCCTCACCCAGAAACCCGAGTCGGTGGAAGTGATGTGCACTTCGGCGATACGCGCTAGCCGCGAATCCTGTTTCTCCAACTGAAGACCGAGTTCAGTCGTGGGATTGGAACTCAGCATTGCACAGCCGCTCAGTAACCATGCGGGCATGAGGAATGCGATCGTTTTAGTCATGACAGTTCTCCTTCTAACGTTTTCGGGTTTAGGACTCGAGAGTGTTCCCGGTGTGCGATCCGGTACAGGGCCGGCAGAACAAGTAGGGTCAGCAGGGTGGAAGAGATGATCCCGCCGATGACCACGGTGGCGAGCGGGCGCTGTACCTCGGCACCGGTACCGACGTTAAGCGCCATGGGCACGAAGCCGAGGCTGGCGACCAGAGCCGTCATCAGTACCGGACGCAGACGCCGCAGTGCACCATTGATGATGGCGTGCTCGAGCGATTCGCCCCGGGCGAGGAGGTCGCGAATGAACGACACCATCACCACGCCATTGAGTACCGCCACGCCGGACAAGGCGATAAAACCCACGCCCGCCGAGATCGACAATGGCATGTCCCGCAGTACGAGCGCTGCCACGCCGCCGGTCAGCGCCAGCGGCACGCCGCTGAACACCAGTGCGGCATCGCGTGCCGAGTTGAACGCCATGAACAGCAGACCGAATATGATGAGTAATGTGACCGGCACCACGACGGACAGACGCTTGGATGCCGAGATCAGCTGTTCGAAAGTGCCGCCGTAGTCGATCCAATAACCGGCCGGCAGATCGACCTGCGCAAGAATCGCCGACTGCACCTCGCTGACGAAACCGCCCAAATCGCGTTCGCGAACGTTGGCCGTTACCACCACACGACGTTTGCCGTTTTCACGACTGATCTGGTTGGGCCCTTCGGTGAAGCGGATATCTGCGACCTCACCCAGCGGAATAGTGTGCGGCGTGCTGCGGGCCAAGCCCAAACCGGCGGCATCGCCTGTCATTGTGCGGCCGGTGTCTTCCGGTAACGGCAACGGCAGGCGCGACAGCGTATCGAGATCGGTTCGTTGGTGCTCCGGTAGGCGCACCACCAAGTCGAAGCGACGGTCGCCCTCGAACACCTGGCCGACCGTGGCGCCCCCCATGGCGATGCGCAGGCTTTCCTGCAGGCTGGCGACGTCCAGACCATAGCCGGCCAGGCGCGCGCGATCCGGGATCACGGTCAGCATCGGCAGGCCGGTGGACTGCTCGGTGCGTACGTCGGCGGCGCCGTCGATACCTTTGAGGACGTCTTCGACCTGCTCGGCGATCTCAACCAGGGTGTCGAAGTCGTCGCCGTAGACCTTCACGCCCAGATCCGAACGTACACCGGCGATCAGCTCGTTGAAGCGCATCTGGATGGGTTGCGTGAACTCGTAATTGTTGCCCGGAATGGCACGGGCAACGGATTCGAGTTCGGCCATTAGCGCAGCCTTGGTCTTACCCGGGTCGGGCCATTGCGCGCGCGGTTTGAGGATCACGAAGGTATCGGCCACATTGGGCGGCATCGGGTCGGTGGCGACCTCGGCGGTGCCGAGCTTGGCGAATACGTGCGAGACCTCCGGAAACTCCCGCAACCGCGACTCCAGTGCCTCCTGCATCGACAACGCCTGGCTCAGGCTCGTGCCGGGGATGCGTAGCGCATGCACGGCGATGTCGCCTTCGTCGAGATTGGGAATAAACTCCGTGCCCATGCGACTGGCCGATATCCCGGCCAGTAGAACGAGCCCGCCGGCGGCGACCACGACCGGCCAGCGGTTGGCAAGCACCCCGCGCAGCACGGGCTCGTACGCTCGCCGCAGACCGCGCATGAGCAGATTGTCGTGTGTCTTGACCTTGCCACTGACAAACAACGCCACCGCGGCAGGCACCGCAGTCACCGACAGGATCAGGGCGGCGAGCAATGCGGTGACCACCGTAAAGGCCATCGGGTGGAACATTTTTCCTTCCACACCACTGAGCGCAAAGATCGGGATGTAGACGATCAGGATGATCAACACCCCGAACACGCTGGGGCGGATGACCTCGATCGTGGCCTCGCGCACAATGCGCAAGCGTTCTTTCAGCGCAGGCAACGAGCCATGCACGCGTTGATGTGAAGCAAGTGCCGCGAGGCAGTTCTCGACGATGATCACGGCACCGTCGACAATCAGGCCGAAATCGAGCGCGCCCAGGCTCATCAGGTTACCCGAGACCTGCGACTCGACCATGCCGGTGACGGTCATCAGCATCGCTACCGGAATGACCGCGGCGGTGATGAGGGCCGCCCGCCAGTTGCCGAGCAGTAGCAACAAGACGGCGATGACCAGCAACGCACCTTCCGCAAGGTTCTTCTCGACGGTAGCGATGGTCTTGTCGACCAGCGAGGTGCGGTCATACAGCGGCGTGATCTCCACGCCTTCCGGCAACGACGGTTTGATTTCGTCAATGCGCTGCGCGGCGGCCTGCGCCACGGCACGGCTGTTCTCGCCGATCAGCATGAATACGGTGCCCAGTACGACTTCTTCACCGTTTTGCGTGGCGGCTCCGGTGCGCAGTTCACTGCCGAGTTGTACCTCGGCCACGTCCTGCAGACGGATGGCCACGCCGTCGCGTTTGCCCACGCTGATACCGCGGATCTGCGCGATGCCGGCCAGCTGGCCGGGTGAACGAATCAGGTACTGGGCGCCGAAGCGCTCGATGTACCCGGCCCCGGTGTTGAGGTTGTTACGTGCCAACGCACGCATCAGATCCTGCAGGCTCAGGTCATAGGCCAGCAATTTGTCTGGATTCGGCAGTACATGAAACTGCTTGGTGAAGCCGCCGATGGTATTAACTTCGACCACACCGGGCGTCTGCCGTAGCTGCGGGCGCACGATCCAGTCCTGTACCGTGCGCAGCTCCATCGGACTGTAGTTGCCGCCCTCGGCATTGTTCACCGTGTACATAAAGATTTCGCCCAGGCCGGTGGCGATCGGGCCCATGGCGGGTTCGATGCCGTCGGGCAGGCGTTCCTTCACTTCGGACAAACGTTCGCCGATGAGCTGGCGCGCCCAATAGATGTCGGTGCCATCCTCGAACACGACCGTGACCTGTGACAGGCCGTAACGCGAAATCGAACGGGTTGACTGCAGGCGGGGCAATCCCGCCATCGCGGTCTCGATAGGGAAGGTGATACGTTGCTCTGATTCCAACGGCGAGTAGCCGGGTGCTTCGGCATTGATCTGCACTTGTACATTGGTGATATCCGGCACGGCGTCGATGGCCAGCCGGTTGAAGTTGTAGAGTCCCAACGCGGCGACCGCCAGCGTCAGAACCAGTACCAGCCAGCGATGCGCCAGCGAGGCACTGACAATACGATTCAACATGATGGTGTCCTCAATGGTCGTGGCTTGCGCCGGACTTTTCGATGTCCGCCTTGATCAGGTAACTGTTGCCGGTGACGTATTCGGTGCCCGGTTTGAGTCCGCCGGTAACCTCCACCCAGTCGGCATTGCGACGGCCGAGTTCGAGCATGCGCACTTCGTAGGTGTCGTCGATCTTGGCGAACACCACCCGAAAATCGCGGAACTGTTGGATGGCCGACTGACGGACCGCCAGCTCAACCGGGATCTCGGCCGCGGTAACACTGCCCCGCACGAACTGACCGGGACGGAGTTCGCCGTCGGTGTTGTCCAGCATCACGCGGGCCTGCACGCTTTGACTGGCATGGCTGGCCAGCGGTGAAACCCAGTCGACGACACCGGCAATCGCTTCGCCGTCGAGCGTGGCGATATGTACCGCCTGGCCGGCGCGCACCTGCTCCAGATCTTTATCAAACACGTCCAACTCGACCCATACCTGCGACAGGTCAGCGATCAGAAACAACGGTGTTTCACCGGTATTCATGCCGATCTGCACGTCGCGCGTGAGGATCACACCGTCGATAGGCGCTTTTACGCTGTAGCTCTGAAGACTCTCGTTGCTTTGGATACGGGCCAGCAGGTCGCCCGCCTTCACGGTGTCACCGAGATTGCGGTGTACCTGCTGTACCACTCCCGGGAAGCGGGCACGCACGCTGGCCATGCGATTGGGCATGGTCTGCACACGGCCGGTCAGTTGCAGGGTCTTTTCGATGGTGGCGGCACCGGCGATCTCGGTCACGATGCCGGCTTCGGTGGCCAGGGCATCGGGAATCCGCGAGCGGCCTTCATAGCTGGCGAAAGACCATTCGTAACGATGCCCCGCATAGCTTGCTTTGATCGTTACATCGAAGGAGTGGGGTTCGGCCACGATGCCCTGACCGCGCAGGTAGTCCTGCTGCGGCGCGAAGTCGAAACGGTCGACCTGGCCGTCGAGGCGCGACAGTTCGATCGACAATTCAACTTCTGCCGGCGGTAGCGGCTGCTTGTGGCGGTACAGGTAGACGTGAAACTCGGGCGGGATACCGGTTTCGTACAGCGTCAGCTCAAGACCGAAGCCGTCCTGCTCAAACAGCTTGCCGCCGCGCGGGCCCTCGCGGTAGGGCTTGTCGGCTTCGTCTGCATGGCCGGCATGATCGTCGTTGCGGTCAATCAGGTGAGTGATTTTGCTGGGAGAGGCTTCCAGCATCTGCCAGGCGACGGTGCCGATGAGGGCCAAAACCAGCAAAGTAAAAACGATAGTACGAATCATGAGTTCACTCCGGTACGGGGCGAGGCGCCGGTGAGGCGGTCGATCTGAATGCGGTTGCGTTGAAAGCTGGCGGCAGCGTCGAGGGCTTCGAGACGTGCTTGCAACAGCACCTCCTGCGCCTGCGTCAATTCGAGCAGCGAGTAGCGACCGGTGCCGTAGCCACGGTTGGTATCGTCCAGTGCTTGTGTCGCCGCCGGGATAATGCGTGAACGCAGCATCTGCAAACGGTCGCGGTCGTGCAGGAGTTCCTGGTGCAGGCTGAACAGGGTGGCACGCAGCGCGAGCTTGCGGTTCTGTGCCAGCAGTGGCTCGCGTCGTGCCAGTGCACGTGCCTCGTCCTCGTAACCGACCGCACGTGAACGGCTGCCCAAGGGCACACGTACACTGAGCAGGAGACCGGTATCATCGTTCGCACTGAAGTGACGAATGCCGGCAGACAGGTCGATATCCGGTTGACGTTGTGCACGAGTCAGCTGCAGACGTACATCGGCCAAGCGCTCCTGCGTGGCGAGCCGCGCGATGGCCGGATTGTTGTCGAGCAGTCGCTCGAGCGACGCATAGTCGGGGATGCTGGGCAGCGTGAAGAGCGTACCGACAACCTTTTTGAAGTCGGGGCGTACCTGCCCCCAGAGTTGAGCGAGCCGTGTGCGGCCGTTGCGCAACAGGTGATCGATTTCATCGAGCGCCAGTTCGGCTCGCGCCACACCGATTTTCGCGCGACTGAGTTCCGCCTTGGACGCCTTGCCGGCGCGGAAACGTCGCTTGACCGCACCTTGTGTCTTGTTGGCCGTTTCCAGTTGTTCTTGCGCCAGTGCCCGACGGCTCTGAACCTGTGCTATAGCGATAAAGCGCTGTGCCGTTTCGGCCAGTAAATCCAATCGTGCGGCATCCTGCTCATGGCGAAGCAGACTGGACTCTTGCTCCGCGACTGCGCCGCGCAGGGTTGATTTATTGCCCAGTTCCAGCACGCGCCCGAGTGAGACGGTGGTTTCCAAGTCAGACCCTTCGCCGCTGCCGGCCAGGTTTTCCAGTTCCATGCCGACCTGCCACGGCGTACCGAGGCTTTGCTGGCGAATGCGTGCCGCCGCCGCACGCGTGTCGAAATCCGCGGCCTGTAGCTGCGGGTTGTTTTCCAGGACCAATGCAAGTGCTTGGCCAAGGGTCAGCGGCTGCTCGGCCGCAGGCATTGGGGCGGTCCATGCAGACGTCGCCCAGAGTAGGGCAACAGCCCCTATCCGGAGTCGCATAACGATACTTCCTCGAACCGGTGTCGGTTCAATCAGCGATACGGTGCAGACACGCGCGGCGACGCGCCCCGGGCGATAAGCCGGGCGTCTGCAGTTATTCGTAAACGGAAGTAATCAGCCGCGCGGCGGCGCGCGTAACGGCGGGGTTAAAACAAGGGTGGTGCGGGGTGAACCGAAGTCGCGCAAAAACCATCGTTGATGGATTGTTTTGGTCTGCAGTACGACCAGCACGACCAGGGTGAGGATGGCCACCCACTGCAGCAGTTTTACGGCAGAGACCTGGGTCCCGACATCATTGCCTTTCGAGATGACGTGATTGTCGAGCTGGTGTTCCGCATCGTCGACATGGCCAAGTGAAACATGCAGATCGACATGGTGGTCGACATGCTGTTCGGCCAGAACCGACGGGAACGCGTCCGTCGTGTCGTGCGCGTTGTGATGCAGGTGGTAATGGGCCGGGAACAAAATCAACAACAGAAAGCTCAGCAACACCCAGGTTGCGACCAGACGGCGATAGAGAGGTTTTGAAATGGCGCCGGAAAACACGGTAGGAATTTAAAAAGCTCTGTTGCGTGAACCGAAATTATCGAACGGGTCGTTGCGTTTGGCAAGTAAACCATCGGCCTGGCGTTTTTTCGCGACCGAGCCGCCATTATTGCGCTTTGAGGCAAGTCAGGCACGCAGCATTAGTTCAAGCGATTGAAACGTGAAAGCGGTAGTTTAGTCCAAATCGATTGTGTAACATCGTTTCGATGAAATTCTTCAGGGCGTTAAAAAAACCGATCGCTGCCGTGGGGCTTGTTTTCTTCACCCTGACGGTGCTGCTCGCCCATGATGTGTCATTCCACATCCACAGCCTGGACCACGATTCCGTTTCCGCGCATGAGCACCACGCCTTGTCGCTTGAAGCCGGGCATGTCGACGTAGCGCTCAAACATCTTTCCACCGATATGTCTCATGCCGATCACCACCACGGCGTGGTGATCGAGTTGTCTGCAACGCCGAATGGCGTGCTACGGAACTTTTCGATCAATCCCTCATCGATCGATTTGATTCTTATTCTGGTGCTGGTGTTAGCTGGCGGCATTGCGGCGTCCGGTATCACGACGAGACACCCGTACACCCCCTCTACTCAACCACAGCGATACCATCTCGTTCCTGCGTTGCGCGCGCCTCCGCGCTGATCACGCTCCCCTCGAATACCCGGTAATTTGCTTGCTGGCATGTGATGTCAGTGGCAGTGGCTTCACTCGCCCGTTGGAAACTCAATTTGCTTCCAACGACGAGCAACTGTGTTCATTTGCTGAGAGTTTTCCATGAAATTATTGACTTTGGTTTTACATGCCCAGGAACAGCAACCGTTGGCTGATCTGCTCAGGACGCTAACGCCGGTTACTGGGTACACCCTCGCGAACGTGGAGGGATTTGGCCGCGAACGAGAGAGCGAGCGTTTTCTAGCGGCACACGATGACATTGTCGGGCAGATTCCAAGAGTCCGTGCCGATTTGATGTTGGAAGAGAGTGACCTGGAAAGCGTTCTGCAGTCGGTTAGAGCGTTAGCGGCGAGCGAAAGAAGCCAAGGCGTCTACTGGGTCACCGATATCGAACAGGGAGGACACATCCAGTGATTCGTCCCTTGTCTCTGTTTGGCATCAGTCAACGCCTGGCGCTGACAACCGCCGCTTTGCTCCTGCTTGTCCTGTTCATCGATACCGTGCAGGCGCATGGTATGTCGGAAGAGGAAAAGCAGTCGATCCTCGCCGGTGGCAACTGGAGTTATCTGAAGCTGGGTGTCACCCACATGCTGTCAGGTTACGATCACCTGGCATTCGTGTTCGGCATCATTTTCTTTCTTACCACATTTCGGGATATCGCCCGCTACGTCACGGCGTTCACTGTCGGTCACAGCATTACGCTGATCTACGCCACGTTCAACGCCATTCAGCTGAACTACTTCCTGATCGATGCGGTGATTGGATTGAGCGTGTGCTATATCGCCTTCGCCAATCTGGACGGCTTCAGGAAATATCTAAAGATCAACCCGCCGAACATGCTGGGGATGATCTTCGGGCTCGGTTTGATTCACGGTTTCGGTCTGTCGACCCGATTGCAGCAACTGCCGCTCAGCGAAGATCAGTTGTTGCTCAATATCATTGCCTTCAATGTCGGTGTCGAAGTCGGCCAAATCACCGCGTTGACCATCATGTTGGTATTGATCTCCGCGTGGCGGAAAACACGGGCCTTTCAGATGCTTTCAGTCATCAGCAATTATGGATTGATTCTGCTGGGTGCTTACTTGTTTCTGATGCAGATGCACGGTTACGAGCATACGGCCAACGCCGAAGAGTTTGCCGTCGTAAATGCTGGTGTTCCTCTATCGAACAACCTCGTTGTGCAATCGCAAGCGTCTGATTCAAGCGCGTGGACGCACACCGTCGAACTGCAAGTACCAGCACGTGGCGACCTTGAACACAAGGTCTACGTTGAGCAAGGCGAGACATTTAGCTTCGCTTGGGAATCTGACGGATCGCCGCTTTATTTCGATTTTCATGGAGAACCCACCAATGCCCCCACGGGAACCTTTCAGAGTTTCAAAACCGGGACGGATGCCGTGGCCGAAGCGACATGGACGGCGACATTCAGCGGCACCCATGGCTGGTACTGGAAGAACAAGACCGGGAAACCGGCCGTGGTGACCTTGCGTACCAAAGGCAGTTATCAGTTGCAGGCACCCGAAGGGGCACAAGGCCCAAACGCACCATCGAGTGAACAACCACTCAAGAAACGCGAATCCATCTTTTAAGACGAAGGAGAAATCCATGAAACATTTCAAGTACCTGTCCCTGGCATTGTTGTTGACATTGTTTTCCGCAGTGGCTTATGCGGGCGCGGGCCATTCGCACGAACCGGTATCGCAGGCCAGGGCCGAGCAGATCGCCAGTCGAATCGTTACCAACATGGTGCGTCAGGGCGTCATCGAACAAAGCTGGGAAGGCAGGTCGGTCGCGAAATCCGAGACAAAGACATTCGGCGGTCAGCGTGAATGGGTTGTTAGCTATCACAATCCGACCATCTCCGATGAACAGAAACAGACCTTGTACGTCTTTCTGACCCTTTCCGGGGAATACCTGGCCGCGAACTACAGCGGCAAATAGACACAACCAAGCCTGGCAGCACCTGCTCCCGTCAACTGATCCGGGGGCAGGTCGCCGCTGCGAAACGATATTTGAACGAAACGTTACCCCACTTATGCAGACGTCGATCAATCCTCTACTGGATAGCCGTTTTCGCAAGCTGTTTGCGGCACAGGTGATTGCGCTTGTCGGCACCGGCCTGAGCACGGTGGCGCTCGCCTTGTTGGCCTATGATCTGGCAGGCGCCGAAGCAGCCGTAGTTTTAGGGACGGTACTGGCGTTCAAAATGATCGCCTACGTCGTGTTTGCACCAGTGGCTGGCGGCCTGGTGCATCGACTGCGTCGCAAGCGATTTCTCGTGGTTATGGATCTGTCGCGTGCCTGCCTGATCCTGGCCGTGCCCTTCGCGACGGCCATTTGGCAGATCTATCTGTTGGTCTTTCTGCTGAATCTGCTTTCTGCGGGATTCAAGCCGGTCTTTTCTGCGACCATCCCCGACATCCTGCCGGATGAGCGGCAATATACTCGGGCGCTGGCTTACTCCCGCCTGGCTTATGACCTGGAGAATCTGCTCAGTCCGACATTGGCGGCACTGGCACTGCTGTTTGCTTCTTACACAGGTCTGTTCACGATCAACGCCGCAGCTTTTCTGGTTTCCGCCGGTTTGATTGCGGCCAGCCGGCTGCCGGCGCAACGTCCGACGGAACGCGAGAGTTCCACCTGGGGACAGATCACTTTTGGCATTCGCGCTTATCTGAAGACCCCACGTTTGCGCGGCCTGCTGGCCTTTTACATGGGCGTCGCCGCAGCCAGCGCGATGGTCATCGTCAATACAGTGATGTATGTCCGTGACGATCTGTCCGGCAGCGAATTCGATGTCGCACTGACGCTGGCAGCTGCCGGTTGTGGCTCGATGCTTGTCGCACTCGGCCTGCCCACGTTGCTGGATCGCATCACCGATCGTACCGTGATGCTGTCCGGAAGCGTGTTGATGACTGTGGGACTGGGGCTGATGGCGTTGTCCCCCGGCTTTGCCGGCATGTTGGCGATTTGGTTTCTAATCGGCGCCGGTTGGTCGATGGTGCAGACCCCGGCCGGACGCGTCGTCAACCGTTCATCCGCGCCCGCCGACCGACCGGCGTATTTTTCGGCGCAGTTCTCTCTATCGCATGCGTGCTGGCTGGTGTTTTATCCGCTGGCCGGAAACCTGGGCACATATCTGGGGATTGAAATCACCGCATTATTGTTTGCGCTCAGTGTGATGGTATTCACCGCACTGGCAGCCATGTTGTGGCCGGCGCGTGATCAGGTAGCTTTGCTTCACACGCATCCGGCAATCGCGCATTCACATCTGCACACTCACGATGTCCATCACGATCATGCGCATCACGGGTGGGAAGGGTCCGAGCCACACAGCCATCCGCATTACCATCCACGTTTAGCGCACACCCATGCGTATGTCATCGACGAGCACCATGCCACGTGGCCCGCGTCGCCTCATTCGTGAGCCTGTTCCCGGAACAGGCGCTGCGACAGTGCGCGTACATCCTCGCTTTCTATGCCGCCAATGGCGCCGGTACGGGCTTCTCGCTCGCTGGCAAGAACAGCACGCTTAGGAAAATCAGGGTCGCGGAGAGCGAAAGAACGCCGAACAACATGTTAAATCCCCATGCGCCGTGCATCCAGGCGACCAATGGCAGCGTCGATGCCATCACGGAAAACGATACGACGGACCGCAGCGCATAGGCACGGCTTCGCCAATGGCTGTGTACGATTCGTCCTATCAGAACATCGTTGATGGGGATTTGTCCGAATACGACAAGCATGAACGCAATCGCGACCGGAAACGAAGCCATTCCGTCAAGCTGCGTCATGGCGAAGAAGAACACAGCCTGAAAGAGCGCAACGGTCGCAAACACATTGCGTACGGAATGCCTGTCCAACAGATGGCCCACGACCAGCTGGGCAAATGAGGCAATAGTGAATACGACAAAGGCATACGAGCCGATCGACGTCGTATTCCCCGCTATTTCACTGAGCCGCTCTTCAAAGACCTTGGGCAGGCTGAAGGTCGTGCTCTGGAATATCAACCCGCCGATCGCCGATGTGAGCAAGATGATGCCGAATGTACGAATCAGCATGTGTCGCGAAAGCGTGGCCGCTTGTTTCACTCCGACGGTTTGATCCGTAACGCTCCCGGTTTCCGCACGATGCGCGTGAACGAAGAGCAGATATAGTATGCCGACCGCGATTGAACCTGCGCCAGGAACGATGAAGGCGCTGCGCCAGCCGGACACGTCCATCAGGAAACCGGTGAGCAGTGCCGCGCCGGCCACTCCCATATTCCCGAATACGCCGTTGATGGCGATAGGCACGCCAGTCTTCTCAATGCCGTCCACAATCATCGCCAAGCCGACTGGGTGATAGATGGCAGCAAACATCCCGATTAGGGTGACGTACAACGCCATTTCCAACGGTGTTTCCGCCGTGCTCGTCAGCACCGAGCTTGTGCCGATGCCGAGAAAGAAAACGATCATCATGCCTTCGCGGCTCCACTTGTCAGCGAGCCACCCGGCAGGAATGGCACCGATGCCGAAGGCAATGAATCCCGGCGTTGCATAGGGGATCAACTCTGCGTAACTCAGGCCCCATTCGGTTGTCATGTGCAGCGCGGCTGTCGCAAAGATGAGGACGAAAAGGTGGTCCAGGAAGTGCCCGATATTCAAAAAAAGAAATCTCAGTCGGCTTCTTTGCATGACTCTGATCCGGGATAGCTGTGGCCGACATTGTTGCGACAGAGTAGGATGGCGCGATACTTGTCAAAGGCCAAATTATGCCGCGAACAAGCCAAAATGCGACCCCACTTGCCGTTGAGGTCAACCAGCTAGAGGATCTTCCTATGGCTGTTGTGGCCTATGGTCGCGATCTTGGGGCGGGGGCGATTCTCCCTTCGCACAAGCACCGACGTGCCCAGTTCGTGTATGCGAGCAGCGGTGTAATGTCGGTCACCACCCCATCCGCCGCCTATGTGGTTCCACCGCAACGGGCAGTGTGGATGCCGGCCGGTGTCATGCATCGCATAGAGGCCCGCTCCGACGTCGCCATGCGCTCGCTCTACATTGCGCCCGGCGAAACCAGTGATCTTCCCGCGGAAGTCTGTGTCCTCCAGGTCACACCGCTTCTGCGGGAACTGGTGGTCGCTGCCGTAGCGGCGGGGCCGCTGTATGAACCCGACAGTCCTCAATCGCGCATGATGGACGTGATACTCGACCAGATACGGGTACAGCCGGTTGCATCGCTCGCTCTCCCCATGCCGTCGGATCCGAGATTACGCAAAATCGTGCAGTCCCTGATTGCCGATCCGGCCGATCAGCGCGATCTGGATGCATGGGCGAGAGAAGTCGGTGCAAGCAAGCGGACGCTCACCCGGTTGTTCCCGGCTCAAACCGGCATGTCTTTTCGGTCGTGGCGACAGCAACGGCGACTGTTTCGTGCGCTGGAGCTTTTGGCATCAGGCAACAACGTGACCGTCGTTGCTCTGGAGCTGGGTTACGAGAATACAAGTGCCTTTATCGCCATGTTTCGACGTTGTTTGGGAGAAACACCGGCCAGATATCTGGGTAAAGCAAACAATTGACGGTGCGTTGAGTAGTGGGACGCACACTACGATGTAGCATACTGTCTACAACCGGCTATCAATCAATACGCGGGATTTGCCCCATTTACTGATAATTTGGTGCAAAGCGAGTTAGCAAGATGTTGGGTCTGGTATTCAGTGGGTTAGGGTAAACAAGTCGACTAAAATGTTCTCGAAAAACGGTTGAAATATGCACCATTACTAGATGGAGGAGATGGTGCAATTTTTTCCTTATTGCTCGCTATTTCTTTAAAGCAGAAAACGAGCCGGCTAATCTAGTCGGGAAACGTGAGCTCAATATGAATCGACTAATGTTGTCCTACCAAACAAAGGCTTCTTGATCGACATATCTCACTCCGTGTCCTATTCCCTCCCGTATCTTTGGCAACAGCACTGAATCTGCATAAGCACATCCTGTTGAAACGGGGTCCTTTTGCCTCGCCTTATCTGCGTCATCAGCAGGATGAGCATTACCCTTGTGAAGTTGTTCCAACAGGAATTTGTACCCTGGTTGCCAACTAACGATGGAAGGAAAGACCACGCGGAGCTGCTTTAGAATCTGCATGCCGGAATAATCAAGGTCCCCAAAAAAATACAATCTCGAGGGAACGCGGCCATGCAACAACTGTAAGGCGAGAGTGACTGCCAAACCCACACTTCCGCTACTTGCGTGCAATACCATTCCATTTGGTTCAAGTAGACGTCGTGCAGACAACATGAAACCAGAAGCCCAAACGAGAGCGGCACCTGGTGGACAATTATCAATGGCGGCAAGGTAAGACACCTCATTCTCAATGAAGATCACTTCTTCTATGGTGTCAGATGGCACATGCACGTTAACAAGCAGGGGTTTCTCGATCAGAATTTGACGGCCGAACGCCGTATTCACGGCTTCAACGCGACCGTCTAGAATTTTGGACAAGCCCCAAAAGACACGTGCACTTATCTCCCGGGCAAACGTACCCGATCGAAATTCAGGAACTTTGACTAACTGTTCGATGATCTCCTGGGCAGACTTGTTGGGAATGCGCAGAGGCGAGCGGCTTAAAAGTTCTATGTCTCCTGAAAAACTATTCCTGGCTGCGCGCAAAGCCCTTTGCCAACTCTTCAAGTAGCTTGCTTCAACTTCGGTGCGTCCGAGCGTTTTACGGATCGCTGGCTCGGCCTCTGGCACCAATACAATGCGAGGCTCTCCGCTCCAGGGCTCACAGTCGACTGACTTTCTCCGGCCGGTGATTTTGATCCATTGCAGGGTTACAAGTTGCTCGATAAAGCGCCAAACCAGCTTTCGGTCTTGTGCGTCTTCCAGGCTAAAAAAACTCGGCAATTCTTTACCGTTTATGCGGAAGCCTGGTGGTCGAGACCGATAGGCCATCGCCTGCTTATCGAGCATGTCGACAAGTCGATTCAAAATGTCGGCGACTGCCTTTTCTTCTAGGTGGGGCTCGAAATCGGTCACTGGCGAGCCTCAGATGCGGTTTCTGGACTATCTGCTTTGTCTTCCGCATACTCCGCATCAAACTCCATTCGTGCTTGAACTTCGACCGCGTTCAGGTGGGTCTTGTATAGCTCCCGTGTGGTGTCTTGATTCACCAGTTCAAGCTTCACCAGAGTGCGGTTGGGCAGTTCGCCTTGTGGTTGAGCTGCCTTCGTACGGGTGAATACGTACTTATTCGTCAATAGTGGTTGGAAGGCACCTGCATTCTTGGTGGGCATTGCAAAAACAACTTGAAAACGAAACCGTGGGTCTGCAAACAATCGCAAAACCTCGGCCGTTCTCGGTTCATCCATTTTTGAGAATGCTTCATCCAGTACAATTGACCGCAAACGCGATCCCTGTCCATCGTTCAATCCGTAAGCGTTGCTTATCGCGGCCAGCCGAATGATGTAAGCCGGAGTTTCGGTTTGTCCGCCAGATCCTGTGGCGTTTTCACCGAGGCTCATTTCATGGCCATCATTCGAGTGAGCAATAACATCGTATAGATGGTAATTGCGGTAATCAGTGATCTGCTCGAGCTTCGTGCGGGCCTCGCCTTGATCGCCTTGTTCGAGCAGGGCCAGTAGTTCATCTAGCGTAGCTTGACTCTCTTCGGTTAGACCACTTGACTCGCCGGCGAACAGGTCAAGACGTTCCCCTCGTGCATCGTATGCCTGGCTGAGTTCATCAAAGAGCCGACTATAACGGAGCATCTCTTTGACGCTTTCAGCGCGAAACCTATAAGTTTCGTCATTGAAATGGTAACCACTTAATGACCGGTTCAGTTGGTTAATCTGTTCACGCCCTGACTGCAAGCTACGATTAATGACTTGGCAGAAATTGGCGGTGATGGCTGTGTTGACTTCAGCAGCAAGTTCTTTCAACTGTTGCTCCGCCTGAGCCAAGAGGTGACCTTCGTGGCGTTGGTGCTGCTCTTCAGTCCGATGGATCATGCGCAGCAAAATGGAAAAATCGCTCTTACTCTTGACGCTTGGTAGCGGCCCCTCATCCCAGCGGATTTGCTGGTAAGTGTCTGCAACACCGTTGTACTCAGACAAACCGACAACATACCTAGTTAAATGCTGGGCTATTTGGCCTTCGAAACCAGAGACTCTCTTATCTAGGGCTTGGCTGGTTTCATCGTTATACCCCGAAGCAGCGGCAAGTAAGGCATCTTCTTGTGCTTCAAAGGCATACTCTGGTGAGTTTTTGTCAAGCCATTCCAACTCGTCGCGACGTTCTTCACGATTCTCGTTCAATCGGATCTGCGCTTGTTGCAGTCGATTCGTTTCTTCAGTGTGCTGATCAATATCGCGATTTGCGATTCCACGGGCGGTCGCCGCTTCTTCTTTTGCCGCTATTGCGGCTTCGGTATCTTCTTTGGCCTGGTGATACTGCGACTCAAGAACCGCGCCATCTCCAATGTTCAGTAACGACAATCGCTGGTTCGTCTCGTTCAAGTCGTTACGCGCTCGCGTCATGCTGGCAACGGTTTCGGCCGCATCAGGATTAACCAGCGATCCCAATTGATTGTGGAGGCCTTGGAGCAAGCTGCGCCGGTCACCAATGGTTAATAAGGTGGTTTCCAATGACGACAATTCTTCTTGGCAAGCAACGAGTCGGCGTGTCCGACCGCTTTCTCCAAATGCCAGGTTACGATCGTCGACCCAGGCCCGCCCTGTAGAAAAACCGCCGGCTGAGCGTCCTTCCACAGTGATGCCGCGGGCTGTCCTTTTCAGGGTCTCAAGATCAGGCACCTTGACGACATCTCCATAGGCGGCCTTCAAATACGCTTCCGCGACAGGGTCATCGATGATAAGACAATCGATTATCGAATCGGCCGGCAGCGCTTTTCCAAGACGCTTCATGGCGCGATGGGTCTGAGCAACCTTTGCTGGATGTTGACGTAAGAGGCGATTGGCTTCGACTTCAAATTCGTCTTCGACCAGGATCATGAATCGGTTATTACCGAGATAACCTTCGATCGCGTTTTGCCAATCCTCTTCAGTTTTTCTGACTTCGACTAAATCACACAAAACCCTTGGCTTGGCTTCGGGTATTTTGCTCGCCAACAAATAGATGCCCTTTTTAGCATCCTTTGGGTACTCGATTTGTGACTGTTCGGAAAGCCCACGAATCTCTAAACTCAGTGACTCGCGCCTTTCGATCATGTCTCTTTCTTGACCCTGACTTGCATAGAAATTCTGGGCAACTGTCGATTTCAGGCCGGTTTCACCGCTGATCGTTTCTTCAATGAGCTTAATGCCGGCTTCGGCATCACTGAGGGCTTCGTGCATGCGGGTTAGTGCGTGTTGAATCTTGTCTTCTGTTGGTGGCGTAGAAAGGACGAAAACCAAATCATCGTGCAAATTTTGGCTATCCAGTCCGATGGATAGGGTGAGTGCGTCTTCAAGTGCCTTGAACCCATCGGAAAACAGGCTATCAGAGCGCAGGGATTGAGGGGCTTCTCTTAAGGCCCGCAATGTATTGCGGATTGCTTCGAGGCTTTGCGCTTTCAGCCGCAAGCTGTTTCGTTGTCGTTCATACTCTCCTTGTAACCGTTCAATGCTGCCTTCGAGTTCACCTCGCTGTGACAACTGTGGGTGGTTGCTGCGCTGACGCTCGAGTTGTTCCCTTAGGGAATTGAGCTGTTGCAGTCGCTGTTCCATTTCGTCGTATGTCGCTTCAGCTCGATCAAGCGCTCGTTGCGCTTCAGCACGCGCCTGGCGTGACGCCTCCAGTGCCTTAGCATTTTTGTTCGCTTTTCCTGCTGCTTTGACAAAGAGCGTCTCACAACGCGATTGCCAGCCACGTACCACTGAGTCTGCTTCTTTCAGCAAAGACGTCAATTGCGCCGTTCGCTGATTAATGGTTTCGGCATCGTCACGCATCTTGTGCAAGCGCTGAACCAGATTGGACAAGTGCGCTACATCGGCTCCAACGTCTTTAGGCTTCAGAATTTCCTCTTTAACGAATCGATCAATGGATTTGATGGGCTTGTAGGCCATTGCTTGGGAGAACGTCTGCGATGCCCGCTTGGCCGCCTTCGTATCCATGCCACCTGAACGACCATGTAAGCGCCCCCAGAGTGCAGACAAGTAGGTTTCTTTCGATGTGTACTCCTTTACACCTTCCCGCCCAAAATCCTCGCGCAGTCGGTTGTAAATCAACTTGGTATCTACAACCTCAATGACATACTCACTTTTGCGGTCGGCCAATTGATCCTGTTTGACTTCTCCCGCCACCAACATCATTTGATGATGGTCTTCCCTTGGAACTCGTCGCATTTTTTCACCAGCGCCGATTTCTTCCAGGTGAGCTGTAACACCGAATACCGCGCTAAACAACTGTCCGTCCTCATTTCCGGAGGGTGCGAACACCAATACAACGTAACCGTGTGCGCCACCAGGCCGAGCGTACCGATCTCGATCAGACCCGAGAATGTAAGAAGCCAAACTGCGTGCTTTTTTACCTGACCGACTTCCTTGTTTCGATTCGTCCTGTCCGGGGTTGTATTCATAAAGTCCCTGGTGTGCCGCCGTCATGACTGTCTGGATGGCGTCTTCAAGCGTGCTTTTACCCGAGCCGGTGTGTCCTGCTAATAAAGTGACTTCGCCGAGAGGGTATTCTCGATTGGGTAGGGTGCCCCAATTCAACGTAATGACAGACTTAATCCACATCAGTGTCTCCTTCTTCGGGCTCTGCCTCGATCAACTCCTGGTTGGCCTTCTCGATCCAGTCAGGGCTGACCAACGTCAGGATCATCGGTCGAATCATTAGCCAGTTTTCGGCGGATTCAAGATCCGATTCTGTGTTGACCCGAAGTGCTTTTAGGCGCTGAAGACGCCCCAGAACCTTCTGCCGCTCAATTAGTCCCGTTGGCAAACCCTGCCTCAGGGTGGTGTTCATGACGGATGTAAGTTCATCAAGCTGGATGGCGGCTTCCTGGTCCTCATCAAGCATGCCTTCAGCCATTTTTTGTTCGTACAAAAAGCGCAACGAGACTAATGTGGCAGCCTCGACCCGACTTAGGCGTTCCCTCAGTCCTTCAGCAGCCAGCCCGTCATCTTCGACACCAGGTATGCGCGCCCCTGGTGGATACAAACGCAGGTACTCCAGTTGCCTGTCCTGGAACAACCGGCAGCCCATCAGACGGAAGTAGTTGTCAAAAGTCGCAAAGGCGCGAGTAATGGTTTCGTACACGCGACGTTCAGGTTGACTATCGGTAGCAACCACGCTGCCGTATTCGAGCAATCGGTGCACCGCAGTTCGGAAAGCGTCTCTGTTGACTCGCGCGTGCTTCAGGTCCTGTTCAAAGTGGTCAACCCATTCGTCAGCCATGCGCAAACTCCCTCCTTATGATGAACGCCTCAATCTTTCCGTAAGGTGTGTCAGTCCAAACCGGCTTGCCATCCTCCAATATGGGTTCTACTGCGAGACTGGGATCTTCATTGGGATATCCGATCGCTCCAATCTCAATACAATGGCTGAGCGTCAACAGGTCGAGCGCGTCCTGGACGTGAAAGTCACGGATATGTATCGATGGAGAGTCTCCGAGTTGGTCAATCACCCGGCCTCGAATGTTCGGAATGGTTATGGCAAACGCTTCTTCCCGCGCGCTTGCCAGTGTCGCTGCGAGGAGTTCTTCTCGAGTTGGCGGCAACGTCGATGTTTGGTTGTCTATTTTTCGCTTCGAGCGGGTTGTTAGCCGTCCAATCTTTGCTGGATCTAGTAACGAAGGGGAGGGGGGCAAGATGGATGGACCGACCCGGTCGAAAAAATGTGATTGCGCATCGTCATCCAATTGCCCCAGGCGTTCCATGAGTATCGCCGGCGAACCCTCGACGTGAAAGCTCATCGCCTGCGCCTGACGGATCAGGACGTCTGCTTGCCGTACGAATCCCGCGAGCGCATTCCGCAACTCGGGCATTTTCCCATCGCAGGCGGTATCAACGAGGTTCTCGATACGCTCGAGCACCCGCAATAGGGGGTTGCCGGCACCGAGAACATTCACATCTGGAAACAGACTGGTCAGGTCGTTGGTCGCACGATCAAGCTCAGCTTCCGACCAGCCTCGAATTTGTTCGATTGAACGTAAAATGGCGGAACGATGACGTTCGATACTGTCTGCCGATAGACGAACCGCCAAATCAGGGATGAAGTGCTTGCGCATGTAATCGAGAAAGTCTTCAAAGGCTTCCTGATAGCGTCCAGCAGCATTGTGCAACAATTCCGTTCGCCGTTGATGCAACACATCAATGTCATCGGATAAGTCAGAGTTGATCTGTCCCGCGGTAGTCAACGCATCGATCAAGTTGAAAGGGTCATGCTCGTTCGCATAGACCTCGAGGGAATACCGCGTGTTGCGGACATTCCTTTGTCTGGAACGAATGCCTCGTCCTTCCAGCTTTACGAATCCCTCCGTAAAGGCTTTGCCGGGTCTTGTGAGACGGTAAACAGAGACAAGTTGGCCTTTGTCGGGGATGGACTCAATCCAACCGTGCTCAGTCAGCTGCCGGACGATGGTATTAACGCGTGATCGCTCATCCTCGGCCGAGTCTTCTTCTGACTCGGTTCCGTCAGATTCCAGTATGGGGCTCTCAGTAACAATCGGCAGCAGTAGTGCGGTTAATTCTTCTCGGCGAATCAGTGTCCGATAGTCAGCTTCCGGGCCATGCAGACGCTGATACAAAGCCTGCAGGCAATTCGACACCATCGCTCGGTATTTTCCAGTGAGCGGTCGAAAAAAATGGGTTCTGTCGTCCGTGAAGAAGTGTGTCAATGCTACCTACCGCAACGTTATTACCTGGCTATCGCAGAAAAGCAATTCGATTCTGATCTGCACTGAAGAAGAAAACCTGTCATTGATTCGCTGCCTTTGTGTACCCCGGTGCGAGCGACGCGCTGTTAACACCATAAAGGGTGGGGTGATTTCCGAGCCACAACTGGTATTCGCGACCAATTAGGCTGTGGTCCTCTGAGCAATCGATATTCCAGCGCCGCAAAAGATAACCAGCGACCGCTGCCCGCACGTTTATCCGCAGTCCACCCTCGCTCATATGATGATCGAGCGCGATCGTTTCCGGATGCGCTACGTTCTCCGGGTTAGGGTGGGGAACCAGTTCGAGCTCCACCATACGGTTCCACTGATGGTCTGCTTCCTTTCTCTCGTGTTCCTTCACTTCTCCGGCGTCTAGCTTGGCACTGTCCATCCGCGTCAGGACGAAATCTCTGAATTCCGAGTGTTTTCTGTCGTAAGCGCGGACATGCCACCGCAAGCCGTTACTAATAAGGCTAAATGGCACGATCGTTCTTTTCGTAGTGCCGCTACTGGTTGAGTGGTAGCGAATATTGGCTGGCCGCTCCTGGTGGATTGCGCAGGTAATTGCCGCAAGAACATCGACATTAGGGATCGATAGCAACATTGGCGTTTCGTTCGCGAGTAACGGTTTTTGGCGGCCGATCGAGTCATCACCAACCCCAGTGGTGAGCGCCACCAGGGCATGCTCGGGGCAATGATCGAATACGGGGCGGAAGGCATCGGTACTGAAGTACCTTCTCGCGGTCGAATCATAGACAAGGTTATCGGGTGCAATGTCCCGGTAAAACGCAATATCTCGGGTAGCTGCGGCCTCCTTAATGCCAAAGCGACTGACAAGGTCGCTACGGGTCACGGTGCCCAAAAAGCGCAGGCGAAAGTCGATGTGGAAAATCCTCTCCGACTGCGTTTGGGTAATTTCTTCAAGCTTTTCAGTATTCATCTCGCGAATTGACACGACTATTTCTAGTGTACAGAGTACCAGCGACGAGAATCATTATCAATATCAAATACGATATTAACGATCGCTTGACTTAATCATAATGATGATGTTATGTTTTGCAGCATGATGGGTAAACCGAGTCGATTGGATGGCGGTGTCAACGATACGACTTGAACACAGCAACCGATCTGACCGCCACGGAGATAGTCTTTCAATTTCCAAATGAATCCCAACATAGGCATACGAATCGAAACATTGAAAAGGAACCTCCAATGGCAGTAGATATCCCCTCGCAAGGCTTTGTTTTCTGGCCTGTCGGTACTGGTGATAGCACCACCGTCAAAATCAACGATGAGACCTATTTGCAGGTGGATATTCGGCACATGGAGAAGGCCGATGATGATGACGATCCAGCCTGGCCAATCGTTGATTATTTGATCGAAATCCTTCCGCAGACAGATAGACGCCCCTACCTGTCAACATTTGCGCTGACTCACCCTGACAAAGATCACTGCCAAGGTTTTATCAAGCTCCTCGAGGAGGTTGAAATCGGCGAATTGTGGCTTTCTCCACGTGTGTTCCAGGAGTATCAGGGCAACGAGGACCTCTGCGACGATGCAGAAGCCTTTCATGAAGAAGCCATGCGGCGAGTACAGGCAACGATCGATGCTGGAGGCGATCCCGGCAGTGGAGATCGTGTTCGCATCATTGGCTATGACGAACTGTTGCAAGATGAACCGTATATCGGCTTTCCCGAAGCATTCTTTTCAGTTCCAGGGCATTCGGTGCATACCCTGGATGGCCGAGATTATGGCGATCAGTTCCGTGCCTTCATTCATGCACCGTTCGCCGATGACAGTTATGGAGACAGAAACGACTGCAGTCTTGCCTTCCAGATTTCCCTGTCTGACACCAGTGGTGTTGGCAAAGCGCTCCTCCTAGGCGACCTGAAGTACCCTATCCTGAAGCGCATCTTTGACGTGAGCGATCCGGAGGATCTTGAGTGGAATATCCTCCTGGCTCCCCATCATTGCTCCAAATCCGCCATGTATTGGCAGGATGAAGGCGATGATGTAGAAAAGTTGAAGCAGGAAGTTTTGGACGCCATGGCGGCGTCAGCTTTGTCGCCCGGTTACATTATCTCCAGTTCATCCCCAATCCCGGCATCGAATGAGCCTGGAGACAATCCTCCCCACGCTATAGCCAAAAGGCATTACCTGCGGATTGTTCCCGATGAGTTCATGTGCACGCACGAAACCCCGAGTGAAGAAAACCCCGAACCGATAGCATTTGAGGTTAATAACGAGGGGCTGGGGTACTTGGGTGCAGTGGCGGCAGCAGCCAGCCTGGAGGAATCCGTCAACGTTGCTCAAGGCTCTGATCAGCCACCGGCAACTGCTGTAGGGTTCGGATGTGGCACTGAGTGATGGGCAAGCGAAGGCATTAGACCAGCTTCATAGGATAGCTGCAGCGCCCGGTAGCGCGTTAAGAATTGATTACGTAGACGAGCCCCCATCCGACGGAGAGTGGGCGATCGTTGAGGTTTCTATCGACTGCCGTCTGTTTGAGTCAGCCGAAGGCGGTTTATCGCTGA
The DNA here is from genome assembly GCA_028280505.1 of Chromatiales bacterium. Lineage (GTDB taxonomy): Bacteria > Pseudomonadota > Gammaproteobacteria > Chromatiales > Chromatiaceae > Thiosocius. The sequence continues at coordinate 26,815 of JANQLO010000074.1, read as the reverse complement.
ACGCCAGGGAGTCGATTCAACTCAGCATATCTGCGTCATTTCCATACGCCTATCCACTCGTTGACGTAGCCCATCGCCGATTTGAAGGACATCCGCACGTCCAGTGGGCTCGACATATCTGTCTGTATCAAGCTCCTGACACCGAGTGGCGCCCCGAAGGTGGCATGTTCGACTTCATGCGTCGTGTGCACGCCTGGTTCAGAGATGCTGCATTAAATCAGCTCGATGCGGACGGCGCGCCTCTACACCCACCCGCGGTATATCCAACGAAGAATACAAACGTATGTATCAATGAAGATACCCCGGCATTTACCGGCCGATTTTGGCTTGGCGGCGCGGTCCTTCAACCAGTGGGGGAAAACCGTCTCGATCTGAACGAGTGGTTGGATTTCGGCGATGTCGCGGCCAACCCCGAGGCGGCACCAGCGATACTGCTTTCTACGCCCTTCAGTTTTGAATACCCAAAGTATGTTAGCGGATTGAGTGATCAGCTTGATCAGGCTGGCATACCAAAACATGCACTGCTTTTACTACTCTCTGTGGCAGCCGCGGCAAAGGAAGAGGGTAAACCGTTGCATGTGGTCGTTGGCACCCCGATGCGAGGCATTGCCGGCCAAGGCGGAGAGCGACGCCAGCATTTGGCTGTTTGGGAGATTGATCCGACTCCCGTTCAGCAACTCGCATTGGTCACCAAGGCCCTGAATCTACGCGACAGATGGGGCGAGTTTGATGGAAGAGAAGAAATAGAAGAGCTCACCGACGACATCATCAACGCTGCAAAAGATTGGATGAATACGGCCAAGGTTGGTTGGTGTCGCATCATGGAAAACCGCCCAGAGGTGACCCAGAGAAGAGATAGTGACAGCGCTCTAAGCGTGTTCAAAGAGAAAAAAGTTGGGCTCTTGGGATGTGGCGCCATCGGCGGCGTCATCGCAGAGCATTTGGTTCGGGCGGGCGTCCAACATATCCACCTAATCGACAACAGTATCGTAAACCCTGGTATTTTGGTGCGCCAGAACTTCCGGGATGAAGATGTTGGGAAGTTGAAATCGGATGCCCTGAAAGCTCGGCTATTGGCGATTTCCCCGTCACTGAGCTGTGAAGCATCCAGCGAAAACGCCTATCGATCGCTGCTTTCCAACACTGACTGGACGAATGGTTTCGATGTTGTCATAGACGCAACAGCCTCTCTGAGAGTTCGTACGAAACTAGAAGAACTCCAAAAAGATCAAGAAACTTCTGCCGTAATCGCTTCCTTGATGGTTAGCAGTCGGGCTGAGCATGCCGCCATGGCGGTTGCACCACCGAGTTACACAGGGGCAACCCTGGATGTCCTTAGAAAGCTCAGTCTCTCGGTCATGAACCGGGAACATCTGGCGGTCTACAAAGAAGCCTTTTGGAGCCAATCGGAAAAACCGCTGTTTCAACCCGAGCCAGGTTGTTCTGACCCAACATTTGTCGGCTCAGCTGCGGACGTGGGCGTGCTATCAGGGAAAATGCTCAACAAACTGGCGGAATTTCTTGATCCGAACGCCAGTACTGCTCATGGCTTGCTGTTTTCCCGAGATACCTCGACAGACCGTGATCATGCGTTTGCCTATCAACCAGACATACTCATCAAAACTGGCAATGGCATCGATGTGCGGGTTTCTTCACACGCCTGGCGTGACATACGGGGCTGGATAAAGAGTGGTAGTCGAGAAAGGGGGGAATTGGTCGAGACGGGCGGTCTCCTCTTCGGTGAATTCAACGACGTTGTGGACGTATTGTGGATCAATGAAGTCATCGGTCCGCCAAGCGATAGCGAGTTCAGCGAGACCGAATTCCTTTGTGGGGTGAATGGCACAAAGGAAATCAACGAAGAGAAAAAGGGCCGCACTGGAGGTTCTGTAAAGTTCATCGGTACCTGGCACTCCCACCCGATCAGCCAAGCGCAACCGAGCCGAAAGGACTTAGACGGCATCGCTGGGCTCTTCGCTACCGATCTTACGCAAAGTCCACTACAGCTAATGATGATCATCGGCTATGCCAGCAGTGAAATCGAAATCGGCGCTTACATCTTCAACCGTTCGATACTAGTCGCGAAAAACGATGCTGTTTATTTTGGGATCGAGAGTGACGGCGCCGTTATCACAGAGTTCTCACTACCTGAGTACGGCAAGGAAATTGGACTTGCACTCTCTGGTGGTGGATCCAGAGCAATTGCCTACCACCTGGGTTGCCTGCGAGCGCTGAACGACTTGGGCCTGCTCGATGAGGTCAAGGTCGTATCCGGCGTTTCCGGGGGATCAGTGATGACCGCATTCATCGGGTACACGGAAGGAGGCTTTGAAGCGGTTGACGAAAAAGCCCGCCAGTTCTTAAGTCGAGGGCTACTCGTGCCCAGCCTCGTTCGGCTCATATTCAAACTTCGGATTATACCGTCTACGGTCACCTTTCTTGCCTCCGTCGTTCCTGGACTGGTTATTGGGTCATTCCGAAAGGTCCTTCAGCAGCTTTTATCATTCATTGGCCTTCCAGAAAAATCGTCATCTTGGCTAAAGCACCTTCGTTGGCCGTTCCGACGTTGGTACTCGAGAACACACATCGTCGCTGAAGAACTTCGAGGTATCTTGGGTGACAAAACGTTGGACGCGCCCACCCAGAGCAATCGGGACATCGTTTTCAACGCCTGTGAGTTAGCGACCGGTACGGCGTTCCGAATGAGCAATAGTGGGTATGGCACTTGGCGATTTGGAAGAGGGAAGGCCAGCGATTTACGCATCGCTGATGCTGTTACAGCTTCCGCGGCATTCCCACCGGCTCTCCCAGCCTTCGATTGGATTAGGCCATTCGAAAACACAAAGACGGACGAAGTACGTAACAAGCGCGTGATTCTGACAGACGGTGGCGTGTACGAAAACTTGGGCGTTTCCTGCATGGAACCTGGACGCTCCGCTGACTATTCTATCGTGTCGTATGAACCAGAAATTATCGTTTCTTGTGATGCTGGGGCCGGTCAAATGACGGGTGAAGCGGCGACGGGTTTCTGGCCATTTAGAATGCTGCAGACACTCCAGGTCATACACCGAAAAGTTCAAGATGCCGCCAAGGGGCGACTGCACAAATACGCTGAAACCGGTGAACTGGAAGCTTTCATCTATTCCGGCCTAGGACAGATGGATGCCAGAATTCCTGTCCGCCCCTCTGTCTGGGTGTCGCGAGAAGATGTTATGGACTACCCAACCGATTTCTCAGCGATGAAAGAACATGACCTAGTGCGTCTTGCCGCGAGGGGTGAGCACATCACGCGTACGCTTGTGAGCAGGTATCTTCTGACTTAATCCGTATGAAGTTATAGAGAGTCAGAAATACCGTTATTGAAGGGCTTTTTTGTTAAATAGGCAGGAAGTAGGGGAGTGCGTCGTGACAGTCAGATCTTTGAACACCAGATTTCGCGCGTATCAGTTAGATTCAGCTGGTTACCAAGTTCAGTAGTATTCGTGCAAGTTCAGTACTTTTCTTGGATTTGTTTAGCAGTATTCGTGGATGACCAGAAATCGTCGAGCCAGGCCAACAGCCTGCGCCTAATATTTAACATAATGGGTATTATGCGCAATTAAGGATTCGTACTATTTTGGCTGGAATAGCGAAATATCTACACCTCATCGCTATTTGGACGAAGCAATTAATGCAGTTTCAAAAGAAAGGAATCCAAGATGTACACCTATCCCACGCTTGATTACTTGACCCGCATGCCGCTGGATGACTTGATGAGTCTCGCCCGGCTGAATCGGGCTGAGGCCGCCAAGTACTTTGGACGCAGTATCCGAACTATCGATCGGTGGCGACGATCGCCACCAAGACAAGTCGTGAAACACCTGACCTGCCTCGCCGGCTACCTAGAATCACACGACACTGCCTGGCGAGGCTGGCGCGTCCACGGGAACGCACTCGTAACCGACAGCGGTGTAATCGTACAACCTGGCGAGATCCGAGCATTGCCCTGGTTGCATTCGATCGCCGCCAGAGAATGCCGGCACTTCCGCGAAAAACTCAAGGGTACGAACATAATCGGACTCCCGGTTCCAACTCGGCAGCGATTCTAATACCACCTCTTCGCGTGACCGCCGGCGGCGCCTCTGATTGGCTAAGTCGAGCATAAATGCTCACTAAGCCAATCATCGCCCGCCCCCAGCGGTCACCCTGCCGCACGGTTAGCAACTACGCGGCCCCTTTCTACATCAACAGTCGGGCCACTACCACATGTACGCATAATCAATGAACGGCCTAAGGCCGGTTCCGCGGTATCAACATCGATACCCGCCCAAACAACGGCACGCCGCTCGCGGCGGATCTGACGGGAGCACCCTGTAGGTCGTCACCGGCCGCCATACACCACAACACACGCAACCATCAGCCGTCAGTCGGAACCCCGCAAGCGGGGCCCCCTCGTGCGCGCACAGCGCGCACGACCCTTCACGTGTGTTCAGGGCGACCTCCTCGCTCGACGGCTGCCCACCACCGACTGGGGGTTTTTGTCTGCAAGGAAGAAGTTGCGGGAGGTCCGCATGATGAACAGGAGTTCAGAGGATGAGTCAGCAATATGTGGTGGTAGAACACGCCGGCACGGACCAGGAACACATCGTGACCGCCGGTAGCTGGACGCATGTGGTGGAGATGGAAAAGACCTATACCATCGACGAGATCGAACAATGCGGCGTACGCATCATGGCCGTCATCGGTGATCTCGATGGCGACTATGTGTTGACCACGGAGTATTGACCGATGCTCCGGACGATCTGGCAACAGTTGCAGTTACCCTGCACTGAACAACCGTCGCTCGAACTGCACACCGGGTATCGAGGTCGATCACCTCGCGCAGGCCGGCGACCTGCCCGGCCGTCGATGCGTGCCTGGTTCATGGCTCGTCAGCTCGATTGGATCAGTGAGACGGCCCGCAAGCTCTACAAGAAGGCTGAGCGACTGTTCGCGATCTGGCACGCCAGGCGGGCCGCTCGTCGACTGGCTTGGCGAAGGTACAAAAAGGCCATTAGCACCTATAAGGCCTGGCTACCTGCTCAGGCTTGAACGTATCTCAATTGAGATACATACTATCGAGGTCTGAAAACACCGGAGAACATCATGGCTCAGACCTCAATGCTTCACGTGCGGGTCGATGATCAGCTGAAAGCTGACGCAACCAAGACACTCGCAAATCTGGGACTGACCGTTTCCGATGCCGTGCGCATCCTGCTTACGCGCATCGCCAAGGAAGGTGGATTACCCGCCGGTTTGACGACTGACCCCAATGCTTATGACGCCTGGTTCCGTGCCAAGGTCCAAGAAGCCCTTAACGATGACTCGCCATCGGTGCCACACGACGACATCATGGAAGAGGCACAAGCCGTCATCGATAGGAAACGACGTGATTGAATGGAAGAGAGCCGCACAAGCCGACTTACTGACAATCATCGACTATATCTCAGCCGATAATCCCGATGCCGCCGAGGCATTGAAAAACGAGATCAATGCAAAGGTCTCAATGTTGCCCGAACGGCCGCAGTTGTACCGCGAAGGGCGTGTACCAGGTACGCGCGAGATGGTAGTCAGATCGAATTATGTGGTGGTCTATCAAGCCGCTGAAAACATCACCGTGCTTCGTGTGCTGCATTGTGCACAACAATGGCCGTCATAAGGTCATAAGTAGCCGCATGGCATGCTCAGCAACGCTTCGCGCCGTCGCTCCCCGTGTCGCTCCGGCCGCTACGCGCCGCCGAGCATGCCTTGATTGTTGGATCGGTCGCCACAGGTGACGACTTCATATTTGTCTTCCCAGTAGAGCCGGACGGCGCAGGCACCCTTGGGTTCGATGCGGTATTGCATGGCCTCGAGGTCATCCATGCCGAGGGTGTAATAGGTACCCTCTTTGTTGGCCCTGAAAAGGTAGATCCAACGTTGGTCTTCGGTACCTTGGACCGCGGCAACGATATCGAGCTGTTGGCCTTTAAGCGGCGCTATGTCAGCAGGAGGGTGATTGCTTTGGCGAACAGCCACAGAATCAGCAGGTACAGGGCGATGCGAATGAGCAGGCGTCGAATGACTCGGCGGAAACGAGCCATCCGCAGGGGCTCGCTTGATCATGTTGGGTTCGGTTGAACAGTCGACGATGTCTTCAGGACAGATGCCAGACGGTGGTGATGAACCGGTTTCCTCGCAGTAGTAGTTCACACGGTTGTACACCTCGGACCCGGTTTTGGTATTGGTGCAGTAGAAGTATTGCCAACCAGGATTGACGGTATCTATGAATCCGTATGTCCCGTCAAAATTAGGTGAGCTGGCTGCTTTCCATGCGCAATAGGATTCGGCCCTCGCTTCCTTCGTTGCGTAGCGAGTGCCGTCAGTGCCATAGGACCAGTATCCTGCATGCGCTACCGCGACAAGCTGAAGCACAACAAGACAGCCTACAAGGCTCCAATACACCAGACGCCGCCGTCGTTGAAATCTGCTGTTCATGTCGAGTAAAACGCGTACGCGTCCTGATTAAGAAAAAGCGGGGCCGAAGCCCCGCGTATCACAAGAACCAGCCCATCCTTAAACCGACGATGAACGCGCCACCGGCAGCCATACCTGCAAGGACAGACCAGATCATTAGCCGCGGATCTTGGTCACCATCGAGATGACCAGACCGATGACGATCAGCGCGGCCACCACGCCGATGACCAGTTCGCCCACCGACAAAGCAGTGGTCTGCGCACCGGTTAACGACGCACCGACGGCCGTGGTGTCGACGGCCATGGCCTGGCCAGCGACGAACAAGCTGCCGATAGCAGCAATGGTTTTCTTCGCGTGACGCTTCACAGCGTTACAGAGGTTTTTCATCGTTAAGCTCCTTTTGCTTTTCTGATGACAGAGACAATGAGGCCGATACCCAGCCCCGTGACAAACAGCATGATGACCATGCTGAATCCTGCGGCGAATCCGTCGGCATCCCAGCCGCCGTTTAGCCAGAGTTTGGTCGCTTGTGCATTGACCGCTTCGAGTGTGCCGTCACAACTGATGCCGCCTTCGAAGATCCATACGCCGTCACATACCAGCAGCCGGCGGTTTGATTCACCCGACGGTCCATCTTCGGTGTACGTGTATCCCTCGCCCAAGCCGGCAACGACGTCTGCACAATACCCCGGTGATGCATCGGGATAGGCTTCCCATACGAAACCGTCAGGGTCGTAGACCGTGCAACCCGCGTGTGCCATCGAATGGCTGAGCAACGCTGCTAAGCCGATGATGAACACACAGAGCGCTTGAACGTTCGAGCGGGTCATAGGGCGGTGATTAGACTAGCGGTGACAACAACACCGAAGGCACTGAGAAAGTAGAAGAGGTTTCTCATATCCCCGAGGTTCTACTATGCTGCCGCAGCCGTTGTGCCCAACTTGATCGACTCAGGCACGAACTTAAACTTGCCCTGGCCCGCCGGTTTGAGCTCGCCCTGCAGAGTGACCGGCTTGCCGGCCATCTTTTGGTCAATCGAGCCCATGAGCGACGACGCGCCCGTGTATTTCTCGATCACGAAACCGCGCGTCAGATTGAACTCTGATCCATCGGGCATAGTGCCCACACGAATCGTCGTGCCGGCACGCAGTTCGCCGGTCCGCTCGTCGGTCATCTCCCAGGAGATGGCCTGTAAAAAAACGCCTTTGACTTCCATCTTTTCTACCTCTCTCGTTGAGTGCCCTGATGGGCGTTAAGCCACCAACCGAAGACCACGGACTTCTGGTTGCTGGTACCAGTCTGGTGCTACCGAATCGGTGACGGTGATATCGCGAACATGGCGCACATGGACCAGGCTATGACGATCGACATCGAACGTATCTGCGATATCGATACCGATCTTGCGAAGACGGGCGCGGTGCAGCTTGACCTTGCTTTTTTTCAGGTCGAAACGTTCACCGTGCATCCAACGTATTGCATAAGACAACGTTGTGTTCGCTGCTTTCGGATTAGTGCAAATGCCTTCGCGCTGTAATTGTTCGGCCAGTGTTTCTATGCCCATGTTCGTCACCTTCAATTTGCAGTCGATAGCGATAAACTCGCGATGCAAGTTTTCGAAATCCTCGATCTCTACAAATCCGTAATGGTTTAACTTCCTTCGTCGCAGATACGCCGACTTGATCTTTTGCTCGAAGCGGACCAAGCCGACCTGTTCACAGTGCGCGATGACTTTTTGCACATAGCGATAGTCATCGCTGTCTTTACCGCACGACCGTGCGGTCTTCTCCAACGCATGCAAACGCAGCTCGTGGGCTTTGTCGTAAACACTCGGGTAGATGAGGCGTGCATTGCCTTTCTTCGATAACCAGTCCACGGCGCGGCCGTTGGTATGGAGCCTGGGTATGGAGTGTCGGAGGCGTTGAGTCGATAGCCCCTTGAGGTAGGCCAGGACGTTGCCCCGCCCTACTTCGCGATTGGTGGTGATATGCAGCTCGGTGATGGTTGCGCCATCACTGACCAACTGCGCGCGCTTGCCGTCTTCGCCCTGGCGAAACCATCGCTTGGTGGCTTTGGTGAACGGCGGCAGGCCGTGCGACATCAAAATCCGGTTGTAGACCGCGACCGCCTGGTCAATCGACGTAAGACCGAAGAGATTCTCCGGACGATTGAACCGAGACGGGTTCCCACTGACGGATATCCGGCCGCCCGAGAGACGAATCTGCACACTCGTCGAATAGCTGCCACGTTCCGTGATCGTGGGCTGTGTCGTGGTGAGGGCATCGCCGGTATCCGTGTCGATGACGATCATGGCCCGATCGGCGATGAGCGGGAGCTGGTCGCCGTGGTCCTGATGGATGGAAAGCCAATCAAGAAACATCGCTGACTGACCCAATTGGTACCGGATTGGGTACCAAAGTGCGGGTGTCACTAGCACCCGCACGTGAAATGGGTGGATTTCCACCCATCGGGAATCGGCCGGCCGACTGGCCCTCAGACCGGGCATCGACATAGCCATGCCGATTGACGACGTCGAATCGGGGCTGAAGACGGGCGAAACGATGCGCAGCCGAGAGCGCGTGAAAGCTCAGCCGGCGGAACTGACCCAGGCGCCATGACGGCGCCCGGGGTTCCGGGTTTGCCAACCAGCAATCGTAGAAGGTGTGGCCGTAGACCGGACAGACCGGCGGGGCGTCCCACCTCGGCGGCGGTGCAGGAAATCGGGGTTTAGTGTCCTGACGAATAACCGAGTTCCGTGATGGCGTGAAAAATAGGCGCTGTTGCTGAGCCCGCGTGACACCTGGCCCGACGATTTGATCAGCCGAGTTTGGCGATAAGGCGGTCATCGCTGAGGCCTCGACTTGAACAGGGCCTCGATCTCTCCCCTGCCCTGACAGACCCCGCAGTCGCGGGGCGCGCTGCCTTGGCACTCGGGACAGTCGATTAAACGGATGCTGAAGGACCCATCAGAAGGCTCATACACGATTTTTGGCCGATCTGACTGGGGGACCGCTGCACCCAAGAAAAGCCGCTTACAGCGGCTGAGCATCCTTCCAAAAACACGTCGATAGTCCACAAAAATGCTCCGCTTTCGTGCCTATCCAGCGCCCGCCGCTGCGATGGGTATAAAAAACCGTACAATTTATGAACGCATTGATACGTACATTTTTTGCACGTGTCAACATTTTTTGAACGGGTCTATTATTTGCACGGAGGTGACATGCAATGAAATTCGAACAAGTTCTTGATTTGGTTAGGAAAAGTCGGAATTTAAGGAACGACCTTGAAATGGCCAAGTACTTCGAAATGTCTGACGGTGGCTACAGACACATGAAAAAAGGACGCGGCGGACTGAAGGATTCGACAGTCCGAAAGATCATGGATGCAACAGACCTGCAAGCCGTAGACATCGAAGCTGCATGGAAGTCTGAATTTGCTCGTGACCCAAAAGTTAGGAAGAGCTGGGCGAATTGGCGCGCCGCCGGCGCAATCGTCATTTTGTCTCTGATGGTTGGCGGAATTTCCTCTTTCCCTTCAATCAGTTACGCGAATATCCAAACCAGCGAAAATGGGTATTATGCGCAATTAGTATTTTGTTGATTCTCCATTTCCTGGGCCTTTGGTCGCAGAAAACAACTCTTATTCGCAACCAAGAAAATCAGGATGTACACCTATCCCACGCTTGACCATCTGGTCCGCATGCCACTGGATGAGCTGATGAGTCTTGCCCCGACGCCGCCGCCGAGTACTTCGAGCGCAGCGTCCGCACCATCGACCGGTGGCGGCAATCGCCGCCCAGGCATGCGGCAAATCAACTGACCCGCCTAGCCGGTTATCTCGAGGTCCACGATGCCGCATAGCGTGGCCGGCGTATCTGGAACATCGTGCCGAGTCTCGGGTGTAGAGTTCAACCCATGCGGCACAGGGTGTGCCGATGTGGGTTCGGGCATCCTCGCTACACAAGCTCCCACCCCCATCGATTAGCTAAATTACTTCAATTTCCATAGATCTATACACATCTCCTTTACCACAGTTATTCGACCTAAAGGGGAAGGATCAGAAATAAATATTTCTAGTGAATCAATAAAAGAACTCGAAGCAAATAGATAACTATTTACCAACTCAGCCTCAAGTAAATCGTCTAAATCTCCAATATCATTTATATGATATCCATATTGGTTAAGTGTACTTCGATTTCTTTCAAAATTTAATTTTGTGTGCAACAACATAATAATGCATTTATATCTCGATCCCTTGTAATCCTGATGTTTGCGCTTATCTTCCTCGCGATTTCTTCAAATTAATGTCGCATAACTTGAAATAAGTCCACCAACTCCTAGTGCGCCCAACAATTGTAATATCTCGCTCACTCTACCTCCTTGGCCAAGGGCATGGTGTTAATAGCAGGAATGTTTTAATAAGTATCTGATTTGCGGTTGTGCCTTGCAACTGAGCACCCAAGGTTCTATCTCAGTGAACGATCGGACATCCCATCATCCGAACGGCCTACGGCCGGTTACGCGGTATCGACATCGATACCCGCCCAGACGAAAGTGCGCCGCTCGCGGCGGATCTGACGGGACCACCCTGTAGCCCGTTAACGGCCGCCATACACACCAGCGCTAGCATCCATCAAGCCCGATCAGTCGGAACCCCGCAAGCGGGGCCCCTCTCGCTTCGCTCAACCCTTCACCCTGTTCAGGGCGACTTCCTTTACTTGACGACTGCCTACGACCGACTGGGGGTTTTTGTCTTCAAGGAAGAAGACGCGGCAGGTCCGCATGACGAACAGGAGGACAAGGATGCTACGGACAATCTGGCAACAGTTGCAGTTACCCTGCACCGAACAACCTTCACTCGAACTGCACAACGGCTATAAAGGCCGGTCACCACGCGCAGGCCATCGACCTGCCCGGCCCTCGATGCGTGCCTGGTTCATGGCTAGACAGCTCGATTGGATCAGTGAGACGGCACGCCAGCTCTATGCCGCCGCGGGACGCCTCTATGAGATCTGGGAGACCGCCTCAGCCGGTGCATTGATGGCTACGCCAGCACGTGACGGTGCGCGATCCGTGCCGGTGTCTCGACGGTCGCGGTTACAGCGTCGATCGATTGCAATCTGGCATGCACGACGTGCAGTGCGTCAATTGGCCTGGTGTCGGTACCGGACTGCGATGGCAACCTACGAGACGTTCTTACCCAATGCATGAAGATTGTGTTTTATATCAGTACCGATATACTCTACTTATGAAAGAGATCGTCTTTAAAGGCAAATCGCTCGACGATATTCGAGACTTTCCAATCGATGCGAAACGCGAAATCGGCTACCAGCTGCATAAGGTGCAACACGGTTTCGATCCATCCGACTGGAAGCCTATGTCGTCAATCGGCAAAGGGGTTCGAGAAATTCGCGTAAAAGACGAGACGGGTGCCTTTCGCGTGATCTATATCGCCACCCTAGCCGATGCGATCTATGTGCTGAGCGCGTTCCAAAAGAAGCAGCAGAAGACACCGAAAAACGCGATAGATCAAGCGAAACGCCATTACAAAGAGGTGACGCCATGAAAGAACAAAGCTTCGAGAACGTATGGGATGCGCTGGAAGACACGCCGGAAGCAGCGGAAAACATGAAGCTGCGATCTGAACTGATGATGGCCATCAGCCGTCAACTGGATAAGTCTGAAGGCACCCAAGCCGCAAAGGCAAAAAAACTGGGTATCACACAGCCCAGGTTGAACGACTTGCTAAAAGGGCGGATCAATAAATTCAGCCTGGATGCACTGGTCACTATCGCCGTCAACGCAGGTCTGAATGTCTCGATCAAAACAAAAGTAGCTGCTTAGTCTTCAACGGCTAACATGGCAGAAAGCACAGCACGACGTTCAAGTAACGGCATATCCCGATAATTATCGGTCCACCTGGCCGCCTTACGCTTGATCCGCTGACGATCCGTGAAGTGGAGGCCTTCATAGCCAGATATGGCTATGTCAGCTGCTGAATAATTCATCCAGAGCTTTTCGATACGCGGACCGCCCCTGGTCATCACCTGCACTTCCCTCGTCTCAAATCATGCAATCTGATCATCAGATGGAACAACCAATATATAGCCAGACCGAACCCTTTAACCGGACCCAAATCCAGCCATTTCAAACCGCGTTTTTCAACAGAATCCGACCAGAGCGGTCATGAGCGTGCGGCGTAGTAGGCGACAGCCGTATTGTGCCGAATGTTGGCTTCATGTCATGCAAGGCAATACCCTTCGGGAATTGCGCCCCACCATAGGCCGACTGGCTCAGACCGTGGACGGGTGCCTCTTGCTGGATTTTCCGCAGACGTTCGACCAGATGCTGTCATCGGATCTTACCGCCGACTCGTTTGCTGCCGTCACCGTCCTGCGCGGCGACGACAACTGCGGCGATCAGCTCTTGCGTACCTTGACGTTGACGGTCACTCCTTCTGTCGCATCGTCGACATCGAATGACTCGGACGTGAACCCGCCTTCGGCGAGTCCGCCACCGCTCTCTTCAGTTTCGAACGAGCCCGGCGGTGCAAAGTCTTCGCCGGCCGTGTCGAACGATCCCATCGGCGCAAATCCTCCGTCGTCAACCGCCGCCTCAAACGATCCGGCTGGAGCGAGCTCTTCGCCGGAATCCGCCGTCGGGGCCGGCATCTGCTCAACGGTATAGGCCTCCGGCCCACTGCCGCCGCTATAGTCGAACGTCTCGGGAGGCGGCTCCTCGTCGGCTGCGCTGTCGATCTCCGGCGCGCCCAAACCCGCGACGCGGGTGCGAACCCAACACTGAACGCCCTCGTAGCGCCAACCGTAGCGGCCGCTGCCGAGCTCTGCCCAGTTCGTGGTGTAGAAGTGATCGCCGATACGCGGGTTCCAATACCGGTAGAGCGGCGCCGTCCCGGACGCGCGCCGCGGGTGCACGTAACACTGAACGCCCTCGTAGCGCCAACCGTAGCGGCCGCTGCCGAGCTCCGTCCAGTTCGTGGTGTAGAAGTGATCGCCGATGCGTGGGTTCCAATACCGGTAGAGCGGCACCGTTCCGGACGCGCGCCGCGGGTGCACGTAGCACTGAACGCCCTCATAGCGCCAACCGTAGCGGCCGCTGCCGAGCTCCGCCCAGCTCGTGGTGTAGAAGTGATCGCCGATGCGTGGGTTCCAATACCTGAAGAGCGGCACCACGCTGCCTACGGGGGGCTGCCGGATCATCTGCCGCAGATTCGGACGGTTGCCGATTCGCTGTGTTCGCGGCCGGCCTGGCGTATCCTGTTGCGGCGAGCCCGTCGACCTGAGCAGGGCGATCGCCTGGGGCGAGGTGAGCAGACCTTGCCCGGCTGCCCGTCTCGCACCCTGCACGCAGCCCAACGCGCCAACCACGATCGGGGAGGCGCTCGAGGTACCCGAGAAAGTGTCCGTGTACCACAAGTCCTCATTAGACCCACCCTGGAGGTCGCCGTAGCCGGTCGTGGTTACCTCACGCCCCCAACCTTGGGTGTCTACCCGGGCGCCGTAGTTGGAGAAACCGAGGCGCGATCTATCGACCCCGTGGTTTCTGCCGTGCGTCCCAGGGGGCGGTGCACCGGCGCCAACAACAACAGCCTCGGAACTGGGATTGGCGGGGTTCAGCGGATTTCGCCACGTCGCGGGAAAGCCGACGGGACGTTGGTCGTAGAGTGCATCGTCGAAATCCTCGGCTCCGTTGCCAGCCGCTTCTACGACGATCACGCCGCGGCCCACGGCATAACGGATGGCGGCGAAGACGTCGGGCCACCACTCCATGGCGATGTAACCACGTTGATCGTTGCGCGCAGCGTAGTCGAAACGCGGTCCGGGCCGATGCAGCTCGATGAGGATAATGTCGCCGGCCCGCAGGGCATCTGCCGCACGCGTTATCGCGCCCGCGGCGCCGATACCGCCAAAGATCGAGATCGCACGGGTATTGGCATCCGGGCAGATGCCCGTTACGCCAAAGCTGTTGCGGTCACCGCCAAACTCGCCGATGACGGCGGTGCCGTGGTTACGCCACCCGAGATCAGTGCTGGGCGTGCCGGCAATTACGCCGCCCCAATTCTGGCGCAGGTCCTCGTGCGTGAAGCGCCAACCACCCTCGATGTCGATGATACGGACGTTCTGACCCGAGCCACCGGGCACCGTCCACGCGTATCGGGCATCGATCCCAGCGGGCGCGGCATCGAGATAAATCTGTCGCGCCGTGAAATCCGGGGTGGTAACCGGCGGCTCGGCTGGCGCCTCCGCCTCTGATTCGTGCCAGACGGCCGGTTCGGCGCCCGGCGCCACATACGCGCCCTCTACCGCATCCTGTTCAAGCAGGATCTGCGCGGCTTCTTCCATCCGCTCCTCGTCCACCTCAGCCCTGTAGAATGACGCAAAATCGATCGATATTGCTTCGGTCGACGGCATCGACCTTACATTAGCGAGTATTTTTTCCTCGCTGATACCGAACAGCGGTCTGATCGACACACCAGCCGCACGGATGGCAGCTTCAAGGGCATCAACCTCGGGAGCGGCCGTGGCCGATTCCAGCCCCCTTGCGGTTGCGCGAACCGCCGCGGCCGTGCGGGTGATAACGATCAACTCGCGTTCCGATCTGAACGCAGATGGCGGTTGCGCTGCCCCTCGGGCTACCCTTCGCGTTGCCTTTTTCTGTACCACTTGCTTGCGGGTCGACTTTTTCTTCACTGCCGGTCTTTTTGCCATCGGTTTCTCCTTCCATGTTTCAGTCTCTGATGACTATCGACTATTGGTGTCGTCTGGCGATGGTGGCTCGGCCGCAGGGCTGTAGTAGGCGCCCTCGACGTCACCACATCCGAGTAGCCGGGCGGCAAACTGCTCGGCCGTATTCCGATCGGGTACTTGGGCTACGAAATATGAAGCAAGCTCGGGATCATCAATCCCCGGGTGCACGGGCAACAATTCGATCCCCAGTCGCCGTATCAGCTCGGGCAGCTCACCGCTCGAGGCGTTCGTAGGCGTCTGGCTCCGAAATCGGGCAGCGGCATCCATCGAGAGCTTGACCGAGATTTGCGCACTCACGAGGCCTCCCTGGCTCACCCTTGACAGTGTGTCAAGTGTAGCAGCTGATACTCGGGTTGCGCCCTAAACCCATTTCGACCAATCGCAGAAACAGTACCTCAAGCTTCCGCTCCTGGCCGAAAGCCGAAGAAAGTTTTGAGATCATCTGACAGTTATCGTTCAGATCAAGTCGTGGCTAATACATATAGGTATCGTGCGCCGGCAACATAGACAGAATTGCCTGATAGATGCCATTTGCCTTTTTGCTGCCCAGGTAACTCATCACAACACTGAAGAATCTGGCGCGGGACTCTCCGCGTTAAAACGCATGCCTGAACCCTTCGGTCACCAAGGACCGGCTACCCCCGGTCCAAATGGTGATGATCTCACCGTCTTCAGCACGGGCGGCTTGACCTGCGGCGGTTTCTCTTCGGGTAGCGAGTCGCCTTGAAAGAAGTCGTAACGGATTGAACCAATAATGGCTTTGTGGACTGCTTATAAAGCGACGGGAAAGCACCGCTTAGACAAGCTTGTTTAGTTGTTTTCGTCAGCAACAAGCCGTTGCAGCTCTGCATCACGTAAGTAAGTCAATACCGATGTACCGTCAGCATCGACACGAAACTCCCCGAACAATGCGTTTTCATACAGCTTTGCTTTACCTTCTTCGAAGAAGTACGCATTGCTGGCAAATTCGAGACGTCCGGCACGTACGCGAAATCGCATGCGGATCTCATTATTCGCCAACCCTTCATCAATATCACCGATACGCTCAAAAATGGCGACATTCTCGTCATTCAGGCTGAATACCATGACACCTCGCTTGTTCGCGGCAATGCCTAGCTCGTTTTCCCGCATGCTATTGGGCAATTCGTCCTCGACTGCGAAGCGAAGGCGCATATAGTCGCCCTGCATCAGCGAACGCGGATCGACCGGCGCCAAGCGGAGCAGCACGATCTGTCCGTCACGGATCAAGCGCTCCCGGCTAAAAATGACATGATGAGTAACGATTAGAATCACCACACAGAAGAACACGACCAAATGCCTACGCATTGCCGTTCTCCCGCCCGAACTGTGGTCTTCGGCGTGACAAAAATCGACGTATAGGCAACCTCATTGCCATGAGTAACAAGCCACTGGTCAACAGCAGTGCCGCTTTGTTCAGCAAAGGCAAATCCAATGCATAGTAGAAATTGCCAAGATAGACCAACAACAGGATGATCCCGACACCAAGCAATGTCACATTCGAATGCGCGAAACCGATCATAAACATCACATAGGCGACCGCGATACCCGGTGCCCAGATCCCTAAAACGGCGACAACGGCAGCAGCAAACATCAGCAAAAAACCGGGGAACGATCGAGAATCAATCGCCTGTTCATGTAGTAAGGCATAGGTCGTGGCAATGACAACCAAACCGGTGAACAATGCACTTGCAGAGTCGAGAATACCGGATGGCGGAACTTGTGAGGCCCCAAACCCAAGCCAAGGCTCGGCGGCTAAAAATCCCAATCCGAGACACAGCGCAACCAACGAAGCGTAACCCAAAGGCCTTAAATAGTGCCGAAACGCCAGACTACGGTATTCCGTAACCCAGATCACAGCGAAAGTAGCAAGTATCAACGACAACGACAGCTGGGGATGGTGAAGCCCGATTACCAGATACAGCAGAGCCAAACCGGCAACCAATGCAGCCCAGATGCTATGTAACAAACCGGTGATCGCAAAGAAAAGCGAAAATTCCAATGCCAAAATTGCAGCAGCGAGATGCCTGCCATCCCAGCCCATAAGATGATAAAAGCTGTAAATCATCATGAGCTGCGCCGATATACTCAACGCAAAAGAAAACTGTATGGCGAAATCGCCTTCGCCAACCCTATCGACCAGTATCGCCAACAAACACAATACAATCCCCACGATGAAAAACGTCACGGCACCGTCGTTGTCCAAACGGATCATGATGCCGGCAATACCAAATATGCACAGCGCCACTACCCAGCCCGAGAAAGCCAACATGAAACGCACATACCAGGGGCTCTCATGTCGATCGGACGGCAAGCGGATATCGGAAACCAAACCAGCGGCTCGAAGCTTCAACCAGAGTTGATTCGCCTTTTTGGTTTTCATGTGTCTTCGCTATTCGCCACGCGGTTTAGCCACCAGCCTCCGGCCGAGGACAACAACAGCACCACCGCCGCAATCATTAACAAGGCCATTGCATCGGCACCCATACCCAATCCGATATGCATCAGTACCGAAACAATGATGACAATGACCGATAGCACGCCGCCGGCAAGTAAGAACACATCCAGGACTATCAACCGATATACAACGAAGGTGCCTGCCGAACCGGCAAACCAGGCAACGATATCGAATAGCCCCCGATACCCCTTCCATTCAAAAATTGCCTGGACCGCCAGCATTGTCATAGGCACGCCACTGCCAATACCGAGCAGTCGAGGTCCGAAACGCCCTTTAAGCCAGTGGATACCGGAATATGCGGCAATCTCCCAAATCACCAGTGCTGTGGTATTGACCAAAAAGGCGATCCATAGGAAACGATCAGGCCCCAAAGTCATCGCCAGTAGACCGCCGAAAGTGCTGAAGTACAGGTAAACCGCAAGATTGAGCAGTATCAACCATAACAACCAAAGTGGTGCGTAGCGTCCGAGCATCACCCAAGGCAGTGTCAGGACCGCCCAGGCAGCAAAAAGCTGATAAGTGTCCGCACCCATCTGATACACCTGTCCGATCAGCGCCAGCAAGACACCAACACCGATTACGGCAGCAAACATCGCACCTCGCCCGCCGGGCGAGTCCACGCCAAGACGCCATACTGCGCCGATTGCGCCGATAATTAACAAATCGATCAGCAAAAAACGGCCGAACCTTCCCAGCGCGCCCCAATTTGCGGCGAAAAAGGTTACGACACCGGATAAAAACAGCGTTGCGCCCAGGCTGAGCAAAAGGCGGTCGATACCACGGGCCCACTCACCGAGCGATGGATAAACCTTTGCCAGTCGTAACGCTTCCGGTAACGATTGATGCGAGATGTGGCCATCTTCCCACCATCGAATCAACAGTCTGCGGCGCATAGACATCGGCTATTCCCTATGATGCGCGACACCGGCCAGAGCAGGAAAGAAAGGCGCGACCAGTACAGAGTTGTTTTTTGACGTTGCGATGACACCGACCTCCTTGTCGAAGTTGATTTAACGACGCTAACGAAGCCTCATCGAAGATACAAGTCTTTTAGCGACATAAATCCTGTCTATGACAGACATTCCATCCCCCGTGCGGAACTATGCTTACATGACATGTCATATTGATCGGTATTAAACAGGCATGAAAGTTCTGATGTTCACCGTCAACCACCGCCATCTGGAGAAACTTATGGGCGGCGGCCATATTGTCCGGTTACACCACATCGAAGACCTTGGGCATGAACGTGATCAGTATGTCGTAACCGCGCTCGTCCGCGACGAGCATCTGGATGAAGTAATCGCCAAAAGTGCTGACCGGCCACGCTGGGTAAAATGGCCTGAGGCTTGACCCGTAAGTCAATCGCTGGTGCCCGGAGCCGGAATCGAACCGGCACGGCCGCAATGGCCGGCGGATTTTAAGTCCGCTGCGTCTACCAATTCCGCCACCCGGGCGAGCTTGGCGATTAACGCGGCGAATTCTACCATCATAAGGCGAGTTGACGGAGACAAACACACGCCAAAAGCTAACGAGGCAATCTCAAGCCCTACTCGCCCAACGCACTCGGCAACCATCGTGTCGATCCGCAGATTGCCGCTACTGAACCGCTGAGTGCGGCATATGCCGCACTCTCAACCTCTGGTCATTAAACGCTGACGTTTATCAACGATCGGCGCACTAACGGCTTGTAGCCTTTTCGCATACATCGTCAAACCACACCTCACAGGTGACATGCGCAAATCGAATGTCTTTCTCGTCAGTCTATTTCTGCTGCTGCTCGGTTTCGTCATCACACTGGTCGATGCGGGTGTACGACAGCATCAAGCCGCATCGAAGCATGAATCCGGTATCGCGTTGGTCCGCCAGTTCGGTCTGACGGATCTGGCCCTTTTCACCGAGGCTCGATATACCCGTCATCTCAGTCAGGCCGATTTCCATTCGGCCTTTCAGGATCACCCCATGGCGTTCGAGCACTTTCCCACGGGTTCGCTGGTGCCGCCGCCACTGAGGATGCGCTGATGCTGGCGTTCCTGCGTAAACAAAAGTACCTGATCGACTATACGCTTGCCTCGCTATTGCGTCGCAAGGGGAAAAACGTCGGCTTGCTTACGGTCTACACCCTGATCGTGTTCATGCTCGCCTCGGTCATGCTTTTCGCCCATGGTCTGCGGCACGAGGCCGGTCTGGTGTTGCAATCGACACCGGAGATCATTGTGCAGCGCATGCAGGCAGGCCGGCACGCGATGATCCCGGCGGAGTATCTGCAACGCATTGGACGCATGCGCGGCGTCACGAAAAAAGAAGGTCGCCTTTGGGGCTATTACTACGATTCGGCGGTCAAGGCCAATTACACCGTCATGACCGGCGGGCAGACCGATGCCGTACTCAGCGAGATCGCCATCGGTAGCGGTATCGCTCGTGTTCGCGGGCTGGCGATCGGCGATTATCTGACCTTGCGTTCGCAAAGCGGCGATGCCTTTTCGTTCAAGATCACCGCAGTTCTGGACACCGAATCGGAATTGGTCAGCGCCGATTTGTTGCTGATGGCTCCCGGAGCCTTTCGCCATGTGTTCGGCACCGAGGAAGGCCTCTACACCGACCTGGTACTTTCGGTAAGAAACCCGCGAGAGGTCTCGAAAGTCGCAGAAAAACTGGCCAAATTACTGCCGGATACCCGGCTCATAACGCGCGAAGAGATATTGCGTACCTACGACGCTGTATTCTCTTGGCGACAAGGCGTTGTCTTCATTCTGCTCGTTGGGGCCGTTCTGGCCTTCGTGATCTTCGCCTGGGACAAGGCCTCCGGGCTGAGTGCCGAGGAACGGCGCGAGATCGGCGTCCTCAAGGCCATCGGCTGGGAGACGGCCGATATCATGCGCATGAAGTTCTGGGAAGGCGCAATCATCTCGCTGACGGCCTTCCTGATCGGTTACGTCGCCGCGTATGTGCATGTGTTCTTCGCTTCGGCCAGCCTCTTCGAGCCGGTACTCAAGGGTTGGTCGGTCCTCTATCCCCGGTTTCGTCTAACGCCATCGGTGGATGGCCTGCAGGCGGCAACCCTGTTTTTCTTCTCGGTCCTGCCTTACATCGTCGCCACCATCGTGCCTATCTGGCGTACCTCGATCACCGATCCGGACGCGGTCATGCGATAGACAGCCATGCTGATTCAATTACGCAACATCGAAAAGGCATTCAACCAGGGCAAGCCCAACGAATTCTGGGCGATCCGCGGCGTAACCGCCCAATTCGAGCCCCAGCGGATCACCTGTCTTAAAGGGGCCAGCGGGTCGGGCAAGACAACGCTGTTGTCGATGATCGGCTGTCTGTCGCGACCGACCAGCGGACGTATCTGTTTGGGCGGCCGCGTGATATCCGGCCTGCCGGAGCGGTTCATGACCGAGGTGAGAAGACACACCTTCGGCTTCATTTTCCAACGCTTCAACCTGATCCCTGGTTTGAGCGTGCTGGAAAACATCATGCTGCCGGCTTATCCCCTGGGTCTGCCTTACAAAGCACTGCGCAAATCCGCTCGACAGCTACTGAAACAGTTCGGTCTCTCGAACAAGGCGGACAACCCCGTTCAATGGTTGTCCGGCGGCGAAGCACAACGCGTGGCCATCTGCAGGAGCCTGATCAACAACCCGCAGATCCTGATCGCGGACGAGCCGACCGCCAACCTCGACAGCAAGTTGTCGCGCGAGTTCATGGGGCTGCTCGACGAGCTACGCCATTCGGGCAGGACCATTCTTATCTCCAGCCACGATCCTGAGGTGTTCGCCTCCACTGCGGTTGAACGGGTGGTCGAAATGCGGGACGGCATGATCTTGGATGCCACGGGCTGACTCATGACACTTAATCCCGCAATCATGGCCCTGGTAATGGTCTCGATAGTCGTTTGTGCCATGTTGTTGCTTGCATCGGGTTTTGCCGTGCGGGTATTGCGTTATTGGGATATCGGCAGCGGCAGCGAGCGCCAACTCGGGTTGGAACGCCAAACCTATTTGATCTCGACACTGCTGATCTGGGCCTTCAGTTTCGAGCTCATGTCGTTGCTGTTGTTCATTTACAACGCGGAATCGATGTCGGGCCAGTTCGTCGGCGCCATGTGCGCCACCGGCGTCCTGAACGTTAACGCCTGGGGTTGGCCGACCCTTTTCGTAAAGGTGGCGGTATTCTTCGTCGCCGCCGTGTGGCTGACGCTGAATTATCTGGACAATCAGGGGTATGACTATCCGCTGATCCGTCACAAATATTTCCTGCTGCTCGCCATCGCGCCGTTGGTCGTCGCCGAGTTCGTGCTGCAATTGCTTTATTTCGGCGATATGGACGTTGCCGTGATCACATCCTGCTGCGGAACATTGTTTTCATCCCAGGCCGAGGGCATGGCCGCCGAGGTTTCGGCACTCCCACCCAAGCCCATGATGGCACTGTTTTCGCTCGTCGGCGTCATGGTAAGCACCTGTGGTATCCGGGTGGTGCTGAGGCGGCGTGGCACCCGGCTGTTCGCGTGGCTCGCAAGCGCGACCTTCGTCATCGGTCTGATGAGTGTCGTCTCGTTCATCGCACTCTATATTTACGAGCACCCGCACCATCATTGCCCTTTCTGCATTCTCAAATCGGGCCATGGCTATGTCGGCTATGCCCTCTATGTACCGCTGTTCATTGCGACCGCATCGGCCCTGAGCCTGGGTACGGTCTCCTCTCTGGGCAAGTCGTCCAGCCTCACCCTCGCGGTGGACCGATTGCTGCTTCGATTGGGCTGGCTTGCCGTGGCCGGCTTCACGCTGTTCTACCTGGCCGCTGCCTGGGCGGTCGGGACATCCAATCTGACCATGGGAGACGTGTGGTGGTGACCATGAAGAAAACGCTGCCATGGCTCGCCTTCTTCATCACGACCCTATTGGCGGGTTGCGGGGTCGACACCGTACATCTAACCAATGGGCAGAAAGCGCCCCAATTCCGTTTGTCGTATCTCGATCGGGGTGAAGCACATTTCCCCGATGATTTTGTCGGCAAAATCGTGATCGTTCGTTTCTGGGCAGACTGGTGTCCTTTCTGTGAGACCGAAATGACGGCCATCGAACCGCTGTACCGACGATACCGGCAGCAAGGGCTGGTCGTGCTGGCGCTGAACGTCCGCCAGGATCGCGAAACGGCCGCCGCCTTTGTCGACAAGTTGGGCATCAGTTACGACGTGCTGCTCGACCAGCAGGGAGAGGCAGCGCGCAACTATGGCGTCATCGGTCTGCCAACCACATTTTTTATCAATCGCGAGGGCCGACTGCACACCAAGATCATCGGCGAATCGACGCCACAGGTTTTCGAAGCCGTACTGACCGAGATGCTGTGAACGCCGAAATCACACTTGGTATCGCATTCACCATCGGCATACTGGGAAGCCTGCACTGCATCGGTATGTGTTGCGGCATCAACGGCGGCTACTTCGTGCATGCGGCAAGACACCCGGGGCCATGGCCGATCGTCGCCTTTCACGCGATGCGAATTGCCGCCTATGTCCTGTTGGGGATCGTCGGTGCACTCTTGGGTCGTGTACTGGTGCAAAGCGGTATCGTCGGCAAGGCGCAGGGATTGCTGATGATATTTGCCGGGGTTCTGGTCATCGTCTTGGGCGTGCGCTTAAGCGGCGTGTTCAGTCGCCTGCGAACCGCCAACAAGCACGATACGAGACTCGGCATTCCCGTCATCTCACTCCACAGGCAAACCACCTTGCTGTCACCGATAGCCGTTGGCCTGCTCAACGGCATGGTCCCTTGCAGCCTGGTCTTTTCCGTTGCCGTAAAAGCGACATCCACGGCCGATCCGGTGGATGCCGGCTTGCTCATGTTGAGCTTCGGGTTGGGCACCCTGCCCGCCATGTTGGCCTTGAGTCTGTTCAGCCGAACCCTGGCAATGCACTTGCAGGGCCGTGTACCGGTGATCACCGGCGCCGTCGTCGGCGCACTCGGGCTATGGACTTTGTACGAAGGCGTCGTTTTTTACGACGTCATGCGGGGCTTGGCCAATTGGTGAAGCGGCGCATGCCCGATCAACGACGATCCGCCGGTGGCGCGGATCATCTCATGTCTTAAGCCACCGTATCGATCGAATCGAAGCTGTAAAGGAGCAATAAAACATGGCAGAGAAACAGAAACCGGAACGTCGGCAATGGCTGAAAATGGTATCCGCGGCGGGCCTGGCAGGTTTGTCGGGAAGCGTATTCGCCGGGCCGGGCGTCGGTGCGATGGTGCCGGGAAAGGGCTGGGTCAAGGCGTCCGGCGAGGCGTGCTCGGGAGACAGTACGCCACTACAGTTCATTCCCAAGACGGCACCGGACGACAATCCGTTGGAGAACGAACTCGACAAGTATCCGAAATGTCCCTATTGCGGCATGGACCGAACCAAATGGCACCACAGTCGCCATCTGGTGCATTACGACGACGGCCTCGTCGACGGAACCTGCTCTATCCATTGTCTGGCCATCAGCCTGTCACTGAACATCGACCGCGGACCCAAAGCGATCTACGCGGCCGACTTCGGTACCGATGCCGAAATCAAACCTCTGATCAATGTCGATAAGGCTAGCTATCTGGTGGGTTCGAAGCTCAAGGCCACCATGTCCGCCGAAAGCAAAATGGCATTCTCATCCGATGAAGCCGCGCAACGCGCCCAGTCGGCCAACGGCGGAGAGCTGGTCGAGTTCGACGATGCACTTACCGCCGCTTACCTCCGCATGGCGAAGGATACCGCCATGGTGAGAAAAAGACGTTTCGAACGTCGCCAACGCATGATGAAAAAAATGAAACGAAAGCAGGGCTGATCCCCTTGGGCCCGTGTCGCATCGACAACGACAAAGCCCCTTGTTTCGACAGTCATTCGAACAAGGGGCTGACGAACTCATCGTCGCTGCCATTTTCCGATACAAGGTCACAGGCGTGAAATCGTGGAAAACATATGAGTCGCATCATTAAAATTATCTGTCTGCTGACGAATGTCGTCTGGACGGGAACCGTCACATCGGAAACATTGGAACTTCCCGCGCCGGCCCCACAGGACACTTGTCCCGTATGCGGCATGTTCGTTGCCAAGTACCCCGAATGGATCGCGACCGTGCTCTATCGCGACGGGCATGCACACCACTTCGACGGCGCCAAGGACATGTTCAAGTACCTGCTCGATCTCGAAAAGTGGGCACCAGGACATCAGGCCGGCGACATCCAGGCCATCGGCGTTACCGAATACTACGGACTGACGCGCATCGATGCCCGCAAGGCATTTTACGTCGTCGGTTCAGATGTATTGGGACCGATGGGCCACGAGCTGATTCCGCTCGAAACGCGGGAGGATGCCGAAGAATTCATGCGTGATCACAAAGGTACCGCAATTGTGAGATTTACCGATGTGACGCAGAACCGGCTAAGGAATCTGGACGAGGGTGTGTTCGATTAATTACCCGCCACCAACCGTATGGCAGTCGCGACCCGAACCGGCGCCAACTGGTACCCGACCGGGTCGCGATCCCATTTGTTTAGTTAGTTCAGATCCTTGACGACGACAAATGCGCCACGAATATCGCCTTCCTTAAATCCGGTCGCCTTGTCGTTCGGATAGGCCTTGTTCAGGGCCCGGGCCACATCAGGGGCCAGTTCGGACCCATGGCACTTGAGACACACAGCGGCTGTCGGAACTGCTTTCATAAAACGAAACTGATTATCGATCACTGCCGCATAACTGATGGTCTTGGGATCCTCGCCCGACCGTTTCCGTTTTTCGAAATCCTGCAAAACTTCGGTTTGCCATTCATTCGGCACACCGATGACCGAATTGCGGTTTTTCAAACTGACCCGCGTAACATCCATCCCCTTTTCAGCCGAGACGCTACGTGCCAATTGCGGCGCAATAGTCTTGCAGACGTCTATCGCACTTGCCGGTCCACCGGCTTGCATTGCCGTTTTCAGTTTCATCTGCAGCGGGCCGGCCAAGGCCTTAACTGCACCTTTGGCATCGTTCACC
Organism: Chromatiales bacterium; assembly: GCA_028280505.1. Classification (GTDB taxonomy): domain Bacteria; phylum Pseudomonadota; class Gammaproteobacteria; order Chromatiales; family Chromatiaceae; genus Thiosocius. The sequence goes on along the minus strand of JANQLO010000074.1, from coordinate 1,091 downwards.
AGGGCCGTCTTGTCGTAATCCGCATGCGCCGGCAGCATGAACCACGGTAAGGCCAAGAGTAATGAAAGGACCGGTTTCGATTTCACAGTTATCTCCAGAGTTGGTGGTATCGTTGGCCGTCACGTGCGACCTCTTTGGTAAACCGCTTGCGCCCCGACTCAGAACGCTAATTGAAGACACGCGCCAGTTCGGTCTCGGTACTGACGTGATTTATGACCTCCACCCGTGCATCCTTCAGGCGGATCACCGTTACCGCAGCATCCATGCGGGGGAGGAAGGCCACCAGTTCGGCATTTTTGGCCAATAGGATGCGATACGGTTGTTCGCGCATCCTTGGCAGTGCAATCCAGCGGGTGATCAGCCCGGGCATACCGCTGATATCGGCGATGTATTCAACGTTATTCGTCGGCAGTAGATCAGCGGCCTGCTTTGCCAAAAAATCGTTAAGCAGATCCGATGCCGCCTTGTCGGCCGCGAACAGTACGATACGCGTATGTTGTGGAATCCGTGTGACTTGATCGTGTTGATCCGGCAGGCTCAGCTGTGGAAAGGCATCCCCCGTCTGCAGCTCCGCCGCAACCGCTCCTCCGACGACTCCGAACAAACAGAGTACCGCCAATATCGACTTTCTGAACATAACCGCTCCGAACAAACAAATCGGGTCTGTTTGGTATTGAAAAGGAACTGATGCATTGTCGATGCGCATTACTACGAACAATCGACGAGGGAACATACTCGACCATATCGCGATGCGTTACGAATGATTAATAGCAAAGAAATCATCGTAAAAGTCGTCAATACGATGAAGGTGATTCAAGTAAATCTTGATCTAAGAATGGAGGCCGAGCCCGGAATCGAACCGAGGTCCACGGATTTGCAATCCGCTGCATAACCACTCTGCCACTCGGCCAAATCGGGCAGACCAGCAGCCGGTATCGCCGCCGACAGCTGAAACAACAAACCCCGCAGCACCGCGGGGTTTCCTGAGAATCTGGAGCGGGAAACGAGACTCGAACTCGCGACCCCAACCTTGGCAAGGTTGTGCTCTACCAACTGAGCTATTCCCGCCGAACGAGCGCAGTATTCTAGGC
>JANQLO010000069.1 GCA_028280505.1 Chromatiales bacterium | reverse complement strand
CCGCATAGGGCTCGCACCCCTCAACCACCAGATTGGGACGAAAACGCTGCATGGGCACCGGCTGTTCAAGACGACAATTGAGGTCGTCCAAAGAGCCCTGAGAAATGAGTAGGAACGGAAAGCCATCCGCGAACCCGACCTGATCTTGAGCACCGGCATAATCGGAATCGACCGCACGAACGGTTTGCGGCGGCATGGACACCAAGCGGCAAGGGCGCTGCAAAAACCGGCTCAGCCATGCCGAGGCCTGGGCATCGGCCAGTACAGCATTGACCCGGTCACCCCAAACCGTCACCTCCACCGGACCACCGGCGGCCAAACCGACGTGCAAAATCGGCATACCCGGCGCTTGCAGACAAAGCCTACCGTCGTCGAGCAAGCGCGTATCGACCAAGGCCATTCGCGGCAACTGACGCTGAGTCAGGAAACGGCCGTCCTCATCAACCAACATCCAATGCCGGTCGTACAGAAAGCCGCGCGGACCGACATCGAGTGATCCGAAGGCCTCACCACGCAGCGACTTTACCGGATAGCGGTAAACCGCCTTAAGCGTGATCGCCGTCATCAATACACCCCTTAACTTTTTTACCTGCCGGCCGCTGGTTTTCGGTGACCCGATACACCCAGGGAAACGCCATGGAACTCGCCCCCTACTTGCGCTTAATGGTACAACGCAACGCCTCGGATCTGTATTTCAGTACCGGGGCCTGCCCGCATGTGAAAATCGACGGCCAAACGGTCGCAATCGGGGATCAGAAACTGGGGCCGGGCGAGGTCGCCAAACTCGCCTATTCGGTCATGAACGACGAGCAAATCCGCGAGTTCGAGGGCACCATGGAGTGCAATCTCGCGATCTCCGTACATACGTTGGGACGTTTCAGGGTCAACGTTTTTCGCCAACGTGGCGATACCGCCATGGTGGTTCGTTACATCAAAGGCCAGATACCCAGTATCGAAGCGCTGCACCTACCGCAGACCTTGAAAAAGGTCATCATGGAGAAACGCGGCCTGGTGCTGGTCGTCGGCTCAACCGGTTCGGGTAAGTCAACCACATTGGCCTCCATGATCGACTACCGAAACCAAAATACCACCGGACATATCCTCACCATCGAGGACCCAATCGAGTATCTGCATACGCATAAGAAATCGGTCGTCAATCAGCGCGAAATCGGGCTCGATTCGATGAGCTACGAAAACGCCCTAAAAAACGCCTTGCGCGAGGCGCCCGATGTCATCCTGATCGGCGAAGTGCGCGACGCGGCAACCATGCAACACGCCATCGCATATGCGGAGACCGGGCATCTTTGCCTAACGACACTGCATGCAAACAACGCCAACCAGGCACTCGACCGTATCGTAAACTTTTTTCCCGACAGCGCACACCGACAGTTGTTCAACGATCTCTCACTGAATCTCAAATCGGTGATATCGCAGCGCCTGATCCCGGGTAAGGACGGTGGTCGACGCGCGGCAGTGGAGATGCTGATGCAAACGGCCTATACCGCCGAACTGATTCAGAAGGGCAAGATTCACGATGTCAAAGAAGCCATGGAGCAGGGCAACTCGCGCGGCATGATGACCTTCGACCAGGCGCTCTACGACCTCTATATCGAAGGCGCCATCTCGCTCGAAGAGGCGCTGAACCACGCCGATTCACGCAACAACCTCGCCTTGCGCATCCGCCTGAACACCGGTGAAGGCAAGCCCAAGCCCGAGGCAGTCGTCAGTTGAACTGAGTCACGACCGTCGCAATCGGCGATAATGCGCGCTCCTTAGTGTCGCAGATATCGCCGCCTTGAACCCTTTTAAAGCCTTTCATATTGCCCGCTTACCCGAAATCCGTTTCGGCAGCGGCAGCCTTGATACCTTGCCCGAAGCGATAAAACGCTTTGGCCGCCGCATACTGCTGGTCACCGGCCGGCGTTCGCTACAGAAAACACCGCGCTGGCAACACTTACTCAACGGACTCGATGATGCCGATATCGAGTGGCATACGCTGAGTGTTTCAGGGGAACCTTCGCCTGAAACCGTCGACGATGCCGTAGCAAGCTATCGCGAACTGACGCTGGACGCCGTAGTCGGCATCGGCGGCGGCAGCGTACTCGATGCGGCCAAAGCGATCGCCGGTTTGCTGCGTCCGGGGAACAGTGTCATGGATCATCTCGAAGGCGTGGGGCGAGGTCTGCCTTACGAGGGCCCTGCCCTGCCATTCGTCGCCGTGCCCACAACGGCGGGAACCGGCAGCGAAGCAACCAAGAACGCCGTATTGTCGCGCCAGGGCATGGACGGTTTCAAAAAGTCCTTCCGCGACGACCGGCTAATCGCCGCAATCGCAATTGTCGATCCCAGCCTGCTGGAGACCTGCCCGAAACCGCTGATCGCGGCTAACGGCATGGATGCCTTCACTCAGTTGCTCGAATCCTATGTCTCGCTGCGTGCCAGCCCCTTCACCGACGCCTTGGCTTCGTCCGGCATGCAGGCCTTTCGCGACGGCTTCTGGCAGGCCTGGAATGCCGACGATCCGCTCGCCCAGCAAGGCTATCAGAAGGTCGCTTATGCCTCCCTGTGCTCCGGCATCACGCTAGCACAATGCGGATTGGGCTCGGTACATGGGTTGGCCTCGCCACTCGGGGCATTCTTCCCGATTCCGCACGGCGTGGTCTGCGGTACCCTGGTTGCCGCCGCCACCCGAATCAACATCGCCGCCCTGCGTGAGCGAGACCCCAAGGGGCCGGCACTACGCAAGTATGCCGAGGCCGGAATACTGCTCTCCGGACGCATGTTCAACAGCGAGGCTGCTGCGCAGGACGGCCTGGTCGACTTGCTCGAAGACTGGACCGAACGGCTCGAACTGCCGCGACTAAACGAATTCGGTATGCAGGAAAAAGACATCGAGCGGGTGGTCGCAAACTGCCGCGGCGGAAGTATGCAAACCAACCCTTTGATCCTCAACGACAACGAACTCTCCGAACTGCTTCACAACCGGCTCTGACATATCGAACGCAATGAGCATCATTCAGGATCTTTACAATATTTACGACAAAGAACAGGCAAAACATCGCGCCCGACGGTCGTCGCAAAACCAAGTCCTCGGCGAACTACAGGGCAATTTGACCTTTCTGCGCGAAGGGCTGCGCGAGGGCCTGAAACCGGCGGCCATCGTCGACGGCTTGGAGAACGAAGCTTATCGTGGCGCCGCCAAACAGGCGCTCAATCTCGACAGCCTGCGCAAACGAAAACTCGAACGCGACACTTATGGCGGAATCCGTGAATTCGAGCGCTACCTTGATTGGCCGACCGGACGCCTTATCGACAATGCCTACGAACGCATCGCAACCCTGAAGAAACTGGCTGCGGGCTCGGCTTCGATCGACCTGATCCCTCGCCTGCGCAACCTGTTCAAGTTCCTGATGGTCGTGATTGCCCATCTTAGGGGCCAACGCTTGACCCCTCAGCGGCACAAGCGCTAACCGCATCAAAAACCAATCCCGACCCCCACTCCGGTGCCGCGGCTGCCGCCGCCAACCCCGAGATTGATCCGCGGCGTGCTCGACCAGCGTCGGGGCTCGTCTGCCGGCCACAGCACAAGCTGATCGCCACGCACTACGGGATAACGATAAGCGGCCTCCCCGACTCGACCTCGGGTAAAGCCGTCAAGCCGCCCACGAATCTCGAGCAACCGCCCGGCAGCATACTCGTGTGGTTCCAGAAAGCCCGCCTTCTCCACGATGAAACGGCCTTGCGGCACCTCGTCCGCAAGCGGCCGACCGTCGCCATCCAATGGAAAGGACAAAATCTCGATCAACGTGCGCTCCCGCAAATTTTTCACCGTGACGATGCGCCCGCCCCAATGCACCACATCATGGGCCTCACCGCTCAAGATCACCTGATTCGGCGTCGGCCCGGTATCGGCCGGCGGCGAACTCGCACAAGCCCCAAGCAAAAGGGCTAGCGGCACGATCAGCATCCGGATTTTCATGATTCACCACCTGTATGGCCATGGTCGATAAGGCCCCCAGGGGCCCCATGGCCACCAAGGATCGTAATACGGGTCCCGAAACCAGGCCGGTTCCTGCGGCGGCACATAAGCCGGCCAAAGATGGTGCTGGCTGGCCTCGACCACCGGATATACGTAATTATATTCACCGACCGGCCGGCGCACCTTGTCTATCACACGTCCTCGCACCGTCAGACGTTTGCCGGGACTGTAATGAGCCGGATCGAGGAAACCTCGGACCACCGCAAAAAAACGCACGCCCTCACCCCCATCCGGTTTCGGTTCGGCATTGTCGAACAAGGGGCGACTGTAGATTTCAATCTCCGTGTCTCGAGACAGATTTTCGATCGACAGAATCTCACCGCCCCAGCGAACTTCTCGTCCACGTAGCCCGGCTGGGTCCGTTTGCACTTGGGCAGCTGTCGGTGCATCCGCAGCCAGCGGTTCCAACCCACGCGGCGGATTGCCCGCGCAGGCGGTCAGTAGCAAGCCCACACCCGACAGGACCAGGAATCTTCCGAATAAAGTACGAGGCATGCCTTCTCCCTCAAGCCATACACAACAGAGTCCACAATGGCCCTTTGAGTTCCTATGGCATTGCTACAGCCCCCGGCCGAGTCCAAACCGTATAGAATCGCCGCTCGCTTCGAAGGTATCACGACATGAGCGACGTTATGCTGCCCTGCTGGGTCTATCGCAGCCCGCGCAAACAGGAAATGTATCTCTATTTGGCCGAAGAAGACGGTTTCAACAAAGTGCCGGATGCATTACTGGAAAAATTCGGCCAACCGATCCTGGTCATCGAACTGGAACTCAGTCCGGAACGCAAACTGGCACGCGAGGACGTCAATACCGTGATGGCCAATTTGCGTAGCCAGGGCTTTCATCTGCAACTGCCACCCAAGCTCCAGCCGGAGCTGTATCACGGAAACCAGGACTGATGGGCGATATTCTACTGCTAAGCATCAGCGGGCCGGATCATCCGGGCGTCACCGCGGCCTTTAGCGACACCCTTTCTCAACATGGCGTGAACGTGCTGGATATCGGCCAGGCGGTGATCCACGATCGTCTGAATCTCGGCATGCTGCTGGAGATTCCGGACGACCGTGAATCAGGCGCGGCGATGAAGGAACTGCTGTTCCTGGCCCACCAGCATGGGCTCGAGGTCAACTTCAATCCTATCGCCGCGGAGGATTACGAGAACTGGGTCGATACTCAAGGCCGACCGCGCTTCATCGTCACCCTGCTCGGGCGCAAGCTCAGTGCCGCCAACATCGGCCATGTGGCTGCGGTCGTTTCACGCCATGGTCTGAATATCGACACCATAAGCCGCCTATCGGGACGTTTTTCGTTACGCGAGAACCAACCGACTCGGCGCGCCTGCGTGGAATTTTCGATTCGGGGCGAGGTCGACGACCCCGAGGGTCTACGCCACGACCTGCTCGCGATCACACGCGACGACGAGGTCGACGTAGCCTTTCAGGCCGACGACCTGTATCGCCGCAATCGCCGTCTGATCGTATTCGACATGGATTCGACCCTGATCCAGTGTGAGGTTATCGACGAGCTGGCAAAGGCCGCCGGTGTCGGTGAACGGGTCGCGGCAATCACCGAATCCGCGATGCGCGGCGAAATACCGTTCAACGAAAGTTTCGAACGCAGACTCGCAACGCTCGCAGGATTGGACGAGCGCGTATTGGCCGAGATTGCAGAAACGCTACCGGTCACGGAAGGGGCCGAACGTTTGATCGCCAATCTGAAGCACCTGGGCTATCGGGTTGGCATTCTTTCCGGTGGTTTCACCTACTTTGCCGAACACCTCAAGAAACGCTTCGGGCTCGATTGCATATCGGCCAACGAACTCGACATCGCCGACGGCAAACTGACCGGCAAGGTCAAAGGCGAAATCGTCAATGGCGAAAAAAAGGCCGAACTGCTACGCGCGATGGCAACCGATCTCGGCATCGACATGCGCCAAACCATCGCGGTCGGTGACGGTGCCAACGATTTGCCGATGTTGGCAATAGCCGGCCTGGGCGTGGCTTTCCACGCCAAACCCATGGTGCGCGCGAACGCTCGACATTCGATATCGACACTCGGTCTGGATAGCATTCTTTATCTGCTCGGCGTGCGCGACCGCGAGGTGATCGAATGAAAATCCCGCTAAGCATTCTGGCAATTGTCGCCGTACTGCTGTTCGCGTTCTATCTGTTCGCGCCAAAGCCGGGACCGGAAGTATTGCGCGAGCGTACCGACCTGCCCTGGCAAATCACCGTGAATCCGGATGGCGGCAGTCGCGTGTTTGACTTGAACCTGGGAGAAGCCACGCTGGCCGATGCGATCGCCAAATTCGGCGGCCTCGAAGGGCTGGCGATATTCCAAAGTGAAAGCGGTGAACTGGCCCTCGAAGCCTTTTTCGGCAAAGTACAATTCGGCCCGCTCGACGCTAAGGTGTTGGTCGGTCTGGAGGCATCTACCGACGAACTGACGGCACTGCGAGATGGCGCCGCACAACGCGAAGGCTCGCCCAGCGGCGATTGGAAGTTTCCTTTAAGCAGCGGACCGGACCCACATCTCACACGCCGCCTGACGCTGATCACCTATATTCCCGGCACACGAAATCTCGATCACGAATTCATTCTCGATCGTTTCGGCCAACCCGGCGCAATGCTGCGCGAAAGCGAGCATGCAGTCAGCTGGTTCTACCCGAACTACGGGTTATCGATACTCATCGACGATAAAACAAAAGAGGTTTTGGAATACCAGGCGCCTCGCGACTTCCGCCTGCCGGAGGACGTCATCCCCTACGTACCGGTACCGGTCAGACAGAACTGATCAATGCATCGATGCGGCGCTTGGCATCATCCCAGGCATCCCCCTGGTTGTGCCCAAGCGCCATCATTTCCATCAGACGATAGGCCAGATCGCGCTGCGCAACCGACAGGTCGCGCAATTTAACCAACTTGAACAAACAGCCGGCACGCTCGAACGCCAAAGTAGAAATCAGGGCGTACAGCGTAAGTGCCGCAGCAGACTGCGGCGCAGCGGCGATCTCGGCAACCAAATCCTCCAGCGGATCGGTCACCCGAGAATCCGGCTAATCTCGCAGGCGACCGCGAAACTCCCATCCGCTTCCGCCACTGGGGTACAACGTACGACCTTCAGTTCGGCTTTCATCGGCGGGGTAATATCGTTCACCGGTTTGATTTCGATCTTCAACTCAGCACCCGGTGCGACCTCTCGTTCAATCCACATCAAGACCCCGCCACCGCTGAGGTTCTTCACAATCGCACCACCGGTGCCGCTGCCGACAATCTCAAAACTGGCCGGGCTCTCGATCTTCATGCGCGGATAGTTCCGCTTCTCGTCATAATCCTGCATTGAACCTCCTTGGGGTCTGTCGTTGCGACATACTTGCCGTCGATTATTGTTCTCGCCAGGCCTGCATCTGGCCCAGGCACTCATTGTTAAGCGCACGTGCCCGTTCGGGGCTATCGGCCTCCGTGTAGCAGCGCAGCTCCGGTGCATTTCCCGATGGCCGTAAATGCACCACTTCCTGATTAGCGAAACTCATGCGCAGACCGTCGGTCAGATCCACTGCCGAGGGTACCCCAAGGCCCGGAAAATGCTCGGCTACGACATTCGGCTCGGCCACGAGTGAAGCAATACGGCGCCGGCTGATCTCCGTGGGAAAATCCTTCAAACGATCACTGGCCGTGAAACGCGGCGGCAACAGTTCCGCCAGATGTGACACCGGTACCCCGTGCCGTCCCGCCAACAACAATATCGCCAATGGAACAATTATGGCATCCCGCGTCGGCAATGCCGGCAAAACCCGGCCATCGCAGTCGAGTGGGGAAACACTCAAAAAACCGCCGTTCGCCTCGTATCCAATCACACGTTGAAAACCCTCGTCGCGTAACTGCTGCATTCCCTCGATCACATAGGGCGAACCTATTCGTGTGCGCAGTACACGCGCGAACCAGTCCGATTTTTCGGCAACGGTGTTGCTGCTGACCGGTGTGACCACCGCCTCGGCATCCAGGTAACGCGCCGCCAACACGGCAGCAACATCACCACGCAGCCAGCGACCATGCTCGTCACCAACCAGGGGCCGGTCACCATCGCCATCGGTCGAGACCAACAAATCGAAATGCTCGGCATCGGCCCAGGTACGCGCCAATTCTTCGTCTTCGGAGCGCACCGCCTCGGTATCGACCGGGACAAAAGACTCCGAATAGCCACGCCGCACAACATCGGCGCCAAGACCGGCAAAAATCTCCGTCATTGCACTTGCCGCGACGCTGGAGTGCTCATAGATCAACACTCGGCGGCCCAGCAGACACTGCGCGGGCAAGAAATCGAGATAGCGCGACAGATAACGACGATAGGCGGTAGAGTCTTCCGCCGGTAACGACGGCGAATCGACGAACGCTCCGCGCTCATCGAACATGGATCGGGCCACAGTGACGACTTGTTCCCTGATGCCTGCCTCATCGGCCTTCAAAACCTCACCGTGCGGCAGATTGAATTTGATGCCGTTGCGGTCGTCCGGAATATGGCTGCCGGTAATCATCAGGCTGGCGATGTTTTCGGCGTACGCATAGGCCGCTAACGCCGGGGTCGGAATACGTCCGCAATACCGGGGACAATAGCCAAGGTCGGTAATCGCTGCAGCTACGGCACTCATGATGCGGAGCGTGCTCGGACGAAAGTCGCCGGCGAAGGCTACAGCATCACCCGGACGGATCAGCCTTTGTTTTTCCAGATACTGGAGAAAACCGATACTATATAAGTAGCTGACACGATCGCTCATAGCCTCGGCCAGGCCGCGTGCGCCACTGGTCCCAAAACCAACACCTGTTTCGGCCATGATGTCGACAATGGCCAGGGTTTCGGATTTTTCGCTCATCCTGCGTCCATTATAGGGTCACGGCTGGATTCTAGCGCTTTCCAATTGGTTTCTCGCCATCTCTTACCGAGAGGCACGACAGCCCACGAAGACGGTTCGCTTACTTGTCTCACACGCCGCAAAGTGAGAGCCAGTAAAAACGAGGGCGCTTATGGAACGCAAGCCATCACGAGCGACATAATAAGCGTCGAACCCGATACCACACATTCGCATCGGCGTTCCCTGCCCAATCAACCTCCCGGCGCGCGACTTCCGTGTCCACGATTGTGGGTTGTCAGGGACTCGGATATTGCCGGCATATCGCTCAACTGAATCCAAAAACCGGTTATAGCGCGAAATATCGCGCCGCGATTGGCGGGCACGATATTTCGCGTCGATTTACCGCGTTTAAGCTCCTCGATCCTATCAAAAATTTATATAACTTATTGATTTTAAAATAATTAAGTAGCATGGCACAAGGTTTGCTTTTTCAACGTCGCCCAAGTGACGTTCAGCGTCACACCAAAACATAAATCGGTCGGAAGTATTTGTTGAAAAGGTGGAAAAAATGAATACCTCTTATTCCCCATCGGGAGCCAATCAGCCGGACGATCGTGCCGGCACCTTGTTGAGCGTGGCAGGGTTGGTCGCATGGCTTTCCGCGATGATGCTTGCCATTGCCGGCCCGATCCTGGGACTCGATGTCCCGCCCATGTTGATCGTCGGTATGGTTATATTTTCTGGCGCATTCTCGGTGCTTTCCTTGCCCAAATTGATCGGGCTCGGCAAACAAGGCGAGGAGCGCGGCAAACACGCCTGAACACCAAGCAAATAGCCGAGGCGAGTATTTGGACTCGCTGTTCTCCGAGTAATGATAAATACGAATTCCGTGTCTGCGGAAACTGACCCCCGACTCCCCCCGGGGGTTTTTTTTGCCTGGCGTATCATGCGAAAACCAAAAGAACAATATTCCGATCCATGACACAGCACGCTCTAGGTTCCAGAAGCGCTCCCGTGCATACGTCGATCCGTAGCAAGCTGATCATCTTCACCGTATTGCCCGTGGTACTGGTCTATTCGGTGCTGTTTCTGCTCGGGATTTCGCACATCAACACCCATCTGAGTGCGAATGCACAGACCTTGCTGGCCGAACATGCCCACCATCAGGCCTCACGTTTGGCCCTGCTGTTCTATCAGGTACCCGCGCTAGCCGGAACTTTGGGCGACCTAATCCTGGCTGAATCGGACCACGACCAAACCCTGCTCTACGCCCACCTCATCGACGGCCTCAGACGCACACCGATTGCGAGGACCGCAGCCGTCGTCTACGACGATCCGCCCCGAGGTGCGCAGATGCAACGAGGAGAGCCTCGCGGCAGACCGCTCACTACCTCCCCACAAGCAGCGCTCACGCCCGGCTGGCAGGTCGAAGACGAAATCCTGCGATTCAACCGCCCGATCACTCGCCGCGGCGAAAAATATGGGTATACCTGGGTAGAGCTGACGGTAGCCGACCTGTACTCGGAACTGGCACGACAAGCGAGCCCGCCGGTCACCCTGTTCGTGGGCAATGCTGATGGCTTGCTGAAACCACCGCCGACAAGCGACGAAGGCATCCGAAATCTGGCTCGCGACTTACCGCATCCGCCTCATACCGACCGCGTCGCCGTAGTCTACGATCGTAACGGAACCGAATACTGGTCAATCAACGCTGAATTACCCGGTTTCCCCTGGCATATCACCGCAATCACACCGACAGCTACCGCGTTGGCAAACGTACGCAAACAAGTCAGCATCATCGCGTTGGCACTGATCATCTCATTACTCGCGATTGTTTTTATCATCGGCTTGGTCGCGCGCCAGATCACCTTGCCGCTTCGCATGCTGGATGACAGAGTTCGCCAGATATCGCATGGTCATTTCACAGCCGCACCGGCCGTGAATTCCAATGATGAACTCGGCCGCCTGGCCAACGCCATCGCCCGCATGGCCGGACAAATTGCCGATCGCGAGACCTTGTTACGTAACGCCCACCAAGTCCTTGAACAACGGGTTGCCGAGCGTACGACGGAGCTACGTGAGACCAACACTCAGTTGCTCAACCAAGTCGATGAAAACCGCCGCACACAGCGGGCCCTAGAACAGGCGAACCGCGAAGCACAACTCGCAAACCGGGCGAAATCGGAATTCCTATCCAATATGAGCCACGAGCTGAGAACCCCGCTGCATGGTGTACTCGGCTATGCGCAAATCCTTCTTCGCGATAGCCCGTTGGAGTCCGCACAACGAGAAAGCCTCGAGGCCATCGAACGTTGCGGTCAGCATCTGCTGACGTTGATCAACGACATTCTGGACTTGACCAGGATCGAGGTCGGGCAAGTACGTCTCGATATCCAACCCGCTGATTTACGGCGACTGATCGAAGATGTCGAACTGATCATGGCGCAACGCGCAAAGGGGAAAGGGCTGACACTGCACGTGGATCTCGATGCCAACTTGCCGCCGCAGGTTATGACCGACTCGGTAAAGCTCAAACAAATCCTTCTCAACCTGGTCGGTAATGCAGTCAAATTCACCGAGCACGGCTCGATCACACTCAAAGCAGAATTCACTGCCGATGAGCAACTTGCATTCGTCGTGAGCGACACCGGCACCGGCATCGAACCTGGCAAAACCGAGCGGATCTTCGACGCCTTTACCCAAGTGGGCGAAGGCCGGGTCACCGACGGTACCGGCTTGGGACTCACCATCAATCAACGTCTGATCGCTTTGCTCGGCGGTCAACCCCTGACCGTGGAAAGCTATCCCGGCAAAGGCAGCCATTTCCGCTTCCGGATACCTTACCAACCGGTGCCGAAAGAGTTCGTGCACAGGCAAGAGCCTTTCACGGCGGGTGAAACACCAAAGATCGCACTACCAAGTAACGCGCATTGCCGGATTTTGATCGTCGATCCATCGGCAGAAAACCGCAACATGTTGGCAATTTTGCTCGAGGACGCCGGCTGCCAGGTCGAGGCACATGCAACGACACGGGACGCCGAGCCAACGCTGGGGAAAATCCCGTTCGACCTGGTGCTACTGGATGTCCGTCTATCCGACGGCGACAGTCAGACGCAATCGTCCGCGATCCGCAGTATCGCCCATGGCCAGCCGCGCATCGTCGCATTGAGTGCCAATGCTTACCCAGATGCTGCCGAAGTGGCACGACAAGCCGGTTTCGACGCCTTTCTGGCCAAGCCGTTCAACCCTGAACAGTTGTTTCGTCTACTCGGCGCGCTGCTACAGCCCGACGGTGACGAGGTACCGACATCGGCGGATCGAGCATGGCCGCGCGCGCTTGCCGAAGAAACTGCGGAACGTGTGGCTGCCGCGATAGACCAGGGTGATGTGGGCCGCCTGTTCCAACTGGCGGAGGAGCTTGCCGACAATCCGGCCGTTCCCAAAGCCGACATCGACACTATCGCATTGATGGCGAGATTGTTCGATTTCGATGGTCTGCGACGTTTTTGTGCGCTACTGGCGCAGACGGATTGATTGCAGGGCAATAACATGACAGCCGGCGCATTTATCTCCTAATATGCCGACTGGTCATCCGTTGGATCTCGGCAACTTGCAAGGCTCGCACAACAGCACCATCCTCTTGGTCGACGACAACCCGACCAATCTTCAGCTGCTGTTCGGCACGTTGAAGGGACTGGGGCACAAACTGCTGGTCGCCAAGAGCGGTGAAGACGCCCTCAAAGTTGCACAATGGGCCCATCCGGATCTCATCCTGCTGGATATTCTCATGTCCGGGATGGACGGCTTCGAAACCTGCGCAAAACTCAAGGAAAACCCACAAACCTCGGACATCGCGGTGATCTTTTTATCGGCACTGGACGATACCGACGACAAAATCAAAGGTCTGACAATGGGTGCGGTCGATTACATCGCCAAGCCATTCCAGGCCGAAGAAGTGATTGCCAGAGTCGAGACGCATTTGACCATTTCCCGCCTGCGAACCGAACTGGCGGAGCGGAACCGTCAACTCGAGGCAGCCAATCAACCCATTCTCGACTCGGTGGGTGACGGCATCTATGGCCTCGACCTGGACGGTTTGATCACTTTTGCCAACCCGGCGGCAATGCGCCTCACGGGCTACACCCAGGAAGCGCTGATCGGCCAGTCGCTGCACGAACTGCACATGTATGCGCGCTGGGACGGCAGCCCTTATCACTTCATCGAAACCGGCGTCTATCAAACGCTCAAGCAGGGCATCGCCAAGCAAAGTGACAGCGACGTTTTCTGGCGATTGTCCGGCGATCATTTCGCGGTGAGCTGGACTTGTACGCCGATCAAGCGTGGCGGCGACGTCCAGGGAGCTGTGCTGGCATTTCGCGACGTCACCCAACGCAAGCGCCAGGAGCATGCGTTGCGTGAGGCACTTGCCGAGGTGGAAACCTTACGTGACCGCTTGCAAGCCGAAAACGCCTACCTCCAAGCCGAGGTCAAGACCGAAGGACGCTTCGATAGCATCGTTGGCGAAAGCCCCACCCTCAAGGCGGTACTCGATCAAATCGATCAGGTTGCACCGACCAACAGCTCGGTCCTGATCATCGGCGAATCCGGCACCGGCAAAGAGGCGATGGCACGGGCCATCCACGACCTCAGCGCCCGCCGCGACCGGCCGCTGATCAAAGTAAACTGTGGCGCGATCACCCCAACACTGATCGAGAGCGAATTGTTCGGTCACGAAAAAGGCGCCTTCACCGGTGCGAGCAAGCAGCGGCAGGGGCACTTCGAACTCGCCGACGGCGGCACCATTTTTCTGGACGAAGTCGGCGAGCTGCCACTCGATGCCCAGGTCAAACTGCTCAGGGTTTTACAGGAGCACGAAATCAGCCGACTCGGCTCGGAAAGTGCCATCAATGTCGACGTGCGGGTTATCGCGGCAACCAACCGCGACCTGGTCGAGATGGTCGAAAACGGCAACTTCCGCATGGACCTTTTCTATCGTCTCAACGTATTCCCGCTTACCGTGCCTCCATTGCGCGACCGACGGGAAGATATCCCGCTGTTAGTCGCCAAATTTCTCGCTGACCAGGCGCGTGCGCAGGGCCGGGCCTTCTCCCGCGTCACTGAAGACGGCATGCAGTTGCTCATGGCCTACCACTGGCCCGGCAATATCCGGGAGCTGCAAAACGTTATCGAACGGGCGGCCATTCTGGCACGTGACAAAATCGTGCCCATCGCGCCCCATCTGGTGAATTCAGGCATTACCAACACGGCAGAACTTGCGCACGGGAATCCTGCAGCAACGCCAACGAACGGCGACACGTTCGTCCCGCTGGCGGAGAACGAAGCTCGCTATATCCGCCGTGTGCTCGACCACACCCAATGGGCTATCGCCGGACGTGGCGGCGCCGCCGAGATCCTCGGCCTGCCCGCAAGTACCCTGCGTTCCCGTATGAAAAAGCTCGGCATCGAAAAATCGGCCTAAGCACAACCCGTACAATGCTGCATTCGTTAGACTATGCGAAGTCCCGAAGCAAGGAACACCGATATGACACAGCGCAAGCGATTCACCACCGGTTTGGTAGCGATAGGCCTAACCATCGGCGTCCAGGTGGCGACGGCAAACCCCTCAGAACCGGCCTTCCGGATCATGAGCGATGACGAAATCGCCACCCATAGCGAAGCAATGCGTTCCTTGCAGGGTAGCGCGCGCGACGACTATCGCAATGCGCAATACGACCTGCTACGTCAGCGTGCACTCGAACAGGGCTACGCCATGCCGGCAACACCGCCCTGGGGCAACGCGACTTCTCCGGTGCCGTCACCAGAGACAGAAACGCTAGCACCCGCTGCCATTGCCGAGGCCGAAGCGCGACACGCGGAAATGCGCGAAAAGATGCAGGCGCATCGCGAGGCCGTACAACCTTCGGCATCGTTGCAAGAAACGACCACGACCGAGCCCGCTACGGTACCGCTCCAGGAAACCTTACCCGAAACGGTGGCGCAACAAGCGGAGGAGCAAACCGCCCCGGCCGAGACACAAGTCAAAACGACTGTCGAAGTCGACAACACTGAGCAAACGATATCTGACGTACAGCCCGATACGCAGACCGCCGACGCTGTACCTGCACCGGACACACCGGCCGGTACCGAACTCCCACCGCCACCTTCCGCCGACTCAGCCTCAGTTGCCGTTATCGAGGTGGATACCGAACTATCGCCCACCGCAGGGGCCGATGAAGCAGCACCCGTCGAAACAGCAAACACCGAATCCGAGCCCAGCCCGGACACCGCCACCGGCTATGCCAGCTCCGAAGCCATGAACAATTACCGCGAAACGATGCGTGCCCGCTTCGATGAATACATGCGCGAACGCCAAGCACAAATCGACGAAAACGCACGCCGCCAACGTGAACAACACGAGGCGGCCCTCGAACAAAATCGCGCAGCCAGACCACAGATCCCGGCACCATATCGACCTTACCCACCGATGCCTCCGGCCTACGGCCCAACATATCCGGGCGCCTTTCCCGGCTATGGCGTGCCGTATTGGCAACCGCCACGCTAACCGGGCGACGCGGGACGAGGGGATTTACTGGGCTATCTGCATGAGCCGTTCGATGCGCCTGACATAGTGGCGCGTTTCTCCGGGCGCAAAGGCCGAAACCGGTTCCCAGCGGCGAACCTCTCCATGTTCGTTCAACGCCCGGCGATAAGCCTTGAGCACATTGCCATAGCCGGCGTTGTAGCTGCCGAACGCGAACTTCAGGCGCTCGGCGGTTTGAATACCGCGGCGTTTTTTCCATTTACGATAAAGCTGCCGGTTATAGAAAATCCCGGCTGCGATGTTCCAGCGCGGATCTTCTATGTTCGCCAGAAATGGATTCCTTCGTTTGATGTCGCGGTAGGTCGACGGCAGGATCTGCATAATGCCGAGCGCACCGGCGTGACTCACGGCATTGGGGTCCAGACCGGACTCGGCGATTCCTTGCGCCTTGAACCAATGCCAGTCGAAATGGGCACCGAAATAGTGCTTGGTGTATTTGCGAAACAAATGATCGTAGTCATCGGTCCAGCGATCATGCTTGACGTGATGCCGAACACCGGCAAGCGCAACTGCCGGCACCAATGCAGCCAGCAACCAAAGCCAGGCTCGCGAACGCATGGCTCAGTTCAACCCGAGACCAATCACCAAGCCCATAGCGGTGCCGATGCCAATGAAGATACCCATGATCATCATGCCGACCGCCATGTTGCCCTGCGCCAATTGCTCCGGAATGCTGAAATTGACGATATGGCTGAACACCTTGCAACCGAGCCACATGAACAGCAGCGTCAGAAACCCGCCCATGCAGGCGTAGAGCATGTTGAGGATCAATGGATCGACGGTGTCGGTCATGGTATCGATTTCTCCCTAAGCGGTGACAGGGGAGTTTACCTGCTCCGGCGACCGACGCACGGTAATACCGACAGGCTTATGCCGTAGATCAAAACGGCGAAAGAGTGACATTCCCAAGTCAGGCAGTCAGTTTCCGCGAGCTTCGCGAATACGTTCATAGGCCTGGCGAATCTCGTGCGTTTTTTGGGTTGCAACCTTCATCATCTCCTCCGGCAGACCCTTGGATACCAATTTATCCGGGTGATGCTGACTGAGCAGGCGGCGATAGGCCCGTTTGACCTCGGCATCGCTGGCATCAGATGCCACGCCCAATACCGCGTAGGCCTGCTCGAGACTCGGGCGCCCCGTCGATACCCCTCCCCGGCCGCTCTGATCCCCACGCCCAACGCGCTCAGCCCGGACCATGCGTTCCAAACGATGGTAATCGAACTCGGAAACCCCGAGGCGGCTGCAGATCCGGCGCAACAAGGCATCTTCGGCATCGTCCAAACGACCATCGGCATACGCGGCCTGAAGTTGGATCTCGACGAACATCCCGATCAGCGTTCGACGGCCATGACATTCGCGCCGAAACTGGTCGAGCACGGCATCGAGATCGAACGCCGGCGCCTTACCTTGGTTGAACAGCTCAATCGCAGTCCGACGCATTGCTGCATCCAGCGACATCTCCCGCATGACCGCCTCGGCCATCCGGATCTCATCCCGGCTGACATGGCCATCGGCCTTCGCCACCCGCCCCATAACCACAAAGGTCGCGGTAAAAAAGGCGGTCTGCACGCGTTCGCGGTCGCCGGCCTCGAAACGGCCATCTTCCGGCAGCTGCTTGAGTCCCTTATCGAAATTGTGTCCTAAGGCAACGCCGAGCAAGGCCCCCAGGGGACCGCCTAGCATGAAGCCGAAGGCACCGCCAACCAGCTTGCCCCACCAGCTCAATTCACTATCCTCGGATCATCGCAGGAACACAACATTAGGGCACCTCGAATCATTCTGGACACACGGATTGGGCGACATCATTCGCCGGATCAAGGCGAGGATCGCACGTCATACGAAGATCTTCAGCACAGAGAGGCGAATGCTGTCGTTCAAGATGCATATTCACGAATGTTTAAAGATGCCCGTCAGCACTGAACCGCGCTCAGACTCATTTACCGTGAAGATATTCATCATCGCTGAACGAACCCACCCAGTGCGGTTTGAAACCGACCATGATCGACATCAACCAACCGTTCAGCACCGCCTCCGGGAAGAACATCAGGGGCAGGAACAGCAGGTAACTGTCGCTGAGTTTATTTAGGCTAAATGCCCCTGCCAACAAGAGCAAACCCGTCGCGACAAAGGCCACCAAAATCGCAATCGCCCCACCGGCAAAAAAAGCGTTGATGAATACGTAAACAAAATAGTGCTTAGGCAGATAGGCACGAACCAACCCGAGGATCACCATGGCCAAGGTTGCCGGCAACACAATGAAAACCAGCGCCGAAGGCAAGAAACCGGGCCAATCGTTCAAGCCCACCAAGGTGGTGCCAATTAGGGCCAGACTGCCCCCGACTATCGCCAACGACCAACCGAACATCAGTGTCACGGTCACCATTGCGGACAGATGCCAGGTGAAACCCGGCTGCACCTCGGTACGCATACTCCACAAAAGCAATAGACAGACAATGGTGCCGAGGAACACATTGAGCTGTTCCTGATCGGCAAGGCGACGCCAATTTGCCCAACGCAGCGCCCGCCAAAGCACCAAGCCGTAGAACAGCGCAAAAAACCACAACCATATGGTGGGGAAAAGTTCTCCTGAAAATTCCATAAACAGCACAACTGACGTAAAGCCCGGAGTGTAACCGATGGAATACCGCCCCCTCTCGAATACGGGTATCGAGGTTAGCGTGCAGTGCCTGGGCACCATGACCTTCGGCGAACAAAACTCTGAACAAGAAGCGTTCACCCTAATGGACACGGCATTGGCGGCCGGCATTAACTTTTTCGATACCGCCGAGATGTATTCGGTACCGCCACGCGAGGAAACACAGGGACGCAGCGAAGAAATCATCGGGCGCTGGCTAAGGAAGCGCGGTTGCCGAGACCGTGTCATCCTGGCGACCAAAGTTGCCGGACCGGGTCGCGACTGGCTACCTTACATCCGCGGCGGCGACAATCGATTGGACCGGCAGAATATCGAAGCCGCAATTGACGCCAGCCTGCGCCGTCTGCAAACCGATTTCGTCGATCTCTACCAGCTACACTGGCCCGAACGCCAAACCAATTACTTCGGCCAGCTCGGCTACACGCATGTCCCACCTGATGAGGACGAAGTGCCGTTGTTGGAGACCCTCGAGGTACTCGCAGATCTCGTAAACGCCGGCAAAGTCCGACAGATCGGGGTATCCAACGAAACCCCTTGGGGCCTAATGCGTTACCTGGCATTGGCCGACGCGCACGACCTGCCAAGAATGGTCTCGATCCAAAACCCCTATAGCCTGCTCAACCGGACCTATGAAATCGGTCTGTCGGAGATCGGGCAACGCGAAAAGGTCGGCCTGCTGGCCTATTCGCCGCTGGCCTTCGGCGTACTGTCGGGCAAGTATCTGGACGGGGCCCAACCACCGAATGCCCGCCTCACGCTTTATCCGCACTATGAACGTTACTCCGGTACCGAGGCGCAACGGGCCACACACGACTATGTCAGCCTTGCACGCGAATATGGACTGGACCCGGCACAGCTCGCGCTGGCCTATGTGAACAGCCGACCATTTCTGATCAGCAGTATCATCGGCGCGACCACAGAGGCACAACTCCACACCAATTTGGGCAGCGTGGACCTCGTCCTGGACGACGAATTGCTCGAACGCATCGAGACCATCCACCGCCGGTGCCCCAACCCCGCTCCCTGACAAGGATTCTCACTAACCGGCTCGGCTGAAAGAACCGGCGCCCAGGCCCGGTCTTATGAGCAAACGGAGGGTGAATTGCATTTGTTTAGCCGACGCTATACGGATAGGACTTCTTATCCCTCAAGCCGTCCGCCAGGCAGCCGATACACAAAACAAGGAATCGAAACGAATCGTAAACGTGCTCACCGCACCCTACGCGACCTTCGATCCGGGAGGCAGACGATGATTACGCATTACGACATGACGACCGGCGAGATTATCGCCGATGAACCGGCCGAACGCGTTACCGTGTCACACAACATGCCGACCGAGCTACGCCTGATGACGGTCGATGAAGCCGTCGCGTTGGAACGACTGCAAAAAGAGGCTCAGGCGCTTCGGATGCCGCCTCCACCCGTCTGGGCATTCCACCTCGATTGAAACGGTCTTCCGGCCGCTCACGATGCGGCCGGTCGCTCGTTGAATTCCTCATCCGCCAACAATACGCCCACGTGCCCATCCCGCACGTCGAGAGTTAAGCGCCGAAGCGATTGACCGATACAGGGCCCACGAACGCAGTAACCGTCCTCGGGACGAAACAACGCGCCATGAATCGCGCATTGAATGAAGCTGTTGCCGAGATCCAGAAACTGATCGGGCAGCCATTCCAGAGGCGCACCGGTATGCGGACAATTATTACGATAGGCTGCCAGCAATTCGCCACGACGCACCACGAACAGTCGAATCGAACGAGTATCATCGAGATCAATTTCGAAGCCACGCGTGCCCGGATCGTCAATCTCATGCAAGCGGCATAGGTCGTGCCGACGTCCACCGACAACGCTCATTGGCCAGAAATCTTCAACAACGCGGTAAACAGCTCGCCGTTGCCCGTAAGAAAGCTCAAGGCTTCTAAGGCACCCAGAACAAGCGCAGCACCAATCAGCGCAGCCAATCCACGCCGATGAGGCGGCACGACACTATCCATACCCAGCGGCCGGCTGCTGAGCGCCAAGCGCTCATCACGCAAATCGGTCACCTTGGCCTCGTCGGCGTTTTCCTGTAAATGGCCCAAAGCCTCTTGCAGTTGATCGCGCGCGGATTCGGCCTCGCGCAGACGACCCAACATCTCGTCGAGTTCGGATTGAAGCTGTTCAAACTCGCGGTTCTTGTCCTCCAGCGAATCTTCCAACGTCTGATGCGATTCCTCGGCTTGCGTCAAATCGCGCTGCCGTTCGCCGAGTGTCGTTTCCAATTCTTCGATACGCTGGCGCATCGATTCAAGCGAAATCGCCTCGCGCCCATCGGCCTGCTGTAAGCGTCGTTTCTGCGTTTCCACCGCAGCCAGCTGCTCCCGCATATGGGCCACGTCGCGAATCGCCTGCTCGCGCACCATCTCGAGCTCGGTGCGCAGTGCTGAAACTTCGTCATGATCGCCACCGCCCTGTGCGCCTCGTATCTGGTCGACATATTCTTCCATTACCGTGCGCAGCTGCTTCACTTCGTTGTCCCGCTCAGCCAGCTTTGCAGTCAG
This sequence comes from Chromatiales bacterium, assembly GCA_028280505.1. Taxonomy (GTDB): domain Bacteria; phylum Pseudomonadota; class Gammaproteobacteria; order Chromatiales; family Chromatiaceae; genus Thiosocius. The sequence goes on along the minus strand of JANQLO010000069.1, from coordinate 86,015 downwards.
CGCATCACGCTCGGCACGCAAACCAACGACACCATCGCTACCGCCGTCGTCGGCCAGTTCTTTTTGAAGACGCTCGACTTCATCCTGCAGCGCATATCGGCGAGCCGTCTCCGCATCCAACTGCTCACGTAAGTCACGTTGCTGTTGTTCGTGATTGAGCAACTCGCTCTCGTGGGTATGAATGGCATCAGCGACCTGATTTTCGAGATCAACCAAGCGCGCCTGCTCATCTTCTCTCTCGCTGATCGCGAACTGCAGCGTTTCACGTTCGGCACTTGCGGCATTCAGCGCTTCGATCAACTCGGCCTGCTCAGCGCGCGCGGCATTCAACGCCATGTCGCGCTCCTCGAGCTTTTGCGCAAGTTCCTGAATTTCATCGCGCAATTGTGCAAGTCGTTCGTCCTTGGCAGTTACGTCGTTTTCGGCATTTCGTGCACGCTCGTCGCGCAATTGCTCGATTTCCGCGCGCAGTGTATCGAGCTGTTCGGCCTGCGGGCGCAGAACCTCGAGTTCGCTACGCACTTTGCCCAGTTCCTCATCTGCGGCCTGTTGCCGTGACCGGCTCTCGTCCAATTGCGTTTCAAGCGCTTCGACACTCGCTTGTGCCTGATCGAGAACGGCTTTCGCATCTTGCTCATCGGCAGCCAGGCGGTTTTGTAGGGCCTGATGTTCGGCCTGCAGACCATCAAAACGCCGCTGTCGCTCATCCGCAAGGACTTGAACGTCGGCCAGGGATTGCTGCAACGCTTCTACTTGCGACTGTGCATCACCGCGCGCGGCCTCAGCACGCTCGGTCGCCGCCGCGAGCTGTCCGGTTAGCATTTGTACCTTTTCATCCAAAGCCACATTGGTGTCCCGCAAGGTCGACACCTCGTCGGCCGCCGTCTTCGAGTTCGCCAATGCGGTATCGAGTTCGCCTTGTTTTTGTTCGATGGCCTCGCGCGCGTCCGCCGATTGCCGCGCCAGCTGTGTCTCGAGTTCGGTGACACGTTGCTGGGCATCGGCAAGAGACTGTTGAAATGCCTCTACTTGCGACTGTGCATCACCGCGCGTGGTCTCGGCCTGTTCGGTTGCTGCCGCAAGTTGCCCGGTTAGCGCCTGTACCTTTTCATCCAGAGCCGCATTGGCGTCGTGCAGGGCCGACGCCTCGTCGGCTGTCAGCTTCGAATTCGCCAATGCCGTGTCGAGTTCGCCTTGTTTTTGCTCGATGGCCTCGCGTGCATCCGCCGATTGCCGCTCTAGTTGCGTCTCGAGATCGACGACACGTTGTTGAGCCTCGGCAAGCGCACTACCGACCTCCGCATTGCTGGCGGCCAACTCGTCTTGCAGTTGTCGCTTGTCCTGTTGCAGCTTGTCGATTTGATGTTGCAGCTCGGCGGTCGCAGCATCCTGGCCGGCTTGCCGTTCCGCGATTTCCGTACGCGCCTGATCCAGTTCCTGTTTAATCGCCTCCAAAGCTTCGGTCGCGGCCTGCGCCTGCTGCTGGTGTTCACTAGCCTGGACGCGCACCTGTTCCAAGGCCTTGCTCTGCTCTTGTCCATCGGATTCGAATTGGGCCTTGGTTTGTTCGACTTCCGCACGCAGCGCCTTTTCGGTCTTTTTGGCGGACTTGGTCTGTTCGTCCAGTTTTTCCTGAAGCTCAACCAAACGCGTTTCGGCAGACTGCATGCCTTCGGCCTGGCGGCGCCATGTCTCGACCTCTTCGCGCAGATCTGCATTAGCCGACTCGCTCGACGTCAAACGCTGACGCAATTCTTCGACTTCTTCCGCCTCGCCGGCTTTCGATTGGACGGCAGCAACAGCTTGTTGTGCCTCTTCGAGATCGAGCTTCGCCTCTTCGAACTCCATTTGCAGCTCGGTCAGCGATTCCTTCAACCGGCCTCGTTCCAATGCGTGCTGCTGTCGCTCCTGCTCACGCTGATCGAGAGCGTCCGACAACTGCTGGGAGAGCTCTTCCAAAGACTGGTTGGCGGATTCGGCACGCTCCCGCTCAACGATTAACTCGCGTTCGGCCTTGGCCAGGCGGCTTTGCAGCTGCTTGTCCAGACCTTCGATCTCGGACATCCGGTCGAGCAACGACGCTCGCTCGCTTTCGATCTCCTCCAGGTTACCGGTGAGGCGTTCCATTTCGGCGTAAGCTTTTTGCCGGTCTTCCAACGCTTCGCGTTTTTGCTGTTCGGTCTCGAGTACCTTTCGACGGGCCTGGTCGACCGCGGAGCGCACTTGTTGCAAATGCTGCTGGCGCTCGGCAGTTACGTTGTCTTGGTCACGTTTTACGGCCTTCAGTTGTTCTTCGAGTTCCTCGGCGCGCCGTTCGGCTTCGCGAATGCGCTCTTCGGTGGCCGCATCAACGGTGTCCGATACCGGCTCGGGTACGACAGAAACCTCTTGCGGCTGCGCCTCGCCGGTGTGCTCCGGGTTAACGCCACTGTCGAGGACCGAAACATCAAAGCCGCGCTCGGTGAGCAAAAAGGCGCCGGCCATCGCGCGGCCACCGGTGTTGCTGTACAACACGTAGTGGCGATCGGGCGCCAGGCTGGCCGCCTGATAACGTAACGATTCGAATGGAAAATTGATCGCGCCGGGTAGATGAAGCTCGTCATACTGTTCGCTGCTGCGCAAATCCAGCCAAAGCGCACCCTTATCGACCTTGGTCTCCGCAGTCGCCATGTCGATGCGATCCAACAAGGGGTTGTGGATCAGTTCGAGAAACTGATCCTTACCGAGCCGCAACACGTGCCCGTCCTGAAGCATGGTAACGGTCGAGTTGCGGGGATTATCCGATAACAGGGCCTCTTCACCGAAGGCATCGCCCGGACCCAGAGTCGCGAGTTCGGTCGGACCATTGCCGTCGCCGCTGTCGCGGCGGACCACCGCACGGCCCCGAGTCAGCATGTAGTAGAAATCGCCAGGGTCCCCCTGGCGAATGAGATCCTGTCCCTTACGCACCTCCTCCTGCTCAACGCTCATCATGACACGCTGAATATTCGACGCCGGCACCTGCTGCAACACACGAGATTGCAGCAACATGCTCATCCAATCGTCTTCGGAGGCCTCCGCGAGATCGTCGACTTGATAGTCGACGGTGCGGGTACGTGCGAGAATCTCGCTGAGGCGGCGGCTGTCCAGACGCGCAATGCGCAATTTGGATTTCGCCCGTCCCGTGAGCTTGCGCGGCAATTGATGAGCCAATGGAAACCGCGCGGTGTCACTACCGGCATTGACCGTCTCGACCACCGCGTCTCCACTCAGCAGCTGCACATTGCCTTGCAGCAAATAGACGTGCTCGTGATCGGTATCACCTTGTTCAAAAAGCAGATTTCCCTTAGAAACCGTCTCGATGACGGCCCCTTCCAGCAACTCGGCCAGGGCGTCTTCCGGCAGCGTGTGCAGAGGCACGAGGCTGCGCAAATGCGCCAATTCCTCGTTCGACGGCATCATTGACATGCTGCTGGCGGTATCCATTTAGATGATATCGGTTTCCGGTACGCGTTCTATCGTTTCCGCACCTTAGTGCTTATCGACCCCGGAGGGGGGCTTCTTGAGCCGGCCACGACGGTGCGCGATACGTCTGTTCAGCTTAGACGACATAATCCGAACCCCCCGTGACCTTAACCGCTTTTCGACGATTGGAACACCGGAAAACAGCGCATCTTCGGGCGTACGTAAGCTCATCGTCGGAAGACACCGGGATAGACCGACCGTTTACCCGGACGATTATCACGCAGCACCGAGCACGAAGTTGCGACAGTCGATCGAAAAACGCCGAATGCGCGCCCGAGTCATAGGCCAAACACAGCAAGCCTATCGTTAATCCGTCACGCCACATCGGACTCACAGGCATTTTTCACACATCGGTGTTCGATACTGCCCGGCGTAAATCGAACCGCATACCGCCGAGTTTTGCCGCGACGACGTGCAGAGTTAACACAAGAAGCAAGAAATATTTGCGATTGAAAGCATAAAACAGGGCATTTCGTTGTATTGCACCGTGTTTTCTATGCTATGTTTTCTGCGGTTCCACCCATTGAGCAGGAGTCCAACATGGCTGTTAAGAAAAAGGCTGCAAGTAAAAAAGCGGCAAAGGCAAAAGCAACGGCTAGTGCCGCATCGGCGGTGAAGGCAATCACCACCAAACAAACCAAAACCCAAATCATCGCTGCGCTGGCCGAATCAACCGAGCTTCCGAAAAAGGATGTCGCCTTGGTCTTCGCCAAACTTGGCGAAATGATCGAGGGCCATATGAAGCGCCGCGGTTCCGGTGAATTCACCATTCCCGATACCGGCGTCAAGATTCGCCGGGTTAAAAAACCCGCACGCAAAGCCCGCATGGGGCGTAACCCCGCAACAGGTGAACCGATGAAAATCGCCGCCAAACCCGCTTCCACGGTTGTACGTGTCAGCGCGTTGAAGGCACTGAAGGACACCATCGCCTGAGCACGGCCGCCATCTGAGGTATCGAAAAGCGCCGCAACTGCGGCGCTTTTTCATTACGTGCAGGCGGGCGATCCCAAATTTGGCGCACCTCAGCGCGCCGGCTGCAAAATCAACTGGCCATCGCGTTGGGTGAACTCGAGTTGTTTGAGAAAGCTCATGCCGAGCAGCACGGGCGTCCCCGCCCCCATCGACGGTAATATCGCCGCACGCACGTCACTCAGCCGGATCTCCCCTAAACGAACCTCGTGCAGTCGGGTTTGCCACACCGCAACCGGCCCGTTGGCGGTTTGACTAATGCCGCCACCCTGACGCTCGAGACGCAGTCGCTCGGCAAGCGCCTCCGGAATTGCCACGTCGGTTGCGCCGGTATCGAGCAGAAAGGTAACCGGATAACCGTTGATCTCGCCGTTGGCGACATAGTGACCTTGTCTATTACGTTCGAGAATCACCTGATTGCGGCCGTCCGCAGCCAGTTGAACCTGTGGCCGGCTGTTCGGATTGAAACGCGATTCGAGTTCCTCCTGAAACACCACAGTCAACAAACCCAGGCCTGCAACCCAGGCCAGGAGCAACATGACACGCCCCGCGCGCGCCGTTTCCCGCTGTTCGTTTTGGTCCGCCATTTACTGCTATGTTGCGTTTATGAAGACCGACTTCTCATTGGAACTCTCGTGACCCGCGAAGTTCAAGACCCGAAACATCGCGGATGACCAAAGAATCGCTCCGGCTGACCTATGTCCACGACCCGATGTGCAGCTGGTGTTGGGGGTTTCGGCCCACGTTGAACCAACTGCGCGAACTTCTGCCCCCCAAGCTGATTTTCAGCACACTGCTCGGCGGCCTGGCCGAAGATAGCGACCAACCGATGCCCGTCGAACTACAGCGATACCTAAAGGCGACCTGGCGCACCATCCAACACCGCATACCGGGCACGCGTTTCAACTTCGATTTCTGGCGCGACTGCAGGCCAAGGCGCAGCACTTGGCCGGCCTGCCGCGCGGTAATCGCTGCCCGTACGCTCGACCATGACGCGGAATCCTGCATGATCGAGGCCATTCAACACGCTTACTATCTCGAGTCGCGAAACCCCTCCGACGATGCCACACTAACCGCCTTGGCGCAGGATATCGGCCTGGACACAACACGTTTCACCGAACTGCTGAACGCCGACGACACCCAGCAAACGCTTAACGCCGAAATGCAGCAAGCTCGTACGCTCGGCGTCTCCGGTTTCCCGAGCCTACGACTCCATGTGAACGACACCGTCTGGTCCATCGCCATCGACTACAACAACCCTGCGGCCATGCTCGAGAACATCCTTCTACTCATCGATCATGGCACGGACAGCCCCAAAAAACCGGGCCTAGGCCCGGTCGACTTATGAAGATCAGCGCACTGTGCCGTGCGGATAAACCGGCCTCGGCCCGGAATATCCGGGCGGTGTCATCTGTCTCATCTGTTGCATCTGGCGTTGCCGTGCTTGCCTCATCAACTGACGGCGGTAATGAACGATTGCGCTTTGCCCGTTGGCTGCGACGTCATACACCTTCCAGCCACCGTCGGCACGATAAAGCCGAAAATCCAGCCTTGCCGGATAACGCCCGGGATTGACGACTGCAACGCTGACCTGAACGGTGCGGCCATTGTTGCCTGCACGCGGCGGCAGAAAACGCACCTGTTGATTTTCATAACCGGCGAGTTTCTCCGCCATTTTCACCAAAAACGAACGTTTGACATCTTCGACCATCGCCGCTTGTTCGTCGGAGCCTAAACGATCGAACAAGCGGCCACCCGCCGACTGAGTCATATACTCGAAATCGAAGAAGGGAGCGATCTCGCTGTTGAGAAAACCCGCGAGTTCTTTCGCGGACGGCTGTGGCTCCGCACTGAGAAAAGCAAGCAATCTATCGATGCCCGCACGCAGCGTCACGGCAGGATTCGCCGTCTGTGGCGCCCTCATCGGTGGCGGCATCATATAAGACCCACCTGCCGGGCCGTAATGTGGAACGGCCAGCACGCTGCTGCCGAACAAGACGCCAGCTAACAGGCAATAAATTGATTTCATCGATTAACCCCCCTTTATTAGGTATCCGATTTTCCGCTGACAGCCCGAATCGATGGACGAGTATTGTGCGGCTGCGCAGAGGTTGCCAAGGTAGGCAATCCTTTGCAATCGGTAGATATCCGCACTCGCTTGTGATTTTGCGTAGGCGTCCGGTTTGCCGTCGGATAAGGTGATCAACAACCTGGTGCGCGCCTCGACTTGCCTCAATTTGCTCACCAAATGCCGGATGGGCGCGTCCATGCGCGTGTGATCCTTGGGCTCGATACGACACACACGGCCGATTACGTTGTCGTCCCAGGGCTCATCGAAATCCTTCACCCGAAAGGCCTCGCAACGCTTGCGGGTCCAACCGGAGAAACCGTAGATCACAGAACGATCACCTAGTGTGTCAAGCGCCTCGGCAAGCAAGATCAGCACCTCACGCTCAACGTCGTTGATCCAGCCACGCGGTGAACGACTCACGAGTAAATCTGCGGCACAAAGCATCGTCGGGGAATAGCGGCACGCCGTGTGCCGGGTTACCGTTTAACGCTAAGACGGCAACCCCAGGCGGTCAACCGCACGGGATACGCAGTGAAAGCATCGCCAGTCCTGTCCCGCTAACGCATTACCTTTCAGCGATGCCCGGACAGGACGGCCACACGGGGCACTAGGCCCGTCGGCCGGGAAACTGGGCGATGTTGTCGAACGCGACCCGCACGCGGTTGGCCTGTTCGGAAGGTCGGCCGAAGAGATAACCCTGACCACGCCCGAAACCGGCTGATCGCGTAGCCTCCAGCGTTGCTGAATCTTCTATACCCTCCGCAACCAAATGGTGGCCTGATTCCAGAATCATTTTTGCCAAATGCGACACCAGAACACGTTGGGTTTCATCCCGTAGCCCTTGCACAAGGGTGATATCGAACTTGACCACATCCACCGGCATAGTCGCGAGATAACGCAATGAAGAATAACCGCTGCCGAAATCGTCCAACGCAATCTCGAAGCCCTGGCGTCGCAGCTGAGACAGATTCTCGTTGGCCAAACCGATCTGGGTGATCAAGGCGGTTTCCGTAACCTCGATCATCACCCGATAGTCCTTCAGATAGGGACGAAACTCACCCAGCCAACTACAGGCTTGGTCATTTACCACGGTCGGCCCGGACAGATTGATCGAAACACCGGTTCCCGGTTGAATTCGACCCTCGTGTAAGTCGCTGAGCACCCTTCGCAGCACCGCGCGATCCAGTTCAACCTCCAAGCGCCTCGCTTCGATCACCGGGAAGATGTTCGATGGCTGGATGATCTCACCGTCTTGTTCGATTCGTACCAGTGCCTCGTAGTGACAGATACCGCCGTCGTCGAGATCCACTATCGGTTGATAGTACATCGTCAAACCGGTTCCATAGATCACCGCGTCGTACACCGCAGTATTGACCCAGCTCGAAAACAACCCTTCGGAATCGCGCGCCAGCGACTCGTTGAACACCACGACATTGGCGTTACCCGGGCGTTTCGCGCGATACATCGCGACGTCGGCCTTCCACTGCAGGGTTTGCAGGTCTTCAAGGTCGTCGATCCTGGCATTCGCCAGCCCGGCACTGATACGCAGAGGCTCACGGATGCCGAGTTTGCTGAAATCGTAGCTGACGATTTTTTCGTGACAGCGCTCGGCGATACGTAGGGCGGAACCTTCGTCGCAATCCAACAGGATCACGGCGAACTCGTCGCCCCCGATCCGAAACAGCTCTTCGCCCCGCCGCAATACCGCATTGATCCGTCCGGCAATAACCTTGAGTACCTGGTCACCTATGCTATGTCCGTACGAGTCGTTAATCGCCTTGAAATGATTGACGTCGAACAGTGCGAAGCAGACACCGATGCCCCGTTCACCAAGCAACTGCGGCAGATTCTTCATGTATTCGTCGAACGCCCGTCGATTGCGGGTGCCGGTCAACGCATCATGATGGACCATCGCCCAAAGTTCTTGGCTCTTCTCTTCCAAGCTGGAATGTACGTCGATCAGCTGACTCTGATATTCGTTCAACGACTCACGGATCTTTTCGGTTTCGGATATCGGTAATACACCGGCCAGATCATCCAACATGAGCCCGCCGGGGCTATTCTTGAGACGATCGATATGAGCACTGATCGCACGCAGCGGGCGCACGATCATAAACACCAACAGAGGGAACAATGTGAGGGCGAACACGGCCAGGATTACGCCCAGATTGACAATGGCGTCCGACAATAATCCAGCGACCGCGTCGCTCATGGGATTGTCGCGCAACTCGAAACGTAAGGCCGATTCCATCTCCGACCACGTCAAGGCCGACTCGCCTCCATGTACGAACCGAATGGTGCGCGGATCGACGTAACGATAGGCATAGCCCTCGCGAATCCGTTGCAGAAACTTGATTCGCAGGCCGACATAGCCTTGCGGCCACAAACGGTCATCACCATCGTGTTGATAGACGGTACGGAACATCAGCAGCGTCGGTTCGGGCTTCGAGTAATCCACATAGACCGGCGGCGGCGGCATACCGACCTGTGCCGGTAAAGACGCATCGCCAAACTTGGCTAGGGCAATACCCTCCCCGTCGTAAACCTCCGCATCGACGACTTCTCCGGAAAGAAAACTGGCGTGAAGCATCCGATGTGCACGCCAATAGGCATAGTAACGGGGGAGCTGTAACTGCTGGCCGACCTCCTCCCAAGCCGCAAACTGATCGGCAATCCGTTCCGCCTCCTTGAGCAAATGAGCCATGACGGTATGGACCTCGTCCCTGGCCGCCGCGTGGCTCGAAGCCCCCATGTCGGCGCTGACCCGCTGGAACTCCTTGTAGGTGAAGAGGCCGTAGCTCAAAAAGGCGAAGAACACCAACAACACCATAATGAGGGCGTAATAGCCGATCGGCAAACCACGCCGCATACTAGCCATGGTCGCCCTCCGCAATCACCATCACCACATCGTCGAGTAGATCGAACTCGTACTCGAAATCAAAGAAATGATCCGCCCCCTTGATACGACGCACCTGCACACCTTCATTTTTCAATGCAACCAGCCAATCTGGATCGATCTGCCCGTCTCGATCGCCGACGATGACCGTGGTCGGTACCGGTATGCCGCGTAACGCCCGCTTGAGCCGATCAGCGTCCCATTCGAGGTAGGACAAAACACGATCCGGCGTCGTTACATAATCACGACAGTAGCTGATGGCGTAACGCCGCAACCTGGGCTCGTCGGTATCGGTGTCAGCACGAGCCTGCTGACGTGCCAGCTGGACGCCGCCCGCAATATCGCCGTCACCCAGGTGAACAAGACTGACCATCACCAGTTTCTCGACCGGCAGGCCGGGCAATGACTCGAGCATCGCCGCCAGGTGAAGCCCCCCCGTGCTATGGCCGATCAGTACCGGGTGTTTGCCGGCACGCTGGGTGAGCCAACGGGTCCAGGCCTGCAGCTCAGCAACGTCTTGCGCCATCGAATGAGTATGAATCGCCCCGCAGGCGAGACTCTGCCGACGCCGATTGATACCCAGCGTGAGCGATGGCGTCAGTACACTGTAACCTTCGTCGGCCAGCGACTCGGCCAACCGGCGCACCGTCGGAAACTCGAGCGTCTGTAAAAAACCATGCGCAATCAAAATCGCCGGTTTATCTACGGCACCCGGCCAATACTCTGCTTCGGCAACCAAGCCGTCGCCGACATCTAACTCCATTCGTGCACTGCCGGCATGAGCCGCTACCGACCCGATGATCAGCAACGCGGAAAACAGCGCTCCAGTTACGGCCACAATCTCCCCTGAATTTTTAGGATCAAGCTGTAAGCCATTAAAACATAGCTGATTTATCGATTGAGTACAGCAAAAATTTCAGAACACGTTTGCGCGCAGGCAAAAACCGGCAACACGCGCGACGATATCGAGGCTCGGACGGCCTCGAAATCCTCACGAACGGGAGAAGTCGTTACTTAACGGGCTGAAAAGCGGCAGAAGCTTACACGGAAAACGATCAGGCAGGGTGAGAACTACTTGGGACTCGCATCATCAGTATTCCCGATAACGCCATCGGGCCCAAGAGTGAGCAGTGTGTAGTCCTGGGAATCGGTAGCCGGTCGCCGATAACGGTAGATGTTGTCCCAGGGATCAAGCCATGCCGTGGTGCCCGGCGGCGTTTCGGCCAGATCGTTAATCACAATCCGGCCGGCAGTCGTCGTATAGACACCCAGAAAACCGGTCTCATCACCGTCCATCGCGTCCAAGCCATTCTCAGAAGCCACGTCATCGAGAATCAATTGCATCTGACGCATATCTTTAAGTGCCGCACCGTAACGCGCTTCCTCGAGATATTCCGAGTAAATGGGAACGGCAATCGCGGATATGATCGCCAAAACAGCTATCGCAACCATGATTTCGATTAGCGTGAATCCTGCATTCTGTCGCGACTTCATTCTGCATCACCCTTGATTAAGGCCCACGTCTGAGTATCGGCTTTTCAGCGTATCAGTTTAATGTTAGATCGCCTCACTGATGGATCGTTGCGGGTTTGCTCACACTCCAAGACATGTCGTCGCAGTCAAAACAACGACGACAACTCATTGACCGCACCGAGCATATCGCAATCGTCGGCCAAAGCCTGAGCAACCCGAGCCCGGCAGGCCACGACAGGATGGACGCCGCTTGCGATGAGTTTGGCCGCATGGACCAGCAGACGGGTCGACGCCCCTCATCGAGCCCCTGACCTTTGAGATTTCGGGTCATATGGGCGAACTTCACCAGTCTTTCCTCCATCTCGTCATCGACACCCGATTCACGACAGATAATCTGGCGTTCAAGCTCGGCTTCTCGGTAATCAAACTCGAGCACGACGAATCGCTGTCGCGTCGATTGCTTGAGACCTTTGAGCGCCGACGGATAACCCGGGTTGTACGACATGGCCAAACAAAAGCCGTCGGCGGCCATCGCACCGTCTACAGCCTGACGGCCGAACTCGGATAGGTCGCGGCTGACTCCGCAACGCTCCCCTGATCGAACATCTTTCCTAAAGGTCATATGTGCTTCATGTCGGCACACTTCATACCGAACGAGTACTGACCCAAGCCTGATGCTGATGCAACGCAATTCAGCCGCGATATGGGAACGGATTTTGGTGATCCAGGCAGAAAAATAACCTGGGTTAGGATCCGGTCTGGGTCGCCTGTCTCCCACCTCAAGATGCATCACCGACCGCCGATACGTCGTTTGAACCGCCAGTGCTGTGTGCCGTATCTATAAGAGTTTCCTCTCCTGGCGGACAGTTTCATCTTCCGATGGTCTAGCAAATAGGTATTACATCATGCATCAACTACGTTGCTTTGTTGGATTGGCGGTATTGCTGCTGGCGCTACCGCTTGGTGCCTCCGAATTAGTAGACGCAACCCCGGAAAGTGTTCCCGGTTGCACCACTGTCGATGCAGCTGACGCCAAGACGCTGTTTGATAACGAGGCTGCTTTCGTCGACCTTCGCAAGGAGAACATGTGGAACAACGGTCGCGTTCCGGGTGCCATTTGGTTGGATTTCAAGAAGGCTTTCAATCAAGAGGCCCTGCAGAACGAAGTCGATAAAAACGAGGCCCTCGTATTTTATTGCAGTGGTGTCCGTTGCCCACGCAGCGCTAAGGCAAGCGAGAAGGCAATCGCCTGGGGATACAACAAAGTCTATTACTTCCGTGCGGGTTTTCCTGCATGGAAAAACGCCGGATATCCGGTGGAGTGAAGGGCTCGCCGACGTTCGATTCGTGCGATTGGCTTGGACAAACCGGGAGCTTTCCAGGTGGATGTGCAAGACATCTACACTGACTGGATGAGTACTTGTGCTTATACGAACACGAATAACGGTATTCTCACTTGCCGTAACCCTCGTAGTCGCCGCGACATTGGGCATGGCCTCTTACTGGGCGCAACAAGCGGCAGACGAACGCTATGTTGGCGCTACCATTGATGCCAAGCAGGTGCTGCTCGATCAACTCGTCGCGAGACATGTGTCCGAGATGGCATCCGCTACCAGAGCCCTGACTCGTGATTCGGTCACGATCAAGGCATTGCGGCGCAATGACGTGGCCGTTCTGCAAGAGCAACTGAATACTACGCATAATCTGTTCGCCAATGACGGCACGCTCGATCGCGTACAGCTGTTCGATTTACATGGGAAATACTTGGCATCCGTGCCAAAAAAATTCAGTGGAGAAACACAAAAACAACTCGTCATCGAGGCGGCGAAGGGAAAGACGACATCCGGACTGAGCCGTGACGATGACAATGCACACCAGGTGGTGCTGGCCTTTCCGCTCTATGCTCGCGGAAAGATCAAGGGTGTTGCGGTTTATAGCCGAGACATACAACGCATCATTGACGACTTTCAAGCCAGCAGTGGCGCAGATGTCTTCGTATTCTCAGATAACGCGCAAGCGGATTATCGTGCCGCCGACAATAAGCTCGATGTTTCACCCCCTTCGGTAACGACGACCGACGCAGGCGTGCTCGATGTGGTCCGCGAAGGTAGCGTCTATCTGGCGGTTTCGGCCATCCCAATGCACACCTTCGACCAACGCCATATAGGACATCTGGTGACGGCGGAAGATCAGACTGAAACCTATCAGATTCAGGCCGTTGCCAAATACACATCGGCCGCCGTCCTGGTGCTCGTACTTGTGGGTGCGGCAGTCGGGCTTTTTTGGTACGTCCGACGGGCATTTCGACCCATCAATCAGGTTATTAAGGTCATGACTTCCGTTGCTGCCGGTGATCTGGGGTGCCAGATTCCAACACATCGCAACAATGATGAAACCGGCCGTTTGATTGGTGCCTTGGGTGGCATGACCGAGCAACTGCATAGTTTACTCGCGGATATTACCGCCTCTGCCGAGCAGCTCGGTACAGCCGGTGGCGAACTTCAATTGGCCACCGAGGAGAACAAGGAAGGCATCACCAGACAATCCGAAGAAACAGACCAGGTAGCCACGGCTGTTAACGAGATGACGGCAAATGTTCAAGAAGTGTCGAATAGCGCGATGGAAGCCGCCAAAGCGACGACCTTGGCCAATGAAAACGCAGCGGATGGCCGGACGACAGTCCAGGGGACCATCCAGGCAATCAACGATCTTGCAGCCGAGATCGAGCGCGCCGGCGTGGTAATCGACACCTTACGCAACGAGAGCGAGCGTGTTGGCACCGTGCTCGACGTGATCAATACGATTGCGGAGCAAACCAATCTGTTGGCGCTCAATGCGGCGATCGAGGCGGCCAGAGCGGGTGAGCAGGGACGGGGATTCGCGGTCGTCGCGGACGAGGTCAGAACCCTGGCCAGCCGTACCCAGGCATCCACCGAAGAAATCAAGGCAATGATCTCAAGGCTCCAGAAAGGTGCGCGCGAAGCAGTCGATGTCATCGGCTCGAGCCGTTCCAGTTCCAAGGCAACGGTGGAACAGGCGACCCACGCGGGTGAAGCACTGGCAGCGATCGCCGATTCGGTAACCCGCAGTAATGAATTGAATAACTTGATAGCAAAGGCCGCCGACGAGCAGCGCAGCGTGGCCGAAATGATCAACACCAGTGTCGTGGGTATCGCACAACAGGCCGAGGAAGCGCGTGAGCGAATGCAGCGAAATGCTCAATCGTGCGAGGCGATGGCCGACCTGAGCAACAAGCTGGGAAATCTGGTACACCGATTCAGCCTTTGACAGGCCCATCCTCTCGCCCACGTGAACACACACCGGCCGCATGGGCCAGCGACGCCTGCCAAGCAGCGTTAGGGCGCCGACGTTGCATTCGTTCCGGAAACGTCCGTCGTCAGCAGGCACACCGAAAGTAACGAAGATATCGGCAACACGCGAGTAAATACCGGGCAGGTGTCAAAGTGAGACGCGAATCGCCGACCACATCGCTGAACCGGGACGAGCCAAAATCCAGGTCGTTCACGTCCCCGGTGAAAAGGTTAACCGGCGGGTCGATGTCGCCAGCCAGCCAAACGCGGAAATCCCTACACTGATTGAGGTTTTCATTCTCCGAACGCTCAACGATCGCTGGACACTATCCCTAATCGAGCCGGCGCTTCGCTTTAGCGCTACTGCGTGATTAACCGCAACAGCTACCGGGATTCCATCAGCGGGTTACTTCGTAAGATCCGATGCCGTAATACGCAAAACGGCTACATGACGACTGCAATTTGGAGCGAACGACTGGCAGTGTGGCGGCAGTCGAGACAATGAGGTGAATGGATGAACAAAATGATCATCGGTATTGCTGCAACTGTTCTTATCGTCGGATCGGCTCCGGTCTCGGCATGGGAGGCAAAGGCGTATTATCCCTCGGCAATAACACCCGAAATGCCGTCGGCCGACGAGGCAGTGCGGGTAGCGGCACAACCCCCCTTGCTGCTCAGGCCCTTGCGACATGCGCATCGAGAGGCCAGGCACCGTGGTTGGATCGGTGTGCCGTCCATCAAACGCAATAGCGTAGAGCGACCCGCCCCATAGGCCGTGCCGTTGAGATAACCGGGGTCAAGCATTCATTGACGATACTCGAGCATTCACTCGGGCAAGCGCCTATTCACTGTGAATGGCACTGCAGTCTTTCCGTCTGTTCTCAGGCACCCGGTAACGCCGGCCGCCGACCCGACCAGGGCCGTGCTTCCTCCAGTTGGGCCGCAAGCCTGAAGAGGGTTGCTTCGTCGGCGTAACGACCAACGAACTGGAGACCGATCGGTAGCCCGTCATCGCACCAGGCTAACGGAACCGACATGGCCGGCTGCCCGGTCAGGTTGAAAGGCGTCGTATTGGGCGTGAACTCAAACGAATCGGCGGCGACTTTCTTCGGAATACCGGCCAGGCGCATCACGCTGCTCAAGCCAAACCGGCTGAGCATTTTCAAAGCGATGGCGTCCAAGCCGGTCGGCAATATCGTCCCCGTCTCGACCGGCGGACTGGCCAGGGTGGACGTCAACAGCACATCGACCCGGTTGTCGGCAAAATAACGCCCAATCTCCCGGCCGACAGATTGCATGGTGCGCACGGCCGACACAAAGTCGTTGCCTGAATTGGTGCCACCGATCAGGCTTAAAGCACGGGTGACAAATTCGAACTCACCGAAAGCGGCCTTTCGCCCATGACGCCGTTGCGCTGCATCGATATCGGCTCGGATCTCCGATGCGATCATGGTGACGTAAGCCTCGGCGAAAGCCGGCCAATCCAGGTGGTCGAGCTCGGCCGGTATTACGTCGTGACCAAGCTCTTCCAAAAGCGTTGCCGTATCGGCGACAGCACGTCTGCAATCCGGGGCGATATGCTTACCGAGCAAGGAACCGTCGGTAACGGCGACACGCAGCCGGCCCGCGGGTGCACCAATTTCTTCGAGAAACGGACGACTTGGCGGTGGAGGCGTATTCATCGCACCGAGCGCAGGGCCCAACGTGGCATCGAGCAATGCGGCACTATCGCGCACTGTTCGACAGAGCACATGCTCGACAACAAAATCCTGCCAAATCACAAACGGAGTGCTACTAGGCGTCCGGCCCCGGGTAGGTTTAAAACCGAAAAGCCCACAACATGCCGCAGGGATACGGATCGAGCCACCACCATCTCCGCCATGGGCGACAGGTACGATACCGGCAGCGACGGCCGCGGCCGACCCACCGCTCGATCCCCCGGCGGTGCGACTCAGATTCCATGGATTATTCGTCGGTCCGAAACATACAGGCTCGGTCACACCGGTAATACCGAATTCAGGCGTATTGGTTTTGCCGACGACGATCAACCCCGCCCGCTTGTATCGGCGAACGATCTCGGCATCCTCTTCCGGTATGTTGCCATGGAAAAAACGGCTCCCATTCTGCAGCGGTTGCCCGGCATAAGCGGCCAGAAGATCCTTGAGCAACATCGGCACGCCGGCGAACGCACCATGGCCGAGTTCGGTCTTGGCCCGAGCACGCGCGACGTCATACATCTTGTGAACAACGGCGTTGAGCGCTGGATTATGGGTTTCGATCTGTGCGATGGCCGCTTCGACCAACTCGATCGGCGTCACCGCTTTTTGACGAACCAGAGCCGCCAAGCCCAAGCCGTCGTATTGCACGTAGTCGGCGATCGAGATCATCGGTGAACAAATCGACTCGCCGGCCCCTATCCCGGGCCGGCGACGCCGCATCACAAACGTTTGAAGATCGCCGCAATACCCTGACCACCACCGATACACATGGTGACCAACGCATGGGTTCCACCGATCCGATGCAACTCATGAATCGCCTTGGTCGCGATAAAGGCGCCAGAGCAGCCCACAGGATGACCGAGCGCGATCGCGCCACCATTCGGGTTGGTCTTTTCCATATCGAGCCCGAGCCCCTTCGCAACCGCCAGAGCCTGCGCTGCAAAGGCCTCGTTCGACTCAATGACATCCATATCATCAAGTGTCAGGCCCGCCTTTGCCAGAGCCTGCTTGGAAGCCGGTATCGGCCCTTCACCCATAATTTCATTCGGCACGCCGGCAACCGCGTAGGAGACCAACCCGGCCATCGGTTTGAGGCCTGCAGCAGAAGCCACGTCAGCCGCAGCCAGCACCAAGAATGCCGCTCCATCATTGATACCCGACGCATTGCCTGCCGTTACCGTGCCGTCTTTCTTGAACGCCGGCCGCATGGTCGCGAGCTTCTCTACCGTGGTACCCGGCTTGACGTGTTCATCTTTGTCGACCGTGACGTCACCCTTGCGGTGCTTAATGACGACCGGTGTGATCTGTGCATCGAAGCGCCCTTCGGCGATCGCCGCAGCTGCTCTGCGGTGAGACTCCGCCGCCAAGGCATCCTGCTCCTCGCGGCTGATATCCCACTTCTCGGCCAGATTCTCGGCCGTGATCCCCATATGGCCGGCACCGAAAGGATCGGTCAAGGTTGCGACCATCCCATCGATCATCGTCGCATCCCCCATACGCGCACCGGAGCGCATCGTCGGTGACAAATAGGCGCCGCGTGACATCACCTCGACACCACCACCAACGGCATAGTCATAATCGCCCAACATAACGCCCTGCGCACTGCTCACAACCGCCTGCAGACCGGAACTGCAAAGGCGATTAACGGCCATCGCAACGGATTCCATCGGGAGCCCCGCCTGAATAGCCGCCACGCGCGCGACATAAGCGAAGCGCGAATCGGTCGGGATACAATTGCCGACGGTGACATAGTTAATTAATGCGGGATCAACGTCGGACCGTCTGACCGCCTCCTGCATCACCTGAGCGGCCAGTTCCGGCGGTTCGATCTGACTAAGGGCACCGCCGAACGAACCAATTGCGGACCGAACGGCACTGAGAACAACGACATCACGAGACATGGATTTGCTCCTTTTTTAGTGCTGAGGGGGCATCGATGAGGCGTCCACGACGAAAAGACAACGACCAACGGCACATCGACCCGATATCGACACCGCCGAGCCTTGCTCGGCAGTGTGAACTAAGGCTAGCCGATGTCGGCAATCTTGCCTCGTCCCGCAAAGCCCCAACGCTCACGATCCTCGGGCATCCCCGCCCATCCGGTCGCGTTGTAGCCCAAAAGGGTCGCCAAGGTCTTCTGCGTACGAAACGGCCGCCAGATTCAAAAGCCAAGCATATCGCAGGCCCGATGAACGCGACCATTTCTCATACAGGACTACCTCAAATTCGCCGTTTCCCACCCAATCCCCGACGCCACCGCTCTGTGACCGCTATCGCATCGATGGGGAGAAATTCAGACTCTTGTCCTACGATAAAACATTCGGACATGCCGCACGGTACCGAGCACCGGCCTTCGAACAGATGATGGGCGCTGCAACGACTCCGGTCCCATCTCCCAGCGCCTGACTGGTACTCACCATGTTCAAGATCGATGGGCAAAAGCCGCTAGGGCGTATTGAAGAGCAGGATTGCATTCGTTGCCACACCGTGCCATCGGAACCGCAAGCAGGAGGTCGGCCAAGTGAGAGTGGCAATATCACTCAAAATAATAATGCTGGCGGCTTTCTTTACGTCTATCCCGGCCAGGGCCCTTGAACCCGGCGGAACAATAAAGTTTACGCCACTGCCCATGCTCGGGGAGCGTGCCTTGCGAAGCCAATTCTTACCGATGCTGGACTACCTGACGAAACAGACCAAAATTCAGTTCCATTGGACATACATTCCTGACTACGACGCCGTTATCGATGCTCAAAAACGCGACGAGATTGATCTGACATTTCTGGGCCCATTACCCTACGTCACCTTAAGACAACAAGATTCAGCCTTCGAGCCCCTGGTACATTTCCGAGAAAACGACGGTAGTCCGAACTACAACTGCGCGTTGGTAGCCTTTGGTAACGAGGGCCCATACCGGGCTACGGATGTGATCAACAAACACATCGGTTTAACGCAGCCCAAATCGACCTGTGGCTACTTCGCCGTCTCGGTAATGCTGGCCCGAGCAGGGCGGGCCATCGACGGCCAAAACAACCGATACGAGTACGCGGGCGGGCACGATAAAGCCATCATGGGCGTCGTCAGGGGCGTTTACGACGTTGCCGGCGCCAAACTTGCTATCGCACATAAACACGCGCGTCTTGGGATCCAAGTCATCGACCAAGTGGGGCCTTACCCCGGATTTGCGCTGGTAGCAAACAAACGGACGATGACAGCGGATCAGCGCATAGCGATTCGAAACGCACTCCTGACGGCAAGCCGGGCTGAACGTGCCCGATGGGGAGACCCCATGCGCAACGGCGCTTTCAGTGCAAATGACCAAGACTACGAAGCACTGCGCAAAGATCTGCGACGACTCGATGGCGGCGTGCCCGAGGAAAAATAGCCGTGAACCGTCTGTTGCGCCGGACACTGCTGATTTTGCTGGGCGCGACATTGCCGGTCACGTTGCTTTTTTTCGCCTTTCATACCCGCGAGACCGAACAACGACTCGAAGTGAACTTCGCCCAGATCGAAGCAGCTTATGCCGGTGTGTCGATGGGTTACAAGGAGTTCGCCGACGTCGTTTCCGACTGGGTTGTCGGTGATCCGGAGGTCATCGATCTCCTGCACCAGATTCAGGAGGGTCACGACATAGCCCGTGGGTTGCTCTACCGACACATATTTCCGCTCTACGACTCGCTGCGCACCAAACATGTCCGACAACTGCAGTTCTTTGCACCGAACGGCAGATCCATATTGCGCATGCATGCACCCGAACGCAGCGATGACGATTTAAGCCATATCCGGCCATTGATGATGCGGGCGATGGCGACGCGCAAACCGACGTCAGGATTCGAGAACGGTCGGCTGATGTCCGGGTTTCGGTTTTGCTTCCCGATTCTGGACGGCCAGAACCTACTCGGCGGTGTAGAAGTCAGCCTGTCATTTACCGCAATTCAACGTCTTGTCGAACGCGAGGTCGGTAACACCGCAACAGTCCGCTTTCTGCTGGAACGTGACGATCTCATGCGCTCGACCGGTGACGACCTACGAGATGCCAAGCCGCTATTCGATTCACTGTATCTTGCATCGGCCTTGCATCCAGAATACGTAACAGAGAACTTCGAGAACCCGCTTTTCGAAGAACCGATCGTCAAGTTACCCAACCATGCGGCCACACTCGAAAACCGCATCGGCAGTGATCGTAAGGTTACCGCGGCAATGGATGAAGGAGAGGCCTTCGCGCGCCACGTTTGCAACAGCCTTACCGATTGTTTCTTCGTGAACGGTCTACCGATTCATAACGACCGTGGGCGTGTTTCCGGTTACATCCTTGCCTACAGTCGCGACGAACAATACTTGGAACGCGGTCTCGCCGTATTATCGGCCTTCGGACTCGCAATTCTACTGCTGGTCGGCGTGACGCTACTGGGAGTGCGGCTACAACTGACTCGTCAACGCCTAAATACGCTTAGCGAACACGTCGGAAAGGGTATCTACGTACTCGACCGTAACGGCAACATTTCCTATACCAATCCTGCCGCCAGTGCGTTGCTCGGCTACTCGCAGGAGGAATTTATAGGCCGGGATGCACACGATATGTTCCATGCCTACTCCAGCGGATCGACCGTGTCCGCCGATGAATGTCCGATCCGATGCGTAACCGAGCAGGGAAAAGTGTTTCAAGGTGACCAGGAAGTATTCCGCAGTAAGGATGGGACACACATCAACGTGGAAGTAACCGCCTCACCG
The DNA here is from genome assembly GCA_028280505.1 of Chromatiales bacterium. GTDB lineage: Bacteria > Pseudomonadota > Gammaproteobacteria > Chromatiales > Chromatiaceae > Thiosocius. Next base: position 65,342 of record JANQLO010000069.1, on the reverse strand, counting down.
ATCATAGAGGCCGGCGAGACCGTCGCCGTGGTTACGGTATTCGCCGATATTCGCGAACGCCTTACGCGCGAACAACAATTGCGCCAAACCGATGCGGCGGTCAAAGCCGCCGTCGAAGGCGTATTGATCACCGACACCCAAGGAAAAATCGTTGCGGTCAACCCGGCATTCACCCGATTGACAGGCTATGAAGAATCGGAAGTCATCGGTCGAAAACCCTCGTTACTCTCATCGGGTCGTCATGCGTCCGAATTCTATGCCGCAATGTGGCAGGATTTGCTTGAACGGGGCACCTGGCAAGGAGAGATTCTCAACCGACGAAAAAACGGTTCAATCTATCCACAATGGCTATCGATCTCGGCAATACGCGATATCGACGGGCGTGCAACCAGCTACGTCGGCGTATTCAACGACATCTCGGATCTGAAGGAGAAAGAGGATCGCCTGTTCTATCTGGCCCACTTTGACTCCCTTACAGGCCTGCCCAACCGGCGTCTGCTAAGGGACAGATTGGAACATGCCATGGCACGTGCCGGCCGTGAAGACTCGATGCTCGGGCTTCTCTTCGTCGATCTCGACCGTTTCAAGCAGATCAACGACAGCCTCGGGCACGAGGCCGGTGACCAACTCATTTGTCAAGCCGCCGAACGTATTGGCGACGGATTACGACATGAAGACACACTGGCTCGACAAGGTGGCGACGAATTCGTGATTCTGCTCGAGGGGCTCACCGATCCACAGACCGCTTCGGTCGTCGCGATGAAGCTGATCGACGCCATTAAACCCTCGTTTCGGTTACGCGGTTTCGAGGATCAATCCGTCGTCGTCGGCGCCTCGATAGGTATCGCGATGTACCCACAGGACGGCGCGGACGCCAGTACCTTGCTGCGCCGCGCGGATGCCGCCATGTACGTGGCCAAAGCCGCCGGCGGCAATACCTGGCAACACAGTAACGAAGACTCAGCGGTCTTCGCAGAAGAGCGTTTACAACTTGAAAGCGAGCTGCGCCACGCTCTTGATGGCGATGAACTGGTCCTTTATTACCAACCCAAAGTGAGCCTGACCAAAGGCATCGTCGAGGCTGTGGAGGCATTGATTCGCTGGCAACACCCTACACGCGGCCTGCTGGGACCGGATAAGTTTCTACCGCTGGCGAAAGAGAGCGGCCTGATCATCGAAATCGGCGAATGGGTAATGCAACGCGCGGTGCGCCAAATCGTCAGCTGGGAAAATGCCGGCATCACCGATCCACGTGTGTACCTGAACATCGACGGGAGTCAGCTGATGCGCGACGAGTACCCTAGCAAGCTGCTCGACACGCTGCGATCTGCCGGGATCTCACCGAATAGATTGGGCATCGAGGTTACCGAAACCGCCATGATGGGAAGGGCTGACGGCAATATCGCCGCGTTGAAGGCCTTACGGGAACAAGGCATCGCCTTATCGATCGACGATTTCGGAACGGGACATTCTTCCCTGAACCGACTAAAACGCCTGCCCATCGATACCTTGAAAATCGACCGCAGCTTCATTCGCGATATGGTCGATGATCCAAGTGATCAGGCGATTGTCCGTGCGACGGTCGCATTGGCCCAAGAACTCGGTCTGAATACGGTCGCCGAAGGCGTCGAAACCGAGGCGCAACTCACGATGCTTCGCAAGATGGGCTGCGATGCTATCCAAGGATATTGGATCGCAAAGCCCATGCCGGCATCAAAACTCCCTGCATGGTTGGCAGACAAACCGAACATCGAAACCCGTTTCCGGGCCCAAACGCCAAAAGGACTGGCCGCACCTGCCGGAAAGCGCTGAGGCATCTCGCTGACCCCCTTAGGTTCTGGCGATCAGTGCCTGCATTCACCTTTACTTGGGACAAGCCGCATCCGGCCGCCGGCCTTTGCCCCAAACGGCGGCGAGTCATTTCAATCCGCGACACCCGCATTCGCCGTTGAACGGCGAATGAAATCATCTTCTACAAGTACAGAACGCCTGCAGCATCTCGGCAAAACTGATCCCCGGTATGCCGGTCGACCTCTACAGCAAAACCGGCGAACGCACGCCGCTCGACTGCCTTACGCAACCCATCCGGGATATGTTCGCCCGGGCACTCAACGAAGCCTGAGCCCCCCTGAAGGGCAACAACGCCTTGGTTCGGCACGCCTCAGAGCAGCCGACGACAAAGTATTCACGGCAATGCAGTCTCCAACGCTTGTCACGATGTTTTGATCCCGCTCAAAGAAATCGCCGGCAATCCGTTGAACCATTATATTCACAAACACTTATATAGTATTTGAGGAGCACGTCATGAAGAAACTGACTTTGTCACTGCTGACGGCAATGCTGATGACCGCCGCCGGCAATAGCTCTGCCTGGTGGGGAAACTGGGGCGGCTATGGTTGGAATCCCTACGACCCCTGGGATCCGCGCTACTGGATGGAAGAATTCTTCGGTGGCGGTTACTACGGTGGCGGTCCCTGGGGCTACGGCGGCAGACCTTGGGGGGGTTATGGCGGCCCGTGGGGTTACGGTGGTCCTTGGGGAGGTTACGGCTATCCATATTACAGGGGCTATGCGCCACACTATAGCGGCGGCTGGGGATATCCTTACCATGCCGGGTGGGGCCATACACCATACGTTGTCGCACAGCCGCAGACGACTACCGAGTCGAGCAAGTAAACTTCGCTGATCGCACGTCGGGTTTCATCCCGGCCCAAATCGACACGACGAACCCTGCACCCTATAAGGCGCAGCGTTTGTCGTCGTCGAAATACGCCCATCAAACTGGGAAACCGAACAGGATTTATTTATGGATGACGTTGTCGTTTGGATCATCATCGCCGGTTTCTATGCACCCCTGCATTACCTGCTGCCGGTACTGGTGTTGTTCATCACCGGCCGTGAAACCGAAGACACCCGCAAACGTCTGATCCGCAATTCACTTGTCGATTCGACCCTGTCGATGGTGATCGCCTTCGGCATAGTGATTACGCTGACCACCCAGGGGCAGATGTCGATCGCGATGGCCATCCTACTGTTATCGATGGGCTACCCTTTCATTCGTATCTGGCAACATCGGCGCGAGATTCAGGGCACGAATTGAATCATTGGCTTTTAGGGCAATCCATGCTCTTGCATGAAAACGTCGAAGGCCGGTCCCCACTCGGCCTGACCAAACGGTGACAGCAATATATCGTGTCCGTCACGCCCGAAAGGGGGAACGATCACCAAATGCCCTTTACCGCCACCCGCGCTGAAGGCGTCGAACCATTTACGTACGACGGGCGGTGCAAAGAAACGATCGTTTTCGGCATAGAACCAGAGCACAGGGACATCTGTACTTCTTGCATGCCGCGCGATGGTCTGCGCCATCAAATCCTCAAAACACGGCCTGCCAACATTGACGCTGGGATCACCTCCACGACCAGCCGAGAAGTTGGCGACCGCGACGACGCCTTCCGGCTTCAGCGCAGCGGCGGCGAGCGAGGCGATACCACCGGCGGACTGGCCGATTAAAACGATCCGGTCGGGCCGTACAAAAGGCAAACGCCGCGCATAGTCGACACTCGCGACGATATCCTCAGCCGCCGCCAGGCTGGCGCGATGGAAGTCCGGACCGGGACTCGTGCAACCGCCGAAATCGGCCAGATAATCACCGCCGGTCGCACCGAAACCGCGCCGAATCGGCACCATGACGGCAAATCCGCGCCTGATCAATGCATCGATCAGCGCCGGCTTTCGCCAATAACCATAGGCCTGTCTTTCGGCGGGGTCAGGCGGTGAACCGTGGCTCACCACGACCAGCGGATACCGGGCGTCGACTAGAGGACGGTAGACCGTCGCCGCAAGTACGGATTCAGTACCGGTAACAGGTACGGAAACAATGTGTTCTTCATATTGCGCGGCCGCACAGGTCGGTACCCAAATAAAGAGTAGAACCAGACACAAGCCAAGCGAACCCCGTCGCATCGGCAAGGGTTCATTCACTACGTGACGATCTATTCGCAAAACCAGACAACCCCAGGAACATCGGATACCGAACATTTGAACTTGGTAATAGAAACCGGCGTGCTATCGGAGTCTTGGGTCAACGTATCGAACTCGACCATCGATATTCCGATAAACGACGAAGCGATATGCCCGGCACAAATACGTCGACCGCTGCGCCTTGATCAGTTGTCGGCGCAGCCGGTCGTCTCCTGTCGCATTTCACTTTCGGTCTTGGCGTTACGCGCATCCATTTCGGCCTTGGCCCGCGTCTCCCAAATCGCTTTGCGCTCTTCGACCCGTTTCTCCCAAGCACCGCCTTTTTCCGGAATGCTCTTCTCACCGAACAGCGCCTGGCGCATCAGCCGGTTACCCAGCTTCATCAAGGCGATATCGTCTTCAGCGACCTCGGCATAGATCTCGTCGGACAGGTCGTAAGAGGCCTTGAAGTTATCGCTCAACACAAACCGACGCAGCATGTCGAAATTGAAAGAAGCCATGAAGAACAACTGCAGGCTCATCTCGTTGGGTTTGCCTACCCCGGGACCACCGGACTTTTTCTTCAAGATCAGTTCATACCAACTGCGGTTGAACGCGTCGTACTCTTCGACGCCCTGTTCTTTACGATAGTCATGCAGGGTAATCTCGCGCGGCTCATCATGACCTTTACAGTGACTTTCGCGTACCAGAGAGTACTGCTGTTGCGCCTCATAGGTATCTTTCTCACGCATGTTCAACAACGCGACCGGATAGTAGCGACACACCGTCGGGCGATCTTCGTAAACGCCACAACCGTTCTCACCATCGAGAAACAAACAGGCACCCGCGTCATCCGTGCGCAGCTTGACCCCCGGCACGCCATCGGCATCGAGTTGAAACGGCACCGTATACTTTTTCAAAAACGCTTCGGAATTCATGCCGAGGCGCCTTTGCAGCCGCAGAACATCGTAAGGCGCCAGCGTGACATCCGCATGCTTGCAACAGGCATTAAAACAAGAGATGCCCTTGTAACATTTAAACTGGATGACACTGCCCTCGGTCAGCAACGCCGGAACATTGGGGCTGGCAAACTGTTCGGGGATATCGAATTTGTTTTCGCTCATGGCGATACCTCGGCTCGACCCGCTCGACGAGCGGAAGATAACTCCTGACGCTAGCACAGCACGGACAACGCATAAGGAGCGGCGATTACAAGTTTCTTCTGATTTTACTGCCGTGCCCCATTCATTGTTCTTGGCAAAACTCGCCGCATTCGGTGCTCGGTTGATTCCCACACGAACGCCCGGGGAGAAAACCTTACTCAGATGGATCGGCTTAACCTAGTATTTTACTCGGATTTAATTCGGGAGCCCATCCCGATTACCGAGTTCGAATCAATTCCGGGGAAACGTGATGAAAGCAACAATCGCTCTTGCCGTAGCCGCCCTGTTCGTTATCCCTGCTGTGCAGGCCTCATCCAACGACATCGGCTTCAACCCGTATCAAGCGCAGCTCCATTGCGAAAAAGAGGCCGAGAGCTATCAGATTCTTTCTGAGGATCGCGCGCTTTATCTATCGCGCTGTATCGCCGATTATCGCGAGTCGCCACCGGCAGGCCAAGGTAGCGATATCAGTCCGTTCGCCGGAGGCTACTGAACGACTGGGCCGTCACATCCGATTGCCCAGTCGGAAAGGGACAATCAAAACCTCGTCGCATAAAAAAACCGGGCACCCAAGGGTGCCCGGCTGTCGAGTAAGACTTACTTGAACAGCTTCGACTTGTCGACCAGATCCTTATGGGCACGCTTGAAGCACGTCCAGGTCTTGGTCTCTTTGTCGTACACCGAGTTCACGAAGCAGTGCCAGTTCTCTTCGTCGATGAAGTTCTTGTCCATACGATAATAGAAACCCGGATAGCGCGATTCCTCACGGAACCGGATGTGCTTCATGTGAGCCTCTGCGGTCAGAATGCGGTGGTAGTTCTCCCACGCGCGCAGCAGCTCGTGCAAGTCCTTGGCACGCATCTTCAGCGCGTCTTCCTTCAACATCTCGAGCTTCTGCTCGGCCAGATCCAACATATGCTCGTTGGTGGTGTAGTAGGTCGAGACACCGGCTACATACTCGTCCATGATCTTCTGCAGACGAAACTGCAGCATACGCGGGGTGATGTAGTTCGGGTTGATATCGATCGCGGTAGTGTAATCCTTGTGCTCGAGGTAATTACGGACCGGACGGTAGATCTCTTCGGTCAACTCGTCGACCGTGGTGTCGAACTCAGGCTGCCAGTCTTTGTTGTCCATGACGAACTTGACCATCGACTTGGCACACATGCGACCTTCGGCGTGCGAACCGGAGGAAAACTTGTGGCCCGACGCACCAACGCCATCACCCGCGGTGAACAGGCCCTGAACGGTGGTCATGCCACGATAACCCCAGTTCCAGCCTTCCGGCAGATGACCCGGAATCCTGTCCTTTTCCGGATGCTCTTCGCCGGTCGGCGCACCGACATCGGTCGGACCCGAAGCCCAGATACCGCAGCAGCCCGCGTGCGAGCCCAGCAGGTAGGGTTCGGTCGGCATCAGCTCGGAGTTTTTTTTCTCCGGCTCGATGTTTTCACCGGCCCAGATACCACACTGACCGATACACATGTCGAGGAAATCCTCCCATGCCTCGGCCTCGAGGTGCTTGACCTCACGCGGTGACAGGGTCTCACGCAGGTTTGCCAGCGCGGTGACGGTATCTATCCAGATCGGGCCACGACCTTCACGCATCTCTTTCAGCATCAGGTGATTACGCAGGCAGGACGCCGGCACTTTGGTCTGGCCATAGGGCGGATAATCCTCCAGCAAGTCCTTGTTGCGCTGCAGGTATACTTCACCGAAGGCATTGGTGGCCTGCGCTTTGAACAGCAGGAACCAGGCGCCGACCGGACCGTAACCGTCTTTGAAACGGGTCGGTACGAAACGGTTTTCCATCATAGTCAGCTCGGCACCGGCCTCGGCAGCCATGGCATAAGTGGAACCCGCGTTCCAAACCGGATACCAGGCACGGCCCTGACCTTCACCGACCGAACGCGGACGGAAGATGTTCACACAACCACCGGCGACCAGCAGGGCGGCCTTGCACTTGTACACGTACAGCTTGTGTTCGCGAACCGAGAAGCCGACTGCACCGGCGATACGGTTCTTGTCGTTCTTGTCGTTGACCAGCTTGACGATGAAGACACGCTCCTGGATACGGTCGGGACCCAGCGCCTTCTTCGCGGCCTCGGCGACGATCCACTTGTAGGATTCGCCGTTGATCATGATCTGCCATTTACCGGAACGTACGGGCTTGCCGCCGTCCTTCAGTGGCGTCATGCCTTTCGAGCCGTCATGACGTTCACCGTTTTCGTCGGTTTTCCAGATCGGCAGCCCCCACTCTTCGAACAGGTGTACCGATTCGTCGACATGACGGCCCAGGTCGTAGGTCAGATCGTCGCGGGTGATACCCATCAGATCGTTCGAGACCATACGGGCGTAATCCGCCGGATCCTGCTCCGAACCGATGTAGGTGTTGATTGCCGACAACCCCTGGGCAACGGCGCCGGAACGATCCATTGCCGCCTTGTCGACCAGTTTCACTTTGATGTCGACGCCCTGTGCCTTCGCAGCGTTCATCCATGGACCAATCTCATAACCGGTACCGCATGCGGCCATGCCACCGCCGATGATGAGGATGTCTACCTCTTCTTCGACGACGTCAGGTTTACCGAATTCAGCCATTGAAAATACCTCGTTTCTCAGTCTTCCGTTCCGTGCGACGCGCGGTTACTTCGCGATCAGTTCGCTCGGATCACCGGAGCGGTAGCCATTGGATTCGACGAAAAAGCCGTTGTCGCTAATCTTGTTGATATCTGCTTCTGGCTTACCGCCGTAAGGATCGATGGAGCCATCCGGGGTGGTACGGATCGGGAACTTGAAACGTTTCATGGTGCCGTTGCGGAACCTGATGGTCCACATGATGGAGCCGGTGCCGCACAGCGGCTGCACCGATGCCCCCAGCGGCACGATATCGGCATACGGGCGTACTTCGATCGCACTTCGAGGACAGATCTTGACGCAAGCGTAACACTCCCAGCACTGCTCCGGCTCTTGGTTGTAGGATTGCATGGCATGACCGGTAGCAGAACCGTCCTTATCCAACACCATAAGATCGTGTGGGCAGATGTACACGCACGCCGTCTTGTCCTGGCCCCTACAACCATCACACTTGTCGGTACGTACGAATGTAGGCATCGATGATTTCTCCTGAGGTTACGCTGCACTGTTTGGATACCTGATCGGTGACGATTTTCATTCGAAGGATCACGACTCAGATCTTTAGGAAGAGGGAAAGGGTCCGAACGATCGCTCCCGACTCGCCGCCCCTGTCTGGCAACCCGCCCCCGGATAGCCGACCTATACCCGGTGGGGCGCACGCGCAAAATCGAGACATGTGGCATGGTGGGTCCCTAGGGGTACACAAACATAGTCAGGGAGGGTAAAAAAGGCCAAATAGTTTTATCGTCGGTAAGCATAAATCAGCCTTATTTCTTTTTCTAATACACCGAATCAACAGCCTGTTCTTCCATGAAAATCGGACCGAACGCGGGCTATACTCAATGCTCGCTCAGCCAGGTGCTGAACAATGCCGCGACAACACTGCGCCGGCTCAGGCGAATCCCCTAATGAATCAAGATAATGTCCCGGACGCCGAACTCCTGATCGCCAGCGGCTGCGCACACTGCCCGAGCGTGCTGGCTGCGATGTCGGCACTGCTCAAACAGGGAAAAATCGGCCGCCTCGACGTTATCAATATCGCGGCCAAACCAGATGCCGCAGCGGCGCGTGGGGCTCGCAGCGTACCCTGGATAAAGATCGGTCCATTCGAACTGGTCGGCACACATACGCCCGGTGAGTTGGCCCATTGGGCCGACCGAGCGACCCAACCCGACGGCAGGCAGCACTATCTCCGTGAACTACTGGCGCAAGGGGAGTTGGAGCGCGCCATCGCTGCCTGTCGTCACGACTTCGATTTCCTGCCGGCTCTGCTGGGTTTGGCGGTCGATCTCGACACCCCGTTCGCGGTACGCATTGGCGTCAGCGCCGTATTTGAAGAACTCGGCCCCGAGGGCTGGCTGCGCGATTCGGCGGAAACCATCGCCGCCCAGTTGGTCAATAGCCCGGAACCGCAAATTCGGGCAGACGGTGCACACTTTCTCGGCCTGACGGGTTCGCACGCCGCAATCGCGCATCTGCAAACACTCAGCGGAGATGCGGACGCACAGGTAAGAGAGACGGCCCACGAGGCTTTGCAACAGCTCACCACGGAAACTTTCGAATGACGCCCAAGCCCCAAGTGCCACTGGACGCAGCCGCAAATCTCGCGAGATGATTTGACAATGAACATACCCGATCGCAATCAGCAAATCGTCCAGGCACACGCCGGATTCATTTGCCAAACGGTCGCTCTGCTCCAGCGCAGCGACGCCAAAGCCGAACTCGACGCGCTGTTGCAGTCGGCCGCCGATAGCGGCTGGACGGCGTTGGTCGGAGCGATACGTCAATTCGCTAACGGCCAACGTGAGTTACACCTGATCCAGAACCTTGACGACGAAGACCGGGTGATCGCCGAGGCCATACTACATGGCTTGCGAGACCCGCGCAGCCTGCCCGATCCAAACAAAAAGGCCGACCCGACGCTCGCCGCACCCGGGTTGGCGCACATGATCCACGCGGCCGGTCGGGGTGACGTGCAGGCACTCACTTTGATCAGTCAGATGGCCGAGCAGATGAGTAAAGTCGGCGGCGACATGGCACAAGTGGCGGGGATCATCCGCCCTATGATCAACGGCGAACGTGACGCCGATAAGCTCTGTGCCCATCTCGACACCCGGAGTCAGCAATTGGTGCTACAGATACTCGACGAACTCGGCAAGCGCGATTTGCACTAATGGCCTCGGATACTCCAGATAGCGATTCGCAAGCCGTATGAACCCGTTGCGCCATTTCATCTTTCTCGGTGCAATCAACGGCTTCCTCGCGGTCGCCTTCGGTGCCTTCGCCGCACACGGGCTCAAACCTATCCTCAGCAGCGGGCTGCTCGAGATCTTCCAGACGGGCGTCGAATACCAAGCATTGCACGCCATAGCCCTGCTGGTAGTCGGACTACTCGGTAGCGGGATTCAACGGCAAGGTCTGCGGCTGGCCGGTTGGAGTTTCGCGACCGGCATTCTGCTGTTCTCCGGCAGCCTTTATCTGATGGCGCTCACCGATGGCCGTTGGTTGGGTGTCGTCACGCCGATAGGAGGCACGGCCTTTTTGCTCGGCTGGGGCGCCCTGGCCTGGCATGCGACGCGCCGCGAAGGGTGATCGACCCTGCGGCATTGAGCAACAGGGTGTGCAAGGTCCAGCGCCACCTGGGTAAATGGGCGCGCCGCGAAGGACTCGAGGCCTATCGGCTATACGACCGCGACATGTCCGAATTCCCCCTGCAGATCGATCGTTATCGCGACTGGTTGCATGTGCAGGTATTGGAGAAACGCCGCCCCTTGGCCGACGACGAACTGGACGCCGTTCGCAATCGCCTCGCCATCGATCTTGAGATACCCCTGCCACAGGTGGTACTGAAACAGCGGCGACGCCAGCGCGGTCTGGCGCAATATGAAAAACTGGCGTCACGAACGCCGTCGTTTACCGTCGAAGAACGCGGCCTGCGCTTCGAGGTCAATCTCGGTCGGTATCTGGATACCGGCCTATTTCTCGATCATCGTGAAACCCGACAAATGGTCCGCGAACGCGCCGCCGGCAAAACTTTCCTCAATCTTTTCGCCTACACCGGCAGCTTCACCGTTTATGCCGCGGCCGGGGATGCCCGGCGTACCGTTACGGTGGATATGTCAAAAACCTATCAGGATTGGAGCCGACGCAATCTGGTGCACAATCGGCTCAATGACAACACCCGGCACAGCTTCGTCCAGGCGGACGTGCTGCGTTTCATCGAACGCATGACGGAAAAACGGGCCCGCTTCGATCTCATCGTGCTCGACCCGCCGAGTTTCTCGAACTCGAAACGCATGCAACAAAGCTTCGATGTCCAGCGCGACCACTACAAGCTGCTGCAATCGACTACAGCTATGCTCGCACCGGGCGGAACGTTGATCTTTTCCAACAATCGACAGGGGTTCAAACTCGATCCGCGCGTCGAGCAAATCGTTAGCGTCAACGAAATCACGGAAAAGACCATACCGATCGACTTCAAACGGCACCCGGTGCATCGCTGCTGGCTCTTACAGACCGGCTAAACCTGTCGTCGTTCGCAATACGGCCCGCAAAGTATCACTAGCAGCCCGCTTCCAAACAGTATGCCGATTGAACCAAGGTCACCCGATTACGCCCTTTGTTTTTTGACTCGTAAACCGCGCGGTCAGCCTGCTGCAACATCGCATCCAGATTGTCGCCCGGCATATGTGTCGCGCCGATGCTCACCGTTAAACGCACCGGCCGACCTTCATAGCGTAAATCGAGATCGGCAATCTGGCGGCGCAGAGCGTCGAGACAACGCAAAGGGTTGTCCGCCAGATCCAACACGAAAAGACAAACGAACTCTTCACCGCCAAAGCGAGCGGCTATACCGCCTTTGTCGATCGCACCACTGAGAACATCGGCTATGGCGACCAGGGCCTCATCGCCAAAGCTATGGCCATAGGTATCGTTGATTCTCTTGAAATGATCCGCATCGATCATCGCCACCAACATGTCCAGTTCACCGGCGACCGCCTTTTCATGGAGCTTTCTGGCATGCTTGAAAAAGTACCGGCGGTTGTACAGCCCGGTGAGAAAATCACGGTCGGCCGCGTCACGCGCGCGCTGAACGCTGCGCAACATCTCGATGTTCTGATCGATACGGCAATAAAACTCTTCAACGCAGAAGGGCTTGTTCAAGTAGTCACTGGCACCGCCCTTGAGAAAACGTGCCAATAGCCCCGGCCTGCTGGAATCGGAAACCGCGACGATCGCAAGATCGTCATGACTGCGCAATTTGCGCATCTGCGCCACCATCGCCAAACCGTCCATATTCGGCATGTTGTAATCGGCGATCACCAAACGGATGTCGGGGTCGGCACGCAACAATGCCAAACCCTCTTTACCGTCGGTCGCGCTGCAGACCGTATAACCATGTTGCTTCAACAAGGTACTCAAGTACTCACGATAGGTCCGTGAATCGTCGACCACCAAAACCTTCGCCCCGGTGCTGTGTGCCATGCGATCGACAAGCCGGGTAACGTATTGGATACCGAGTACGCCCTCTTTGGCGACATAGTCCGCGACACCTCGACGAAACAAGGCATCCCGTATGCTCTCATCGACCGTCGCGGTCAACACCACGATAGGAATGGAGAACTGTTCGACCAGGTCGATGATCTCGCCTCTGGGCGCATCCGGCAGATTGAGATCGAGAACCGCGAGGAAAAATCGTTCCGCCCGCTCTTCAAGCAACGTCTTTGCCGTTGCATAGTTTCCGGCCAACTCGCACTCGATGCCTTCAAGCTGGTTAATTGCGCCGGCCAGTACACTTGCAACCGAGCGGCTGTCTTCAACCAGCAATACTCGCCGAATACCGTCGTTGGTCAAGGCAGTCCTGGCGTCACCATTGTCTGCGGGAAGCATCTTCTCGACGTATCTGTGTTGATTCTAAAAACCTTCAAAAACCCATCGGCCCCGTAGGTACGACCTTTAATTGCACTGAATGAAAATCCTGCGTCACTATTTTGAACCCTGCGGCATGCGGATTAAGATGGCCTTATGACCACCCGCGTATTGATCATCGAGGACGACCGGGCACTTAACCAGATGCTCTCGCTGCACTTCGAAGACCTAGGCTTTGAGGTACTCAGCGCAGACCTCTGCGCCGCAGGTTTCGAGCTGGCACGACAGCATGCGGTCGAACTGATCATGCTCGATCAGCAACTGCCGGATGGCGAAGGCATATCGCTGTTGCCGCGTTTGATCGAGACCCAGCCGGATGCCAGCGTGATCATGATGACGGGCCTGCACGATCTCGAACTGGCTATCCAGGCAATCAAGCTCGGCGCCGCCGACTTCGTCCACAAGCCGCTGAAAACCGCGACCCTGCAGTCGACAATCGACAAAGTGCTCGCCGGACAGGCAACCGAGCCCGAACAGCCGGCACCGGAACGCGATCGCCCGCTGGGCGACCTGATCGGACGCAGCGATGCGATGCTGGCGGTCAGTAAGCAAATCGCCTTGTCGGCGGCAAACGCCGCGACCGTGCTGATCACGGGTGAATCCGGGACCGGCAAAGAGGTGGTCGCACGCCTCATTCACCAACATAGCAACCGCAGCGGACCTTTCGTTGCCATCAACTGCGCGGCGATCGTCGACACCCTGCTGGAAAGTGAGCTTTTCGGCCACGAAAAAGGGGCTTTCACCGGCGCGGATCGCGCCAAACCGGGCAAATTCGAACTCGCGAGCGACGGCACGCTGTTTTTGGACGAAATCGCGGAGTTGGCCCCCCCGTTGCAGGCCAAGCTCTTACGTGCGTTACAGGAACGCATCATCGAAAGGGTCGGCGGCACCCAAAGTCTACCCATCAATGCACGGATCATCGCCGCAACCCATCGCGACCTGTTCGCAAGGGCGCGGGAAGGCGAATTCCGCGAAGACTTGGCCTACCGCCTCAATGTGATCACCATCGAGCTACCGCCGCTGCGCGAACGGCGCGAGGACATCCCGCTACTGGCGGCAGCCTTATTGGAGAAGGCCGCTCGAAACAACGATCAATCGCCACCGGCAATGGCCCGATCCGCAGTCGAAGCGTTACAACGTCACGACTGGCCCGGCAATGTGCGCGAACTGGAAAACACCCTGACCCAGGCGCTCGTATTGGCGCGCGACGGTCAAATCACGGCGAATCACTTGCGGTTTCGCGACCCCACGGCAGCAACGCCGACCCCTGCTACGGCCCCAACCTCAACCGATGACAAGCCGCTGCGTTCGCTTGAACACGTAGAGGCCGAACATATCCAACGGGTACTCGACCATACAGGGGGCCACAAAGGCCGCAGCTGCGAAATTCTGGGCATCTCACGTCCCGCGCTCGATCGTAAGATCCAGAAGTACGGGCTGACGCTGCCCAATCGCGACTGACTCGTCTCCCGGGTCAAAAGGGCCACGTTTCGTTACAAAGCCCGAGACCTTAACGTTTCGTTACAACGTTTCGTTAAACCGCAAAAACGAGAAATTATCTTTTATTCTTTATTTTCAATAACTTAAAAATTGGCACGCTGCCTGCAATAGCTCTGTCAACGATCCGAACACTGAACTGAAGGACATTGACATGACCGCTATTGCGCTTGCACAAACCGCTCAACTCAAGGCTAAGAAGGCCACGCAGAAAGTCAGCCGTGAGCAGCATTTCAACCAACTCATCGCGGTCTATATGGACGACCTCTATCGCTACGCTTACTGGCTCAGCGGCAGCCACGCGGTCGCCGACGACCTGGTTCAAGATACCCTGACGCGGGCCTGGAAATCGATGGACAAGCTCAAGGACGACAAAGCCGTCAAGGGCTGGCTACTGACCATCCTGCGCCGCGAGAATGCCCGCCGTTTCGAGCGTCAACGTCCGCAAGAAAGTGCGATCCCGACCGAAGAGCTGGCCGCCAATCGGCAGGACTACGACACCTCGACCGAAGCCTTCGTGCTGCGCCAAGCCCTCGAAAAGCTGCCGCAGGAGTATCGCGAACCCCTGCTGATGCAGGTGATCCACGGTTACTCGCAGAAAGAGATCGCCCAGCATCTAGGCATTTCGGTTGCCGGCGCCGGTACCCGTCTGTTCCGTGCACGCGAAAAAATGCGGGAGTTGCTGTGAACAACCGACCCAATTCGCAAAAAAGACTGCTCATCGTCGACGACGACCGCTCGCTTTGCCAAATGCTGGGCTGGGCATTCGAAGACCTCGGCTACGCCGTCTGGACCGCGAGTGATTGCCTGGAGGCGGCCGCGACCGTCAGAACCCGGGAATTCGACTATGCGCTGGTCGATCACCACCTGCCCGACGGTGACGGATGCACGCTGTCATTGCGTTTAAAGAAGGTATTGCCGACATTGAAGGTCATGCTGATGAGTGCGGATCACAGCGTACACCCGCCACCGTTGGACGACGAAAAAGCACCTATCGGGTTCATGGCCAAACCGCTACGCCCGGCGCAGATCGATCGGTGGTTCAGCACGGCCGCCGCCTGACGACACAACCGGGAGGCCGGGTCGGCACCGGATCAGGAGCCGCCCTCCAGGGCCTTTTGCGAGCGCTTGCGGAACACACCCATCTCTTTCGCCGCTTGAATGTCGCCGCGCCGCTCGGCGACTTCTATGCCCTGCTCCAACACATCGAGGGCTTCCACATGATTCCCGATCTCGGCCAAGGCCTTGCCCAGTATTTTCCACGCCGCAGAGTACTCGCCGTCGAATTTCAGGGCTTCGCGCAGGTGCGCGATCGCCGCATCGGCATCACCCGCCTTGAGCAGTTCATTACCCAGGGAGTAACGCAATAAGGCGCTGTCCACCCCCCGCTCGAGCATGCTGTGCAAATTGTCAATCATGGTCATGGCAATGACCTCCTCCACAACATTGTCGGACGAAGCGGCAAACCATATCGCAGGCGATTATTAGGGTAGGGCTAGCAACGGGCCGCTGACAAGCCCAAAGTGCCTAAGAAAATCAATTGTTTGCCGCGACTGATACCAACGACACCGTTTTCTGACAGTTTAGCTGCTCAGGTAGGTATAGCCATGCAGACCGGCCTTGAGCTCTCGATAGTAGGTATCAATAAGCGCCTCACCGACCCCCTCGGCGCGCAACTTCTGCAAATAGGATTCCAGCATCTGCTCAGGGTCGAAATGGACATAACGCAGCAATTCATCCACCGAATCGCCCAATTCCGGCTCGGCCAGGCGATAGCGACCGTCTGCATCGAGCACGACGTTCACCGCATCGGTGTCACCGAAAAGATTGTGCATATCTCCGAGGATCTCCTGATAAGCACCGACCAGAAACACACCCAGCAGATAAGGTTCGCCTCGCTGACAACGGTGCAACATCAGTGTGCTCTCGACTCCGTCCTGATCGACATAGTTGTCGATACAGCCATCGGAATCGCAGGTGAGATCGTGTACCAGGGCCGATTGGTCCGGCATTTCATTGAGACGGTGCAGCGGCATCAACGGAAATATCTGTTCGATCGCCCAGATATCCGGCAAGGACTGGAACAGCGAAAAATTGCAGAACACCCGATCGGCCAACAACTCGTTCAACTGCTCCAGCAGATCACGATGACGCCGCGAGGACAATCGTAGATTCGCCCGGATGAAACGGCTTACCGCATAGAACAGACTCTCGGCTCGAGCACGTTGCCTGAGGTCGAAATCGCCTTGGGCAAAACGCTCAATCGCCTCGTCCAACAACAATTGCGCATTTTGATGGCGTTGAAGCAGGCCTGTGGTCGACGTCGCATCGAGCAGGTCCTGCAGCCGATCGAGCAATTCGTCATCGTTCGGCATGCCTTCATCGGACTCGACGAAAGGGGCCTCCCGTTCGATCACATCGGTAATCAACACGGCGTGATGCGCCGTCATCGCACGTCCCGATTCGGTAAGAATCATGGGTTGCGGCAACGCCTGCTCGGCACATAGGCGAGCAATGGGTCGCAGCACCTCTCCGGCATAGGCGCGCAGATCGTAATTGGTCGAACAATAATGCTGGGAGCGGCTACCTTCGTAGTCGACCCCTAAACCACCACCAACATCGAGTATCCGAACGTCGGCACCCAAGCGACGCAACTCGCCGAAATAACGCGCCGCCTCAGCGACACCGCGATGGATATCACGCAGATCGGGAATCTGCGAGCCGATATGCGAATGTAACAACTGCAACCAGTGTAAGCGGTCGTCTTCACTCAGACGCTGGACCAATGCCAACACCTGGGCTGCCGACAAACCGAACTTTGACTTGGCACCACCGGAATTCTGCCAATTGCCGGACGCAATCGCGGCCAAACGGACGCGCACCCCGAGCAACGCATCAATACCCAAATCGGCCGACTCACTGAAAACCAATTCGAGCTCGCTCGGCTTTTCGATAACGATATAGACCCGGTAGCCGAGACGCCGGCCAATCAGTGCCAGGCGGACATACTCACGGTCTTTGTACCCGTTACAGATGACGATACCGCCAGCCGGTGCGCTCGCCAATACCGCCATCAGCTCCGGTTTGCTACCGGCCTCGAGCCCGACATGATCACTGCCCGCGGCGACGACTTGTTCGACCACACTGCGCTGCTGGTTCACCTTGATCGGATAGACCGCTCGATACCCGCCGTCGTAACCCAAACCCTCGGCGGCATCGGCAAAGGCCGTCGCGAGGCGTTGCACACGGTCTTGCAGAATCTCGTTGAAACGCACCAATACCGGCAGGCGCAATCCGCTGGCTTGCAGGTCACGCGCCAGATCGTACAAATCGATCTCGCTATCCCGATCCGGCGACGGCTTTACCGTCGCATGCCCTTCGGCATTGATCCCGAAATAATCTTCACCCCAGCGCTCGACCCCGTAGGTCTGAGGGGCTGTCGAAAAACTGGCTGACATGGCGCTCTCTCGATTTGATCGACGTCGATTATCGGCGATCCGGCCGGTCGGGCGATAGTGTCCCGAGTCCGTAGACTTGCCCCGTGTGAAGGACGCCGATATGGTGCGCCGCATTCCTTTCCTGAAGACGACGAAAGACCATGACCCTGGATGACGATTGGATTACGGAATTATGCGAAGAAGGCGGCTCGGCTTTCAGCTTGAAGGGGCGCGGGAAGCTCTTCGATCAACGCTCGAAATTTCAGCACATCGAAGTCTACGATACCGAAGCCTACGGCAAGCTGATGATGATCGACGGCTTCACCATGCTCAGTAGCCGCGAGAATTTCCTCTACCACGAAATGATGAGCCACCCGGCACTGTTCGTTCACCCCGCGCCGCGCAAAGTCGCGATCATCGGCGGCGGAGACTGTGGCACCCTGCACGAGGTACTCAAGCACGATGAAGTCGAACAGGCGGTGCAAATCGACATCGACGAAGTCGTCACCCGTGCCGCCGAAGCGCATTTTCCGGAATTATGCGTATCGAACCAAGACCCACGCGCCCGGTTGCTGTTCGATGACGGCATCCAATGGATGAAGGATGCCGCACCCGGCTCGCTCGACGTGATCATTGTCGATTCCACCGACCCGATCGGGCCCGGCGAGGTGTTGTTCACCCCCGAGTTTCATGCCGCCTGTCATCGAGCGCTCGGCGCGCAAGGACTTATGGTTCAACAGAGCGAATCACCGCTGATTCACAGCGACATTCTCGAACGTCTTTACCGCAGCCTGCTCGACGCCGGGTTCGGCAAGGTCGACACGCTTTTCTTTCCACAGCCGATTTATCCGACCGGTTGGTGGTCGGCCACCATCGGCGCAAAAGGCTTGGACCTCGAGGATTTCCGACAGACCGATGTTGAAAATCGCGGATTTGAAACCCGTTATTACAACACCGACATCCATCGGGCGGCATTCGCCCATCCGGAGTTTTTTAAACGGCAACGGAAAAAGTGGATGGCCCAGTAGCCCATGCACCAAAACAAGCCGGCGTCGATGCACGAGGTATCGACACCGGCGTCACCCGCTTAGCCCTGGTTGTGGAATTCCAACGAACGGAAGTGTTCGAACACCTTGTCGGCACCTACCGACCCACTACCGTCAGCAAAATTCTCGAACTCATTAGCTGCCTGCGCGGCCGCCCATGAGACGTATTCGTCGCGATTGATCTTGCCATCGGCATTGCGATCCATCATCTGTCGAATTCTCTGACTTCCACATTTACCGGCACCACACTTGCCTTCGAGCACGCTGATACCTTTTTTACCGGCATCGGCAACCTGCAACAGTGCGGTATCGCCGCCCGCCAACCCGAACGGATTCTCGGCGGCTTGCGCCTGCGGCAACAGGGCGAGCGCCGCAGTACCTGCGATCAAACCGATCGATTGCTTAAGACCCTTACGCTTCATAACCTACTCCTCACGGTTGAAATAAATGGCCGCAGCCGCCCGTTTGTCCGGGCTTGTGCTGCACTGTGAAGTGTCTGCGCAAGCCGCCTAGGGGGCCATGTCCGTTCATCCCGGCACGAGGCCCATTCGTCCCGATTCTGTCCCTACGTCCCGCTTTAATGTTCGTACGTCTCGGGACAAACGAAAAATCGGCGGATGCAAACCGGTCTTTCTTGCTGAACGACAACAGCACACGAGGAACCCATGGACATCGTCGACGACGTCATGCGGCAATTCAGCTTGCGGGGCCGGTTGGTCTACCGCTTGGAACGGCGAGGCGACTGGGCATGTGAGCTGCCGGAGGCCGGACTTTTCCAACTGCATTGCCTGCTCGAAGGCCGGTGTTGGTACCGCACGGGCGACGACAGCATGCCGACCGGACTGTCATCCGGCGACGTACTGGTTCGCCCGCGTGGCGGACCACTCAGTCTGCTGACGTTGCACCATCATCATCCCGAACCAATGGGCAATCGGTTCGAGTACGGCTCGGCACCGACAGACGAACTCAGGCCGCGGGTATTGATTCTCGGTGTCGAGGTCGAGCGCATCGACGGCAGCACACACCCGCTGATCAGCGGCCTACCCGAGGCAACGCTGGTGCGTCGCGCCCGCTTTGCCGAGGCCGGTACACGGCAGCATGCCGGGTTTTTTATCGACCAGGTTTTCGCAGACGGTCGTCAGGTCGAATCCCCCATCCTCGACCGTTTTGTCGAGGTGCTCATGATCCAGGTCATCAAGGCACACTACGACACAGACGAGCCCAGCCATGGATTCATCCGTGCTTTACGCGATCCGGCATTGAGGCACGCGATCACCGCGATTCACGAAAATCCGGGCTTCAATTGGTCATTGGAACGCCTGGCCGACGTTGCGGGGATGTCGCGCTCCACTTTTTCTCGGCACTTCACCCAGGTCACCGGTATTCCGGCAATGCACTACCTCACCCTATGGCGGATGCACACCGCCCTGGGTCAACTCAAGTCCGGTAGTACGGATCTTGACCGCCTGGCTCACACCGCCGGCTACCTTTCGACCTCGGCCTTTCAAAAGGCATTCAAACGCGTTCACGGGTTCACCCCGTCACAAGCCGGATTCGTCGCCCCTTAAGCTGCGTACCGCCCAAAACCTTCAGGCACTAAAGTCACATCGTACCGGGCCGATGATTCTGATGTTCTGAATCGGGACGCCCACGATCCGAATGTGGCGCAGTCGGCAGGGATGATTCGCGCATCGTGCTAGGCTCGCGCCTATTCTTGTGCGCTGGGGCACAGTCCGGGTATTCAAGGTGGTAATGGAGCCGAACATGCGATGCTTGCCGACACTCACGCTGGTCATGCTGCTGGGCATCGTGCCCACGGTCGCGACATCGGCCGACGATCGATCCGCCGCCGAAGCCGGACGCCAGCTCGCACAAGCGGTTTACGACGCACCGAACGGCGACGATTTCGCATCGCGCGCGATCATGACGCTGACCGAAAAGGGACACGAACCACGCACCCGTGAAATGTTCACCCTACGTCTCGATCGCAGCGCCACGGAACGCTGGCTATTGACCCGTTTCGCCCGACCGTCGGACATCCGCGGCGTCGGCCTGCTGACCAAAGACTACCCCGGCGACGAGAACGACCAATGGCTTTATCTTCCGGCGCTCGACCGCGTACGCCGCATATCCTCCGGCCGCAAGGGCGGGCGCTTCGTCGGCTCCGATCTGTTCTTCGAGGATCTGCGCGACCGTGAGGTCGATATGGATCACCACACACTGCAAGGCGAAGGCAAAATCGGCAAGCTCGTCTGCAAAATTCTGGTCAGCACACCCGTCGATCCCGACAACTCGGTGTATTCCAAGCGGGTCAGTTGGGTACATCCCGGCACCCTGATCCCGCTACGTATCGATCTCTATCAGGAACACTCGAAAAAACCCATCAAGCGCCTCGAAGTAAAAAGGCTTAGACGTATCCAAGGATTCTGGACCGTACTCGACAGCACCATGGAAGATTTGGGCAGCGGCCATGTGACCCGTATCACACAAACGTCGGTCAAGTATAATCAGGGCATTCCTGACCGACTGTTCACCAGCCAATCACTCGCTGACGAAAGCGCCGAAACCAGGTTCAGACCCTAGGCCACCTATCGATACCCATTCGGCGATCATCTAAAAACAAGGACTGCAGATCATGTCTCACGCACCACTCGCCCACGCCACCAAGCTGTCCATCCTCGCTTTGCTGACCCTGAGTTTGTGGGTAACGCAGACATTCGCCGCCACCGATGGCGACGAGTTGGTAATCGAAGATGAATTGGTGATCGAAGATGAATTGGTGATCGAAACCGACGACACCGGCGGGCCAGGCGAAATCCTGATCGAAGAACCGAGCGACGAGCCGCTGGGCGGTGGTGACGAACTCATGATCGGTCCCTCCGGCACGGACGATGCGCTACCGGACTTCGCCGCAGACGAGCCGCAGATTCGATTCGGCCTCGACGAGGCAAGAGCCGAATACGGCTATCAGACCGATAGCAACGCCCAAGCCGACAACACCGTCTTCGGCCACCTCGCCGCATCGGTCAACTGGCAGCCGCACGCCCAGTGGGAATTCAAGCTGGCCGGACGTGTCGACGGCTTCGACGAGGACGGTGACAACGCCTTCAGCACGGTTCGAGGCGACTATGGCGACAGCTACGTACGTTACCGCGGCGACGACATCAGAATTACCGTGGGCGCACAAACCATCATCTGGGGGCGGCTCGACGAACTGCCGCTGTCCGACCGGGTCAGCACCGCCGATCTCACACGCCTGATTCTCGATGACCTGGAAGACCGGCGACGCGCCAACCCGGCGGTGCGCGCCGAAGCCTTGTTCGGGGCCGGCAAGCTCGACCTGGTCTGGCTGCCGGACTTCCGCCCGGCGGAACTCCCGGACAAGAACAGCATTTGGTATCCGATCAACCGCAGCACCGGCCGTATCCTCGGCATCGATCGCGCCGATATCCCGGCTGCGGCGGTACGCGCTGCATCGATCTCCGAGAACGAACCGGACGGTGACGGCGGTTTCGGCGCCCGCTACACCCGCACCTCTTCGATAGCGGATTTCGGCTTGACCCTGGCGCGGACACGCCAGTCGATACCCTACTTCCGGGCCGACGGCATCGGTCGTTTTCAGGCCGAATATCCACGTTCCTGGACCTATGGGGCAGACGCGGCAATCGATGCGGCCGGCCTGACCTGGCGGGCAGAGGTGGTCTACAACAGCGATACCCCGGTCACCCGTCCCGACCTGAGTTTTACCACGACACCCAGCATCGGCTGGGGCGGCGGCATCGAGATGCATCCGGGCGATGGTGATGCACGGGTGAACATCCAACTGGTCGGCACCAATCTGATCGATTCACCGAGCATCATCGATCGGCGCGAGATCTACAGCCTCAATGGCGAAATCGATTTGCCTTTCGACCGCGAACGCTGGCGTGCTTCGCTCGACTTTTTCATCGGCTTGGACGAAGACGACACCTACCTCAACCCCGAGATCGCATTCCTCGGCTGGGAACCGCACGAAGTCTACCTTGCGGTGCATTACTTCGACGGCAGCGAACAATCGCTTGGCGGCTTCTACGAAGACGCCTCCTCGGTGAACCTCGGATGGCGCGCCAAGTTCTGAGCGCCCATTGACGCATGACAGACGATTCCTCAAAGCCCGCTCGCTTCGAAAACTCGCCGCACCCGACGGCGTTCGTACACGAAGGCTTCTTCGTCTATGCCAACCCGGCCTTTCTTCGGCGCCTGGGCTATCAAGACCTGGAGGAACTGAGCGCCATACCGCTGCTCGACCTGGTCGAAGATCAAGACCACGAGAAACTGCGCGACCACCTGGGCGCGGCGAAGAAGGCTGCGGGAACCGATCAACACCAGCCGCGCGCAAAACTGGCCTTGCGCCGTGCCGATCAACTCCCGCTGGCCGCGGAACTCACCTCTTTTCGCACCCGCTACGGCGGTGAAGACTGCGTTCAGATCAATCTGCTGACGCGCGAGGATACCAGCCTCGCCGGCCGCATGAAGGCCCTGCCATGGAAGCACTATCTCAGCCTGTTCTTCCTACTGATGTTCACGGTGCTGCCGTCGAGCCTGCTGCTTCAACTCAACATCGACAATTCGCCGACGGTCTATTTTCCTGACGACGAGCCCGCCGTGGTGCTCGACCGCGAGCTGCGCGAACGCTTTCCCAACGATCAGGTGTTCGTGCTGCTGTTCGAAGGCGTCGCGCTGTTCTCCGACGGTTACCTCAACGCGTACAACGATCTCGGCAGAACGCTGCTCAGCCAGGACGCGATCGACGATGTCGTTTCGCTGACCACCCAGGACCATATCGCCGGCACGCAGGACGAATTCATCGTCGAACGTCTGATCGACATACGCAAGTTCGATGAATTTCGCCCGCTGCAACGGCGCGAGCGTGTACTCGAAGACCGTTTCAGCCGCGATGCCCTGGCAAGCCTGGACGGCTCTGCGGTCGCCATGGTGGTCATTCCCAACGAGACCGGCAACAGCATCGAGAGACTCGCCTTGGAGGGCCAGATTCTCAATGCCGTCGAGCAGGCCAATCTCCATGGCTACTTGACAGCGATCGCCGGGCAGATCCCGGTCGATGTCGCCCAACTGCGCTCGATGCTGCGCGACAATATGATTTTCATCCCGGCCACGGTGACGATCGGGCTGGCGATGATCTGGTGGTTGTTCCGGCGTTGGCTCGCGGTAATGCTGGCGGGTGCCGCGATCGGTGTCGTGGTGAACTCGACCATGGCGATCTACGTGCTGCTCAACCAGCCGTTCACGCTGGTCTCCAGCATCATCCCACCATTGTTGTCGGCACTGACGGTCGCCGCGCTGGTACACCTGTTCAACGCCCTTTTCCTGACTTCGAAGTACGGACTCACCGGCACCGAACGGGTCAAACACGCCGTCAATCAAGTCAACCGGCCGGCCTTGTTCGCCGCGCTCACCACCGCCGCCGGCCTGGCCTCGCTGTCGACCAGCCCGATCGTCCCGATCAAGGCCTTCGGCCTCATCTCGGCCGTCGGTACCCTCTTCATCTACCTGGTGGTATTTCATGTGCTGCCGAACATCGTTGCCCGCTGGGACAAAAGCCCCTGGGCGCACGTCAAAGGCAGCACCCATCTCGTCGACCGGGTGGTCTCGTTGCTGTACCGCACGGGTCTGCGCTATCCGATTTTGGTGATCGGCCTCAGCTGCATCCTCCTCGCCGTCGGTGTGCCGCAACTGGGCAAGGTGGTGGTCGAGACCAACTTTCAGGAATTCTTCGACCAACAGCACACGGTGCGTCAAGACACCCGACGAATCGACGACAAGCTGGTCGGCACCATGCCTTTGGCGGTGATCTTCAACAGCGAACGCCGTGAAGGGCTCAAGGATCCGGCGACCCTGGCACTGATTCGCGATTTTCAGCGCTGGCTGAACGAACAGACGGAAGTCGACCGGCATTTCAGCCTGGTCGACTTTATTGAGGAAATGCACTGGGCATTCAATGCCGAGAAACCCGAATTCCGCGCACTGCCCGACAACGAACTGCTCATCAGCCAGTATCTGTTGATCTACGACGGGGAAGACATCTACGATTTTGTCGATCGCGACTTCCAGCATTCGCAGGTCATGCTGAATCTCAACGTGCACAGCGCAAATGAGATCTCGGCCTTGCTCGATCGTATTCGCAATTACTTGTCGACCGAAGTCGGGGACAAGGTCTATTGGGAGATCGCCGGCAACGGCCGGCTGTTCGCCGACATGGAAGACCTGCTGGTCTCCGGCCAAGTCTACAGCCTATGGGGCGCGCTGATACTGATCTTCGTCTTCCTGCTGTTCCTGTTGCGTTCGGTCGGCGCAGCCATATTGTGCATGCTGCCGAACCTGTCACCGATACTGCTCATCTTTATCATCATGGGCACTTTCGGTATCTGGCTCGACATGGCAACCGCGATGATCGCGAGCGTCGCCATCGGTATTGCGGTCGACGACACCATTCACGTCTACCACGGCTTCCATCGGCGTATTGCGCAAGGCCTCTCGCCGGTACTGGCGCTGGCACGCACCTATCGCAGCGCCGGACGTGCGGTGGTCACCACGACCTTTATCCTGAGCGCACAATTCCTCATCCTGGTGCTCTCGGATTTCGTGCCGACGCGTAACTTCGGTTTCCTGACCGCAATCGGTCTGGTCACCGCACTGTTGTTTGACCTGTTGCTTCTCCCGGCCCTATTGATCGTCATCCATGGACGCAAAAGTCCTGTCGCCAAGTTCCTCCGTCGGCTACGCGGTAAATCCAAGGCGAACGATAAACAGGAAGAGGCCGAGGCCGAAACCATCGATCCGGCATATTGGACCGCCGAACGCAAAACGGCACTGGTGAGGGAAATATTGACCGGCAAACGCGATTCCGAAGCTGCGGCACGGGAGTACGGACTACCCCAGCACGAAATCGGCGCCTGGGTGGCGGCTGCCGAAAAGGCGATTGCGGAAGCGTTGAGTGGCGACCCAACGGCGCCGGCCAATGACCCCGAGCAGGTTCGGGCACTTGCCCAGGCATACAAGAAATTGAAGGCTGAAAATCATGCTTTGCGCGCGGCTCAAAGCGACTGAAGCACGTCCGCGTTAACAACGCGCCAAGGTAACGAAAGAATAATCCAAA
Organism: Chromatiales bacterium; assembly: GCA_028280505.1. GTDB lineage: Bacteria > Pseudomonadota > Gammaproteobacteria > Chromatiales > Chromatiaceae > Thiosocius. Next base: position 39,514 of record JANQLO010000069.1, on the reverse strand, counting down.
GGGTTACGTTCATCGGCCGCGTGCGATTCGCGCGCGCGTTCGCACCACGCCTCCGAAGAGTACGTCGGAAAAACAGCATCACCCTCGATAACGGTATGCACCAGGGTCAAATACATCCGCGACGCCAACGGCAGACATTGGCGATACAACTCAGCGCCACCGACCACCATGATCTCTTCGGCATCACCGGCAAAGGCCAACGCCTCCTCGATCGAGTGCACCACAAATCCGCCATCGGCTCGGTAACTCGGGTCGCGGGTGACGATCACATGTGTACGATGTGGCAAGAGGCCAGGCAACGATTCCCAGGTGCGCCGCCCCATAACAATCGGCTTGCCCATGGTCAGGCGTTTGAAATGGGCGAGATCCGCGGGCAAATGCCAAGGCAGTTTATTGTCGCAGCCGATTACGCGATTTTCGGAAAGGGCGGCAATCAACGATAAATTGGGCAAAGATTCCATGCCACGATGGTATCAGCCCGGCAGCGATACCGGGCCCGCACGTTACGGGCCCGAAAGCAATCAGGCGTCCTCTTCTTCTTCCGGCAGCAAATCCTCGCCGGCCTCAATCATCATTTCGATGATGGTCTCAACCTGATCAGGCGCCTCTTCGGCCATTTCCAGCAATTCACGGCCATCCACGACTAACTCACCACTCATGACCCGCACCTCTAGACTAGAAAATCACCATTTACTTATATGTTGATTCGACCTTGGATTCAATGTGCGAAAAATCAATAAGTTGACCACGGTCACGAATTAGCACGATCTGGCTGAAATCGACGCTTTCCGGGCGAGTACCGGACGACTTCTCCGGTGCTGGGCGCATGTTCGCGAAACGCCGGTGCCGTCAGACCGCAATAGGGGCCTTGATGTGAGGATGGTGCTGATAATCCTGTAGCGTGAAATCTTCGAAACGGAAGGCGAACAAGTCTTTGACCTGCGGATTCAGCACCATACGCGGCAAGTCAAACGGCGAGCGCGTCAGTTGCTCGTCAGCCTGTTCCAGATGATTGGTATACAGATGTGCATCGCCCAACGTATGGACGAACTCACCGACCTCGAGGTCGCAAACCTGGGCGATCATCATGGTCAACAGGGCATAACTGGCGATGTTGAACGGCACACCCAGGAAAATATCGGCACTGCGTTGGTAGAGCTGGCACGACAGCCGACCATCGCACACATAGAACTGAAAAAAGGCGTGGCAGGGCGCCAGCGCCATTCGGCCGGCCGCGACATTGTCTTGCGGTGATACCTTTTCGTCAGGCAAATCGGCCGGGTTCCAGGCGGAAACGATCAGACGTCGCGAATCGGGATTGGTCTTGATCTGCTCTATCACCTGAGCAATCTGATCGATCGAGCGCCCGTCCGGTGCCGGCCAGGAACGCCATTGATGACCATAGACCGGGCCCAAATTCCCCCCTTCGTCGGCCCATTCGTCCCAGATGCTTACCCCGTTTTCCTTCAGATAACGGGTATTGGTATCGCCCTTCAAAAACCACAAGAGCTCGTGGATCACCGACTTCATGTGAATCTTTTTGGTGGTGACCAGCGGAAAGCCCTGGCGGAGATCGAAGCGCATCTGATGGCCGAACAGCGACCAGGTACCGGTACCGGTACGGTCACCCTTGAAGTCGCCGAACTGGCGCACGCGATAGAGAAGATCCAAATACTGTTTCATGTCCGACTCGAACGATAAGCAAGGCCCAGCAGCAGCAAGCCGAAAAGGATCATCGGTGCCGACAGAAGCTGGCCCATGGTAACCCATCCGAACGCCAGATAGCCGAGGTGGGCATCGGGCATGCGCAGAAACTCTACCGCGAACCGGAACACCCCGTAGCCGAGCAAAAACAGGCCCGACACCGCCATGACCGGACGAGGCCGGGCACTGAACAGCCACAACAACACGAACAGCAACAGACCTTCGAGTAGGGCCTGATAAAGCTGTGTCGGGTGCAGTGGTGGCGTCAGCACGGTGCCCGGTGGCAGACCCAGCTTGTCGAAACAGAGTACCGCGCGACCCTCGCAGGCGACCTGCATCGCCCAAGAAACGCCGCCGGGTGCGCCCCACAGCTCGCCATTGATGAAGTTGCCGATGCGCCCGGCCAACAAACCCAATGGCACCAACGGCGCAACGAAATCCGTGAGTGAGAAGAAACCCTTGCCGTTGCGCCGGCCATACCACCACACCGCAACCAGCACGCCGATAAAGCCGCCATGAAACGACATACCGCCTTCCCATACGCGCAAAAGTCGCAAGGGGTCGGCCAACCAGCCCTCAAACCCGTAAAAGAGCGTGTAGCCAATACGTCCGCCGAGGATGACCCCCAAAGCGGCGTAGAACAACAAATCGTCCATTTGCTGCGGCGTGACCGCCGCATCCGGTCGCCTCGCTCGCACGCGCCCCAACCACCAGGCAAGCGCGAAGCCGGCGAGATAGGTTAGTCCGTACCAGCGTATCGGCAGCGGTCCGATCGATACGGCAACAGGATCGAACTCGGGATAAATCATGGCATGTGAGTTTATCAGCAAAAGCGCGCTGCCAAGTGCCATTCGGCATGGACACTGTGCGATGCGCTCAGTAGGCTTGACTCGCATTTTGCACGAGATCGGATCACTGCATGCGTGCGCTGTTTAAGCTGCTTTTTCTGTTGTTATTACTCAGTCCGCTGGCGATTGCCGCGATCGTATGGCTGGCGCTTTCCAACGCGCCCCAGGTAGCCGAGCAAGTCAAGCTCTCACATGAAGATGTCGCACGCGCCAAACAGATCCTCAAGGCCAACGACCCCCGGCGTTTACCGCCGGGCACGCAGCGTTCTATCGAGATCGCACTCAGCGACCTCAATCTTGCCAGCAGCTATGTGGTGCAGCACCTTGTCGGAGGCCGTTCACGCCTCAGCACGGCAGATGACGCCCTTATCGTACGCGCCAGCATCGAACTGCCAAAGCTGCCGATACGAAACGTACTCAATATCGAGGCACGGCTACGTACCGAACACGGGCGTCCGCTACTCGACGGCCTGAAGGTCGGCGCGCTGTCGCTACCCAACCCGATCGCCGGATGGACCGCCGAACACGCGCTCGGTTTGATATCGGATAAAGATCAACTCGCCGCAACGTTCGAATCGGTCGAACACCTGCAACTCTTCCCCGACCGGGTGCAACTCAGCTACCGATGGCATCCGATGCTGATTGAAAACGCCCGGCAAACCCTGTTGACCGGGGTAGACCGGGATGCACTGAGGTATTACCACGATTTGCTTGTCGACCTGCAGAGCAACGGCATCGGCACACGAGGTTCGGTAATACCGCTGCTCGAGGCGATGTTCGCGGCTGCCGGTCAGCGGTCACAACACGCCGACCCGATCGTTGAGAACACCGCCCTACTGACCGTTCTCGGAACCTGGGCAAGCCACCAGAACATCAGCCGTCTCGTACCCGGCAACATCGCCCGCCCAAGCTGGTTTCGATTGAGACTGCACCGCCGCCGCGACTTCGCTCAGCATTTTCTCGCGTCGGCGGCGCTCGCTGCGCGCGGCGACAGTGTGCTCTCCGATGCGGTGGGATTGTTCAAAGAGCTCGCCGACACCGACCGCGGCTCCGGTTTCAGTTTTACCGATATCGCCGCCGACCGCACGGGCACACGTTTTGGTGAGTTGGCAACCCGCTCGACACAGGACGCACGAGAACTGCAGCTTTACATCGCCCGCGGTGCATCGGAAAACGACCTGATGCCCGACGCGAGAGACCTCCCCGAACACATGGACGCGGCAACCTTCAAACATCGCTTCGTCGGCGTCGGCAGCCCCGCCTACGTCAGCATGATGGAGGAGATCGAACGACGCATCGACAACACCCCGCTGTATCACCCCGACACACTGCGTTAACACATCGCTCAAAACGGGCCGAAAAGTGCCGATTAGTTCATAGACCGTTTTCCGGCACGCGGCGAAAAGGCCGCTAAATACCGCGCACCGAAGCAAATCTGCCCTAAATTCCTGACTTTCAAGGTTTACTCAAGTTTTACGCATCGGCGCCGTTAGCTAATCCACAACACCTGTTCAACATTCACATTGGCGAGAGTTGGCTATGAGGCTCGTAGGCATGAACGGAACGAAGGTAATCCCGCATCATTTGCGTACACTGGGAGAGCGTTTGCGCTACCGGCGGCGGCAGATGGGTTGGACGCAGGAGCAGCTGGCCGTGCAGGCCGGTACCAACCAGGCGGTTATTCAGAAGATCGAAAACGGCAAGAGCCTGCGCCCGCGCAAGATCGATGAGATCGCCGCCGTGCTCGACGTCAATCCCGCGTGGTTGATGTTCGGTGACGAGAAAGCAACCCCGCTTACCGACGAGGCTCGCGAGATTGCCGAGATCTGGATGACCCTTAGCGAGGGTGAACGCGAACGTGTACGCAGCGAGATCCGCCTGCTGGCCGGTCGTCGCATGTCGTCTTGAGAGGTGCTTTACTGCGTGGGCAACACGCGCAAGAAAAAGGCTTTGAGGTAGGCCGTTTCGGGAATCGCGGGGTGAATGGGATGATCCGGACTCTGATAACCTTGCTGCAACAACTGAAGACTGCGGTCGCTATGTCGTGCACCCTGCTGTACGGTACGCAAGAGCTGGTCCCCATCAAGGTGGAAAGAGCACGACGCCGTCACTAATATGCCATCGCGTTCAAGCACGCCCAACGCACTCTCGTTTAGGCGGCGATAGGCCAATAACCCTTCTTTTTGATCTTTCCGGCGTTTAATGAACGCCGGGGGATCCAGAACCACCACGTCGAATTTTTCACGCACGGCACGCAATTCGCGCAAGGCGTGAAAGGCATCCTCCTTTAGAACATCGATACGCTCATCGACGTCGTTGTCACGCGCGTTGTCGCGCAGCCGCTCAAGCGCTGGCTCGGACACGTCGACTGCAGTGACCGCGCGCGCACCCGCATGCGCGGCCCGCACCGACCACGCACCGACATAGCTGCAAACATCCAATACCCGTTTACCACGGACATAGCGCAGAAATTGTTCGCGGTTCGCCGCCTGATCGAAAAACCAGCCGGTCTTCTGGCCCTCGGCCAGAGGCACCTCGAAGCGACAATCGCCCTCTTCGATCGACACCCGTTGCGGTAGCTTGCCGTGCGCCAACTCGACATAGCGCTCCAGGCCTTCGCGTTCTCGGCTCGCACTATCGTTGCGCAACAGAATCGCAACCGGCTTGAGTACCTTTAGCAATGCAGCGAGCAGGGGTTCGCGCAGCGCCTCCATGCCGGCAGTCGTGATCTGGGCCACCAACACCTCGCCGTAACGATCCACCACGACGCCCGGCACACCATCGGCCTCGCCGTACAAAAGACGGTAATAAGGTCTCGGATAAAGTCTCTCACGCAATGCCAATGCGACCTTGATACGATGGATGAGCAAACCGGCATCAACCGCAACCCCGCGCGCGCGAGTGACAATTCGCGCGCAGATCAAGGAATTGGGGTTTATGTAGCCCAAACCCATCCAGCGGCCTTGCGCATTTTCTATTTCGACCAGCTGGCCGGGCACGAAATCTTTGAGCGGCGTCGCGGTGTTGTCGATTTCGTTCGAATAGACCCAGAGATGGCCGGCGCGCAGACGCCGGTCCCGGTTCTTCGCCAACCTTAGCTTGGCGTTCGCCGGAGACGCTTCACTACTCATAAGCCCTTGGCCGCAAAGGTATCGCAGGCACTCAGGCGGCCCTGCGTCAGACCGGTCTCGAACCAACGTGCGCGCTGTGCCGAGCTGCCGTGCGTAAATGATTCGGGCACGACATAGCCCCTGGCCTGCTTTTGTAAACGATCATCGCCAATTGCGCTGGCGGCGGTAAGCCCTTCTTCGATATCGCCCTGGTCCAATAACCGACGACTGCGGTCGGCATGGTGGCCCCAAATGCCGGCGAAACAATCCGCCTGGAGTTCCTGTTTCACCGACAAACGATTGGCCTCGGCTTCGCTCAACCCACGTTTCGCCTGATGCACCTTGGATGAAATGCCGAGCAGGGTCTGGACATGATGGCCAACCTCATGCGCAATCACATACGCTTGCGCAAAATCACCGGGGGCGTCATGTCGTCGCTGCAGGTCTTCGAAGAAGCTCAAGTCCAGATACACTTTTTGATCGCCCGGGCAATAGAAAGGTCCCATTGCCGCCTGCCCCATGCCGCAGGCCGAGTTGACCGCACCACGATACAACACCAAACGCGGCTCACGATAGTGTTCGCCTCGAGACGCGAATAACTGATGCCAGGTGTCCTCGGTATCGGCCAGCACCACCGAAACGAATTCGACCAGTTCCTTCTCCTGTGCGCTCTGCTCCACTTCACCGGAAGGCACGGGCTGCGCCGGACCGGCAGTTTCGGCCAGACCACCAAGCAGGCCGCCGAATCCACCACCACTGAAATACATGAAGGCGACCAACGCAAGCGCGGCGACCAAAGTGCCCTTGAAACCGAGCACGCGAAACAACACCGGTAACAAACGAACAAGACCGCCACCGCGACCGGCACCCATACCGCCAAGTCCACCGAACCGCCCGGGCGAGGCGCCACGGCGATCTTCAATGTTGCTGCTGCGTCTTCTGCCTTTCCAGCGCATGTTTCATCTCCGAAACCATTGAGCATCGCCGGCCCGCGTTACGGCGACAAGGCGAAAGCCGAAAGTGTAACCCGTGCCCCCCATTGGTGCGGCGTCGAGTACGTCAAAGCATTTTGTTCAGCACATCCGCAAACTGCCCGCCTCCCGGTATTCGCGTTAAAGTGCGCCGAAACTGGGAGGAGACGATGAGCGAGAATCACATCCTGCTCGGCGGCAACGGCGAGCGTCAGATCACTTTGAACGGCGGCATGGCCAATCGCCACGGCTTGATCACCGGTGCGACCGGTACCGGCAAAACGGTCACTCTGCAGGTATTGGCAGAGTCGTTCTCGCGCCTTGGCGTTCCGGTGTTTACCGCAGATGTCAAAGGCGACCTTTCCGCATTGGCCTCCCCCGGCAAGACACACCCGAAAATCGATGAACGCCTGCGATACATCGGAACGGATCAACATCCCTTCGAGGCCAACCCAACGCTGTTCTGGGACGTCTATGGCGAAAAAGGCCACCCGGTGCGGACCACGGTGTCCGAAATGGGCCCGACACTGCTGAGCAACCTGTTAGAACTCAACGAGACCCAGGAAGGCGTCATGCAGGTCGCGTTCAGCGTCGCCGACGATCAGGGCCTTTTGTTGCTCGATCTCAAAGATCTGCGTGCCATGCTCAACTGGATCGCCGACAATGCGGCTGAACTGGAACGCGACTACGGCCGCATCGCGCGCGCTAGCGTCAGCGCCATTTTGCGCCGCCTACTGGTGCTCGAAGAAGCCGGTGGTGAGACCTTCTTCGGTGAACCGGCGATCCGGATCGAACACCTGATGCAAAGCGACTTCTCGGGACGCGGTGTCATCAGTTTGTTGGACGCGACCACGCTGTATCAGTCGCCGCGCATCTACGCGACCTTCCTGCTCTGGCTGCTCTCCGAACTGATGGAAGAACTGCCTGAACGCGGCGACGCCGACCGGCCGCGCCTGGTGTTTTTTTTCGACGAAGCCCACCTGCTGTTCGATCACGCACCCAAGGCACTGCTGGAAAAGATCACCCAGGTCGTCCGGCTGATCCGTTCCAAAGGCGTCGGGGTCTTCTTCATCACCCAGTACCCGAACGACATACCCGACGAGGTCATCGGCCAACTCGGCAACCGCATCCAGCATGCGCTACGCGCCTTCACGCCTCGCGATCGCAAAGCCCTCAAGGCGGCAGCCGAAACCTTCCGCGAAAACCCGGCCTTCGATACAGAAACGGTAATCGGCGAACTGGGCGTCGGCGAGGCGCTGATCTCGACACTCGATGCCAAAGGCATTCCGACCATGGTCGAACGCACTTTAATGGCACCTCCCCGCTCACAATTCGGGCCGATCGACGACACCAAACGCCGAGCGCTGATCGGCCGTTCACCCGTCAGGACGACCTACGAGCAAGCGGTCGATCGAGAGTCGGCTTACGAATTGCTGCAAAAACGCGAACAAGAACTGGCCGAACAGCGCCAACGCGACGCCGCCGAGGCGGAGCGCGCCAAGGCCGATGCCCGACGTCGTAAACAAGAGGAGAGGACTTCGCGATCGTCCGGGCGCGGCCGCCAGGGCATCGGCGAGGCCCTGGCGAAGTCGGTCGTACGCACCATCGGTTCGACCATCGGCCGTCAGATCGTACGCGGCATTCTCGGTTCGATCATCGGCCGACGCTGAAAATCCCTACTGCGAGAAGTCCGAGCATCTTGGCGTGCTATCGGCGAACTCCTGGGTGCATTTGCGTACCCGGCCGGTCCGGGTATCGACCACCCAAACGGCGGTCTCCGAGGCTTCGACGCCGACGAAATGCCCCGGGTCCACGGCCGCCGAAACGGCATCCGGTAAGTACAAAGTCTGCACGAGCAACAATGCGCCCAGGCCGGTTAGTGCGACCATCCAGGTTTTCATTATCGATCTCCTACGAGTCTGTGTCAGAAACTCGCAGTGTAACCGCGGCTCACTCGCGCGCCAGCGCCAGCAGCAACCCTCTTTCGACCCAGATCTCGACCGCCAGACCACGTGCCTGAACCTGCAGCGGCGCTTCGCCGGCATCGAGACGAGGCAGTTCACCAAACAATTCGGCATCGTACGGTGCCTGATACAGGGTGTTGGTCACGCCGGGATCCGCCTGCAAACGAATCTGGGCGGCACTCACCCCCTGGATGCTGCAATAGCGCCCGCCGAGCATCGGACCGCCACCCAGATGCGCCAAAGACGTCTGGATGAGTCGAAAATCCAGGTCTTTGAAAAAGGGCTGTAAATCGTCGACCCGGTCCCCACGCACTTCAAGGGGGCGACGCTTAAAGTGATTGGCTGCAACCTCGTCGGCGATCCGCCGAACCACGTCGCGCTCGAACGGCTGCCATAAAAACGCCAAACCGGCGACAATCAACACTGCGGCAGCGCTCGCAACCCAACCATAGCGGGGCACGACGGATGAGCGTGGTCCGTGACGACGCTGGATCGCGTCCAGGCGCCGCAACTGTGCGGCCTCGAGTTCACGCGCCGCAAGATGGTCGACAACATGCCGCTTGAGATGAGGTTCGTTCATCCGGCCTCCCCGACAACACAAACGTCATCACCAACACCTTCGCGCAAACGTGCACGCAACCGGTGGATACGCGACAACACGGTGCCGCGACGGCTGCCGGTGGTGGACGCAATCTGCGCGGCCGTCATACCCTCCACCGCCCAGTAATAAAGGATCTCGCGCTCAAAGGCATCGAGGCGCGACCAGATGACCTCGAGTTGATCCCGGCTGATCATACTTTGTTCGAGACAATGGGTATCGATCGCCATGAGCTCGACATCGCCATCGTGCTCACTGCATTCAGGGCTGCGCCGACGGCGTCGAGACTGGTCGATGAAGCGATTGCGCATCACTTGACGCGCATAGGCCTCCGGACAGGCGAGTGGACCCGGCGGGCGCCTCAAGCATCGCTCAACGGTATCCTGCAGTAAATCATACGCCGACGGTTCGTCGCCGGTCAGTGTATAGGCGAACCGGTAAAGGCGATTCAGGGCACTGCGATCAAACAGCATCTGACCCGCACTCCAACGTACCGATCCATCCGAGTTCGACCAACTCACCCAGGCGATCGACGCAAAGCCCTTCTTGCACGGCCATTTGAGCCAATGTGTCGCCCTGCCCGCAGGCATCCAGCAATTGCCACAACGCCGGATCGATCACGCTGACGACCGATCGGTAGTTGCGACGTTCGCAAAACAACCAATAATCGCCCGACTCGATACGCAACTCCCCGGGGTCGACATCGTCGGCATGTGCCCGCCAGATTTGATGCACCGACCACCGGGTGTGCATCCAGGCGACATGCGCAGCCGGACACGGACGGAGATGCTCGGCCCCCGCCGAAGCCAACGGCGCAGGATCGAACGGTGGCGAATCGTCGCGGTAATACAGGCTGTGGCACAACCATTCCAAGCCAACCAGATCACCTAGCCAGGGCAGTCCGGCGAAGGCCGGCTGTTCATCGACGATCCAACGCACAAAGTCCGCAAAACCCTCACCGTAGCGATTCAGATCACCCGACACCGACGGTTGCCGACGGACGAACTCCCGCGCCAGCCCTTCGAATGAGCGCTCACCGAGCAAACGCAGGCATACCGGATAGATATCCTGCAAGGCCATGGCACGCGCGCCGCGGCTGCTGCTGCGATACACCAGACCGCCCTGCTCCACGGTAGGCCCCGGCACCGTCATGGCCCCCCCGAGAAAATGCTGCGGCGATTCATCCGCGTCAATCATGCGGGTCAAGTTGCGCTGCCATTGGGCCAATGTGTGGTTCATGCGGCGGCTTCCTTGACCTGGCGGATGATTGCCCTGGCCCGCTCGGCTTCGGCCAGCAGCGTAGCCAAAGGCGGGATATCCTTGTCCCATTCGATCAAGACGGGCGCGTGCAGCATCGCCTGTATCAGTTCGGCGAACAAAACCCAAACCGGATCGGACACCCGACTATTGTGTGCGTCGATTAAGTAATCGCCTTTATCTTCATAGCCCGCCAGATGGATCTCGCGCACACGGTCCAAGGGCAACTCGGCGAGCGCTTGTCGCGCATCGAGACCCAGGTTCACTTGATTGACGTAAAGGTTGTTTACGTCCAACAGCAAGGTGCAATCGGCTTCATCGCAAACCGCCGCGAGAAAGGCTGCTTCGTTCAACGGCGCGTCAACCCGCAAATAGGCCGAAACGTTCTCGATGGCGATCCGCTGACCCAGATAGTCCTGCACGTCGGCGATACGTCCGGCGATATGCCGTATCGACTCATCGCTGTAGGGCAGCGGCAGAAGATCGTGGTACTGCTGTCCACCGTGTGCGGTAAAACAAGCATGGTCGGAAATCCAGGCCGCGTTCGCCTGGGCGGCGATACGTCGAATCTCCCTCAAATAAGCCTTATCCAGCGGATCGACACCGCCGAGATTCATGCTGACGCAATGCAAAGTCACGGGGTAGCGCTGCGCGACCCGGTCGAGTTGGCGTGGCGTCAAACCACCACGTGCGAGAAAATTATCGGCCAACAATTCAAGCCACGGCACACCATGGTCTTCGGTCATCAATTGATCGAAATGCGGATCACGCAGGCCTATGCCGACACCGGACACAGACCCGCGCTCCCCGGTGGGGAACGCGGTAGCCATGCGCGCCTACTTCGCCGGCTTCACTTTGGCTATCACGCCACCGGTGATCTTTTCGCAAGTACCCGCGGGGACATAGATCCACTCCTGATCGTCGTTGTCCTTCGTGGCCTGATTGGCGCAACCGTGCTTGCCGTCGAGCGCACCACAGTCATTCTTGCCGGTTTTCGAAATACCGGCGCACTTCTCCCACGCCTTTGGGGCATCGGGTACCGCAGACGCGGTGCTGGTCGCCAACAGGGCTCCGGCCGCGAGCATACCTGCAATAGCGACTTTGGTACGGTCTGATTGATTCATGGGATCGATCCTCTCTTCTCTTGAAATTAGTGATTACGCCGGACGTCAACGAAAACAAAATCGCCGCGCCCACTCTCTAAGACGAACGGCTACCGACCTTGATTGCACGGGACTCGGAATTGACTGACGGCAACAGTTCGCTGCTGAAACGCAAATTGCACGGAGGCGGAGCCGTTCTGATCGATCGAAATCCTTGTCATCGAACATTCACGCATCGACCTCATATCAACGGCACGGATACATTCCGTCCCATACGGTTATGTAAGGCAGGATGCCTGGCGTCATCCTTCATGCAATCCGCGGCTAGAAGACCGGATCCAAGGCCCATGTGTTTCAGACAAAAACCAAAACCCTGCCATTCGGCGATTTGTTGTCGGCCACGATCGGCTTAACCCGCCTATTGCACGAAGGATGACGCCAGGCGTCCTGCCTCTCGCGACACTTGCGCGTCCCCGCGCCTCGTCGGCCGAGATGCGACGCCGGCTCTTTCACAAAACCGAACAGAACAAAGGGTATCTGCGCCATCAAGAACAAATCGATGTGCGAATGTTTAATGGCCATGAATTTATCAATCCATACCAGTTCCGCCTTCGTGCAATATGCGGGTCTAAGGTGCCTGAATAACCCTCGATGTGACTCCGATGAGCCAACAACGCCTGCACAGTTCCACCAGCCCCTATCTACAGCAACACGCCGACAACCCCGTCGACTGGTGGCCCTGGTGCCCGGAGGCTTTGGCATTGGCCAAAAGCGAGAACAAGCCGATTTTGCTGTCGATCGGGTATTCGGCCTGCCATTGGTGCCATGTGATGGCGCACGAATCCTTCGAGGACCCGGCAACCGCCGAGATCATGAACGCGCTTTATGTGAATATCAAAGTCGACCGCGAAGAACGGCCCGACCTCGACAAGATCTACCAAACCGCCCACCAACTGTTGGCGCGGCGGGCCGGCGGGTGGCCACTGACGGTCTTTCTGACACCGGAGGATCAAACGCCTTTTTTTGCCGGTACCTATTTTCCGCCGCAGCCACGCCACGGCCTGCCCTCCTTTCGCGACCTGCTTCGCCAGATCGAAAAAGCGTTTCGTGAACAGCGTGAAGCGATCGAAGAACAAAACGGTGCGCTAATCGATGCACTATCGCGCCTCGATGCCACGGCGACGGCCGAAGGGAAACCCAACGCAGACCCGATAACCGAAGCGGCCGCGCAGCTCGCCGGCCAGTTTGATAGCGAACACGGCGGTTTCGGCGGCGCACCAAAATTCCCGCACCCGATCACCTTGCGCTTTTTACTGCGCCATGGCCTACGCGACGACGACACGGAAAGCCGCCATATGGCGCTGCTTACGCTGGAAAGTATGGCCACCGGCGGTATCAACGACCATCTCGGCGGCGGCTTTTGTCGCTATTCAGTCGATGCGCTGTGGATGATTCCCCATTTCGAAAAAATGCTTTACGACAACGGCCAGCTACTTTCTCTCTACGCCGAGGCCTGGGCGTCATGCGGTCAACGACCGTTGTTCAAACACGTTTGCGAACGCACCGCCGAATGGCTGATGCGCGATATGCAGTCACCGGCAGGCGGCTATTTCGCCAGCCTGGATGCCGACAGCGAGGGTGAAGAAGGCTGTTTCTATGTGTGGGATCGCGACCAGGTCGCCTCGTTGCTCGATGCCGATGAGTACCGGGTTTTCGCCGCACGTTTCGGGCTCGACCGTCCACCAAACTTCGAGGGCCGGTGGCATCTGCACACTTATACCGATACCGACAAGATCGCCGCTGAAATCAAGCTTGATGCCAGCACGGTCCGCCGTTTATTGGCCAGCGCCAGACGCAAACTGTTCGATGCGCGCGAGAAACGGGTCCGCCCCGGCCGTGACGAAAAAATTCTCACGAGTTGGAACGCGCTGATGATCAAGGGGATGGCAACCGCCGGACGTGTATTCCAGCGTGACGACTGGTTGGACTCGGCCGAACGGGCGCTAAGCTATCTGCTCGAGTATCACGTTGAAGGCGACCGCCTGCTCGCCAGCAGCCGCGACGGCGAAGCCCATCTGAATGCTTACTTGGATGACTACGCCTATTTGATCGACGCCATCTTCGAGATGATCCAGGCACGTTGGAGCAGTCATTACCTCGAAACCGCACAACGGCTGGGTACCCGTTTGATCGAGCAGTTCGAAGACGGCGCGAACGGCGGTTTCTTTTTTACGTCAAACGATCACGAAACCCTGGTGCATCGGCCCAAGCCGATCGGCGACGACGCGGTACCGAGCGGCAATGGCGTGGCGATCGAGACCCTGCAGACACTGTCCGCCCTGACCGGCGACCCGGCATTTCACGCCGCCGCGGAACGCGCATTGAACGCCGCCTGGCCGGCATTGGCGCGCACACCCTACGCCCATGTCGGATTGCTCGAGGGATTGCATGGACTGCTTGACCCGCCCGAACTGCTGATTTTACGAGGCGATCCGGCCGATGCATCGGCTTGGCGCGAGATGCTCCATCACCGCTATTTGGCCGGCCGGCGGGCATTTCTGATCCCGCTCGACGCAACCGGGTTACCGGAGACCTTGGCTGCCAAACACGGCGAGCCCGGCGGCATTGTGGCCTACCGCTGCCGCGGCACGCTTTGCGAGCCTCCGGTCAGGACGCCGGATGAGCTTGAACCGGCTAACTCTCCCTGAGACAACCCCGGGACCGACATGGCTTAGAATCACCCTTACCGCGGGAATACACCGCGCCATACTTCGTCTTTCCCCACATGACAGATAACAAAACATCGCTTTTTGGCCATTTCGGCCGTCGCCGCAAGTTGCGAAGCGAAATCTGCGCCGAGCGAGAGCGCCTATACCGCATCGCCTGGTCCTGGTGCCACGACAGCAGCATGGCCGAAGACCTCGCCCAGGAAGCCGTGACCCGGGCCCTGGCGAAAGTAGACACGTTGCGCGACGAATCCCGCCTTCAAGTCTGGCTGACCCAGATACTGGCCAACCTGTATCGGGACCAATATCGCCGCATCCAGCCCGAGACCGGCTTGGACAGCGAAATGCTGGCATCGAACGAAGACCCGGAAAACAATGCCGACCGAACGCAGCTGATCAACCGTACACGCGAGGCGATCGCCGCGCTGAAGGAGGACCAGCGCCAGGTACTGACCTTGGTCGACGTGGCCGAGTTCAGCTATGCCGATACTGCGGCGATCCTCGGAGTGCCGGTGGGCACCGTCATGAGCCGTCTTTCCCGCTCGCGCCGCCGCATGCGCGAGATCCTTGAACAGCAAGGCATAGGACATGCCGAAGTCATACCGCTGAGGAGACCGAAATGAACCCGAATGACGAGCTTGAAGTAAACGCCTATGTCGACGGGGAGTTGAGCGCCGACCAACAGGCCGAATTACTCGAAGCCATGCGACAGGATCCGGAGTTGGCACGACGGGCCTGTGAACTCAATCAGATGAAGGCGCAGGTGCGCCTGGCCTATGCCGAACCGCCACGACCCGACACGCGTGCCGGAAACGTCGTCAAGGCCTCGTGGCGGGCGATCGCGGCAAGCGTTTTGCTGCTTGCCGTCGGGATGCTCGGCGGCTGGCTGCTGCATGCCAATACCACGGTTCCGACGGCCGATCCGGCGCGTTTCGTCGTGCTCGACCCCGACGGACGGGGGCAGGCACCGGCGGTCGCCAGCGATGGGGAGACCCGTATCGTGTTTCACCTGACGAATCCCGACCAGACGGTTGCCGGCGAATTGTTGGACGAGGTCGAAGACCTGCTCGCGGCCTACGAGGCCGACCATCGCCCGCTGAGAGTCGAAGTGGTCAGTCACAGCGATGGCCTGGACCTTTTGCGTATGCGTCTATCGCAGCACAAGGCTCGCATCGGCGAGTTGGCCGGGCGCTTCAACAATCTCACTTTCGTTGCCTGTCAGAACAGCATCGACCGTATCAAGATCGAACACGGCGTCGAAGTGAAACTGGTTCCTGACGCCGAGGTGATCGACTCCGGCGTCGACCATGTCGTGAAACGACAAAGGGAGGGCTGGTCTTATATCCGCGTGTAGCGGGCCTTCCCTGGAAAACCGAACTGCCGCAGAGCAGCAACCCGAGGAGATGAAAAAGATGATAGGTAAATTGATGATCGCAGGCTTGGTTGGCCTGATGACCTTGTCCGGCGCCGTATCGGCCGGCTCGGCCTATGATAAACAGAAGGTGGTCTATCACATCAACTACGACGACCCCAGGCAGCAGGCCGGGGCGATGCGCAATATCCAAAACCACATCAATGCGGTGGGTAAGGAAAATCTGGATTTGCGTGTCGTCATGCACGGTAACGGGGTGTCGCTGGTGATGTATCCCGATGCGCTGGATTCGGTGAAGAAATTCAAGCATGCCAATGCCACCGAGCAGATGAAGGCCACGATCGACGGCCTGAAGGATCAGGGTGTCGCATTTAACATATGCGCCAACACCCTCAAGGGTCGTGGGGTGAATTATGAAGATCACCTCTACAACGTCGACAAATCCGACATCGTCCCGAGCGGCGTTGCCGAACTGGCGCACCTTCAGGCAGAGGGTTTCACCTACCTGAAGCCCTGACCAAGCATCCGGAACACACTCGGTCGAAACGATGTCAAGGCCGGGAATTTTGATCCCAGGCCCGCTACGGCGGGCCTTTCCTAACCTGTCATTGGCTCAAAACGACCAGATTTCGAAATAATCGATCCGCGTTTTCGGTCTACCTCCTTGATGGCAAAACTACGTACCGATTTCGAGACCCTGGTCGACGCGCTGACGCCGGAGTTGTACCGCTATGCGCTCGGTCTGTGTCACAACCCCGATACCGCCGAAGACCTGGTTCAAGAGGCCTTCTTACGTGGTTGGCGCTCGCGTGACGATCTGCGCGACACCAAGGCCGCTCGCGCCTGGCTGTACACCATCCTGCGTAACGAGCACGCCCGCCTTTACGAGCGTCAGCGTCCTGACGTAAGAGACCCACAGGATTTACCGGACGTCCCCGTACGGGGCTACGATACCAGCGCAGAGGCCTTCGCCATGCGTCGGGCACTGGCATGCCTGGACGGTAGTTACCGCGACCCCTTGTTGCTGCAGGTAATCGGCGGCTTCAGTTGCAAAGAAATCGGCGATTTGCTCGATCTGAACACCAACACCGTACTGACCCGCTTGTTTCGCGCCCGCAAGACCTTACGCGAGCAGCTGACCGACGCCACGCGGCGGGAGGCCATGTGATGGACTGCCTCGAATTCCGTCGCCGACTCTTGATCGACCCTTTTTGCAAGGACGAAGATCTAACCGATCACGAGGCACATTGTCACGATTGTGCCGGCTTCGCACGCGATCTGCGCGCACAGGAGATGCGCATGCGTGCCGTGCTGCGCGAGGCCGTCCCGCCCGAAGGCCTGGCCGAAAGAGTGCAGCTCGCCGCACGCTTCGAGCAAAACGCCAGCGTTCGCCGGCGTTGGTGGTATGCAGCCGCTGCCTCGGTGCTCATGATGGTCGGCGTCAGTATGCTATCGATATGGAATACCTCGCTCGAGCGCAGCGATATCGCGTTAGCGCAGTCAGTGATCAATCATATCGAGGATGAAGCACACCATTTACGCGAGGCGCAGCCGGTCTCCGACGGCCGACTGAAATGGGTGTTCAAACGTTTCGGCGCCGAATTGGCTGCGAACATCGGCCCGGTCAACTTCGCCGCCGAATGCCTAATGCGCAAGAAAAACGGCGTTCATCTGGTATTGCCCGGCGAAAAAGGCCCGATTACCGTGTTTTTTATGCCCGGAGAGCTGGCTACATCACCGATTGCGGTCAATGCCGGCCGTTTCCAGGGTGAAATCGTACCGACCGATTGGGGCAGCATCGCGGTGGTCGGAGAACAGGGCGAAGCGGTTTCCGGCAAAGGCGAGCGCCTCGCCGCCGCAGTGCGCTGGCCGGCGAGCGGCCTGGCAGGAAGGTCAAACGTCCTCGGTCGCGGTCAGACGCTCGGTCCGGTCGTTGCTGCGGAGCAGTAGAATAGTCGAACGGCACTGACGGCAGCGCAAAAGCTGGCTACCCCGAAACAGCTTCATCCATAGACTGCGGTGATAACGCGTCATTTCGGTACCGCCACAGGCATGGCAGATTTTTTTTCTGGTTATCCAGGCCACAATCCTTTCCCCGAATCATTACTTTCCAAGATTCTAGCCCACCTGACCGGTTTGGCGAAAACCCCGATTACTCATCTGTCGATCTTTTCCGATGATTCCCAGGCCGACGCCGCGGCGTCGTCACTGGCTCGTGCCTCGACCCAGCGGGCACCGCCGCCGGCTATTTCCTCGCGCTTCCAGAACGGTGCCTGAGTCTTGAGATAATCGATGATGAATTCACACGCGCGGAAGGCTTCGCCACGGTGCGCACCGGCGACCGCCACGAGCACGATCGGGTCTTTCGGCCGAATCTCACCGATCCGGTGAACGACCCGCACCATAAGGGTTTCCCAACGTTCCGCAGCCTCGGCAACAATCGCCTCGAGCGCCTTTTCGGTCATCCCGGGGTAATGCTCAAGGGTCATCGCCGCCACGCGATCGCCCTCGTTCATATCGCGCATCAGACCGACGAAATTGACCACGCCGCCGACCGAGGCATCCGCACTATAGAATTCGGCCATCTCGGCCTGCACATCAAGCGGGGTGGACTGAACCCGCACCTCGGTTCTGATCACGACCTAACCACCTGTGACCGGTGGGAAAAAACCCACCTCATCGCCATCGTGAAGCGGCTGGTCTGCCGTGGCCATCTCTTGATTCACGGCAGCCAGTACATGCAGCCCGCCGTCGAAAACCTCGGCCCACACACCGCCACGGGCCGCCAACTCGGTTTTCAGTGCGGCCACGGTCTCGGCCATCGTATCGACCTGCTCTTCGGCCTGTGCCAAACGTTCGCGCAGACTGGCGAAATACAGAATCCGAATCATGCCAGCAACTCGCAAAACGGCAGAAAATCGATTTCGTCGCCTTGTCGAATCACCTGGCACTCCGGGATCACCGCAAGACCGTTGGCCCAGGTAACCGAACTGAGCACCGCGGAGGACCGACTTGGATGAACCTGCATCCGGGCCACACCCTCGGTGTCATACTCGACCCGGGCGCGATGGAACTCGCGCCGCTTGTCCGGCTTGAGCCAGTCGAAGTCGGCACGTACCCGAACCGGTTGCGGCAGCCAATCGTCGCGCCCCTGTAAACGCAGCAGGAAAGGTCGTACGAAAAGGACGAAGGTTACGAACAGCGACACCGGATTGCCGGGTGAGCCGATAAACGGCGTCCCATGAACGTGACCAAACGCCACAGGCTTACCAGGGCGAATCGCAATCTTCCACATATCCAGCGTGCCCAAGGCCTCGACCGCGGGTTTCACATGGTCCTCCTCACCGACCGAAACGCCACCCGATGCGAGCACCAGATCGGCCTGCTCGGCACCGTGCGAAATCGCTTCTTTGGTGGCTTCCAGGGTGTCTTCAACGATACCCAGATCGATCACTTCGCACCCCAGGGCCTGAAGCAAAGCGGTTGCGGTGAACAGATTGGAATTGTAAATCTTCCCCGGCGTCAGCGCCTCACCGGGCATGACCAGTTCGTCGCCGCTGGCCAGTACCGCGACCCGCGGTGGGCGCAGCACAGCCAGTTCGGGAACCCCAACCGACGCCGCCAATCCGAGATGCTGGGGCAACAAGCGGGTACCCGCAGCGATCACCTGACTACCGGCACCGATATCCTCGCCCCGCAGGCGGATATTGTCGCCCGCACCCGGCACGGTATTGATCGTCACCTGATCGTCATCCGCCTCGCAGACCTCCTGGATGACCACGCAATCGGCGCCCTCGGGAATGGGGGCGCCGGTAAAAATGCGTGCCGCGGTCCCCGGCTCCAGCGGCATTGGCGAAGCGCCTGCGGGGATACGCTGCGATACCGGCAGACGAGTGCCTTCTGCCATGCAATCCTTGGCGCGTAGGACATAACCGTCCATCGCGCTGTAATCCCAGCCCGGGACGTCGATGGTGCTGTGCACCGCAGCCGCAGCGACCCGGCCGAGCGCCCGACGAAGGTCTACCCATTCTTGTACATCCAGCGGCTTGGCCGCCGCGATGAGACGTTCCAGCGCTGCCTCATAGCTCAACAGGCCATGTAAATTCGGCGTACAGCTACAAGCTTCTGCCACGTCGGTCTCCCATCGTCATGGTCGGTGTCCGGCCTAGCGCCCTCTACAGCGCGAAACCAAAAGCCTCCTGGAAACGCGCATCGAAATCCGACCGGCTAAGGGCATGGTTTTGGGTGCCGGCATGTTCGATTTTGATCGCTCCGAGCAACGATGCAATGCGTCCGGTCAAGGACCAGTCCAGGCCGTTCTGCAAGCCATACAGCAACCCGCCCCGATAAGCGTCACCGCAGCCGGTGGGATCGACCAAATGCCTGGCCGGCGCCAGCGGTATCTCGACCGCCTCCCCACTAGTGTAGATGGTCGAACCCTCGGCCCCGCGGGTCACGATCACGGCCTCGACTTCGCGCGCCAGACGCTGCGGCGACTTACCCGTACGCTCTTCCATCAATTTGGCTTCGTAGTCGTTGAATGCCAACCAAGTCGCCTGATCGACAAACCGGTTGAGATCGTCACCGTCGAACATCGGCATACCCTGACCGGGATCGAAAATGAACGGAATACCGGCCTCAGCGAACTGCTTGGCATGCTGGATCATGCCCTGGCGGCCGTCCGGCGATACCATGCCGACGGTTACACCAGCAATCTCATCAACCGAGATTTCGTGGGCAAAATTCATCGCACCCGGATGAAACGCCGTGATCTGATTATCATCCTGATCGGTCGTGATGTAGGCCTGGGCCGTATAGGCACCACCGATCTCACGTAAAGCATCACGCCGGATCCCATTTTCGTCCAGCCACGCTGCGTAAGAGCCAAAATCGTTACCGACCGCGCCCATCGGCAATCCATCACCACCCAGCAAATTCAAATTGAATGCAATGTTACCGGCGCAACCACCAAAGTTGCGGCGCATCTCGGGAACCAGGAAGGACACGTTCAGGATATGCACCTGATCCGGCAGAATATGGTTCTTGAATTGGTCCTGGAACACCATAATGGTGTCGAAAGCCATGGAACCACAGATCAGTGCTGACATCTCAACTCCTTGTTTTTATCCAATACCCGCGGATAACCCATGACCATCGGCAAAAAAGGGCGGCGGATGCGTGATTAAAGCCGGGATGGTAACTTATGTTTGCTTTGGCTGGTGAAGTCTCACACAGTCCGGATAACAACGTTTTATTTAGACCACCGGAGGGCAGGGCCCTGTTGGTCAGTAGATTCCTGCTCGCGGCGGCATGCGGTTTATTGTGGTTCGGCACCGATGCGGCGGCAGACCCATCGTCAAAAGCCGCAGCCGAAATCGCCATAGCCGCAGCGACCGCCGCTCAACAGACCGCCGCCGCAGTCGGCGGTGAATGGCGCGATACCGGCAAACTCATCGATAAGGCCAAACGGGCCGCGGCTGCGGGCGACTACGATACCGCACTGGGATGGGCGAAGAAGGCCGAAGCCCAGGGTAAACTCGGCAAAGCGCAGGCGATGGGTCAAATGGGCGTCGGCAACCCGGCATACCTATACGATTGACATGCCATGATCCCGGCCTCACCGCCTGATCGTGGCGGGATCAAGCCAAGCCCGGCACCAGGATCAGCGCCCAAACCAAGGCCGCAAGACTGATCGACAGAAACACCGCGGCCGACCCGATGTCTTTGGCTCTCCCCGAGAGTTTGTGATGCTCGGGCCCGAAGCGGTCGATCGCCGCCTCGACCGCCGAATTGAGCAATTCGACGATCATCACCAATATCCAGCTACCGACCAGCAAGGCCTTTTCGATCCCGCCTTCCCCGAGCCAGAAGCCCAAGGGAATAACGATCAAGCCCGCCCAGACCTCCTGGCGAAACGCTGCCTCGTATTGGTAGCAGGCACGAAAACCCTGAAGCGAGTAGCCGAAGGCCTTGATGATACGGGTCAGGCCGCCGGTTTCGTTGAATTCGGACATCGACTGCGATCGGCTCTCGAAATGGAGGGCGTGATTGTGGCATTGGCCGCCGCGAATCGCGACGACTCGATAAAAGAATGTCTTAGTCGCCGGCCTGCCAGCGCAGATCCAATTCGCGCGCCGCGCGCACGTCATCGAGCCGCCTCACCGGCAGGCTGTGCGGGGCAGTCTTGACCCGATCAGGTGAATCCTCCGCCTCGGCCTGGATCTGCGCCATGGCATCGACGAAACCGTCCAGCTCGTGCAGCGCCTCCGATTCGGTTGGTTCGATCAGAAAACATTCCGGCACCAGCAGCGGGAAATAGGTGGTCGGCGCATGATAGCCGTAATCAAGCAAGCGCTTGGCGAAATCCATTGCGGTCACCTCCAGCTCTTTGGCCTGCTTCTTCAGCGTGACGATGAATTCATGGGTTGCTCGCCGCGCCGGATAGGCCAAGGCGAAACCCTCATCGCTCAGGCGTTTTGCCAGATAGTTTGCATTGAGCGTGGCGTACTCCGACACCCTCACCATGCCTTCCCGACCAAGTAGGCGCGCATAGACGTAGGCACGGATCAGCACACCGGCATTGCCGGCGAAAGCCGACAATTTGCCGATAGTCTGCGGACACTCTTTTTCGGTCAGCCAGTGATAATCGTGTCCGTCGAACCCAACCATGGGTACCGGCAGGAATGGCACCAAACGTTCGCTGACGCCGACCGGACCCGCTCCCGGCCCACCGCCACCGTGCGGCGTCGAGAAGGTCTTGTGCAGATTCATGTGAATGACATCGAAACCCATGTCACCCGGCCGCACCTTGCCGAGGATGGCATTCAGATTGGCGCCGTCGTAGTACAGAAGGCCACCAGCTTCGTGGACCAATGCGGCAATTTCGGTGATGCGTCGCTCGAACACGCCGACGGTCGACGGGTTGGTCAGCATGATGCCCGCGGTTTGCGGACCCAACACATGCTTAAGCGCCTCGACATCGACATCACCGTCGTCCAGGGTCGGGATTTCGCGCACCTTGTAGCCACACATCACCGCAGTAGCCGGATTGGTACCGTGGGCCGCATCCGGCACGATGATCTCGGTCCGGGCGTCATCGCTTCGCGACTCGTGATAGGCCCGGATCATCGCGACCCCGGCAAACTCGCCCTGGGCGCCGGCGGCCGGTACCAGCGACACCTGCCGCATGCCGGTGACATCCTTGAGCATCTCCTGCAGCTCGTACATACAGGCCAGAAAACCCTGGCTGTGCGAATCCGGCGCATGCGGATGCCGGCCGAGGATCGCCGGCAACATCGCCAACGCATTACAGGCCCGCGGGTTGTACTTCATGGTGCAGGAACCCAGCGGATAGAACTCGGTGTCGATCGAAAAGTTTTTTTGTGACAGCCGGGTGTAATGACGCACCGTCTGCATCTCCGACACTTCAGGCAAAGCCGGTGGCTGCTTCCGCTGCATCGTTTCGGGGATACCGCTGAGCTCGGCTTTTTGTGCAGGTGCCTGAGCGAAGGCGCGGCGGCCGCCGCGAGACTGTTCGAATATCAACATGATTCAGCTTTCGTTCTCGTCACTGTGTGCCTCGCGGGCAAAAGGTCTCAACCGAGGGCGTCGATCGCCGCATCGTAATTCGGCTCATCGCCGATCTCGCCAACCAGCTCGGCATGCACCACTTTGTTGTCGGCATCCAACACCACAGCGGCACGCGCAGTGATCCCGGCCAACGGGCCGTCCTCAATCAACATGCCGTAATCCTTGGCGAAGTTACGCGAACGCATCATCGACAGCGTTTTCACATCGGCGGTCCCTTCCGCCTGGCAGAAACGACCCTGCGCGAACGGCAGATCGGCCGAAACCACCAACACAACCACGTCGTCACGCCCGCCGAGACGCTCGTTGAATACCTTGGTCGAGGTCGCGCAGGTCGGGGTATCGAGGCTGGGCACGATGCTGATCAGCTTCTTCTTGCCGGCGAAATCGGCCAGGGTAAGGTCATTGAGTTCGGCGTCTACCAAACGAAAATCCGGCGCCACGCTGCCGACCGCCGGCAGGTCACCATTGGTGTTGATCGGGGTTCCATGCAGGGTTACCTGTGCCATCGTCGTTCTCCTGTTGGGTGTTTGTCGTCGTTAAAACGACCGCCGGCATCCCCGGCTCAGTTGAATTTGGGCTCCACCGGGCACTCGACCTGGGCGCAGGTCGCCATGATTCGGGCCAGTTTGGTGGCATATTCGTTAATGTCCACGGCATTGCGCAGTTCGGTCGCACAAACCAGAATCGCATCGCCCAGCTCCGGGTAATCGTCGGACAAGCGATAGCCACCGAGTACATTGTGGGCCGCCAAGGATCGCAGGATATCTGCAGCCGGCGCGGCCAGTTTCAATACCGTCTCGTGAAACACCGGGCTGTCGAAGCCGCGCTCGACACCTTGGATTTCGGTCAGGCGCTCGATCAGAGTCGTGGTATTCGCATGGCAGGCCGCCGCGACGCGTGCCAACCCTTCCCCGCCAAGCAAGGCCATGTGGATGGTCGCGGCGGTGACCAGCAACCCCTGATTGGTGCAGATATTCGAGGTCGCCTTGGAACGACGGATATGTTGTTCACGCGCCTGCAGAGTCAATGCGTAACCGGTCTTGCCGTCGAGATCGACCGTCTTGCCGATGATACGCCCCGGCATCTGGCGCACCATGGCCTGCTTGCAACACATGAAGCCGAAATAAGGGCCGCCCGATGCCAGCGGGGCACCCAGCGGCTGTCCCTCGCCACAGGCGATATCGGCACCGGCATCACCCCATTCGCCCGGCGGCTTCAGCACCGCCATCGCCAAAGGGTTGACTACCGCGATCGCGAGCATGCCGTTGGCATGGGCAAAATCGGTCAGGGCGTCCACATCGTCGAGCACGCCAAAAAAGTTCGGCTGGGGTATCGCAAGCGCAGCGAAGTCTTCGCCGGCGTGCGCCTGCAGCGCATTCGGGTCTGTCTTTCCGGTTCGCAGATCGAACGGCAGTTCGACCAACTCGATACCCTGGTTGCGGACGATGGTGCGCACCGTTTTGCGGTACGCGGGATGCAGTGTGCGGGGCATTAGAATGCGACGCGACTTGGATTTGCGATTCGCCCGCACCGCCATCAACACCGCCTCGGCCAGACCCGAGGCACCGTCGTACAACGAGGCATTGGACACATCCATCGCCATCAAAGCGGTCATCATCGACTGATATTCGTACAGCAACTGCAAAGTACCCTGACTCGCCTCGGCCTGATAGGGGGTATAGGCGCTGTAATACTCGCCGCGGGTTGTGATCTGCCATACCGCCGCAGGGATATGGTGCTCGTAGGCGCCGGCGCCGACGAAGCACAGCGGTTGACCGTCTTCACGAGCCCGCATGTGCATCAAACCGGTGACCTCCATTTCGGACATACCTTCCGGCACCGATTGCAACTCGCCTGCACGCAGCTCGGGCGGGATCTCGTCGAACAAATCGTCGATCCGCTCGACTCCAATCGCGGAAAGCATGTGGCGGACATCGTCTTCGGTATGCGGGATGAATGGCATGAGTGGCTCTGCTGGTCGGCACGGGGCAAGCGTCAGCTGTCAACGCTTCCTTCCCCGGGGTGTCAATGTTCTTCGGACTCGGCGTGCTCGGCGTAGGCGTCGGCGTCCATCAAGGCATCGAGTTCAGACGGATCGCTGAGGCGGATACGATAAATCCAACCCTCTTCATAGGCATCTTGGTTGATCGTCTCGGGTGAATCGGCGAGCAACTCGTTGGCCTCAATCACCTCTCCGGTCACCGGGCTATAGACATCGGACGCGGCCTTAACCGACTCGACCACGGCACACTCGGCACCAGCGCCGAGCTCGGCCCCGACCTCGGGCAATTCGACGAACACCAAATCGCCCAACAACTCCTGGGCATGATCAGTAATCCCCACAGTCGCTATGCCGTCATCGTCGGCACGTACCCATTCGTGCGATTTGGTGTATTTCAGTTCACTTGGCACATCGTTGCTCATCAGTCTTTCCTCTCGGACATACGCTTCGCGCTCCAAAAGCAGGCGATCCGTTTCGCCATTTGAAGCATCGTTACAACTCAATCAGTGGCTTGCCATTACGCACGAACGGCGCTTTGACCCGACGTACGGACAAGCGTCGCCCACGAATATCGACAGTCAAGACGTCTCCGGCATCCGCTGCAACCCTCGCCAGCGCGATCGACCGTTCCAATGTCGGCGAAAAACCACCAGAGGTGATTTCACCGGCCTCACGTTCACCGTCATACAACTTTTGATGGCCGCGCAACACACCTTTACCGTCCAGCAACAGCGCTACGAATTTTGGAAGACTACCCGCTGAGCGCTGCTTTTCAAGCGCAGAACGACCGATGAAATCACGGTCCGTCGGTTCGAACGCAACCGTCCAGGTCAATCCCGAACCGAGCGGCGACTGCGATTCATCCATGTCGGTACCGTAAAGGTTCATACCGGCTTCTAGACGCAGGGTATCGCGAGCACCCAGGCCACAAGGTCTCACCCCGGCGGCGGCCAGAGCACGCCAAAACTCGGGCGCTTCGACCTCCGGCAGCATCACCTCGAAACCATCTTCGCCAGTGTAGCCGGTGCGGCCGACGAACCAATCCCCCGCGTAAGCTGCGCTGAACGGTTTCAAGGCCATCGCGGGCTCCCGCAATGCATCAGGTAGCAGCGCCTTGGCCTTCGCCCGCGCAACCGGCCCCTGCACCGCGACCATCCCGAGATCGAAACGCGGCGAAACCGCTACGTCGAAATCCCCCGCCTGCTGTTCGATCCAAGCCAAATCCTTCTCTGTTGTCGCCGCATTAACGACCATGCGAAACCAGCTTTCGTCAAGAAAATAGACGATAAGATCATCGATAACGCCGCCATCATCACGCAACATGCAGCTATATAATGCTTTACCCGGTGTGCCGAGCTTGTTGACATCGTTCGCCAGCAAGTGGCGCAGAAAAGAGCGCACCCCCGCACCGCGCAGATCCACGACGGTCATGTGAGAAACATCGAACATGCCTGCGTCACGCCGCACGGCATGGTGCTCCTCGATCTGTGAACCATAGTGTACCGGCATGTCCCAGCCGCCAAACGGCACCATACGGGCGCCCATTTCGCGATGGGTCGTGTTCAAAATCGTCTTTTTATCCATCGCATACTCCAAAAACAAAGGGGCGGTATGGTCACGATCAAGGTCTCGACCATACCGCCCCTCTGTCCGGAAACCTGAGAGTTTGAAAGCGCTTCGCGCCCCCTGCCCCGTCGGTGGGTATCGATACGACACCGCTCTCCAGAGCCAACTCGGAGCCGGCTCTATCGGCTCCACCCCCGCGGTCCTTTTGCCTGAGCGATTCCGGGCGGAATTTGCGCCTTCGGCGTCGGGTTGTGCCCGATCTCTCCCGGCAAGGGTAAGTTGGATTTGAGACTATAAACAGTTTCACGAAACCGGCCAAGCACAATAGACCCCAAACCGGTCTTGATCCGGCAGAGATAGCACAATACCTCGCTCGGGCAATCAATCGCGGGGTCGGGCTTGAAAGTCGTCGAGCCGGGAGAACGGCGAGATCAGGCAGATCTGCCGACACGGGAGGCCCGATGCCCCCGGCCCTCACCACCGAGCAGCCCTTTACCCAGCCATAAGCCGACCGCTATGGCAGCGAGACCCGCGAGATAGACAAAAGCCCAGCGCAGAAACAATTCGTCATCGGCCAATATGGACCGGCGATCTGGCCCCAACAGAAACTGTACCCCGGAAAATATCATGCCGTACTTCTCCACGGCAGGATGCAGACCTTGCTGCAACAACAACCAACCCAGCGGAATCGCAAGAACGGTGAAGGCCAAAGAAAACACTAATCCGCCAAACCCACGCCCCAATACCGCTAACAGTGTCGCGTTGACTGCCAGGAGCAGCACCAACAGATAAAGATATCCCCCTCCTCCCAGCCCGAAGGTACCGGGCGGCGCCACGAGCTCATTGAGATTGTCGGTTGAAGACCAGTCGAACGCGATCACCTTACAAAAAACAAGCCAGACCAAAAGACCCATAGTCGCTGACAAGGCCCAATGACCTCCAACGTCAGTGCGTGATCTGCCGGAAAACCTGAGTCGGAGCGCAACGATGAAACCGAGCATACCGACAAGCGGTCCGTATAGCGCGGCATACCTAACAATACGCTCAAAAAAACTCACGATCATCGATCCGAAAAACGGAAAAACACCTTGGGCCCATTCCCCCCAAATCCCTTTGTTCATAACGAACCAATAGAGGTTGGTGGAACCCGCAATGTCACTGATACTCTCCTTGGTAACTGACGAACTCAGCAACGCCAAACTGACCGTTCCCGCTAAAAGCCCGGTCAAAGGCAAGAAAAGAACCGGTAACGAAATCCTTGCGGCGAAGTGCCCGGCCCAGTACCCCCCGATACCGATCCAAAGCAGCGCCAATCCGAATAGGGTGGTGTGAAACAACCCGTCTTCCAAGAACAGCTCCCGGACGTTGTAAGGCAACCCGGGTAATCGCAGAATCAACAGTATGGACACACCGATCAACAATGCGGCCAACAGCGTGCCGGCGAGATAGATTGCTCGTAAACCGATTGTTTGAGATGGCATGGCAACTCCCGGACTCCGCTCCGCCCTGACGGCATCGTGTGCAGAAAAAGCAACTGTCGCCTGATCAACGCCATCCGTTTTACCTATTAAGCGATTCCATTGCGCGACCATAAGTCCAGCCAATAATACGAGCAGCGCATCGTCAACGGAGGCAGTCCGGCCCTCAACATATGTTTGCGATAGTTCCAATGTAAAAACGATACAAGCTAGCCCTACGGTGATCGAAGTCAGGCCTTTAACGCGGCCTTGAGCCAGCCAAAGCAGACCGGAAAACAGGAAAAGCTTGGTTAGTAGCTCCCTTGTATTCGCAAGCATCGCGCCTTCGAGAAAACTGCTAAAAGGCAGTAGGTGCAATCTGCCCGCCTCAGAAGAAAACCGGAACGGCTCGAGCGCCCCGATGATGAGCGCTGCCAACAGAAAAAGCGCGGACAAACTCAACCTGTCTTTGACCCGGCTCCTTACCATGATCAACCACGCGAGCGCACCGACGACCCAACCCAAAGTAATCGAGGCATCCAGCAATACCGCTACAACGATAACTTTGAGAAACACACCGACAATCAATATCGGTATCAACCATAACTGTGTTCTACGCATGCCCAGAACCTGGACAAGCGATTCAGCGAGCAACAAAACAGATGCGCCGGACAACAAGACACGGCCAATCGACACCCCCCCGCCGAAAAAAAAGTGCTTCAAACTGTCTTTGAATTGCTGGAAATCGATAGAAGGTATCAGTGGGATGAACTCCGCAAGCACCCACAACACGACCAAAGCCACGGGGAAAGAGGGCAGGCCTGAAGGAAAATATGCCAGGAACTTGTTTGCAGACAGCATTCTGACGCCGGCAATTCCCAGCGTCAGACCAACCATGTTCCAGACAATGTCTGCAAAGGCGGGATCTCGCGACGGTACGAATAACTGCAGGAACTGTGCAACACCGGCAAGCAGCAGACCACCCAAAAAAAGTCCGGCTAAGCGCTTGAAATAACTGACACTTCCGTCAAAAAGTACCGCGCCAAGAAACCCAATGGGGACAAATATAACAATATTGCCGACGGTATCCCCAAGAGAACGGCCGTCGACGAAGGAAAAGCTAAATAGCTGATTCAACGGCGCATTTGATGGCCACGCGAACTCGAAAGGAAACAATGAGCCATAGAGCACAAGCGCTGCGGTTACAAACAGCAACTTGGTGAGCAGCGCCCGGCGCACAACGTCATTCATCGAAAGTTATCCCACCCGCTCTGAAGCAAGACCGAGACGCTACACCGTTGAGAAGAACGCAACCGAGTCAGCGTTTACGCTAATTTAAGTGGCCGCTTTGAATACTATAGGCGCCCAACGTGGAGCCATCGTGTGTCTTGCCCTCGTAATCGCGGTTGAACTCCGGGTAGACGGAGAACTGTTCGATAGGTGTCGGACTTGTACGCATGACATCGGACACAGGTCGCAGGGAAATCGAACCCAAATCGGGTACGGCGTTTTGCAAAAACTCGCGTGCGTCAACATGGTTTCGCTCTAGATTCCGGCTCGACCGGCCACCGTATATCGGTGCCCCTGCGAAAACAGCATTCCCCACCAAGCGTTGCTGATCCGGATCCTGTCCTGACCCGGCGAGTACCCTGATGCCCGCGCCGGGAGACACGACAGTATTATGAAAGACGCTGACTTTGCGTGGAAGGTCGTTGTGCGGCTGTATGGCAATCGCAGGAAACCCACTGCGATGGCTGTTGAAAAACAAGTTGCTGTAAAGGGCGAAATTCCCTTCTCCCTGGATCAGCGCTTCGTTGCGGTTCTGGAAGAAAAAATTGCCGTAAATCGCATAGATGTCCTTATTGCCTGCCCCCGACCGAGGATGATGTCCGACCAGTACATTCGGCCTCGCAGAGGAATTCAGGGGCAGCTTGGCATCCTTGACAAAAAGGTTTCGCCGGATGACCGTCATTTGCGGCTCTAACGGCAAGCCGCGTCCGACCGGACGTTCTTTCTGATGCTTGATTTGCAAGTTGTATCCAATAGAGTCGATGATCTCGTTATCCTCGATCAAACCGCCCACGAAAGGATCGCCTCCGTCAGAATCGCCAAAGTACATGCCGGTCCCCAAACCTACCAGCCGATTGCCACGCACCACCCAGCCCCACGCAGGGCATTTTGTTGAAATACCTACGATTTGCTGGTGACGGCCGAAGCGATGGATGAACAAGTTCTCCAATGTAATATGGTGCGCATAAAGCGAGTCCCCCTCCGCTTTAACACCGTCGACATAAGCCCCCCGGCCGTCGAGCTCTAGATTTCTCAGGACCACATGGCGAGAATCCTTAATACTTATCGTATTTCTTCCGGGGCGACCAACGAAAACCGCCCTCTGCCCCTGCCCGGGCCCTTCAATGACGATAGGCTTATCCGGCGTTCCTTCTAACCCATGCACCCGCAAACCGTGGCTGTAGACACCTGGCGGAAACCGCACATGATCACCGGCCTGCAGCTGCGCAATGACTTTTGGATAAAAATCCGGATCGGCAATGTAGGTAACATCCGATGGAGAACATAAAGCCGAGGGAGCAAGAATCAATAGGCTGATAAGCCTGAGCAGTAGCATTGGGCAACTCGAATGTAGCTGTACATCATGATCGATTCTGCCATTTCCGCTCTTTCGATGTCTTTGCAACGGACGCGTTCCATCAAATATTCGCTACCGGCATTCGGTTTCTGGCTCTGAGACTGCCTGGTGACCGCATTCAAATCTTTGAACTATGATGGCGATGCTGAGAAACGCTGTTCGACCAACTCACCAGGAAAGAATGTCAGCCCATGAGCTTTTTCTTGTTGTATGACGATTTCGGGCTGGACGAAAACGTAGAGCAATTCTGTGGAACGATGGCCGAGCGCGGCTTTGCCGGCCGCAAAAATCTCACGTTGGGCGAGTCGAAGCTCGTTCTGTTCGGCGATCAAAACGGGACTCCTCCAGCATTCCATTCGACGCGCTCTGGTGATTTTATTGCCGTGCTTGGTTCTCTCTTGTATCAGGGCCAACCGGCACCGAACTGTCTGGAAAGACTGCTCACGGCATTCGAGCCAAGCCGTTTCGTGTGGGAGGGACTGCTCGGCACCCATATCATCCTGATCAAAAAAGCAGACACGCTTTACCTGTGTGGCGATGGGCTTGGCGCGTGCCGGATTTATCATGACGAGCACCACCACTTGTGGTCGAACTCTTTTCTCGCCATGCTCGAACTCGCCGCTCCGAGTCGCTTCGATAACCAAGCATGTTACGAATACGTGATCAACGGCTCCGTGTTCGGCCCGCGGACTTTGGTTGAAGGCATCTCATCACTGCCTGCCAATACACTGCTGTCGCTGTCGCCGGCAGGGACGAGCCTATCAACGCGTCCGAGTCCGATTTCCAGTGAACCATTACCGAACCCGCTCACCCTGGATGGTGCAGCGCAATACCTCGTCGACCGTTTAAAAGCGGTTTTCGCACCGATCGCAGCACACTACGGCGACCGCATCCGACTGTCGTTTTCCGGTGGCTTCGATTCGCGACTGATGCTGGCGATGTTACTGGCACACGACATCAAACCAACGCTGTTCGTCTACGGCGGCAAAAACGATGAGGACGTGCGAATCGCCCGCATCATCAGCCAGGCCGAACAACTCCCCCTGGAAGCGATCGACAAAAGCCAGACCTCTGTACCGGGTGCCGACGCGGCCGCCGAAGAGGTCTTGCGTGATCTCTATGCCTTCGACGCCTGGAAGGTCGAGACACACCTTTTCGATCGCGGCGTCGACCGCCGTGACCGCTTGGCGAGACATACCGACGGTCAAATGCCATTGAACGGTTCGCTCGGCGAGATTTACCGCAACTTTTTCTATATGCCGGATCGGCCCTCCAGTGCATCGGCCATTGTCTCGACCTTTTACTCTCGCTACGATCCGGCGTCATTCACCGCGCGTTTCGACGAGACGAGCTATCGCGACGCCATGACTGCTGCAATTCGCGAGGCGATCGGTGCAAACACGGATCGTCTGTCGCGCTCTCAGGTCGAAGAGGTATACCCGAAGTTTCGCGGCCGTTTTTGGACAGGCCGCGATGCTCAGATCAACCAGCGTTTCGGTCCGATGTTCTTCCCCTATCTGGAACCGGTCGCGATCTCGAATACTGCCAGGGTGCCGATCCGCTTCAAGGATCTCGGTTATCTCCAGGGCCGCATGATCGCTCACGCCAACCCTCGCCTCGCGGACTATCCGAGCGACTACGGCTTTACGCTGAACGGCAAGCGCCCACTGAGCTATCGATTGAAGAGCTTTGTCGGCACCCAGAGGCCCGCGGTCGTGCGGAAACACTCTTTTCGCCTTACCCATCGCCACCTCGAACCACGCGTCGGTCCCTTGTCGACGGAAAATCTCGCACGCGTGATCGATCCGACTCTGCCAATCATGTCGGCATTGTTCAGGCTCGATGCGATCAACTCGGCCGATCAATTCGGTCTGATTGCGTCGCTCGAATACCTCGGCGAACGCTATAACCTCACCGTCGGTGACTAGGGGTTCGTGTGTTACCGACTTACGAACCGGCAGAATCACCGGTACCGGCCCCACCAAGCACAGCACTACCGAATGGTCGCGACAACAGGGTCGACTGCGACAAAAACGGCTCTTTAAGACAACATAACGAACCGCA
The DNA here is from genome assembly GCA_028280505.1 of Chromatiales bacterium. Lineage (GTDB taxonomy): Bacteria > Pseudomonadota > Gammaproteobacteria > Chromatiales > Chromatiaceae > Thiosocius. The sequence continues at coordinate 6,535 of JANQLO010000069.1, read as the reverse complement.
AAACCCCACATACCGTTTGCAATGGGAACGATTCTCGATTCCATTGTTGCCCGCCGTCCTGTGAAACGGCAAATCGACTATTCGGCAACCTTGACGTCATTTCACAGGCGCAGTACGCCCAAGACGGCTCAAGCTAGGCAGATCCACGCCCTGTCCGAGTGCAACCCGCTCGAATAGACGTTTTAGCGGCGTAATTCGGTTGGCGGCACCCAGGCCGAAATTACGCAATAAGGACAGTGCACCCGAATCGTTGCTGAACAGGTGCTTAAAACCGTCCATTGCCAACTGTGTCGCGGTATTGTGGCCTTTGCGAGCGCGTTCGTAGGTTCGCAAACTCGTCAGGGCCCCAATCGCACGACCGCGTTCACGACCGTCGACCAACGCATCGACCAACGCACCGGCATCCAAGAAACCCAGATTGACACCCTGACCGGCCAAGGGATGAATGACGTGTGCCGCATCACCGACCAGTGCAAGACCGGGTAGCACGTAGCATCCAGCATGCTGCAACGCCAACGGGAAGACGGCTCGTTCACCGCGCAACGACAAACGACCAAGACGTCGTTCGCTGCACTCGCTGAGGCGCTCATTGAATGACTCTTCGGACAACGCGAGCAACCGTTCGGCCTCTGCCGGGCTGGTCGACCAAACGATGGAAAACAGATCCTTTTGCATCGGCAACAAGGCCAACGGCCCTTGAGGCATGAAGCGCTGCCAAGCCGTGTCGCGATTACCCAGTTCGGCATGTACGGTGGCCACGACAGCGTGTTGTTCGTAGTCTTCTCGGCGCGATTCGATGCCGGCCGCCTCGCGCACCTGGGAACGTGCGCCATCTGCACCGATCAATAGTCCGGCGTGGACCTTGCCCCCGTCGTCCAGCGTAAGCGCAATACCTTCTTCGGCGCAGGATTGTTCACGGATGCGTCGCCCACCGCGTATGTCGGCCGGGGTATCGGCCAATGCGCGCCATAAAGCCCGCACAATGACACGATTCTCAACGATATGACCGAGGTCGGGCTCGCCCAAGTCGGCAGCATCAAAATGAATCTCACCCAGACCGGCGCGGTCCCAGACATGCATCTGCCGATACGCCGTTACGCGATCGGCCTCCATAGGATCCCAAACACCGATATTCGCCAGCAAATTTTGCGAAACGCGGGTCAGCGCGGACACCCGTAGATCGAAACTCGCCGCATCCCACTGCATCGCCGGTGGACGAGGCTCGAGCAGTACGACCGAAAAATCGCGTTGCGCCAATGCCAACGCAAGTGCAGCACCAACCATGCCCCCACCGGCAATCGCAACGTCGAACCTTGTCTCAGTCAAGCGGCACCCCCCTGGCCAGCCGCGGCTGACGTCCTGTCAATCCCATGGCGGCACGCGCCAACGGGTGTTTAAGCCACGGCAAACACTCCATCGCCACCAAACCCAGATTTCGGCCGACACGCACGGCACGCAAGGGATTGATGAACAACCGCACCAAACCGTCGGTGACCAAAGCGACGTTGCGCTGTTCGCCAATGCGCCAGCGCGAATAGTTCGCCAGGGTATCGGTGCTGCCGGGATCCCGATCGCCGGCATGAGCATCGGCGACAACCTCGGCCAGCGCAGCCACGTCGCGGATACCCAAATTGAACCCCTGTCCGGCGATAGGGTGCAGAGTATGCGCGGCGTTGCCGATGATCGCCACCCGACCGCTTACCGATTGCTTGGCGCGCATCAGGCTCAACGGATGGGCAAACCGTCGACCAACTTGCGAAAAACGCCCGAGACGCTGGCCAAAGCGTGTCTGAAACGCAGTAATGAAAGCCTCATCGTCCAGCGCCAGCACCGAATCGACTTCGTCATCGGCAACCGTCCATACCAAGGCACACCGACCTTCCGTCATAGGCAACAAAGCAACCGGACCGGCATCGGTGAAACGTTCGAAGGCAACACCCTGGTGCGGGTGAGACGGCGTGATATTGGCCACCACCGCCGATTGACCGTATTGCCATTGCTGCACTGGCACATCGAGCTTCTGACGAATACTCGAACTGCCACCATCCGCGGCGACCAACAAGCGGCAGCGCAGCGATCGCATCAAACCGTCGCGCTCGATCTCGACCGCCACCCCATCGTCCTTTTGGGCAAAATCCACCACGCGAGCCGGCGCAATCAGGTCCAACGATCGATCCTGTCGCAGTTGCGCATTGAGTACGCGACCGAGTTCACGCGCGGTAAGCACATACCCCAAGGCCGGCATGCCTTCGTCATGCGACGACAATCGCGTGGCCCCGAAATGCCCTCGGTCGGAGACATGAATCTTGTCGATGGGTTCGGCAACGGACGCCAAAGCCGGCCAAACATCGATCGCCTCGAAGATCAAACGAGTACCATAGGCCAGCGCGATGGCACGATCGTCATAATTTGGCTGGCTGTTACTGCTGGGTTCGAAGGCCTCGACCAGCGCCAGGCGCAATCCCCGGCCGGCCAAGGCGATCGCCAGACTGGCGCCGACCATACCGCCGCCGACAATGACGAGATCGTATTGATCCGAATCGTTCATTCGGCCATCAATGCCTCGATTTGTGCGACCGTTTTGGGGGCATCACGGCTCAAAACGTCCGGTCCGTCACGCGTTACCAGCACATCGTCCTCGATGCGAATGCCGATACCCTGCCATTTCTTCGCAACCCCCTTGGTCCCGCGAGGAATATACAGCCCGGGCTCCACGGTCAACACCATACCCGGTTCGAGCTCACGCCAATGACCATCGACTTTGTAGTCGCCGACATCGTGTACATCCATACCGAGCCAATGCCCGGTGCGATGCATATAGAACTTGGTATATGACTTCGCCTTCAGCGCCTTGGCCAAAGTACCGCGCAACAAGCCCAGCTTGAGTAGGCCTTTGGTCAATACCCGAACGGCCGCCTGATGTGGGTCGTTCCAATGATTACCCACCCGTACCTTGTCGATTGCCGCAAGCTGCGCCTCCAACACCAGCTCATACAAACTGCGCTGTGCATCGCTAAAGCAGCCGCTGACCGGAAAGGTTCGGGTAATGTCGGAAGCGTAACAATCGAGTTCGCAACCGGCATCGATCAGAACCAAATCGCCGTCACGTAGCGGTTGGTTGTTCTCGACATAGTGCAGCACACAGGCATTGTTGCCGCCACCGACGATCGAGGGATAAGCCAGCTCCGACGCCCCCTTCATTTGACAATGATGACCAAACAACGACGCCAGCTGATATTCGTGCATACCCGGCCGACAATGACGCATTAAATTGACGTGCGATTCGGCCGACAGGCGTGCGGCACGCCGCATTACCGCAATCTCAGCGCGACTCTTGTACAAACGCATGTCGTGCAGATAGTGATCCAGGGCCAAAAATTCGATTGGCCCATGCACCCCGGCACGGGCGCGAGAACGTACCTGGCTTACCCAGTCAGAAACCCTTTTATCGAACGCCGGGTCCGAACCCATGGCAAAAAAAACCCGTTCGCGTTCTTCCAAAAGGCCGGGTAGGATATCGTCCAGATCGCTGATCGGGAAAGCATCATCGGCGCCGTAGTCATCTACCGCCCCCTGCAAACCGGCACGATAACCATCCCACATTTCTTTCGTAGGATCTTTCTCGCGGCAGAACAATATGTATTCGCCATGGGATCGCCCAGGCACCAACACCATTACCGCATCGGGCTCGGTAAAGCCCGTCAGGTAGTAAAAATCGCTGTCGGCGCGGAACGGATGATGCACATCGCGATTGCGCACCGCTTCGACACCCGTTGGCAAAATGGCCACACTGCCCGCCCCCATCATGCCCATCAACTGGCGTCGGCGGCGCTTGAATTCATTTCGGTTCATGCCTTGTCCAGCGCATTCAGTTCGTCACGGATCAGCATGACGCCAACCCTCAAATACTCTTCGATCTCGATCAGTGCGGATTGGTTCTCGGCATTGTTTTCAACAGCCTCAGTATCCAAGCGAGTGAACTCTGCAAAATCGCGCAACAATTCCCTTGCCTGTTCCGACAACCTGGCAGTCAGCGCCTCACCGCCCAACCCGAAACCGTAGAGAAATCCCTGACACCAGTCCCTCACTGCGGACAATCGCGCGGCATCGACGACGATATCCTGCGGAAGCAATAGCGTGAGCTCCCATGTTCGCTGGCCTATTCCAGCCAGTACCTCGGCAAAAAGCCGGTCCAGCACGGCTTTGCATTCACCGGCCAATACATCGTCGGAACTAAAATCAGAATACAGTTCTTGTTGCCAGACATTCAGTGGTGCAGCCACGCCGCCGATACAACTGCCCAGCGCGAAACCCTGTAACTCCGCCGGGCTTTGGCGTAGCCCACAACGTTGTAACGTTGCGGCAATGGATACGTAGTCCGGCAAGGCGTCGTGGTCAGACCCAGGCATTGATCGGCACCTTAATTCAAGTAAAAGCGTAAACGGCGGGCGACAATCCTACCATGCGGTGCCATTGACCCCGCTCAGCAGCGGAAACTATAGTCGGATGTGGTATCGGTCATGCTGAACATATCGGCATAATGACACGCCGACACGGCAGTAAAGGCTTCGCAAATCAACCGGATCAGGTCATGAGCGGTAACGAGAAACAAGGCATCCAGGAGCAGGATCTGAAGGCGCTCGAGATTCGAGTCGAAGAACTGATCCGTGCGTGCGCACACCTAAAAGACGAGAACAAAACCCTACGCGCACGCGAACAGGTTCTACTGGGTGAGCGCGACAAACTGGCGAAAAAGAACGACGAAGCCAAATATCGCGTCGAAGACATGATCGACCGATTGAAACGTCTGGAGGACGAGGCGTGAGCAAAGTCAATGAGCCGGTAGCGGTCAGTATTCTCGGTAAGGAATATCGCATCGCCTGTGAGCCGGGCACAGAGAACGAGTTGATCAGCGCTGCCCGCTTTCTCGACACCCGAATGCGCGAGGTACGAGGCTCGGGCAAGGTGATCGGCACCGACCGTATCGCTGTCATGGTTGCACTCAACCTGGCACATGAACTGCTTACGGAAAAATCTGCGCAGGACTCGGCGGCCAGTTCCGCCAACAAACGCATCAGGTCTTTGCGCGAACGCATCGAAATCGCACTTAACGACAGTACACAACTGGAACTCTAGGCCGTTTAGGTTTAGCCTGTATTCAGACATTCCCTGCGGTGTTCGATAGCTGGCCCGATGTTCCCTTGAGCCTATGCTTATGCACACCGGGGCCGGGTACCGGTTGTCAGTGTGCATGTCCGCCTCGTAGCGGAAAGCCTGAGACACCGCTTCGGTCCCACTTGAACCTCACGGTTCAAGGATAACGGCAAGTACCGGCACAGGTGGGGAATGTCTCTTTCTTACCCATGGCCAATCTGACTGCACTCCGTAAGACTCTGAAACGACAGCGACAATCGCTGACGGACGTGGAGCGCAGAAACGCCGCCGACGCGGCGATCACACACATTCTCCACCATCCGCGCTACCGTTCGGCAAACCGATTAGCCGCATTTATCGGCACCAATGGCGAACTCGATCCGTCGCCTTTGCTGTACCACGCTGCGGCACTCAACAAATCCTGCTATCTACCGGTATTGCACCCTTTCCTCAAAGGTCGTCTGTGGTTCTGTCATTGGCAACCCGATATCACTCTACATCTCAACCGCTTCAATATCCCCGAGCCGTTACCTCACTGGCATAAACTCATCGCGGCACGCTATCTCGATCTCATCATCGTTCCGCTGCTCGGATTCGACAACCAAGGACGCCGTTTGGGTATGGGCGGCGGCTTTTACGATCGCACGTTGGCTTTCGTTAATCGAAATCGGTATGCGACGCGCCCGTTTCTTCTCGGCTTTGCGCATCATTCACAACAGGTCACATCGTTGGTCCCCAATACTTGGGATGTACCGCTCGATGCCGTCGCAACAGACAAAGGCATCCTCATCACGCGTACCTAGGGCACGTTTCGAAACACCCATCGGCTGCGTGAAGCAACGATACGCAAGCACAAAACACGCTCGACAATGAATTTTTATAAAGCCTTTGACGACAACAGTACGCACAGTGATTGTGGAATACGGTCGAAGCAAAAATTACGTTTCACACGGTATACATCGTGCGAACGTGAATTAAAAAAATCCCTGCCAACAAAAAATATCGCTAAAGCCTTGAATGCAAACGTCGATACAGCCGTTGACAAACTAGTAATTTTGTATTCCTTGTTTATACTCAAGCCATGGTCTATGGCACTTGCTTAACCGGAGGGGGTTTATGGCAGTCAAGAAGAAGGCATCCGCTAAAAAGAAATCCGTAGCGAAGAAGAAAGCTACGGTATCGAGAAAGAAGGTCGCTGCTAAGAAGAAAGCGGCACCGAAGAGAAAGGTCGCTGCTAAGAAGAAAGCGGCACCGAAGAGAAAGGTCGCTGCTAAGAAGAAAGCGGCACCGAAGAGAAAGAAGGTCGCTGCTAAGAAGAAGGCAGCGCCGAAGAGAAAGAAGGTCGCTGCTAAGAAGAAGGCAGCGCCGAAGAGAAAGAAGG
>JANQLO010000060.1 GCA_028280505.1 Chromatiales bacterium | reverse complement strand
TCTCTTGCGTCTCATAGCTTCTCTCTAGAGCCTATTGCTCATGATGGAGGAAGCACTTATCTCAGTCCATTGACTGTCCAATCAGGTGGGTCCAGCTCTCCACACTACTTTACTATTCTTCTGTACTAACTGGTATCAAGAATGTTCTAACAGAATATGCTGTTCCGTTTGACAAGTATGTGTCGATGCTAGAAACAAAATGTTCAGACGAAGTAGGCGGAGATTCATTGGTTGTCGAGGTGCCGGCCGATGAAGTAATGAAAACTAGGTGTGTGGCTGACGTGCATGAAGACCCTTTAATCGCAGAAATGCTGACCGATGAAAAATTTATAACTTTGCTAGCCAATAACAAACCATTTAGAGATGCATATGTAATGCAGTTTTCATGTGCTATTTTGGCAATAGTTTACTGGTTTTATGTTGGAGTCAAAACTGGTTTATTCATAAAAGAAGAAGCATGAGTATTTATTACTTATTCAGTATTCTTGTAGGGGTAACTGCTTTAGCTTTACTATTGTATACAATAATTTTTAGGAGTTCTATAGCAAGGTTTATTTCTGCAGGGGAGCTTGGCATATTCGAGAAAGATTTACCAAATCTTAAGCAAGTTATTGTTCTTGCTAATAAGGTTGAAAGACCTAATGATAGACTCGCGGAAGCGGTCGAAGATAATTTTGGAGAGAAAGTAAGTTATTTGTTTCTAGTTTCTAACTCTAAAGCCGATGAAGAAGTTAGTGGCTACTATTTGATATTTGAGGCGCTTGCTAAGAAAGTCGCAGCAGAAAAAAAGGACAGCTCTATCTCGGTTAATGAACTTGTAACAATTAAGCAACTACCTTATGATTGGGATGATGTGCCGTATATATTCTATCAATATACGGTGGACGGAAGTAGTAATCGGTATACCATTGCTTTTCGTGGAAATGAAAAAAGAGAAGGTATCGCTGAATACTACGAGAAACTTTCCCCGAGTCGCTCATCTACCCTGGTGTCCGCGTTACTTTCTGAGGCCCCTCAAGAGATCAGAGCCAATTTAACGTTAGTAGATAATGTTGTTGGCATGCCGAAATCGGGCCGTAAAAAGCAATAACGAAATAGTCTATTTCCTAATCCGTCTCTAAATTACCATGTCTAATAATTTCAAGCTGCTTACGCTTTTTCTGGTTCTTAATATCGCTTTTCAGTTGATATCAGATGCAACTGCTGCGAAGCTGGTGTTGCTTTTCGGGTTTGGTGTTTCTGTTACGGTATTATATTTTCCTTTTACATACATAATATCCGACGTAATAACAGAGGTATATGGTTATGCGCGTGCTAGGGCAGTACTGTGGTATACCCTATTAGCTTCTGTGTTAGCGGGTGTGTTTTATCAGATAGCTGTTGCTGTTCCCGCAGCTCCCTTTTTTGATGGAGGCGACGCTTACGAAACAGTATTTGGGATCGTTCCACGTGTATTGATTGGTGGCTGGCTAGCTGTTTTTATAGGGGATATCACTAACAATTATGTTCTCGCCAAGTTAAAAATTATTACGCAAGGTCGTTTTCTTTGGTTACGAACAATTACATCTACGGTAGTAGGCCAGTTTATGAATACGGCCGTGTTTTACGTTGTTGCGCTATGGGGAGTTCTTCCCACCTCTTTGCTTCTTGAGGGTATATTGGCTGGGTGGATAATTAAAACAGTTGTTGAGGTATTGTTGACGCCTCTAACCTATATTGTCATAAACAAAGTGAAGAAAGTGGAAGGGGTTGATCATTATGATAGAGATACAAACTTTAACCCTTTTTCTTTAGGAAAATAGAATAAGCTTTTCTTTCTCCTATTTTTTCGATAGCTTAGCTATCCATTTAAAATGCATATGCCGCATAGTTATATGTATGAAGACGATACAGACGTGCTAGTGATCTTAAAATTCACATTTAGTGTTCTTGCGGACGAGCGAACAAAGCTGCTACCAATGTCAATATGAGCTTTGCTTCAGAGCGTGAAAACTCTGAGGTGCTGCCGTCGCTATCCACGTGATGGGCTGGATGCGTGTAATGTCGGATGGTGGCCCATAAAGCAGTTTCTCGCTCGTGCTTGCTCATGGCTTCGCGCTCGTTCTTCGTAGCTAGTTGGCTTAGTGACTTGCCTGCCCAATGTTCCTGTTCAAACCGCCATTTACCAAGCGCCTCCACGAATTTTCTAATTTCGGCTACCGCGCCAGTGTAGTTTCCCCCGCGAAATTGCTCCTCTGCATTTTTAAAGATGTGGCCTATTTTTGCTGTTTCATCCGCAGCATCCGGAAAGGGCAACGGAACTTCTAGTAAGAGAATGTCGCGTGCGTTTGCTCGCCCGAGCTGTTCAATCCACTTTGAGCGTGGCACGACGAATTGCCACGTGTCTTCGACTGGTGCTTCGCCGTTTTGGTCGTAGCCGATACCGTTGGCGTGAAGCTCAAACTTGAGGTCACTGATGCCGCGTAGTTCTTCGATTCCTTTTAACTGAGCCGGCTGCAGGGTTAGTAGGAATTGTGGCGTGTTCCGGCTGGAGGAATCTTTTTGGCGGACTGAAAAAGTGCGTTCCGGCCACGCCCAGCCGAGTACTTGGGGTTCGTTGTTGGCGCCTGTAACGGTAACGCGAGCATTGCGCAGCGACACTTCATAGGCACGTTCTCGTGCCTGGTGGATTGATACTGCCAGTCCAAATCCCAGCTCATACGCGCCCAGGATGGGCTGAAGCGTGACGTTCTGGGTTGCTACCTCAGCTACGATTACGCTATTGACGCAAAGGCTCATATACCCGTCCGTGAGTAGGGCTGTCGGGCCAGTATACGGCTAGCTTTCTAGAAACGCAGCCCACTGCCGCATCAGTTTTGCTCTTTTTTTAGTCGATCCGAACGTTGATAGGTACGCGCCACGCCCGCGTTCACACTCTGCTCTAGAGCCTCTTTTCTACATACTGATTTAAGTTTCGTCGTCTGCAAGCCCATTCAGATACTGCTCCCAGCTATGCAGCGCCGTGCTGATCTCTGGTCGGTACTGGTAGCGGTTGTACACGCGGGCCAGCGGCGATTGGGCGTCGCCCGACGTGTGATTGAGGATTTTTTCGGTAACGGCCTGCGTTACGCCGAGTGCAGCTAGGCCAGTTGCTACGGTGCGGCGAATGTCATGGAGTGTCCAGTCACGTACCCCGCACTCCACATCAAATGCCGCTTTTGCTTTTGACCAGCCGTTGAAGACGGTTGTGCGCTCGTTTCTTTTGCGGGCCGCCGGAAAGACGTACGGGCTGTCGTCTACCTGTGGGCACGTTGCCAAGACGGCAGTGGCTGTATCTACAAGCGGAAGCGTATGGGGCTGCTTATTCTTGGTGGTGTCGGTCGGAAAGTGGATGTGTGCATCCTTGATCCACGACCACTTGAGGGAAGCGATTTCGCTGCGTCGTTGGCCGGTTAAGGTAATCAGGGTCACGATGCGATGAAACGGTGTCGTGCCGGCGCGAGCGGTCTGGTAGACACGGGTTAACTCGGCGGTGGAGAGCACCCGCTCGCGGGGGCGTGGCAGCGGTGGCGGAGCAATTTGTTCCATCGGTGAGCGGTCGATGAGCTGCTGCTTGACGCACCAGGTAAAGAACACCTTGGCGGCCACAAAGGCGTGGTGTTTCTCTGAGGGTTTCCCCACGATGGCGTTGAGGCGCTTCACCATATCGCGCGGGGTGATGTCGCCGATGCTCTTGCGGGCGAACGGGAAGTGCGTGCGCAAGAGGCGCGTGTAGTCTTTCACGGTCTTCGGCTTGTTCTTGGCAGCGCACTCAGTGAGGAAGTCGGCCTCGGCGTCTGCATAGGCGAGGCGGATCGGCCGCAAGCGACCGAGTTGCTTTTCGGCCAGCAGGGTCTTGGCGGCTGCCCGAGCGTCTTGGAGTGAAATGGTGGGGTACCGGCCAATCTTCTGCCGTCGGCCGCTGGCGATAAGAACGATGAATGTCTTAGTGCCGCCTTGACCAACCCGCAGTCCAAAACCAGTCAGTGAACTGTCCCAGAGCGTCACACTGCCCCGCGCGGGCACGGTGGCGGCTTTGATGGTGCGGTCGGTTAAGTTTGGCACCGTTTTGGCACCTCGAAGGGTGGTGTTGGCCGGTTTTGCTATGTTCCACTATGACACAAAAATATGAGAAAAAACAATGGCTAGGGTACACTATGCGGAGTGGTGAAAAGGCAGAGCCACTAATTCGTAATCAGTAGGTCTGCGGTTCGATTCCGCCCATTGGCTCCATCTTCGCGCATTAGCGCCCGATAAAGCGCAGACCATGCAAAACACCCGCCTGTACCGCAATTTTGTTTTGCTGACCACGCTGCTACTGGCCGCCGGGTCAAGCGCACGTCAGCTACCCGGCCAGGTGCTGCGCATCGTCGATGGCGATAGCCTGATTCTTCAAGTCGGACATGCCCAGTACGGTATCGAAATCGCCGGTATCGACGCACCGGAACCCAATCAACCCTGGGGCGGAAAGGCCGCCGACCGATTACGCCACACACTTGTCGGCGCCTTCGTGGTGGTCACGAGCGAACTGAGCGACGGTTATTGGCTGACCGGGCGTATCACTTACAAGGATCGCGATATCGGCCTGGATCTGATACGCGACGGCCTGGCCTGGCAGACCCGGGTGACACAGAACGCGCTTCCCGAAGACCATCCTTACGCGACCGCCGAGCGACTGGCCCGGCACGAACGACGCGGCCTTTGGTCCGATCCTCAGCCCGTCGCACCGTGGAAATGGCGTGAAAGCCGCGGGATGCGTTAGCAAACCCGTCAATTGGAGTATGCTGAAGATATGAGGACGTTATTCGTACATCGACTGACGGTGATCGATTTCGCTTACCTCAGTCCATCGCGCGGGCTAGTCGGCGAAAGCTGGCAGGCCGACATCGAACTCGATGGCGAATTGGATCAGCAAGGCATGGTGCTGGATTTCGGTGAAATCAAACGCACCATAAAGCAGTTGATCGATGACCACTTCGATCACAAACTGATCGTACCGGCCGACTATGATGGGCTGAAGGTATCCGACTACCCGAACGGCCTGTATCTCAACTTCCGTCTCGAAGACGGGCGGGAAATCGAGCACCGTTCACCGCGCGATGCCATTCGGCTCGTCCCGGTGGAGCGGATCGCGCCGGATCGTCTGGCGCAGATCGTCGGCGACTATCTGTTGCCACACACGCCGGAGAACGTGAACGCCATCCATGTTCGGCTTTGGCCCGAGCCCATAGACGGCCCTTTTTATCACTACACCCACGGACTCAAACACCATGCCGGCAATTGTCAGCGTATCGCCCACGGCCACCGTTCACGCCTGGTGATTTATCGCGACGACCAACGTGCCGGCGATCTCGAACAGGTCTGGGCCGCACGTTGGCAAGATATCTACATCGGCACACGCGAAGACCTGATCGGCACCAGCCGACGCGGCGACCAGGAGTGCTATGAATTCGGCTATCGCAGCGCGCAAGGCGACTTCGGCCTGACATTGGCACAAGACGCGTGTTATCTCATCGACAACGATTCGACCGTCGAAAACATCGCTCAGCACATCGCCGACGAGCTGAAAACCGAATACCCACAGGACAGCTTCAAAGTGTACGCCTACGAGGGCGTCGACAAGGGCGCTGTCGGCAGAGCATGACCCGAAACCTCAGTCACGCGCGAAGTCGAGTCGGATCCCATCGGCTTTACCGAAGAATTCACCATCACGGTACTTGACACGACCATTGACGATAGTCGCGGTTACCTGCGAACGCAGCACCTCGCCTTCGAGCGGTGACCAACCACATTTATACAACACCTGCTCACGTTCGATACGGTTTGGCGTATCCATATCGACCAACACCAGATCGGCCCAATAGCCCTCCCGCAGGTAACCACGATCGCGTACCTTAAACAGCTCGGCCGGCGCATGAGTTACTTTTCGTACCACCTGAGGCAGCGACATGACGCCGTCACGCGCCAGTTCCAGTGCCATCGATAACGCGTGCTGTACCAAGGCCAGACCTGCCGGCGCCTTGAAGTATGAAGGATCGAGTTTTTCATCCAGCGTGTGCGGCGCATGATCGGTCGCGATGACATCCAGACGATCCTCGGCCAATGCCGCCCGAAGCGCATCGCGATCGGCCTTGCCTTTGATTGCCGGATTGCATTTGATGAAGTTGCCGCGCCGCGCGTAATCTTTTTCGCTGAAATACAGATGATGCACACAGGCCTCGGCGGTAATCCGCTTACCGCTGATGGGTCCGGGCTCGAACAAGGCCAGTTCACGCGCCGTGGTCAAGTGCAAGACATGCAGGCGAGTACCGTGCCGGCGCGCCAGGTCGACCGCCATCGATGACGACTGCCAACAGGCCTCCTCGCTGCGGATCAGCGGATGAAAACGTAATGGGATTTCTTCGCCGTAACGTTCGCGGTACACCTCTTGGTTGGCCAAAATGGTCGGCGTATCCTCGCAATGCGTTGCAACCAGCGTCGGCGCATCGGCGAAAATCTTCTCCAAAGCGTTCGAATCATCGACCAACATGCTACCGGTCGATGCCCCCATGAAAACCTTTACGCCACAGGCCTGATCGCGACCAAGCCGACGAATCTCATCGATGTTGTCATTGGTCGCTCCCAGGTAGAACGCATAGTTTCCCCAGGCACGCCCTTTGGCCATGGTGTATTTGTCTTCCAAGGCCGCCACGGTCACCGTTTGCGGCCTGGTATTCGGCATCTCCATGAAACTGGTGATACCGCCGGCGAGCGCCGCGCGCGACTCGGCCGCCAAATCGCCCTTATGGGTCGCGCCGGGCTCACGAAAATGTACCTGGTCGTCGATCATGCCGGGCATCAACACCTGACCCATCGCGTCCAGCACTTCGGCATTCTCAGCGGCGATCTCGCCGCCGACGCGCGCAATACGTCCATCGACCACGAGCAGGTCGCCTTCGCGCTCCTCCCCTTCGTTGACGAGCCGAGCGTTTTTAATCAACAGTGACTGATGCATCAGTCGTAGTCCTTATCTTTCCACGTCCGTAGCGCACGAAACACGGCGGCCCGATCAGCCAGGGCCTGACCGGCCCAACGGCTCGCGGCCGCCACGACATCGGCCTGATCGGTACGCATGAAGGGGTTGGTCGCCAGCTCGTCGCCGAGCAACGAAGGTACGGTCGGTCGGCCGTGTTCGCGCACGGCCTCATCGCGCTGCCGGCGCGCTGCCAGCGCGGGACTATCGGGTTCGACCCAGATAGCAAAACCGAGATTCGCCAGGGTGTACTCGTGTGCACAATAAACCCGGGTATCCGGCGGCAGTTCTGCGATGCGAATGAGTGAATCACTGAGTTGTTCGAATGTCCCGCTGAATACCCGTCCACAACCGCCGGCGAATAGCGTGTCACCGCAGAACAATACATCCCGTCCGTAATAGGCGATATGTCCCTCGGTATGCCCAGGCACATCGAACACCTCAAAACTCAAATCAAGCGACGGCAAATCAACCCGGTCGCCCTCGCGTAATCGAACTTCGATCGCGCGGATCGGCTCGTTCACCGGCCCATAAACCTTGGCCTCCGGCCACACGGCCTTGAGGCCCGCAATGCCGCCAACATGATCGCCATGTTTATGCGTGACCAAGATCGCATCGAGTCGTAAACCCTCGTCATGCAGACGTTCCAGCACCGGATCTTCATCACCCGGGTCGACCACGGCGCAAGCCGCGTGCCCGGCCCGCCGCAACAACCAGATATAGTTGTCGTCGAACGCCGGGATGGGACTGATATCGATCACTTGCGATACAACTCGGCAGGGTCGATCAAAGGCGTCTGATCGACCACTACGCGATCACCGTCGATCCGGTTGTAGAAACAATCCCGCCGGCCGGTATGGCAGGCCGGCCCCGTCTGGTCGACACGCAGTAGCAGGGTATCGCCGTCACAGTCCAGTCGTGCCTCTTTGAGCATCTGTACCTGCCCGGAAGACTCGCCTTTACGCCACAAGGCCTGGCGGGAGCGCGACCAGTAGCACACCCGGCCGGTCGCCAGTGTTTCGTCCAAAGCGGCGCCGTTCATCCAGGCCAGCATCAATACCTCACCGGTGTCGAATTGCTGCGCAATCGCCGGCAGCAGACCGTCGGCATTCCACGGCAACGCCGCAATGACCTCGTTGAGCGGCATCGAATCGCCGTTGGCGAAAGATTCCAGTCGCTTGAACAGGCCCATGAAAACAACCCCTTAAATCGTAGTGTTCACCGAAAGATCATACCGCATCCAACATTCTGTCGAGTCTCGTCATTACCGAAGCCACAATCGGATAAAATGGCCTCTTCCGGTCAGGTGTATAAGCAATATGCGAATTTACAGAGTCTCGTTTCACAACAGTGGCAAGGTTTATCAATTGCATGCACAACAGATAACGCAGGCCGAGTTATACGGTTTTATCGAGGTACGCGATCTGTTGTTTGGTGAACATACCTCGGTCGTGATCGATCCGGCCGAAGAGCGACTCAAGTCCGAGTTTTCCGGTGTGCAACGTCTAATGTTACCGATGCATGCCATCATCCGGATCGAAGAGGTCGAAAAACGTGGTCAGAACAAGATCCTCGATATCGACGGGTCGATCAGCAATATTCATCCGTTTCCGCTGCCGCCCTCAGACAGCGGCAAGTCCTGACATCGTTGACGCTACATCGGATTAAAACACCCCAATGGACATCAACGACAACGATTCACCCCTCAAACAACGCATCCTGCGACAGCGAGCCACCCTGTTCAACATGCTGATCGACCCGATGCGCCGTGCGGCAAAACGTTGCGCCAAAGCCTGGGACGATAAACCGGCACTGGACCATCTCTTGTTGGATTCGATCCCCAAAGTACCCTATGTCACCTATCTGTACGCCCTCGATAGCCAGGCCCGGCAGATCAGCGCCAACGCATCGACTCACGGACTGATTGAAGAAGACTTCGGCCGCGACCGTTCGCAGCGTCCCTACATGCAGAACCTGCCCCACAACAAGGACATGACGTTGTCGGAGGCCTATATCAGCCTGCGTGTCGGCCGGCCTTCGGTCACCGCAATCCAGCGCGTATACCTAAACGACGCCTTCATTGGCTATATCGGTGCGGATTTCGACTTGCGGAGCCTACCGATCACCAAGGATTTGTACTCGGAGCCCTCGCGGTGGCGCCAAATCAAGGGCGATCCGGCGATCCGGGGGCATGTTTTCCAACAGCACCGCATCCCCAGTCGCATGGACGACAGTATCGACATGATCCTGCCGGTGCTCGAAGAACTGGTGGTCGAAAACGGGGTATTCCACATCAAGATCCATTTCTCCAGCAGCCGGGCGACCCTATGGCTGAGAAAAGATCCCTTTCGTTACCAACTGCTCGAATTCGACGATATGGTCGATCCGGACGTCTGTCTGGCCTTTCCACATACCCCCTATCCGGACGACGCAGTCGTACCGAAAGATCAAATCAGACCGATTTTCGATACCTTCAAACATTTGCGTTTCGCCGACGAAACGATTTATCTGCGCGCCGGATCGATCAATATCTTCAACGGCATGGTCGGACTGAATTTTTCCTGTGACGGCTCGCACTATATCCCGTTCGACCAGTTTCTCGCCCGCGACTCGGAGTTCTGGGAAGGGATCGTTTGAGTACTGGCGAAAGCCGCACATTCCCTCGCCTTGTGTAGGTTTAATCTCCGACAGCGGCCAAAGACAATTTCGGTAGGATCTGGGAGGTACCCATGCAGATTCAACAGACCATCGAAGACAAGCTTAAAGCCCAATTCTCGCCACTCCATATCGAAGTGGTCAACGAAAGCCATATGCACAATGTGCCGCCCGGCTCGGAGTCACATTTCCGGGTCGTGCTGGTCAGCGATATCTTCGCCGGCAAACCATTGGTTCAGCGACACCGCGCGGTCAACCACTCTCTGGATGACGAACTCAAAGGCCAGGTCCATGCGCTGGCGCTACACGCCATGACTCCGGAAGAATGGTTCGCGAAAGGCGGTGAAGCGCCCGAGTCTCCACCCTGTCTCGGCGGCGGCAAATCATGATCATGCGTGCCATTCGCTGGCCCATTGGCCGGCTGATTCTGCTGCTGGATTTCCTTACATCGCCAAAGCCGCCACAGCGCGACCCCGCGGAACAAGCACGGCTGGATGAACAAACGCGGGAACTCGCGCTTTACCAGTTCGTCGCCTGTCCGTTCTGCGTCAAGACACGGCGGGCGTTGCGCCGCTTCGGTCTGAGTATCGAGCTGCGGGATGCACAAAACGACCCGCATTGGCGGCAAAAACTGGTCGATGACGGCGGGCGCCTACAAGTGCCCTGTCTATATATCCCCGGCACCGACGGCAACGACCGGTGGCTATACGAGTCCAACGACATCATCGCGTACCTAAAGGACCGATTCCTGGACAAAAAGCAAACAGCGACACCCTAAACTTTCGCCCGACACGGCCGAATTCCTTGAGACGATTTCTTCCTCACGCGTGCCGAGACCCGTGAGACGAAATCCGGATATAAGATACTCAAGGAGACAATATGGGCACCTTGTTTTCCCCTGCGGAAGCGGCCGTCAGTCGCGTCAACTTCACCACCAAGACGCTATTGATGGTGGGTTTCTTCCTGATCCCTATCCTTTACCTCAGCAGCCTGCAACTGAGCCAGAGCTACGCCCGGGCAGAGTCCCTGCAAATCGAGCGTGAAGGTATCAAATTCATCAACGGCATCCGT
Source organism: Chromatiales bacterium (assembly GCA_028280505.1). Classification (GTDB taxonomy): domain Bacteria; phylum Pseudomonadota; class Gammaproteobacteria; order Chromatiales; family Chromatiaceae; genus Thiosocius. Next base: position 78,307 of record JANQLO010000060.1, on the reverse strand, counting down.
GCCATATACGAAATGGCACCCCAACACCGAGGGCTATCCCAGGCCTTTCTGAAAGGCAATACCGACGTGCGAGGCAAGCTCGACCAGGTCGCCGACGAAGTCGAACGACGCTTCAATGCGCTGGCCGAACTCGACCGCGCACTCACGTACGACCTCTCTACCAGCGGTGAACTGAAACGTCTGCACGATCAGTGGCAATCGCTGCGCCAACGCAATCCCAAGCTGACGGCGCCGGAATCCTTTGCCCGACACACCACGCTGATCGGCGATCTCAACATCCTCATGACGCATACGGCCGACCGTTCGGGTCTCAACCTGGATGACGACACCGCGACCTCTTACGCGGTACGTGCGCTGATCGAGGCAATTCCCGAGATCACCGAATACCTCGGCCAGACGCGGGGCCTGGGATCGGGCATCGCGGCTGCGGGCACCTTCACCCCCGAACTGTTCACCAAGCTGTCGATCAACGTAAACCTGATCGCCAATGCGCAGCAATACCTCGACCGGGTGACAAGAGAGGTCAAATCGACGGCACCGGCATTCGCAGCGCAGCTGCAGCAAGAACTGGACGCTGCCCAAACCAAAATCGACGGTTTCATCAAACTGGTGAAAAACCAAATGATCGACTCCGAACAGATTACGGTCGACTCAAACAAGGTGTTCAACGACGGCACCGGCGCGATCAGCGCAACCTTTGCCCTATACGATACGCTGAGCACCACGATCGACGACCGTCTGGCCCAACGTGCGGCAGCCGCACAACGACACAGCCTGACCGTAACGCTTGTGATCGGTGTCTCGTTGATACTGGTCGCCTACTTCGTCGCCGCCTTCCACCGTGTCATCAAGCGCACTGTCACCCTCCTCGGAGAAGGCACCCGCTCCTTGTCCGAGGGCCGGCTCGATACCCGCATCGATCTCGGGGTACATGACGAACTGCAAGAGGTCGAAACCGCGATCAACACCATGGCCGAGAATTTCGGCAGACTGATCAACGACGTCAAGCAGGCGGCAAACTCGGTCAACGAAGCCGCCACCCAAATGGGCGAGTTGGGAGCGAAGACCCGTCAATGCATGGACAATCAACGTACGCAGGTCAGTCAGGTGGCCACCGCGGTCAATCAGATGGCCGCGACCGTCGGCAACGTGGCACAGAGCGCCGCGCACAGCGCACAGGCCACGCATGACGCCAAGGCCCAGATCGATGAAGGTCAAAGCATCGTGGCGCAAAGCCGCACGTCGATTGAACAACTTGCCAAAGAGGTCGAACACGCGTCCACGGTCATCAACGGCGTAGAAAACGACAGCGACGAGATCGGCGGCGTGCTCGACGTCATCCGCGGCATCGCCGAGCAAACCAATTTGCTCGCGTTGAACGCAGCCATCGAGGCCGCGCGTGCCGGCGAACAGGGTCGCGGCTTCGCCGTGGTCGCGGACGAGGTGCGTACCCTGGCCGGGCGCACTCAACAATCGACCCGGGAAATTCAACAGATGATCGAACGCCTGCAACAGGGCACCGGCAATGCCGTCAAGGTGATGGAGAACGGTCGTCAACAGGCCACAGCCAGCGTCGAGCATTCGGCCGACGCGGCGAACGCTTTGAACCTCATTACGGACGCGATATCGCAAATCTCCGACATGAGCAGCCAGATCGCGACTGCGGCCAAACAACAAAACACGGCGACCGAGGAGATCAACCAAAGCATCGTGCAGATCGATCAATCGTCGACGTCAACCTTCGATACCGCCGCCGACTCCGACCAGACGACCCAACAGTTGGTGCAACACGCCGGGCACTTGATCGCGGCCACCGCCAAGTTCGTTACCTGACTACCGGCGGGTTAGCCAAGCGGCGGGGGCAAGCCGGCATCCGCTCGCTTTCCAACGTGCCGCTGCCGATGGCCATCGAACCGCAAGCCCTGGGCGCCCTCACCGGCGTCCACCGACTTTTCCGGCCGGGTCCGTCATTTGTTTGTTCAAGAACCGATACCACCGGCAGAAATCGACGATCAGCTCCCACCGCGGGAACATCTGTTGAACTGAGCTTCACTGTCGCCGGATCAACCTCTCACCTGATTGACCAATCCCCGGCAACTACCGAAACACGGGCTTCTCGACGACAGCGGCCTTGTTTGGCACCTCGCGGAACGTCATGCGCCGAGTTGCGAACGCTTGCTTGCCGTACTCGCCGCGCGCAGCGCGGCGCAAGCGACGAACGACTACCCGGTTGGCGAGCGGCTCGCATCACGCGCCACCCGACGAGCCTGCGTTAGAACGTTGCAATGGAAACAAGCTCGGCATGCTGCGCGGCGGCTGTCTACATACACAGCCGAATCTGCGGCGTACAACCTTTCGCCGTTACGTCGATCAATCCGTGTTCGCCGGTACCCGTTCGTTATTACCCCCGGCAAGGCTGCCTGAGAATAACACTTACTCAACGCACGATGGCGAGCAGCTGAATCTCGAAGGTCAACGTCTCGTTCGGACCGATATCGGCGCCGGCGCCACGTTGACCGTAGGCCAGTTCACTTGGGATGACGACCTCCCAGTGATCGCCGATCCGCATGGCCGAAATTGCCTCACGGAAACCCGGGATCACGCCACCCAGGGGAAACTCGGCCGGTTGATTGCGTTCCACCGAGCTGTCGAACACCACGCCATCGACCCGAGTGCCATGATAATGCACGCGCACAGTATCATCGGCACCGGGGCTTTCGCCGTCACCGGTCGCGAGCACACGGTAATGTATCCCACCGGGTAGCGCCAATACGCCGGGCTGTTGGGCGAACTGTGCGAGATACGCGCGTCCGGCCTCGAGATTGGCCTGCTCGCGGGCAGCGCGCTGCTCACTGACCACCGCCAGCATCTCCTGTTCGTTCATACGCAAAGGCCGTCCGCCAACCACATCGTCAATCGCAGCCGCCAGCGCGCCGCTATCGATTTCTTGCACGCCCTGAGACTTCAACGCCTGACCCAAACGTACACCCATCGCATAGCTATAGCGTTCAGAAAGGCTGACCGGTGCATTGTCAACGGCAAGAACGCTACCGGGCACAGCAATGACAACGACCGCCACAAACAAGCCAAAAGAGGAAAAATTCATAAGGTTTTCTCGTAGTTAGGGAACCCGACTCCCAGTTTCGGAACGGCCGGACTGAAACACGGAACCCACTTCACAGATTGTCTCCGATGCTATTAATCGACAGCTCCGGCCGTCGATAATACAGACAAGAGTCATATACCTTCGAATCAGGCAACGTGATCAACAAATTGGGCAATACGGCGTTACAGGGCATCCAGCGTAGCACGCAGGGGATGACGCGTAGTGCCGCCGAAATTGCACGCGCCGGCAAGCCGGGCGACAAGACCAATATGACCCGCGCGCTGATCGAACTGAAGCAACACGAACAGGCTGCCAAGGCCAACATCAAAACGCTCGCGACAGCCGACAAGACACTGGGCTCGTTACTCGACGTCAAGGCCTGATCACCGCGACCATCACTCGACGGCAACCTGCATCGAGAAGTCGGTCGCCCGCAGATCTTTGGTCAACTCACCCACCGAGATGAAATCGACCCCGGTTTCGGCGATTGCCCTCACCGTCGTCAGCGTTACGCCGCCGGACGCTTCCAGGGCCGCACGTCCGGCATTTTGCGTCACCGCAGCGCGCAACATACCCAGATCGAAATTGTCGAGCAGCACGCGTTGTGCACCGGCAGTCAGTGCTTCGGTCAGCTGATCCAAGTCTTCGACCTCCACCTCGACCATCACTCCAACGCCGGCCGCGGCCTTCAATGCGGCTGCGATCGAGCCGGCGGCACGGATGTGGTTTTCCTTGATCAGTATCGCGTCATACAGCCCGACACGGTGGTTGCTCGCACCACCGCAACGCACGGCATACTTCTGCGCGAGACGAAGCCCGGGCAAGGTCTTTCTCGTATCCAGGATGGTTGCGTCCGTACCGGCCACCGCATCGACATAGACCGCCGCGCGGGTCGCGGTACCCGAAAGCGTTTGCAGAAAGTTCAGTGCCGTACGTTCACCCGACAGAATCGGCCGTGCCGGACCACGCATCGTACATACTGCCTGATCGACCGCCAGACGATCGCCGTCACCGGCTTGCCAATCGATCTCGATCAAAGGGTCGAGCTGTTGAAAAACACCATCGAACCAGGCCGAACCGCACAACACCGCGGTCTCGCGAACGAACACCTTGGCGTGAACGACCGCATCCTGCGGCACCAATGCTGCCGTCAGATCGCCGCCGCCCAGATCCTCGGCCAGCGCGGTGCGAATCTGGACGATACGTTGTTCGGTATCCGGTCCGATCACGCTCAGATGATACCCAGCAATTCGACTTCAAACACCAAGGTCGCATTCGGCGGAATCACGCCGCCGGCACCTCGCGCGCCATAACCCAGTTGCGGAGGAATCGTCAGCTTGCGCTTGCCGCCGACTTTCATACCGGCGACACCTTCATCCCAACCGCGAATCACCATGCCGGCACCGAGCGAAAACTCGAACGGCTGATCGCGATCCACACTGGAATCGAATTTGCTGCCGTCGGTCAGCCAACCGGTGTAATGCACCGAAACCTTTTGCCCCGCCGTTGCAGGCTCTCCATCACCTTCGACGAGGTCTTCGTACTTCAACCCCGAATCCGTCATCCTTTCTGTCATCGTCATCTCCCGTTGCGGATAAAGCGATGCCGGCACAACATCCCAAATCGGGACATTACTCCGGCGACGTGATTGTAACGGAGATGCGGCGAGAAAAACTTAAGCGGGCTTGGGCTCGGGTTCGCCCTCCGTGGCCTTCAGCGCACCCAACATGGCGTTGAGCGCACGATCCATGAGGGGCTTTTCAATGTCGTCCAACAGTTTGGCCTTGCCCCCGCGTAACAGAACGGCAATGGCGTTGATCGTCATCTCACCGGCCTTCATGCCCTTGCGATTCACGAAGATACAGTTGTTTGTCACCTCGCTGCGCCAAGACAACTTACCTCGTACCCAGGCATCGTCCTCCTGCCAATCCAGCCACTGCCCGATCTCAAGTGCCTTTGCCTTTTCGTAGAACTCGTCTTCGATGACTTCGGCCTCGGGCTCGGCGCTTGCCTCAACCAACTCTTCCGGCAGTGCCTCCTCGAGCGACTGAGTCTCGACGGTTTCGCTTTCGCCACGCAACGCTGCGATATGGCAGGTCTGGAGATCTTTGAACAACTGACCGGCGCGGTGTTGGTCAAACGAGATGTTGTTGAGACCGTCCCTCAGTTTCTTAAGCAACTCGGGGATAGCCTTGAGCAGACGTTGACGATCGCTCGGTTCGACCTTGGGCTGGACGCTCCAGATCAGTTCCTCGACAACCTCATAAGCATGCTTCCAGGCCGCGCTGTCCTCACCCTCGCGCAGGAAGGCAAGCAGCATGACATCGTGCCAACCCTCACGCAGAATGTTGACGACTGCGGTAGGTAAATCGGGTTGCGCGATACGGAACTCGTTCAGTACCTCAGCCACCCGACGACGTGCAATCAGCAATTGCTCCTGCCCCCGGGTGACCTGAGTGATGCGCTCTTCCGCAACTTCGGCGCCGCGTGCCTCGCGCTCGACGAAGTTGGAGAAGTCATCGAAGATTTGGGTGAACAAACCGACGTCGTTCGAAAAATCGCTCAGTACACGATTGACCGCCGATTCGATCCTGCCGTACAGCGACTTGGCGGAACGATCACCGTCATCCACCCATCCCATCGCAGCACGCGCCAGCAGGTTGAGCAGGCGCCTCGCCGGGTGCTGTTTGTTGCCAAAGAAGCTACGGTCCAGCACAGCGACTTTCAGCATGGGGATCTGCAACCGTCCAAGCAGCGCCTTCATCGCATCCGGCACATTGCGATCGTCCAGGATGAAGTCGAACAACATGCCGATCACATCGATCACGTCCTGGTCGACTTGATTGAGCCGCTTTGCCGGGGCCTCGGACGAACCCATGTCGAGCTGACGACCGAGATTGATCAACATCTCGGTCTGGAGTTGTTGGATTTCCTGGGTACTGACCGGCGCCTCGACCGAAACGTCATGCTGCAGGCTGTGCAAGGCCTCGATCAGATCCTGCGACTCGACCGACGGCAGATGAGCATGATGCGGCGTATCGCCGCCCCCGGGGAGTCGCCGAGAATACAGATCGGCACTGCCGCCACTGCGTTGCATGGACAACAACTGCCCGAGCATCCCGAGGATTTGCTCCTGACTGACCTCTTCGCCGATCGCTTCCGTATAGCCCTCGGCAGCGCCTGCCGGCTCCGTCGACGGTTTGTCCTGGCGGGCACGTTGCACCGAGGGTGCAATCGGGTTGCGCCGCACACGCTGCACGATCTTGGGCAGGATACCCTTGGCAACGAGGGCATCGTTGATGTCGTCGTACAAGCCGCCGACGTAGCCCATGACATAACGATCGAACAACTTGAACACCACCAGACGCACACCGAGGTCACCGGTCCATTGACGCATGGCGTCCCGGAAACCCTCGGCCAGCACGAAAGGGCCAACCGGGTTCTGCCGGGTATTGAGGTCCGGGATTCCAGCCATCTGCGCAAAACGCATGTTTAATGCGAACAACTCACGGTGATAGCGATTGTCGGCCTTCGAAACCATACTGCTGACCGCCAGGTTTTCTTCCAGCTCGTCCTCGTCAACCAGGCTGAGTTCATCACCCGACGGATCGGTCTCGACGGCATCCTGCGGTTGCGGATGCAGCCAGAATTCCTCGAACTGCACCAATTGCTGGCGCAGGAAATTCTGCTCTATGGGGTCGCGCAGCTTGCGTAGCTCGCGCATGGCATCGAAATAACGGGTTTGCAACACATCACTGGCCGACTTATCGGCCAACTGATACAGCTCGTCGTCGACGTGCTCGAACAATTCCTGCATCAGGCGCGGCAAGGTATCGGCGATCAGCGACCGACAGGCGCTGACCAGTTCGTGCACCTTGGCATCCGCTACCCGGCGGCGTGCGCCACTGGTAGCCGGATCGAACGAGATCACATTGTCGCGTACCATTTAACTCAACCCCTGGGCCGCTTCGCCCAAACAACAATTACAGCCCGGGCCGGGGCCCTCAAAAGCAAACCTATAAGGTGTGCAGCCTACCGATCGTGATTGCGTTCACGCTTCCGGGGCGACACCCGGGACAATCCCCAAACAATTGAACAACCTCACAAAATCCTAGGATTTCACCACCCAGGCCCTGTTTGCGGCCGCGTGCTTTCCCTATTTATTAGCGGCAGTCGAACGCCATTCCTAACCACCTCGCGATTCTTGATGGTAACGTAACGGTAGACGCTGAAATTTCCAATGGATTCCGCGTGACCCCGATCAATAAAAATACCGATTTGCCTCGGCTGGATCAGTTCGACTTTCATCACCGCATGGAAACATTGACCGGCACATCGCTGGTGATGTTCAGCTCACCGGACTGTGGCGGCTGCCGCCACTTGGGGCAAGTGCTGCGTGCAGTCAGGCGACAGCGGCCGGACTGGCGGATTTTCGAGGTCGACGCTCAGCGCGACCAGGCCCTAACCCACGAATTCGAGGTATTCCATCTGCCGACGCTGTTTGTATTCCACGATGGCGCCTACCATTGCGAACTCCGGGCAGAAGCGCGCCTCACGGAGATCGTCACCGCCACCCACCGGGCACTGCACCGACCCGCCGAGGAAACGCCTTGACCCTGTCGGAAAGCGACTGGTTGCCCGGGATCGTCCACCTACCGTCCCCGAATGCCGACGAACGTCCGCCGGATACCGGAATCGACCTGCTGGTTATTCACAACATCAGCCTGCCGCCGGGCGAATTCGGCGGCGACGATATCATCGATTTGTTCCTCAACCGGCTGGATACCGATCGACACCCCTATTTCGAGGCATTGGCAGGATTGGCGGTATCGGCCCATTTGTTGGTCCGACGTGACGGTGCGGCAATCCAGTTCGTCGCCCTTGGACGGCGGGCCTGGCACGCCGGGCAATCCCGGTTTTGCGGCCGCCAGCGCTGCAACGATTTTTCCATCGGCATCGAACTGGAAGGCACCGACGATACCCCGTTCACCGAGGCACAATATCGCGTCCTCGGCCGACTCACCGCACAGATTCGTGAGCGCTACCCGGCAATAACCTCAGACCGCATCGTCGGTCATGCCGACATCGCCCCGGGACGGAAGACGGACCCCGGCCCATGTTTCGATTGGACACGGTATCGCCGGTGTCTGTCCTGAATCGGATCACTCGGAAACCGGCACCCCGATACCGCTTCGCGTAAAATCCCGCCGGACAGGCCAAACCCACGGATCGCCAACCCGGCACAACGGCTCATCAAATCACCGTAATGACATTTCTTTCTGTTCTCATCGCACTGTTTATCGAGCGTGTGGCCCGCCGCCACCGACCTGCACGTCGCTATCTCTGGTTTGACGGCTATTGCCGCCGTCTTTCGAGCACGTCCCGACTGCAATGGTTGATCTCCCGTCCTTGGGGCGCACTGCTCGTGGTACTGCCGCCGCTACTGTTGATTGCCTGGCTGCAGATGCTCACCGACGAACTCGGCGCGCTGTTTAGCCTGGCCTTCTCCGCCGCCGTGCTGCTTTTCAGCCTTGGCCCGGGTGACCTGGGAGACGATACCGAGGCGTTCATCGGGGCACGCGACGCCGGGGATGAGCAGGCTGCACGCGAACACGCCCAAACCCTGTGTCTGAGTGCCGCGCCCGACCGGGAGCCGCGCCGCAGTTTCGCGGTCGCCCGCGCAGTCGTGGTACTCGCCACCCGACGGCTGATCGGTCCGATTTTCTGGTTCGTCCTATTCGGAGCCACCGGTGCAGCCGCTTATCGCATTATTCATTTACTCGCCGAGCGCCTGCAAAAACAGGCGTGTCCACAAGAGATGAAGCGCGGTAGCGACGAGCTCAGACATATCGCGGACTGGGCGCCGGCACGCATTACCGCTGCGGGCTATGCCATTGCCGGCAACTTCGACGCGGTCGCCCACGCCTGGCGCACCTTCGACTATGCACCCGGCGAGGGTCCCCTGAGCGAGGCCGAACACTTGCTGGCACAAACCGGACTGGCGGCACTCGATACCTTCCCCAGTGACGAGCGAGAATTGGAAATGGACATCGGAGAACCACCTGACCCGGGCATGATCCCGCCGGTAGTCGAGGATGCCCTGGCGTTGGTGTGGCGCAGCCTCGCGATGTGGGTCACGGTAGTCGGTGGCGGCAGTTTGGTCGCGGCACTGGCTTGACCCGGTACCTGCTCGCATGTGCTGCGCTGCTGTCGCTCCAGGCGACCGCAGCCGAGGTCACGGACGACCTCGGACACGCTGTCGCACTCGACCACGAGGCTCGACGCATCGTCACCCTATCACCGCACACCACCGAATTGATCATTGCCGCCGGCCTGACGGATGCCCTGGTCGGCATTGCCGGCGGCGGCGAAATACCGACAGCGTTGCAACATCTGCCTTTCGTGGGTACGGCCGGTGCCATCGACCGGGAAATGCTGACAAGCTTGCGGCCTGACCTCGTGGTAGCCTGGCATTCGGGCAACCGGGCAAGCGACCTCGGCTGGCTGGCGCGCAAACGAGACATCGCCCTATATCGGAGCGAGCCCAGGTCAATGCAACAGATTGCCGACAGTATTCGTGCCCTAGGCCGGTTGGGCGGCACTGCGATAGTCGCCGAACGTAATGCACGCGCTTTTGAATACGCTATCGACAATGATTGCGCCCAAATACCGCCACAACGCGTGTATATCGAAATCTGGCCGAACCCGCCAATGACAGTAGGTGGACAACACTGGATCAATGCCGCCCTCTCCGCAGCCGGTTATCGCAACCACTTTGCAGCGGAGCCTCGCGGCGTTTTTACCATAGCGAACGAGGCACGTTTCGCCGTTCGCAACCTTCCTCTCATCAGCCTGGTGCGAACTTTCGACAACAGCCCAAGCGACCGCTTGGCCGACAGACTGTCCATACCGGGGCCACGGCTCGCCGAGGCGATTCGGATGCTTTGTACCAAACGCCTGCAATCGACACCCTGACTACCGCAATCACTCACGCCGGTCTTTTTTGAGACATCCGTGAGAACCACCCGGTTACTTCATCGCAGACACCCAACGATACGGGGCAACGATATATACATGCAAAAATAAAGGTTATTGGCAGGTGCCGTAGTTTTGCACGACAGATCCTACGCACGGAATGATCGTGTAAGGATTTTCGATCTTGTCCTTAAGAACCCGGATCATCGGACGATTTTTACCCTGGAACTAATAATGAATAAGCCAGGATATTGAGGCGTTGCCATATCACGATCCCGAATTAGACGATGTAACACTGAGTGAACGAGTCGATCTGCTATTCGACCGTACACCTTTGTCACTCGCGGTGATCACCTTCGCCGCGTTGCTTTTCGTCTATATCCATGCCGCCTATGGTCCTGCGAACGCTATTTACCTATGGTGGCTCGGCATCCTGATGATGATCGTGGTCACTCGTGCGACGTTAACATGGCTTCATCGCAATAAACCCGATGTCTTGAACGGACCGAAGGAATGGCTCAGATCGGTTCGCATCGTCACGCTGCTGACCGCAGCATGTTGGGGGTCCGCCGGTATCATATTTTATCCGGCCGACCACGAAACCCTGCAATTCTTTACTCTACTCGTGCTTGCCGGTGTCGCCGCGGGAGCAATCGGAACCCTTAACTCCGACTATCCGGCATATCGCAACTATATCGTTTTGGTATTACTGCCGATCGGACTGACCAAGGCATTCCAGAACGCTCAGCCACATCCGGTCATCGGCATACTCACCCTGTTGATGATGATCTACTTGCTACGTGCGGGAAAAAGTACGGCGAAATCGGTAACCGAATCACTACGGCTACGTTATGTCAACGACGCATTGATCAAGCAAATCGCAAAAGAGAATGACCGTCTGATCAGCGAGGCGGAGACCATGATGGGCACGGTGCTCTCATGTGCACCCATAGCGCTTTGGGCAATCGATAAAAACGCCGTGGTGACCTATATGAACGGCAACCGTCTCGGCGAGCAAACCGGCCTGCATCTCCCTCAAGTCGGAGACAACCTGCTCACAGCTTTCGGCGACCAGGCACAAGTCGTTTACGAAACCCAACGGGCCCTGGATGGCGAGACCTTCGTTACCGAGATCGATTTGTTCGGCCATAGCTACGAGGTGCATTACAGTCCGCATCTGGACGAAAACGGCGAACAGCAAGGCGCCATCGGCGTCGCCATAGATATATCGGAACGAAAACAGCACGAACAGGAACTCTCACGGCGCGCCCACTACGACCAGCTCACCGGTTTACCCAACCGCAACTTGATCATGAGCCAGATAGGTCATGCCTTCGAGCACGCGAGGCGACATCACAAACACATCGCGCTGCTGTTTGTCGATCTGGATAACTTCAAAATCGTGAACGACACCCTCGGTCATGATGCCGGCGATCAACTGCTAAGGCGTGCGGCCGAGCGCCTGCGCAGTACCCTGCGCGAGGCGGATATCGCAGCCCGACTCAGCGGTGACGAGTTCCTGATCGTCAGCGAGAACCTTCAACGCCCACAAGACGCCGAAATCGTCGCGCATCGCATCGTTGATCTATTCAAGACACCTTTCGTGATCGGACGGCAAGAGCACTATGTCACGAGCAGCGTCGGCATCGCAGTCTATCCACAGGACGGCGAAAACCAGACGCAGCTGTTACAAAATGCCGATACGGCGATGTACTGCGCGAAAACGCGCGGCAAAAACAACTACTGCTTCTTCACCGCACAGATGCAGGCCAACGCGGAGAGGCACCTGGAAATCGAGACCGAACTGCGACGGGCGCTTAATCGCGGGGAGCTACACCTGGTCTATCAGCCCAAGGTCGACACCCGCAGCCACATCATTATCGGCGCAGAGGCGCTACTCCGCTGGACTTCGACCAAGCTCGGCCAGGTTTCCCCGGCCGATTTCATTCCGGTTGCCGAAGCCGCGGGGCTGATGCCGGAGATCGGAAACTGGGTATTGCGCGAGGCCTGCCGCGAGGCGGCGCAATGGCCTATTCTCGCCGGCCAGCCCATCCAGGTCGCAGTGAACGTGTCATCACATCAGTTCCGTGACAATGGTCTGCTGTCCAAGGTCAAAAAGGCATTGGCGGACACCGGCCTGCCGGCCGACCAACTCGAACTGGAAATCACCGAGAGCGTGTTGGTGCAGGATGCACCGGAGACCCATACCCTTTTCGAAGAACTCGACAACATGGGTGTGATACTCTCTCTGGACGATTTTGGTACCGGCTATTCATCGCTCAGTTATCTCAAGCGTTTCCCGATGCGTGTACTCAAGATCGATCGTTCCTTCGTCAAAGACCTTGGTCGGGATCATTACGACGATTCACTGGTCGACGCCATCATCGCCATGGCCCACAGCCTTCAACTCGACATTGTCGCCGAAGGCGTCGAGACAGCGGAACAGTTACTTTATCTGCAACAACGTTCTGTCGACATGGTGCAGGGTTATTACTTCAGCCCGGGAATACCGAGCGGCACCTTCCGCGAGCTGTTACGTAACCCCGGGGATCTTGTCCGACCGCCCCCGTCGACGCAGCCGATTGGCCTGAGCGCAGACGCCGGCTAAACGCGGCATTACTCACGGCAACTTAACCGGCGGTGGGCGTTCGCCGATCCCCGTGCTGTGTTCAACGATATCCCGTGCCAAGGTCACACCACGCTCGCGGGCGATATCGATGGCCTCCTGTTCGGCAAGCTCGCCACCCTCGTCGTTACGTAAATACAAGGTCTGAGTCGGGTAGGCGTATTCCACACCGAGCCGAGTCGCCAAACGCAGACAATCAACCAGAAAACGATGGCGCTCACGCAGCTCGGTACTCCAATCCGGCGTTTCCCAAAACACATAGACCAGGATCTCCAAGGCCGAACTGCCCAGTCCGTTCAAGTAGACATGGTAGTAATCCTTGCGCATGTAAGGATGCTGACGAACGATCTCGCGTACACCCTCGCAAAATGCCTCGATCTTGTCCGGTGGCGTGTCGTAAGCAATCGTAAACTTGGTCGACAGGCGTCGAAAACGCCGCTCCCCCATATTGTCGACAGTCGCTGTAATAAACTGCGAGTTAGGTACCGTGACCACCGAATTGTAGAAAGTGCGAATGCGCGTGCTGCGAAAACCGAGGGCCTCGACCGTACCCTCCTGATCACCAACCTTGATCCAGTCTCCAACGGTGAAGGTGCGATCGAGTAACACGGTGATCGAACCGAAAAGATTCTGCACCATATCTTTCGAAGCCAGAGCGAAGGCCAGACCACCCAGCCCGAGACCCGCAATCAAGCCGGTGACATCGACATTCAGATTGTCGGCAATGAAGATCAGGCCGATGACGGTGACAAAGATCTTCAACGTACGGGTGATCAACGGCGCGAGCACATCGTCGATCTTGTTTACCGTGCGCCGCGCACGCTGTTCCAGCCATGCCGAGACGAGATCGACCAGGCGATAGGCGGTCCAGACACCTGCCGCACTGGCAAGGAATTTGACCGCCACCAGGAGAATCAGCAATGCCTGTTCGGGCAACCCCAAGAGGTTGATACCCAGCCACCAGACCGCAGCCATCGCCAACAGGCCAAGCGGACGCAGCATGCGGTCGGAAACGTCGCGAAAAGCACCGTCTCCCGCCCGCTGGCGCCAACCGCGCATGAACAGACGTAGCGCCAAGCTGACCAAGGCATCGACCAATACCCCTGCCGCCGCGATCAACAGCAAACCAATCCAACGCCAGTTCTCCAATAGGAAGGCGCGCTGTTTCAACACCTCCGGCAATTGTTCGCGCAAACGCAAATGAAAGGGCAGATGAGCGCTGTCTTGCGCATCGCCCACAACACGCGCCTTGTTGGCCAACTCGTCATGAATCGACGGTAAACGTTGCACGGTTTCGCGATCGAAAAGCCAAGCACCGTTTTCCTGACGCACCACTTTCACCGCACCATTGGCGTATCGTGCGAACAACCAAGGCTCTCCCTCGCGCCGATTGGGCACCTTGCTCAGATCGACGAGGCGCGTGCGGTCCATGACGTCGAGCAGCATCCAGGCCAAATCACTGCCACGTTCGCGGCGGACCAAGGTGCTGATTTCGTCCAGATCCAGCGTTGCGATGGCATCGTCGATACGACTGGGGTCGCCACGTTTGATGTCGTTCATCGCGCCGAGGAAGGTGTCCATGGTCGCACGCGGCGACCGTAGACCGTCCGGCACCGGCTCAACGGCCGGAACTTCGACCGGCGCCGCGTCCTCTTCCTCGGCCGATACACCGAACGACGGCAAAAACCAAAGACAAAGTACTAGACTGAACAGACGCAAAGGGGCGAACACAGAAATGGGCATGATTGGCGGCCAGGCATGAATCGACACAGAAGCGGCATTCTAACCCGCCTTTGCGAGGAACGCGGTGCGGTGCCGACATAAGGCGGCACCATGCTTGCGGTGGCCTATTTGACCGCGTTTTTCAGTGCTTCGATCTTACCCACAATATCGCCGGACAAGGTGGTCACCTCTTGGAAGGCCGCCTCGGCACCGGCTTTGTCGCCGCTCTCTTTGAGCTCGACAACACGGTGGATCAACCTGTGAATCTTTTCGTGTGGTGATTCGATCGCACGAAACTCCGACACATCACCGAACTGCTGAACACCCTCGCTGTAGTACCACTTACCGAGATCGCAGTGTTTATGCGACACCACCTGCTCCTTGGTCAGCAAATTGGTACCGTCGAGGAAATCACGCAGACGCCCTTTCCAAGCCAGATGTGCGGTCTTGGCCTGCTCGAGCACCAATTGTTCATCATTCTCGAAACGGAAATGGCGGATCTCCAGGGTAACGTCCGACATCGCCTTCGAAAGCTTACCGGTCAGATGCGTGGTGCTGTCGGCATCACCCGCAGTCTCACGCGCCAGATTGTCAATGGTCGCGATATTACTGGAGATTTCCGCAACGACCGACGATTGTTGTTCCGCCGCGGTGGCGATCTGCAGCGTCATACCGTTGATCGCCTCGACGGCAGTGGTGATCCGCGTCAACGCCTCACCGGCCTGTTCGGCCTGAGTGACGGTATCGGAGATGCGTTCGTGACCATGCTGGATCTTGTTGACCGCCGACTCGGCCTGCTCCTGCAATCGAACGATCAAGTCCTGGATCTCATTGGTCGACGTTTGCGAGCGATGGGCCAGCGAACGTACCTCGTCGGCAACAACGGCAAAACCGCGCCCCTGCTCGCCGGCCCGCGCCGCTTCGATCGCGGCGTTGAGTGCCAGCAGATTGGTTTGCTCCGCAATGGAACGAATGACGTCCAAAATACCGCCGATATTGTCGGTTTCGGCGCGCAACGCATTGATGGTCGACGCTGCCTCGTTGAACTCGGAAGCGAAAGAATTGATCGCCTGGATACTGAGTTCCACCGTTTCGCGCCCGGCCTTGGCCATCGCATCGGCTTCATGGGTCGATGACGAAACCTCTCCCGCGCTACCGGCAACTTGTTGCGCAGTCGACGCGAGTTCCTCGGTAGCCACCACCACCGTCTGGGTGCTGCCTTGTAGCTGGTGCATGCTGTCGGTGGTCGATGTCGCCGCATCGGTCAGCTGCCCGCCGGTCTGACCTAATCCAGCGGTCAGTTCGGCCACCTTTTTCAAAGTATCGTGCGTGCGACTGGCAAATTCGTTATAGGCACCGGCCAGCCGTGTGAACTCGTCGTTGCCATCGGCTTTTAAACGGCGCGTCAAATCGCCGTCACCGCGCGCGATCTCGCACATACCGTGCGCAATTCGGGTCACGCGACGACTGATATCGAAAGCTAGCCAGGACAGCCAAACAGCGACCAGAAGAACAATGGCGACCAACGTACCGTAAAGCGTGGCCCGGTTGCTATCTTCGATCGCCGCAACCTCGCCACCGAGTACCGACGCCATGGCAAGGTTGCGCTCTTCCACCATGCGACCCGTGCTGTGTAGGGCATCCAGTTTGTCGTCAGTCACCGGGGCACCGGCGAGTGAACGGAACTGACGTGCATGGTCGTCAATATGCGATCGCACTTCGGCGACGGCACCGGTATCGATCCCATGTTCAACCAGTAAGTTCGAAAGACGGTCCGTGGTTTTCTGAACGTCGGCTAAAACCGTACCGAACGCGTCAAGGTGTTTGGCTTCTTTGCTTGCCAGATAATCTCTTTCGTGATGGCGTAGCCGGAGCATCTCCACATCCAGCTGCTTGGCCATCACCTGACCGTTTTTTAGAGATTCGAGTGCCGTCGTCTGGTGACTGACCATTATCCCCAGTCCGACAAGCATAATGGTGACGACGCCGACCGTAGCCAGCAGCTTTGTTTTTACTTTCATCTCACCCTTCCCGATTTGGTGTCACGACTGTGACAACGACCATCCCTGGCCTATCAAGACCCTGAGCCGGGCCCTCATCCTTTGCTGTTATTGAGTCCAGGCATCGGCATTACCCGTATCAGCTTTAGGGATACAACATCGTCCATGACGATCTGGGGAACAACGTTCGGCACTCGAACGTTAGATTCGTGTAATCGACTCGAAATCGGGAAGCGTGTTCGCCAGCACAAAGAAACCGGCCAGCCGAATCAGAGGCTGGCAACGGTGGTATCGGGAACCATCGTGCGCAAAAGGTTCGCCAGCACGACACTGACCTCGGGATCACCGTGGATCAGACGTATCTCGGCTGGTAATGGCTGCATACCGCGCACGAACTTGACCAACCCCTGCTGATCGGCGTGAGCCGAGTAGCCCGAGATCGTATGTACCTGTGCCTTGATGTCGAAGCGCTCACCATCAAGATCGACATAGCCACCACCCGGCCCATAACGCTGAATCGCCCTTCCCGGCGTACCCGCAGCCTGGTAACCAACGAACAGGATATCGTGCCGGGGATCACCCAGCATCGCCTTGAGATAATTGACCACACGACCACCGGCACACATACCACCGGCCGCCAACACCACGCTCGGACGGCCGCTACGTGCGAGGTAATCCACCACACCCAGATGATCCTGATGACTGTCGATCGTCGTAAGTTGGTCGAAATCCAATGGATGCCGACCATCGGCGCTCCGTTCCCGTGCTTCGCTGTCCCAGAAAGGACGTAACTCGCGATACAGTTCGGTAAACTTCGCCGCCAGTGGCGAATCCAGAATGATCTCGACGTCATCCCACGGCAAGCCATCGGCCGCTTCATCACCGGCGTTACGATGCAGAATGTCTTCGAGTTCGTATAGCAGCTCCTGGGTGCGCCCGATACTGAACGCGGGAATCAACACCGTGCCGCGATCACGCAACGCCTCGCGTATGACATCTTCCAGGGCCTGTTGGCGTTCGCCACGCCCTTCATGATTACGATCTCCATAAGTACTTTCCATGATCAACAGGTCACAAGTCTGCGGTTGCTCGGGGGCGACCAGTATCGGCGTTTCGTCAGCACCCAAATCACCGGAGAAGATCACCTCGTGCGCAGCACCGTCCGTACCGACACGACAGGCCACCCAGGCCGAACCGAGGATGTGCCCCGCGCGGCCGAGTCTTATCGATAAGGGCGTCTCACCCGATACCCCGATCGGCTGCCATTCCCCATAAGGTAATGGTCGGATCATCCGTTTGAGCTGTTGCATCACCCGTCGAATCAGCGCCTTGTTGCGCGTCACGCCGACTTTGAGCGCATCCTCCAAGACCAGCGGCAACAGCTTGGCCGAAGGTTCCGAGCAGTAGATGGCGCCGCCAAAACCGGCGGCCAAAAGATAAGGAATACGACCGACGTGATCGATATGCACATGGGTTACGATCAAGGCGCGCACATGCTCGATCGGAAACTCGATCGCCAGACTTTGTGCATTGCCGCCACGCGCTGAATGCTCATCGCCCTGGAACAGACCACAATCGACCAGAATCGCATTGTCGTCGTCAACCCGCAGTTCGTGACAAGAGCCGGTGACACCGCCAACCGCGCCGTGATGCAGGATCTCCATCAGGCGAAGCGACGAACCTCGCCGGCCCCGGCGATATTGTCGACACAACGACCACACAACTGGGGATGTGCCGCATCTCGGCCGATATCCTCGCGATGATGCCAACAGCGCGGACATTTGGCATGAGTACTGACCGTCGCAACGAGAGTCAAACCATCCATCTCGGTCGCGACGGCATCGGCCGGTGCATCGGCCGAAGGTGCAACCGTGGCATACGAGGTAATCAATACAAATCGCAACTCGTCACCAAGCTGACGGATCAACGACAACAGCGGATCATCGCAATAGAGCGCGACCTCGGCGTCCAACGCGGAACCGATCGCACCTTCTTTGCGCATGCGTTCGAGTTGCTTGGAGACCTCGGTCTTGACCTTCAGGATCTCAACCCAGGTCTGATCGCTCAACGCCCCCTGATCAAGCCCGAACAGGCCGTCATACCAAGTTTCGGTAAATACGGATTCCGAACGCTCGCCGGGCATATAGCCCCAGATCTCGTCCGAGGTGAAACTCAGCACCGGCGCCAACCAGCGCGCCATAGACTCGACGATGTGGTACATCGCGGTCTGACAGGAGCGTCGCGGTAGGCTGTCGACCTGGGTGGTGTATTGACGATCCTTGATCACATCGAGATAAAAACCGCTCATATCGACGACGCAGAAGTTCAACACCTTCTGGTAGATCAGATGGAAGTTATACTCGTCGTAGGCGCGGATGATTTCCTGCTGTACCTGATGCGCACGCCCGACCGCCCATTGATCGAGGGCGATCATGTCCTGAGGCGCAACCAAATGTCGTGCGGGATCGAAGCCGTTCAGATTGGCCAATAGGAAACGCGCGGTATTGCGCATGCGCCGATAGGCATCGGCGGTGCGCTTGAGGATCTCGTCGGACACCGACATCTCGCCACGATAATCGGTCGCGGCGACCCACAAACGGATGATGTCGGCCCCGAGGGTCTTCATCACAACCTGCGGCGAAACGACATTACCCAGCGATTTCGACATCTTCTTGCCGTCGGCATCGACCGTAAAGCCATGGGTCAACACCCCTTTGTAAGGTGCCTTGTCGAACATCGCGACCGAGGTCAGTAGCGATGATTGAAACCAACCGCGGTGCTGATCCGAACCTTCGAGGTAAAGATCGGCCGGTCGCACCAGTTCGTCACGCGTATCGAGCACACAGGCGTGTGTCACGCCGGAGTCGAACCAGACGTCCAGCGTATCCGGCACCTTGTCGTAATGCGCTGCATCATCGCCCAGTAGCTCCCGCGATTCGAGATCGAACCAGGCCTGGATTCCCGACTGTTCGACCCGCTGCGCAACCTGTTCGACGAGTTCGACCGTATTCGGGTGAAGCTCGCCATTTTCCCTGTGCACGAAAAACGGGATCGGCACGCCCCAGGTACGTTGACGCGAGATACACCAGTCGGGCCGATTCTCGACCATGCCTTCGATGCGGGCCTGGCCCCAATCCGGGGTCCACCGCACCTTTTGAATCTCGGCCAGTGCGGTCTCGCGCAACCCGTTTTGATGCATCGAAACGAACCATTGCGGCGTAGCGCGGAAGATGATCGGCGTCTTGTGACGCCAGCACACCGGATAACTGTGGCTGAACAAGGCCGACTTCATCAACGCGCCGCGCTCTTCCAACACCGCAATGACATGTTCGTTGGCCTTGAACACATGCTCGCCTTCGAATAACGGCGTGCCCGACACAAAGCAGCCGTTGCCGTCGACCGGGTTGTCGACCGGCAGATCGTAGCGCTGACCAACGATGTAATCGTCCAGGCCATGGCCGGGCGCGGTATGCACGGCACCGGTGCCCGCCTCCAACGTTACGTGCTCACCCAGCACTATCGGTACCTGACGGTCATAGAAGGGGTGATGCAAAGGTTCACGATCGAACACCGCGCCGGCCGCACGTCCAAGCACCTGACGGTCCTCGATCCCCCAACGTTGCATAGCGCCGTCGAGCATACCCTCGGCCAACATCAAGCGTTCACTACCCGCCTGGACCAGCACGTAATCCAGTTCGGGATGTAAAGCGACTGCCTGGTTGGCCGGGAGGGTCCAGGGTGTCGTGGTCCAGATCACCACTGAGACATCGCCTCTTCCCTGATCGCCGTCGCTCGCACCGAAGTGTTTGGCGAATGCCATTGGATCGACGGCTTTGAAGCGAACGTCAACAGCATAGGACTGCTTGTCCTGATACTCCACCTCGGCCTCGGCAAGCGCCGAGCCGCAATCGGTACACCAGTGCACGGGCTTCGAGCCCTTGCTGATGTGTCCCTGGGCAGCGATCCTGCCGAGCGAGCGAATAATGCCGGCCTCTTGCACGAAATTCATCGTCAAATAGGGATCGTCCCAGTCACCGACCACTCCCAGACGTTTGAAATCGACCCGCTGCCTGTCGACCTGTTTCATCGCATAGTCGCGACAGGCCTGGCGAAAATCAGCCATGCTGATTTTCTGCCCCGGTTTCCCGACCTTCTTCTCGACTTGCAGCTCGATCGGGAGACCATGACAGTCCCAGCCGGGCACATAGGGTGCATCGAAACCCGCCAAGGTGCGACTCTTGACAATAATGTCCTTGAGCACCTTGTTCACTGCATGCCCGATATGGATTTCGCCGTTGGCATACGGCGGCCCGTCGTGCAGTACGAACTTTTCGCGGCCGGCACAGGCAGCACGAATTTTCTCGTACAGCCGTTCGGCCTCCCAGCGCTTGAGCATCTCCGGCTCACGCTGGGCAAGATTGGCCTTCATTGGAAAATCCGTTTTCGGAAGATTCAGGGTGTCCTTGTAATTGTTGCTCACGGACTAATAGCTCGGTGTTGAATCGTGTATCGGTGGCTCAGCATCGTGAGCCGTTGGATCGATGATACCGGCTCCGACGTCTAGGTGATATGCGGGGCCGGCTTATCCGGAACGAATCCGATCGTCGCCGCCAAGCCCGAAAATGGCGCGGGCGCATTCGACGTCACGCGCAATCTGCTCACGCAAGGCCTCAAACGACTCGAACTTATGCTCGTCGCGAATGCGCTCGATAAACTCGACCTCGACCTGACGACCATAGGCATCTTCGTCGAAATCGAATAGGTGCACCTCGAGGAGGAAACGATTGTCCCCCTCGAGCGTCGGCCGATTGCCGATATTGGCGACACCGGGCAGTGGATCCGACGTCAACCCAGTGACACGTACGGCAAAAACGCCTCGCAGCGGCGTCGAGCGTCGCAGCAAAGGCAGATTCATGGTGGGAAAACCGATCGTGCGACCACGCTTGTTTCCATGCCCAACCCGGCCACAGATTTCGTAACTGCGTCCCAGGCAGCGACGTGCGTGGTCCAAATCGCCGATCTGCAAGGCCTCGCGCACCCGCGTGCTACTGATCCGTGTGCCGTTGTCCGAGACCGTTTCCAGACTCTCGACGCCAAAGCCGTGGGCGACCCCCATGCGGCGCAATAGGGCAAAATCGCCGCTACGACCGGCACCGAAACGAAAGTCGTCACCGACATACAGGTGCCGAATTCCCAATTGATCGACTAAAACCCGGCGCACGAAGTCGCCGGCCTCGATGCCGGCGAAACGACCGTCGAACTTGATCAACAACACCCGGTCGATGCCACAAGCGGCGATCGCCTGGATCTTCTCGCGCAGACGCGTCAAGCGGGCCGGTGCCTGCTCGGGGCAAAAGAACTCCATGGGCTGGGGTTCGAAAGTGATGACCAAAGACGGTAGTCCGGCAGCGCTCGTACGCTCGTTCAAAGCCGCGAACACGGCCTGGTGGCCGAGGTGGACACCGTCGAAGTTACCGATGGTGGCGATACAGTCTCGGTGGGCGGGACGCAGATTATGCAGTCCGCGGATCAATAACACGGATTTATCGTCGCTTGCCTGGATATGAAGCCGAAATTATATCGTGCTAACGACCCGGGGGACTAATGGCAAACGCCAAAAAACAAATGCCCGGCAACAGTCCCTGTTGCCGGGCATTACCACCGAGGTATCGTGTTAATCCATCCTGGATTGTGCAACATCCCTGTCGAACGTTACGTCCTTGTCGTTCACTTCTTCCTTGAAGGTGGTGAAATCATTATCGTCATTCAACGCTCAGCTCCATAGCTACATCAAGCCGATCCTACTGTAGGATTATTCTCAGGAATTCTCTTCTTTCGCAGCCGCACGACCGGCCAGAAATCCATCTAGCAGCAATAAAATCACGCCTAGCGTGATGGCACTGTCGGCCAGATTGAACGACGGCCAGTACCATCCTTGCCAATGCCACTGAATAAAGTCCACCACCTTGCCAAGCCAGACACGGTCGATAAGATTGCCAATCGCACCACCGATAACGAATGCCAATCCCCACCCCGTCAGGCGCTCCTCCGGCTTCAAACGCGCCATCCAGACCGACATGACGATGCAGACCACAACAGCGACGGTAATGAAAAACCAACGTTGCCAGCCGCCGGCGTCGCTCAAAAAACTGAACGCGGCACCGGTATTGTAAACCAAAGTCAGGTTGAACACCGGCAAGACGGTCATCACTTCGTACTCTTCGAAAGCAGCGACGATCCAGAATTTACTGATCTGATCCAGCAGCACCACGGCCGCACTCAACCACAACAAACGCAACATCAATCGGCCTCTTGAACAACCTGTCCACGCAGCTCACGCGGGCGCAGCCCAGCGGTGAACAAGACGACAAAATAACTCAGCCCACCGGCCGCGATGAGACCGGCAAGCCAAAGGATCCGTTGGCCACGCGAAGCCTCCAACCACCCGGCCAGATCGGGCGATAACCAGAACAACAACAGGGCCATAACCGACACCGCGAGCACGACCTGGACACCGAGCCTACGCCAACCGACGAGTGGCTGGTAGGCCTTTTCGCGCCGTAGACCACGCAGCAACAGCCAGGCATTGAGATATGCCGACAGACTGGTCGCTAGTGCGAGGCCGGCGTGCTGCAACGGGAAAATCAACGCCAAATTCAGCACCATGTTGGCCGCCATTGCGATCACGCCGATTTTTACCGGCGTCCGCGTGTCTTGGCGGGCATAAAAACCGGGTGCCAATACTTTGATCAGAATAAAGGCCTGCAAGCCCAGCGAATAGGCCACCAGACTGCGCTGCGCCATCACGACATCATGCGCATCGAATACGTCGGATTGAAACAAGGTCGCCATCATGGGACCGGCCAGCAGGGCCAGACCAACCGCCGAAGGCACGCCGAACACCAAGGTCATACGCAACCCCCAATCCAACGTACCACTGAAAGCCTCGGGTGCCGCCTCGGCTTGGCGACGCGACAATCGCGGCAGGATGACCGTCGCCAACGCGACCCCGAGAATGCCGAGCGGAAATTCCATCAGCCGGTCGGAATAGTACAGCCACGAAATACTGCCGGTAACCAAAAACGATGCCAGCACGGTATCGAGCAACAGATTGATCTGGGTAACGGATACCGCGAACAACGCCGGCACCATCAGTTTGAGTATGCGACGCACGCCGGGATCATGGAATCCGGGCCGGGGCCGGGGCAACAGTTTGATCCGGGCCAAAAAAGGAAGCTGAAAGGTAAACTGGGTAATGCCGGCGATCAGCACCCCCCAAGCCAAAGCGACGATCCCCTGCTCCATCATCGGTGCCAACCAAAGCGCCGCCGCGATCAGACACAAATTCAACAACACCGGCGTAAAGGCCGGCACCGCGAACTTGTCATGGGCATTCAAGATACCGCCCGCGAACGCGGTCAGCGAAATGAAGAACAAATAAGGGAAAGTGAGGCGCAGCATGTCCGCGGCAAGTGTCAACTTCGCCGTTTCCCCGTCCATAACCCAGCCAAACGCAAACAGCGAGACCAGCAAGGGCGCTGCAACGACGCCGATTAGCGACACGAGCAACACGACCAGACCCAAACTGCCGGCGACATGGTCGACGAAACCCTGCAGTTCACGAAAATCCCGTTTAGCCCGGTACTCGGTCAACACCGGCACAAACGCGGTCGCAAACGCACCCTCGGCAAACAATCTGCGCAGAAAATTCGGGATTTTGAACGCGACGAAGAAGGCGTCGGTCAATGCATTCGCGCCGAATACGTGGGCATATACGAGATCGCGGACGAAACCCAAAATGCGCGACAACAGCGTGTAGCCGCCAACCGTGGACAAAGACTTGAACAGGGACAGGATCGTTTCCTCCGGAAACCGGCGATTATACGTGGCCTTGGTGCACCGGGTTCGGTACTTGACAGCCTTTGGGGAAATCAAGATAATCCCGCGTCTTTCGTGACAGCCGACCGACACTCAGGAGACTGGAATTGGCCAACTCAGCACAAGCCCGTAAACGCGCCCGTCAGGCGGAAACGCGCCGTCAGCGTAACGCCGGTCGCCGTAGTGAGATGCGTACGGAGTTGAAAAAGGTGGTCAAGGCAATCGATGCCGGCGACAAAACCGCGGCACAAGATGCGCTCAAGGCCGTCACCCCGCTGCTGGACAGCCTGGCCGGCAAAGGTTTGATCCACAAAAACAAAGCCGCACGTCATAAAAGCCGCTTGAACGCCAAGATACGCGCACTCTAAGCTGCTGTCAGCATTACATAAAAATAAAAACCGGCCAATGGCCGGTTTTTATTTGCACGACAGTTCAAGAAACAGCGTAGGAAAATTCTTACACAAACCCACGATTCAGGTTATCGCTGACCGGTCGACGCTATGAAAAACTAAACATGTCGTCGAAAGGATTCCTCAGGATGATCCGGTCGCGCCGGGATGCGCTGCAGGGACCACAGAGTTTGCCAACCAAGCCTGACGACATCTAAACCCCGGGCACATGGAACTGCCCGGGGTTTTCTTTTTTTCGGTTCACCACCGTGTCGCGTTCATGTCCCGCCGAGCGGTGAGAAACACATCTCAGATCAATACCAGGTTGTCGCGATGAATCAGTTCTTCCTCGTCGATATAGCCGAG
The DNA here is from genome assembly GCA_028280505.1 of Chromatiales bacterium. GTDB lineage: Bacteria > Pseudomonadota > Gammaproteobacteria > Chromatiales > Chromatiaceae > Thiosocius. The sequence goes on along the minus strand of JANQLO010000060.1, from coordinate 53,245 downwards.
TATCGTCTCGATTTCGCCCGACGGCCGCCCTTTGATTCGGCGAGCTTCGTCAGCACTGTAATTGACCAGCCCACGGGCAAACTCCCGCCCGTCTTCATCGACACATACGACAACCTCACCGCGGCGAAAGGCACCGAAGACCTCTTTTACGCCAACCGCCAACAGGCTGCGACCCGATTCGCGCAAAACCCGCACAGCACCGGCATCCAACACCAATCGCCCCTTGGCCTGGAGCTGTCCGGCCAACCAGCGCTTACGCGCAGCCTCGGGCTCTTGGGATGAAGTCAACAAGGTGCCGATCGCCTCGCCACCGTGAAGTCGACCCAAAACCGCCTCGGTGCGCCCATCAGCGATCACCGTCGCCGCCCCCGAGCGTGCCGCCAGCCGCGCCGCACGCAACTTGGTCTGCATGCCACCCCGACCAAAACGGCCGCCATCCCCGGCCATACCGTCGAGCGCCGGATCGACGGCAGATGCCTGATCGATCAAGCCCGCATCCGGCTTCGATCGCGGATCGGCCTCGTGTAAACCCTGTTGATCGGTCAGCAACACGAGCAAATCGGCCTCGATAAGATTCGCTACCAAGGCAGCCAGCGTATCGTTGTCCCCGAAGCGCAGCTCTTCGTTGGCCACCGCATCGTTCTCGTTGACGACCGGCACGACACCGAAATCGACCAATGCGCGCAGCGTACTGCGCGCATTGAGGTAACGCTGACGATCGGATAAATCATCGTGGGTCAACAGAACCTGCGCGGTGTGTAGGCCGCGACGTTGAAAACAGCTTTCCCAGGCCTTGACCAGGCCCATCTGACCGATCGCAGCGGCGGCCTGTAAGGCATGCAGGGTTTTGGGTCGATCGACCCAGGCCATGCGATTCATCCCTTCCGCAACCGCACCCGAAGAGACCACAACAACCTCGTGGCCGGCCTCGATCAGATCGGCAATCTGATCCACCCAATGACGCAGACGCTCACGATCCAAACCCTTACCGTCCGCTGTGATCAGCGCACTACCGATCTTGACGACCCATCGTCGGGTGGTCTTTAAACGTTCTCGCATCGAGTTCATTTCAATGGATCATAAACATCATCGACAGGCGCCGCAGCTTCCCGGCGCCCCACAGCCAAATCTTCGAGCCGCGCGGCCAGAGCCTGCACCAAATCATCCAGGCCACGTCTTGCGACGGACGAGACCGCGTACACCGGACCGGACCAGGCAAGTTCATCGATCAAGGCCCGGCACCGCAAATCGAATTCATCGTCGGTCAGCAGGTCGCGTTTGGTCAACACCAACCAGCGCTCCCGTTCGGCCAAGTCACTCCGGAACTTCTCCACTTCGGCGGCGATGCCAAGCACGGCATCGACGGGCGACGAACCATCGACCGGCGCCATGTCCACCAAATGCAGCAACAATCGGGTGCGGGTCAAATGCTTGAGAAAGCGTATGCCCAGACCGGCGCCATCCGCCGCCCCTTCGATCAGACCCGGAACATCGGCGACGACGAAACTCCGGCCTTCACCGGCACGGACCACGCCAAGGTTCGGATGCAAGGTGGTGAAAGGATAGTCCGCAACCTTTGGCCGGGCACTGGAAATCGCGGATATGAGGCTGGATTTACCCGCATTCGGCAGGCCGAGCAAACCCACGTCGGCCAAGAGCACCAATTCGAGACGCAAGGTACGGCGCTCACCCGGCGTACCCGGTGTCGACTGACGTGGCGCCCGATTAGTGCTGCTCTTGAAATGAATATTGCCCAGGCCATGCACGCCCCCCCGAGCGACCAGCAACGCCTGCTCGTGCGCCATGACCTCGCCGATGAACTCTTCGGTATCGGCATCGAATACGCGCGTGCCGACCGGCACCCTGACGTACAGCGATTGCCCCTTGCGCCCGGTCATCTGCCGGCCCGCGCCGTTTTGTCCGCGCTCGGCACGATGGTGTCGTTGATGACGAAAATCGACCAAGGTGTTGAGCCCGCTGTCGGCACGCAAAAGGACATCGCCGCCGTCACCGCCATCGCCGCCGTCGGGACCGCCTTTGGGGATATACTTCTCGCGCCGAAAGCTGACGCAGCCATTGCCGCCATCCCCGGCTTCGACCTTGATCACTGCCTCATCGACAAACTTCATCGTTGCTCACCAAACCAGGCCCAAACAAAAAAGCCCCGTCGAGCGACGAGGCCTTTATCGCTTAGCGGGTTGAACGACCGATCAAGCCGAATCGATACTCACGAACTTACGGTTCTTCGGCCCCTTGGTCTCGAACCGCACGACACCGTCGGTGAGTGCATAAAGGGTGTGATCCTTGCCACATCCCACATTCACGCCCGGATGTACCCGAGTACCGCGTTGACGAACGATGATGCCGCCGGCATTGATCGACTGGCCACCGTAAACCTTGACGCCGAGGCGTTTGGACTCTGAATCGCGGCCGTTCTTGGAACTACCGCCTGCTTTTTTGTGTGCCATGCTGGATGCTCCCTCAACCGGCGCTGATGCCGGTCACTTCGATCTCGGTGAATGCCTGGCGATGTCCCTGGCGCTTCATGTGATGCTTGCGGCGACGAAATTTCACAATCGTGACCTTTTTGCCACGGCCGTGCGCCTTCACCGTCGCGGTAACCTTGCCACCGCTCAGGTACGGGGCACCAACCTTGATGTCGTCACCGTCGGCCACCATCAGGACCTTATCCAGCTCAACGCTGGCGCCTTCATCGGCATCGATCTTTTCCACTTTCAGGGTCGAGCCCTCGGCAACGCGGTATTGCTTGCCACCGGTTTGGATAACGGCATACATGACCGTACAGTCTCCTGAGCAAAAACGGCTGGCCGGCAACCAGGGGCGGCCGACGGAAAGAGGCGAAATTTTATAGATCGCCGGCCATTGCGTCAAGCCAGGCCTGCCAAACCTGCAAGCACACGACACGTCGTGCCGGCTTGACAGGATGAAACCCGCTTACCTAGGATGCGCGGCAGATTTTTTCCGGAATTCCGGTGTCCTGCCTGGTTGATTCACATTGTTTTGGCGCGCCAACCAGGGTTGCTGGCAAGACGCACCTCGCCACCGTTGGCAAGAGGTGCAACGCCGTCACAAAGCACTGTATCCCTTGCCGATATGCCCAGTATTACCTGCAAAACACGCCCTATTGCGACGTTTCTCGCAAACTTTGAAATCATGCAAATGAACCCGGCAGGACACTAGCCTTATGGAGTTTTCCACCATCCGCGAGCTGATCGCGGACGACCTCGCGGCTACCGATCGGCTGATTCTCGACCGACTCAGTTCAGACGTCGTTCTCATCAATCAGATCGGCCACTACATCATCAACAGCGGCGGCAAACGCCTGCGCCCGATGATCGTTTTATTGGCGGCGCGCGCATTGGGCTACCGGGGAACGGCCCATATCGACCTTGCGGCAATCATCGAATTCATTCACACCGCCACCCTGTTACACGACGATGTGGTCGACGATTCGGACCAGCGACGCAGTCGCGACACGGCGAATGCGGTCTGGGGCAATGCCGCGAGCGTACTGGTAGGCGATTTTCTGTATTCGCGCTCGTTCGAAATGATGGTCGCAGTAGGAAGAATGCCGATCATGGACGTGCTTTCGCACGCCACCAACCGGATCGCCGAAGGCGAGGTTCTGCAGTTGCTGAACTGTAACGATCCGGAAACCGACGAACGCCGCTACCGCGAAGTGATCCTGCGCAAGACCGCGACCCTGTTCGAAGCCGGCGCACGGCTCGGCGCGATCATCAGCGACAATCCCCGCGACATCGAAGATGCCATTGCCGCCTATGGGCTGCATCTGGGCATGGCCTTTCAAATGATCGACGACGCCTTGGATTACGGGTCGTCCGGGGTCGATATCGGTAAGAACATCGGTGACGACCTCGCCGAAGGTAAACCGACACTACCGTTGATCCGGGCAATCGAACAAAGCGAGCCGGCGATCCAAACGATGCTGCGCGACGTGATTGCGAACGGCGGTACCGAACGCATTGACGAGGTGCTCGCCGCAATTGAATCGACCGATGCGATCGCTTACACTGCGCGGCTCGCGACAGAGGAGGCAGATAAGGCCAAACGGGCATTATCCACGCTGCCTGAATCGACCTTCCGCGACGCCCTGGCAGCCTTGGCGGACTTTTCGGTCGACCGTTCCTTCTGACGCAGCAGTTCTGCGGAGTGTAGCTCAGCTTGGTAGAGCACCGTCTTCGGGAGGCGGGGGTCGAAGGTTCAAATCCTTTCACTCCGACCAATTTCGACAAAGCAGCCGCAAGGCTGCTTTGATTTTCCCGCACACTCGTCAGATGGCATTCCCGGCACCACAGTAACGACAACACCGCAGCCCCTGACAACCGGTCGATGTCGGACTAAGGTCATACACGTAGCAGGCCGGATGCGGGAGACTCGATTTGCCAGGCCCTGAAGACCCGGTGACCTACCACACGCTGACGTTGCCTCCACGGCGAAAGCTCAGCCCGGACGCACCCCGTGAATGGTTGCGACAGGGTTGGGATTATTTCGCTCGCACACAACGGACGTCGCTGGTCTACGGCGGTAGCTTTGCAATAGCCGGTATGGTTATCACCTGGTTTGGCCTCGATCGACCGCAACTCATTCTCACCTTTTGGACCGGCTTCCTGCTGATCGGGCCCTTATTGGCGATCGGGCTCTTCCGGATCGCTCAACTGATGGACCGCAGCGAAACCGTCCACCTGTCCAACTGTCTCCAGTTATTGAACAAAAACCTCGGCTCGGTCGTACTGTTCGTCCTGCTGCTCAGCCTGGTCATGATCGCCTGGGTTCGCTTTTCCACCTTGGCAGCAACCCTGTACATCGGCGACGCCGCGAGTTTCGCCGCAACAATTGGTACACCGCAGGGCATCGGTTTTCTCGCGCTATTGTTCAGCGTCGGCGCCATATTCGCCATCGTGCTTTTTGCGCTTACCGCCTGGTCATTGCCTTTGGTGCTCGACGCGCGTACGGACTTCGGTACCGCCGTGGTCGCAAGCGTCAAGGCCGTACTGGAACAACCGCTACCGATGGTGATCTGGGGCGTCATCCTATCCGTGCTCACATTGCTCGGCATGCTGACGTGCTTCATCGGCTTTGCGGTGATTTTCCCATGGCTCGGCTACGCGAGCTGGGCAGCTTACAAAGATCTGTTCGGGCGCGACTGAAACAACCGGGCCTGTTAACACGAACCGAAGCTTGTCGTTATGCCTGAAAAAGCGTAACCCAAAGAAAAGGGGCGGTTGCCCGCCCCACGTTATCACTTTGATTTTAGTTTGTTGTTATCAGCGGATATCGTATCCGCGCTCCTCGTGGAGCACGATATCGAGGCCCTCGATCTCCTGCTCCTCATCCACCCTCAGTCCTCCAACCAAAACGCCCACCAACTTGAGGATGACGTAGGTCACAACCGCAGTGAACACCACTGTCGCCAAAACACCGGTCGCTTGAACGGCAAGCTGCCCACCCATGCTCTCGATGCCGTCGGCAAAACCATAGCCACTGAAGACACCGAGACCGGTCGATGCAAATACCCCGACCAGCAGCGTACCCAAAGCACCGCCGACACCGTGGACCGGAAACACGTCAAGCGAATCATCGATTTTCAGCACGCGCTTGATGAACATGGTCGCATTGAAGCAAATGATGCCGGCAAGAACACCGATCACCAGGGCACCGGCGGGACCGACAAAGCCGGAGGCCGGCGTGATCGTGCCCAAGCCGGCAACCATGCCGGTGACTGCGCCCAAGGCACTCGGCTTGCCGAATTTGATCCACTCCATGGTCATCCAAAGCATCGCACCGGCGGCAGCGGAGATATGGGTCACCAACATGGCCATTGCGGCATCGCCGTTCGCGGCCAGCGCACTGCCGCCATTAAAGCCGAACCAACCGACCCACAGCATGCCGGCTCCCATCACGGTCATGGTCATATTGTGTGGCGGCATCGGCTGTTCGGGAAAACCGCGCCGCGGCCCCAATACCAATGCGGCGACCAATGCAGCCACACCGGCGGTGATATGGACAACGGTACCACCGGCAAAATCATAAAGCCCCATGCTGCCCAGCCAGCCGCCGCCCCAGACCCAGTGGGTGACGGGCACATAGACCAAGAACAGCCAAATCGCGCTGAACAGCAGCATGGCGGTGAATTTCATGCGCTCGGCAAAGCCGCCGATGATCAACGCCGGCGTGATGATCGCGAAAGTCATCTGGAACAGCATGAACAGGGATTCCGGAATATCGCCGGACAAGGTTTCACGCCCGACTCCGGCCATCAGCACGCGGCTGAAATCACCGATCCAGGCATTACCCTCACCAAAAGCCAGGCTGTAGCCGGCGATCAACCAGAGGATCGATACGATGCCGGCAATCGAAAAACACTGCATCAGCACCGAGAGCACGTTTTTGCTCCGCACCAAACCGCCGTAGAACAGCGCCAGACCGGGTAGCGTCATGAACAGTACCAACGCGGTCGAGGTCAGTATCCATGAGGTATTCGAGCCGCTGATCGCATCCTCGGCCAGCGCCATACCGGGCGCCAAACAAAACCATAAGACCGCCACCGACAATGGCGACTTCGCGGGGATTTTTTTCATCTCTGTGCCTCTAGTAATCATTGTTGTTCGATCGCATGTCACGCAATCGCGCAAGCGCATGCACCATACATGCCACTAAATAAACAATTGATTTATAAAGACAAAAGTTTCATCCCGAGCGAAACCAGCACACAGAACGCGCTAATTTGGTGCTCCATTCAACGTCGATGCACAACTTTGGGGCGAAAAAGAAGGCCGATGCCCTGATACCGGGCATCGGCCAATCACCAAGGGGAGTCTCAACGAACATAATGTTCGTTGAAGGGCATCGTGCCCTCGTGAATGAGACCTCAGCACAAAGGAAAAAGTTTCATGGCGGGGACGTGTATTCGACCCCCTGATCGGCCAGCCAACGACGAAAACGCTCAACCTTTTCGGTCATGTCGCAGGTTGGCGGCAAACTATCCAGGTAGTGGCCGTAAGCCTCTCGCAAATCGAGCTGCTCTCGTGGTGTCAGTTCGTGCCACGACCGCATAGGTACGCCATGTTGACCCATTGCCGACATTCCCGAGACACCGTCATAAAACAAAAAACCGGCGCCGGAGGGCAACCGGTTTTCCAGCTTATGGTAGCAAGGGGCGGACTTGAACCGCCGACCCCCGCATTATGAGTGCGGTGCTCTAACCAGCTGAGCTACCTTGCCAAAGAGGCGCGAAACTATACCGATCAAAACGCCGAATTGTCAATGAAACCATAGGACTGGCGCCCGTCCACGTCCAGGCCCCGCTTATGCCGGAACAGCTCAGACATTGAATCGAAAATGGACGACATCGCCATCGTTTACCACGTAATCCTTACCTTCCAGGCGAAGCTTGCCCGCATCCTTGGCGCCGTGCTCACCGTCACAGGCAACGAAGTCCTCGTAAGCAACCACCTCGGCGCGAATGAAACCACGCTCAAAATCCGTATGAATGACGCCCGCTGCCTGAGGGGCCGTCGCCCCGATGGGAACGGTCCAGGCCCTGACCTCTTTGACGCCGGCGGTGAAGTAAGTCTGTAGATGCAACAAACGATAACCGGCACGCACCACCCGATCCAGACCCGGCTCCGCCAACCCCATCTCGGCCAGGAACTCGGCTTTCTCGTCGTCGTCCAGCTCCGCCAACTCGGCCTCGATCGCCGCGCATACCGCAACCACCTCGGCACCCTCTCCGGCAGCATAGTCGCGCACCGCATCGAGATAGGGATTGTTTTCGAAGCCATCGTCGTTGACATTGGCGATGTACAGGGTGCGCTTGATGGTCAGCAAATGCAGATCATGTAGCTCCGCCCGCTCATCGTCGTCCAACGACAGGGCGCGGACCGGCTGCCCTTGGTCCAACTGCTCTCGCACCCGTAGCAACAAGTCACGTCGTGCAACGATCTTCTTGTCTCCCGTCTTGACCAGCTTCTCGGCCTTTTGAAGGGACTTCTCAACCGACTCGAGGTCCGCGAGCGCGAGCTCCGTGTTGATCACCTCGATATCCGCGAGCGGATCGACCTTGCCGGCAACGTGCACGATGTCGTCATTCTCGAAACAACGTACCACTTGGGCGATGGCATCGGTCTCACGAATATTGGCAAGGAACTTGTTGCCCAAGCCCTCTCCTTTGGATGCACCGGCAACCAAACCGGCAATGTCAACGAACTGCATCGTCGTCGGCACGACATTTTGGGGCTTGACGATGCCGGCCAACACATCCAGCCGCTTGTCCGGCAGGGGCACCACACCGACATTCGGATCGATCGTACAGAAAGGGTAGTTTTCGGCCGCGATGGTCGCCTTGGTCAAGGCATTGAACAAGGTCGATTTGCCCACGTTCGGCAGGCCGACGATACCGCATTTGAAACCCATGACCGCGCTCCGCTTGGCGACCGCTGAAAAAAGACCGGCAAGGATAGCGGAAAAGCTGCGGCGTGAGAAATCCGCCACCCAAACCCGTTGCCGGCGGAACCGTAACCGACGTGGCTCAGTCGGTCTTGCCGGCTCGGTTGTATACGTCGTCGAAACGAACGATGTCGTCCTCGCCGAGATAGGAACCGGATTGCACCTCGATAATTTCCAGCGGGATGGTGCCGGGATTCTCCAGTCGATGCCTGGTGCCGATCGGAATATAGGTCGATTCGTTCTCCGACAGCAGAAAAACGTTGTCGTCACAGGTCACCCGGGCCGTACCGCTGACCACGATCCAGTGCTCGGCACGATGATGATGCATCTGTAACGACAACGACGCACCCGGCTTCACGCTCAATCGTTTTACCTGAAAACGTCCGCCTTGATCGACGCCTTCAAAGCTCCCCCAAGGACGATGTACGCGGCGGTGAAACTCGCTTTCGTTACGCCCCTCCGCATCCAAACGTTCTGTGATGCGCTTGACATCTTGTGCATGCGACTTATGCGCGACCAACACGGCGTCCGAGGTCTCGACCACCACCAGATCACGCACGCCGACGGCAGCCACGATGCGATGCTGGGCATGCAATAGATTATCGTGAGCATCGACGGCAATGACATCGCCGTGACAGGCGTTGCCGTCCTCGTCCTGTGGCGAAACCTCCCATAAGGCAGCCCAGGCACCGATGTCCGACCAGCCGGCGTCTAGCGGTACCACCAGACACTCTCCCGACCGTTGAGACAAGGGCTCCATGACCGCGTAGTCGATCGAATCCGACGGCGACGCGGCGAATGCCGCCTGATCGACACGAAGGAAATCCAAATCACGCTGACCGATTTCATACGCCTGCTTCACAGCCGCCATGATGTCCGGCCGGAAATCCTCGATCAGCGCCAACCAGCGACTTGCCTTGAGGACAAAAATCCCGCTGTTCCAGAAATAGTCACCACTGGCGACATAGCCCTTGGCGGTTTCCCTGTCGGGTTTCTCGACAAAGCCCTGCAGGGCATGCACATTGTCGTCTACTTTCGCCCCAGAACGGATGTAGCCGAAGCCGGTATGCGGCGAATCCGGCACAATACCGAAGGTCACCACCCTGCCCTCGGCGGCGTGCGGCAACCCGGCAGCCACCGCGCGACTGAAGGCAGCGACGTCGTGCACGACATGGTCGGCCGGCATCACAATCAACACGGGGTCTTCGCCCAACACATCGAGCGCCGCCAACGTCAGCGCAGGGGCCGTATTGCGCCCGACCGGCTCGAGCAAAATGTTGCGTGCGGCATGACCGCTTGCCCGTAGCTGCTCGGCGACCAGAAAGCGATGTGCCTCATTACAGACAATCAATGGCGCCTGCAGATCGACCTCGCCGGAAAGGCCGTCCAGTCGACCGGCAGTCGATTGAAGCAACGTCGCATCATCGACCAACGCCAGAAACTGTTTCGGATAAGCACGGCGTGACAAGGGCCACAATCGGGTCCCCGAGCCACCGGAAAGTATTACGGGTTGGAGCTGGGTCACGCGAACACCCATCGACATCTGCAGAACGGGGGATTACAGCAGGCCAAGCCCCGCGAGGTCAACGTGCCGCTGGCCGACGAACGCCGCTCTTCGCCTCGGATGTTTCAGTCTCGGGTCAAGACGCGCAAGACAGCTTAAACAGCTTGTCGAAATTGGCGATCCGCAGAATCTCGCAAACCGCATCGTTACCATTGATCAACGCAACGCTCACATCGTCCGTTGCGTAGTCACGCAACTGCAACAACATACCCATCGCCGAGCTATCCAGATACTCGGCATCGCCCAAATCGACGACGAACTGCTTCTCACCGCGCGGATAATTCTTGTACGACTGCACGAAGGCCTGATGAGTCGAAAAATCGAACCGCCCGCTGACCTTGATGGTCACTATTCGACCATCGTCGGATTCCGTACTGGTAATCGACATATCTGCTTCTCCACTAACGCATCGGTAATCGCTGACACAGACATACCAATTGCATGCTCGTCAAAACAACTCGACATCGCCCTGCGTCATCGATTGTTGTGATACCGGTTTACGGTCACCCGACCGCTGCCCGGCGATCAATTCGCCCAACTCGGACTGCAGGCGTTGTGCGGCCTCGACAAAATCGCTCGGTTCGCGCTGCTCCGAGTCGCGAAGCTCGCTCAAACCACCGTGTATCTGGCCGATCATATCGCGAATTCGGTCGAGATGGCGTTCTGAGTAATCCGTCAACTGACGCACGATGTCCTCGAACTGAAGCGATCTCACCGCGTTTGCCGTTAACTGGTCGATCTCGACGTTAAGGACCGCGACCGAGTCGAGCGTTTGCTCAACCGACTGGTTCAGCTCCGTGAGCTGCTCCATCGTGTTATCCACCTTGGCCTTCGCCTGGATCGCAAAATTCATGTCTTTCGACGCCATATTCGTCATCAACTCACGGGAACCGTTTATCGATTTGACCGCTTCACCGATGACGGTGCGAATTTCCTCGTTAAACTTGTTCGACCGATTCGACAGACTCCGTACTTCATCGGCAACGACGGAGAAACCTCGCCCGGCATCACCTGCACGCGCCGCCTCGATGGCCGCATTCAGGGCCAACAGATTGGTCTGGTCTGCAATCGTCTTGACGTCATTCAGCAATTTATCGACATGGGCCATATGTGCGACCAGATCGTCGACTTGGCGAACCATCGCAACAATGCTCGAACTGGTCTCGACCACATAGTCGACAAAGCAACGAAGCACCTCATCGGTCTGCTTGGCGAACCCCGAGATCGCTATGCCGTCTTCGGATTGCTTGCGAATCTGCGTGATTATCGCCCCGATGATGTCACTCTGATTACCGGACTTCTGACTGAGCCCCCGAAACGCCTCCTGCAGCATCACCACGGCATCGCCTACCAGCCGCTGAATCTGACGCAGATCGTCTCGCATGTCGTCGACGAGCGTTCCCAGATGATTCTCGACGTGCCCTACCAAGTCGGTCGCCGCATGCTCTACCGCCACGGTTTCCGAAACCGCAGACAACTCATCGGCGGAAATGCGACGATCGTATGACAAGAGCACAACGATCGCACTCCATAAGATCCCCGACGCGAGAGGCCACAGCCAGTGAGGAACCATATCTCCATAAACCACAGCCAGCGCCATGAAGAGCAACGTTCCCGCAGATCCCGACACCAAAACCTTTCCGTTCTTTATCATGATCGTGCAGATTCCATTATCGACACCGCAGCGTCGTGCACCCGTTATGTAGTATTAAGCTATCGACCCTAAGAGAGCTTACTTAAAGGGACATATCACAGACTAAATCTCTCTAGGCGCTTGCATCGATACTTCTTAGAACAAAAGCTGAACGGATGCATTGCCGTTTAGCAACGGGCTATCCACCTCGGTGGCACAGCACTCAGCGTTTACCGATCAATTCCAGCAGGCGTAAGCCGATCTTCCCCAACGGTAAAACCTCGTCCGCAAACCCACGCTTGACGACCTCGCCCGGCATACCCCAAACCACGCTCGTCCGCTCGTCCTGGACAATGACCGGCGCACCGCCTGCACGCAGTTCACCCATACTCGCCGCGCCGTCATCGCCCATGCCGGTCAACATCAGGCCGATGGCATTCGGTCCGGCATTCTGTGCCAAAGAGCGGATCATGACGTCGACGGACGGCCGATGGCGGTTGACCGGCGGGCCATCGTTCAGTCGGCATACATATCGCGCACCGTCACGCTCGACCAGTAGATGACGATCACCGGGTGCGATGTAGACATGACCGGGCAATATCTGCTGCCCATCGGCCGCCTCGCATACGCTCAATGCGGTAACACCGTCGACCCGCTTGGCGAACGGGGCGCTGAACGCCGCGGGAATATGCTGCGATACAACGATACCCGCCTGGATATCCATGGGCAGTTCGGCAAGAACCTCTTTGATCGCCTCGGTACCGCCGGTGGACGAGCCGATGCCGACGATGCGATCCGTGGTACGGAAATGGCTCCGCGTCGAACCGGACTTGATGACGGCGTCCGCCGACAGCTTCTCACCGCTCGACGGCTTTGCACCGCGCACCGTCGGGTCAAGCGCCTTGACACGCGCCTTGGACGCCATCCGTACCTTGTCGATGATCTCGCCCGCGTATTCCTTCAGACCTCCCGCGACGTCCAGCTTTGGTTTGGCGACGAAGTCGATCGCACCATATTCAAGCGCCCGCAGCGTGACGTCCGCCCCTTGTTGGGTCAGCGTCGAGACCATGACCACCGGCATCGGCCGCAGGCGCATCAAATTGCCCAGGAAGGTCACGCCGTCCATCCTCGGCATTTCGACGTCAAGGGTCAGCACATCGGGATTCAGCCGCTTGATCTTTTCCCGCGCGTCATAAGGATCGGCAGCGGTACCGACGACCTCGATATCGGGCGCCTGGGCGAACACCTCGGTCAGGACCTGCCTGACCAACGCGGAGTCATCGACGATCAATAAACGAATCTTGCTCATAACATGTCCAAAACGATCGCCCTAAAACAACTCGATCTCGCCAACGACCGGTTGCGTAGCGATCTCGCTGCGATACGCGTTCTCCCGTTTGACTACCGTGTCGTTGTGTAGATGTTTGATGCGCTTGACGTACGCCTTGCCCGTCGCCGGGATATAGACCACCTTGCGCGGATGAATGTCACCGACGTTCTCCGCCAGCACCGGTATGCCTTCGGTCTGGAGATAGTCGCGTACGAACTCGATGTTACGCGTTCCGACATCGCTCAGATTCTGGATGACCTTGCCGCCGCCGAAGATCTTCGCCTCGAGATGGCTTTTGTGCCCGCCATGCTTGAGGATATCGTTGATCATATGTTCCATCGCATAGTTGCCGTACCGCGTCGCGGTACTCAGCAGATCGTCGGAACCGCCCCAGCCCTTGCCGTCCGTCGATATCGGCAACATGAAGTGGTTCATACCGCCAATGCCGAAGATACGATCACGGACACAGGCCGACACGCACGATCCCAACACCGTCGTAACCAGTTCCCCGCCGTTGGTCACGTAATATTCGCCCGGCAATATCTTTGCCGCAGGCATTTCACGTTCGATATCCCAATAGCGATTGATCGCCTCGAACCCTGGCAATGTCTCCGGCAAGGTGTGTTTCCGCCGAGCGACCATGTTCAGCGCACCTTGCGATAAACCGTGTTACCGATCAGCTCGAAACGATCGGTCACCTTGTACAGGGATTCAGAATGGCCAATGAACAAATAACCGCCGTCTGCGAGAACGTCGGCGAATTTATGGACCAGGCGCGTCTTGGTCTCTTTGTCGAAATAGATAATGACATTGCGGCAAAAAATGAGATCCTGCCGTTCCACCGACAGCGGCTCCATCAGATTGATCTGTTGGAAATCGATTCGCTCACGCAGCATCTGTTTGACCCGCGCCTTACCGACCTGCATACCCTTGCCCTTCTGAAAAAAAGCCTTGAGTCGTTCCGACGACAGACCATCGACTCGTGACATCGCATATACGCCGCTCGAGGCCTGCGCAAGCACGTTCGAATCGATATCGCTGGCCAGGATACGGGCATCCCAACCGGCCAATGCGCGTTGTTCCTCCAAAGTCATCGACAGGGAATAGGGCTCCTCGCCGGTCGAACAGCCTGCCGACCAGATCCGCACTCGCCGATCATGTCGATTACGGGCGACCGCCTCCGGCAACGCCGTCTGGGACAGAAACTCGAAATGATGATTTTCCCGGAAGAAGGCCGTCAGATTGGTCGTGATTGCATTGACGAGCTGAACCATCTCGCCATCATTCGCCGCGTCGCTCAGATAATCGCAGTACTCGGCAAAGCTGCCCAAACCCAGTGCACGCACGCGCCGTGACAGGCGCGAATAGAACATATCGAACTTGTCGTCGGTAACGACGATGCCGGTACGTTCGTTCGACAAGCGACGCAGAAAGTCGAAGTCTCGACGGGTGAACGCATATTCCCGGGCTACTGTCGTCATGCTGGCACCAACACAATTACGTCCATTTTTTACTCAACGACGAAATCAGAACAACTCGACGTCGTCGTCTCTCTGTTTTTCCTGTTCGAGCGCGACATCCAAGGCCTGTTCGACACCGACTCCGTTCGATATCGCGTCGAACAAGACCTGCTCTTCACGCATGGTGTAACGCTCGCGAATCGAATCGCGCAATGATCGCCAGGCCTGCCCGTCATTGGCCTGGGACGGATTACCGAGCAACGACGATAATCCGCTCAGCGTGTTCTGCACATGTTCCAGACGCTGTGACAGACGATCATAGAATTGCAACGCGATAATGCTCTGTTGCATCCCCGCCTGGGCGTCGGCGCACTGATCGACCAATGCCCTTCGATGATCGTCTTCGACCCTTTTGTGTGCGGCTGAGGTCGCCAGATCCGCCACCGCGGCAATACCATTCGCGGCCGAGGTAAATGCCCGGTCCAGATCATCCACGGCCGCCTTGCCGTCGCGCATGGCAAGCGCGATCTGCGCAATGGCCAGCTCGAGCATACGCACCGCTTCGACGGGCTCATTTTCGTTTGGCGCCGCTTGGCCGTCGGATGAGTTGTTCACAACGCCCATAGGTACGGCCCGCCTATGCTTGCTGCCCGGAACGCTGCACGCTCTGCAACTTCAATATCTCGGAAAGGCCGATTTGAGCGGCCGCCGACGTCAAGACATCCGACGTCTGCGTCCACTCGACGGTCAACTGCTTTTCGCCCGCGTCCTTGAACAAGGCCACAAGCAACTGCATACCGGCGCCGTCGGCAATCTCGACCTCGCTACCGTCGAGGCATAACTTTTGTCCCTCGGCGAACTGGCCGGCCAGCGACTCATGCAGTTCGCCCACATCGGCGATCGTCATACTGACCGGTAAGGTGATAGCGACGGTATCGCCATCTTGTGCCGGTACCGACGACGCTGTCGGCGGCACGGCATCGACCGATTCATCCGCTGCCGGAAAATCGGCAAGCGGATCATGCGACATCACTGGTTGTTTCTTGCTCATTGGCTACGACTCTCTGATAAACCAAGTCCTCCGCCAGCGCGGAAAACTCCGTGGCCGCCTTGCTACGTGGACGGTAATCAAAAATCGATCGGCCCGTACCCGCGCTTTCGGCCAATGCGGCAGCCTCGCTGACTACGCCGCACAGAAGGCTATAGGGAAAATGTTCGCGCACCTTCTCGTGCACCTCGCGCGACAAGCGGCGTCGAGCGACGAAGCGGTTCATGAATATCCATTTACGCATCTCCGAGCGACACACCGGCTGCAGACGTTTGATGGTCAACATCAACCTGGCCAGACCGGTCAACGACAGATAATCACCGGCAACCGGGATCAGCACCTCGTCAGCCGCGACAATCGCGTTGACGATCAAACGGCCCGACGATGGCGGGCAATCGACGACGAGGTAATCGACATCCGGCGGAGCACGATCTATGGCATCACGTAAATTACCCATAGCCTGCACCCCGGCATCCTGTTGCTCGAACTCGGCCAGGGCATCGCCACAAGGTACGACACGCCCCCAGTCACTGACTGCGATCGCCCAGTCGTCGAGTCCACCTTCACCAGTCAACAGGCGATCGGCGCCACCCGGGGGAAGGCGAAACAGGCCAAGACAGGCCGCAAGATGCCCTTGCGGGTCGAAGTCGAGCAGCATCACCCGCTTGCCCTGTCGTGCAAGCGCATGGCCGAGGTTCACGGTAGCCGTGGTTTTTCCCACGCCGCCCTTCTGGTTGACCACCGAGATCACCTGCATACCGCGACTCCGAAGATACGGCGATGAAAGCGACCGGCCATCAATTGCCCACCATGTGTTGCAGTTCGTCCAGTTCGGACGGGTCGAACAGCTTGTCGAGGTCCAGCAGGATCACCATGCCGCGCGGCAAGGAAACCATGCCGCTCAGGTAACGGCGATTGACCGCGCCACCGATCGTCGGCGGCGGTTTCAGATCGGCACCGTCGATATCCAACACATCGGATACGCCGTCGACCACGCCGCCGACCAGATGTGTTTCACCGGATGCCGTCTTCACCGACATCACGATCACGACCGTGGTCTGCACATAGTCGGGCTCGGGCTGACCGAAACGAATGCGTAAATCGATAATCGGTACGATGGTCCCGCGCAGATCGAGCACGCCCTTCACATAGTCACGCGACTCGGGCAAGGCACGCACGTTTTCCCAACCGCGGATCTCCTGCACCCTCAGAATGTCCACCGCATAGTCATCGCCGCCCAGGCGAAAACTGAGGTATTGCCCGGTCCCGTCGTCGCTGGATGGATTAGCGTCTTGCATGCCGTATCAACCTCAGTGATTGCCCTGGCCACTGCCCGACAGCTCAGACCCCTCGCCGACGCTGAAGAAACCAATGGTCTTTTCCATCGCCTGCGCCTTCTCGTACAACGAGACAGAAGCTGCCGAGGTCTCCTCCGCCAGCGCCGCGTTTTGTTGCGTCATCTCATCCATGGTCGTGATCGCCTGATTGACCTGATCGATACCCGCCGCCTGTTCCGCACTGGCCGCGGCAATCTCAGCGACGATATCGCCGACCTTCTTCACCCCGCCGACGATCTCATTGAGGGTCTCGCCCGACTCGTTCACCAACGAAGCCCCGGCATGCACCTTGTTGACGCTGTCGTTGATCAGCTCTTTGATCTCCTTGGCCGCGTCGGCCGAACGCGAGGCCAGATTGCGTACCTCGGTCGCCACGACGGCGAACCCGCGGCCCTGTTCACCGGCGCGTGCCGCCTCGACCGAAGCATTCAGCGCCAGCAAATTGGTCTGAAAGGCGATTTCGTCGATGACCCCGATGATCTCGGCGATCTTGGCCGACGAAGCATTGATCTGTTCCATCGCGGTAACCGCACGTCCGACGACTTCACCACCCTTCTCGGCCAATTGGCGGGCGTTCGTCGCCACGGTATTGGCCTGCTGGGCATTGTCGGCATTGTTCCTGACCGTGGAGGTCAATTCCTCCATACTCGCTGCGGTCTCCTCCAGACTCGATGCCTGCTGCTCGGTGCGACCCGACAGATTGGTGTTACCGGCCGAAATCTCGTTCGACGATTCGTTGACCGCAGCGGTCGCTTCACGCAATTCACTGAGCACTCGGGAAAGATGTACCAAGGTATTGTTGAGATCGTCTTTGATACGTCCGAACTCGCCCTGATAGTCGCGCGACACCGGCTGGGTCAAATCACCGGCCGACATCGCGCTCAGCGTTTGCGAAATGTCGCGGAACACATTGGACAACTCGTCGATCAGCGAGTTGACACCGGTCGCCAGGTGCATGAAGAAACCGTCCTTGCCGTCGGTAGACACACGTTGCGACAGGTCGCCGGAACGCGTCGACGCGACGATGTTTTCCAACTCTTTCTCCATCGCGACTTCTTCGGTGCGGTCGAGCCATTCGACCACCGTACCCAAACGATCGCCCTGGGGACTGACCACCGGGTTGGCGGTAAAACCGAAGATCAGACCGCCGATCTCGATCTCCGACCTAACGGGGCCGGTCATCGCCGCGATCATGCGTTGTTGATGACTCGGTTCCTTATGGAAGGCATCGATGTTCGCGCCCATCAACTTGTCCGCACGAAAACCCTTCAACACCTTCGCGATCTCCGCCTCTCCGTTCTCGAACATCGCCTGCACGGTCTTGTTCATATAGATGATGTTGTTATCGCCGTCGGCCATCATCACGCTGCTCGAGACGTTATCCAACGCGGTACGAATACGCAGATTCTCTTCGGCATGGCGTGCCTCGACCTCACGCCGTTCGGCTTCGGCACGCTCGGCTTGGCGTTCAATAGTCAGATCGGCCCATTCCACCACGGTACCCAAACGTTCACCCTTGTTGTTGACCACCGGATTCACGATGAGCCGGAAGATACGCGGGCCGACCGACAGCTCGCCGCGATAGGTCTCGGTCATCTTCGCCAACATGCCGCGTTGATGTGCCGGATTCGAATGGAAGATATCGATGTTCTGACCCATGATGCTCTGGGCATCGAACTGCGGCAGCTGTTCGCGCAGATCCTCCTCCGCGTCGGCGAACATCGCCCTCACCGATTCGTTCATGTAGATCACATTGAAATCGGCATCGGCCATCATCACATTGGTGCTGACGCAATCGAGCGCGGTCTGGACACGCGCCGTCTCGTCGGCACGCCGACGCGCATCGGTGACCTCGAATCCGAGTTTTATCTGGGTCGAACGCAGGGCCTGCAAAACCTCGCCGACCGCACCGCGCTCATCGGCATCGGCCCAATCGAAATACTCCCCGGAAACGAACTGTTTCAGCTTGGAAGCGGCGTAATTCAACGGCTGCACCACATGTCGATGCATCTGGAAACCGAACACGGCGCTGGCGACGATCATCAGGCCAAGCAGAACATAGGCCACACCGTTACCCAGCCCTGCCGCGAGCAATAACAGCGTCAACAGCGCACCGCCGGCCAAGGCGCCAAAACCCACACTGGCGAAACGTTCTGCGCACCAGAAAGAACCCTTGCCGAGCGATGGAGGCATACTGGCCCTGCCGGCACGCATATCGGCATAGAGGGCTTCGGCGGTACGTCTTTCCTCGACACTGGGTTCGGTCCGCACCGACATGTATTCGATATCGCCGTTCGGCAAAGGCACGGGCGTGACGTTGGCCCGCACCCAGTAATAATCGCCGTTCTTTGCCCGGTTCTTGACCATACCGGTCCAGGTACGACCCGCGGCGACCGTGTCCCACAGGTCTTTGAAGGCCTCCGGCGGCATGTCGGGATGACGCACCAGATTGTGGTTCTTGCCGATCATTTCCGTCTCGGAAAAACCGGATACGGCAACGAATGCCGGATTCACATAAGTAATGATGCCCTTTCTATTGGTCTTCGAGACCAGGATGCTGTCCTTGGGAAACGGCACTTCTTTGTCTGTTACAGGTTCATTGATCTTCATTACCAACCCCGAATTTCATCGTTGCGTTGTCCGGACGCCATGCCGGGTCATTACTTGCGCATCTGGGCGCGGTTCACCATTCCCTGAGCGTATCCCTGTCGGGCCCATGCCCCGTGCCGCTCAAAACTCTTCCCATTCATCGTCGTCGAATTCAGTAGCGTTCGTCATCGGCTTCGGTGCCTGCGGCGGCGGTTTCGATGGCGCCACCTTCGGCGCAGGAGATGCCGATGCCGCGGGCTTCGCCTGCTTTTCGGTCTTGGCTTTCTCCAACGACGCGGCAGGCATTGAAGGCGCATTCGGCACCGCTTTTGTAACCGCGACAGACGTGGCGGGCGCCGCCATCGGCGCGGCGGTGCCGACACCGCTACCGCCGCCGGCGAAGAAACCCATGAGCTCGCGCATCTCGCTCGCGTTGTCGCTCATGGTCGCGGATGCGGCCGACGTCTGCTCCGCAAGCGAAGCGTTCTGCTGCGTGATCTCGTCTATCGATGTGATCGCTTGGTTCACCTGGTCGATACCACTGGCCTGTTCGGCACTCGCCGCGGCGATCTCGGCGACGATATCGCCGACCTTCTTGACCCCGGAGACGATTTCTTCCAGCTTTTCACCGGACTCGTGCACCAGCGAGGAGCCCGTCTCCACCTTGGCGACGCTGTCGCGTATCAGTTCCTTGATCTCTTTCGCCGCACTGGCGGAACGCGACGCCAGATTTCTGACTTCGGTCGCAACTACTGCGAAACCGCGCCCCTGTTCACCGGCCCGGGCCGCCTCTACCGAGGCGTTCAAGGCCAGCAGATTGGTTTGGAAGGCGATCTCGTCGATCACACCGATGATCTCGGCAATCTTCTTGGACGAGGCATTGATCTGTTCCATCGCCGCGACCGCATTGGCCACGACGGCGCCGCCCTGCTCCGCGGCCTGACGTGCACTGCCGGCGACATGATTTGCCTGCTGCGCGTTATCCGAGTTGTTACGTACCGTCGAGGTGAGCTGCTCCATGCTCGACGCCGTCTCCTGCAGACTGGAGGCCTGCTGTTCGGTACGTCCGGAAAGGTTGGTATTGCCCGATGCGATCTCGGTCGATGCCGTCGCAATCTGACTGGCGATGGTTTCGAGACGACCGATGATGTCACCGAGCTTGGCAGCCGTGGCATTGATGTCGGCTCGCACCTCGCCGAACTTGCCTTCGTATTCGTGATCGATACTTGTCGACAGATCACCTTGCGAAAGCCGATGCATGACCCGGCCAATCTCGTCGAGCACCTGAGATAGCTGATCGAGCAACGTGTTGAAGCCGCTGCCGAGGCGATGGAAGAAACCGCTCTTACCGGTCAATGCGATACGCTTGTCGAGGTCGCCACGGCTGGCCGCCTCGACCAACTGGTCGAGTTCCTGCTCCACTGCGACCTCGTCAGTACGATCAGACCACTCGACCGCCGTGCCCAAACGCTCGCCGTCCTCCCCGACGACCGGGTTGGCGATAATCCTTAGCGTGCGACCACCGACCTCTATTTGCGCCTCATGAGTCGCATTGAGTCGCTTTAACATCTCGATCTGATGACTCGGGTTCTTATGGAACTGATCGATGTTGGCGCCCAAGAGCTTACTCGCGTCGAACCCCGGCAGATCGGCCTGGAAGTCGGGCTCGGCACCTTCGAACAACGTCGCGGCGGCCTTGTTCAGGTAAATGATGTTGTTGTCGCGATCGGCCACCATCACATTGGTCGTCACATGGTCGAGTGCGATACGAATACGCAGGTTCTCCGCTGCGACCCGCCCTTCCTCGGTCTGACGCTGCTGCTCCTGTTCCCGCAGTTTCAGCTCGTCGGTGATATCGAACCAACTCGTCAACCAGCCCAGTAGTTCGCCCTGTTCCTCATGCAATGGCACAACGGTCAGGCGAATATGGTGCCCGGCCGCCACGCCCTCGACGGTGTGTTCATCATTATGTTGTGTACTAAAGGCGGCTTTTAACGCGGAATCGGTGAGCAACTTCGGAAGCTGGCGACCGATAAGCCGATCGACGGCAAAATCGCTCGCCTCTTTGCGCCACGCCGGCGCCATCGCACGAAAGAGACGTTCGGCTGCGCCGTTCATTTGCAGCAGCGCGCCATCCGGACCGCATAAGGTCACCGCCGCGGGCATCCGTTGCAATGCCTGACCGGTCAAATGCAATGCCTGCTCGGTGGTACCAACAGCCTCACTGCGATCCTGCAGTTGCGCGCATAAACGCTCGATAGCACTCAACAAGCGTCCACCTTCGTCCCTCCCGACCACCGGGATCCGCTGCATGAAATCGCCGTTGCCGATACCGTCGATCACACGGGCGGCCGTGTCGAGCTGATTCCGCAAGCCGTTCATCACCACAAAACCCAGAGCGATACTCAACACGGCAACGACTCCGGCCGACACAACGACGAACATCTTGGCGCCTTGCGTCGGGGCATACATCACGGCGGTAACCGTCAACGCCGCCAGGCCCAGCAATGGGAGACCCAACATGATGCTGAATTTCGGTATGAGACGAAGATTAACGAACACGGCAGTTCCTCTTTGCTCGGTAGTATTTCAGCGAGGACGGCATCAACCATCCTCCTCGGCTACATCGGTTTCGATCAGACTCGCCACGTCCAACAGCATCACCATGCTGCCGCCCTGGTTCACCAGACCGATAATGTTCTCCGTCGGCACATGCGAACCGAACTCGGGCGTGTTGACGATCTGTTCGTCGTTGGCGACCACAACGTCGGATACGGCGTCGACGATCAGGCCGATCGATCGTTCAACACCCCGCTTGCAGACTGCATTGACGACAATGACCACTGTCTCTTTGCTATAGGGCTCGACCGGCAGGCCGAAGCGCAGGCGCATGTCCATCACCGGCACGATGGTGCCCCGCAGATTGACCACCCCTCGCAGATACTTCGGTGAATTGGGTATGCGGGTCGGCTTTTCCCAGCCGCGAATCTCCTGAACCTGCAGGATGTTGAGCCCATATTGCTCATCGGCCAGCAAAAAAGTGAGGTACTGCGTCCCCGGGGACTCTTCCTCTTCGACCAGTACGGCATTGGCAGCATCGTTCATCGATTCACCTTTACTCTAAGCCGTCAGTGCAAGCGGGGCGCCTGCATTCAATCCGCGTTGTTTGGCCAAACGCATCAGACCCGGGATATCGAGAATCAAGGCGACCGAACCGTCACCTAGGATGGTCGCGCCGGAAAGACCATCGACCTTTCGATGATTCGCCTCGAGCGATTTGATCACGACCTGTTGCTGGCCGAGCAAATCGTCGACGAACAATCCGCACTTGCGGCCCTCACCCTCGACCACCACGAGGATACCGTCGGTCAGATTCCGCGCGTCCGGATTCTCGATACCGAAGACCTCGTGCATGCGCACGATCGGCAGATATTCTTCACGCAGCTTGAAGGTCTCGCCCCGCCCGGCAACCGTACTCAGCATGTCTTCGTGAATCTGTATCGACTCGATGATCGATACCAACGGCACGATGTAGGTTTCATCGCCGATGCGGACGGTCTGTCCGTCCAGTATCGCCAGGGTCAGCGGCAGGCGAATGATAATCGCGCTGCCTTGGCCGGGGGTCGAATCGATCTCGATCGCGCCGCCGAGTTCATTGATGTTGCGTCGCACGACATCCATACCGACACCACGACCGGACACGTCGCTGACTTGCTCCGCGGTCGAGAAACCGGGCTGGAAAATCAGATCGTAGATATCCTTGTCGCTGAGATTGTCGTCGGGCTTTACCAGCCCACGCTCGATTGCCTTGTTGAAAATCTTGTCACGCGGTAAACCGCGGCCGTCGTCGCGAATCTCGATCACGATGTTGCCACCGCGATGCGAGGCACCGAGGTGTACCGTTCCCATCTCGGGCTTACCGGCGGCCACGCGTTCCTCCGGTGTCTCGATACCGTGATCCAGGCTATTGCGCACGAGATGTACCAACGGATCACCGATCTTTTCGATGACCGTTTTGTCGACCTCGGTATTTTCACCGCTCATCTTGAGTTCGATGTTCTTGCCGAGCTTGCTGCTCAAGTCGTGCACCAAACGCGGGAAGCGGCTGAACGAGAAGCTGATCGGCACCATGCGGATCTGCATCACGCTCTCCTGCAACTCGCGGGTATGACGTTCGAGCTGGGTCAGACCTTCACGCAATCGCTCGACGCGACTCATGTCGAAATCGTCGCCGAGCATGCCGAGCATCGACTGGGTGATCACCAGTTCGCCCACCATATTGATGAGTGAATCGATTTTGTTGATATCGACACGAATGGAACTCGAGGTTCCGGCAGACCCGGCACCGGAACCACGCCGGTCGCCTTGGCGCCGATCGCCCTGCTTGCGCCTCTCCCCGACACGACGCTCGACCGGCGGTTCGGTGGCTGCGACCGCTTGTGCCGGCACAGCAGCGTCGGCCTTCGTCTCCTCGCCGGCGTTCTCCGAGTCGAAACCCTCGGGCATGATCGGTACGATCGCGAAGTCGCAATCGTCCTCGACCCACTCGAAGATATCGTCGATCTGCGCCTTGTCGACCGGTTCGCGCAGGCGTAGCTGCCACGAGAGATAACTGTCTTCGGGTTCGAATTCGGCGAATTCCGGCAATGCCGCGACATCGCATTCAGCCTCTAACTCGCCAAGCGAGGCGAGCTCGCGAATGATGCGCAACGGATCGTTGCCGGTGCGCATCAAATGTTGATGGGGACGGAAAACGACCTTCCAACCGACGGGTTGCAATTCGACGGACGGCGCACCATCAACCACGGGGGTTTCCGCCAGAACGGAAGGTTCGGCCCCGCCCTCCTTGTCGGCCAATATCCGTTCGAGTTCGGCATGCTGTTGTTTCACACGTTCCCGGTCGGTGCTGCCTCCGTCTTGCGCGGCGGTCAACATTTCGCGCAACACATCGACCGACTGCAACAAGACGTTAACCGCATCGGCCGTTGCCTCGCGGCGGCCGTCGCGCATCTCGTCCAGCAGGGTTTCCATCACATGGGTGAAATCGGATATCTCGGTAAATCCGAAGGTACCGCTACCCCCCTTGATCGAATGTGCGGCACGGAAGATCGCGTTGACCTCTTCGGGATCGACAGCACCTCCATCCATCCCTAGAAGCCCCTGCTCCATGATGTCCAGGCCTTCGAAACTCTCTTCAAAGAACACCTGGTGAAACTGGGCCATGTCGATGCTCATGCCACCTCCCGCTCTAGGTCATATGCCGATCCGGTTCAACCGAGTACCTTTTTGACCGTATTGATCAATTGCTCGGGATTGAAGGGTTTGACAATCCACCCGGTAGCGCCCGCCGCCTTGCCTTGCTGTTTCTTATCGGCGCTCGACTCGGTGGTGAGCATCAACAAGGGCGTGAATTTGTATGACGGTAGGGCGCGTAGCTCGCGTATCAATGAGATGCCGTCCATGTTCGGCATGTTGACATCGGTGATCACCAGGTTGACCGAGCGGTTCTTGGCGATGTTGAGGGCCTCGACGCCATCGGAGGCCTCAACGACGTCGAAACCGGCGCCCTTAAGTGTGAACGACACCATTTGACGCATCGATGCTGAATCATCCACAGCCAAGATACTTGCTGCCATAGCGAGATTCTCCTAATGAATAATCGATCGGGAATGCGTCGTGATTTCGCGCAATCGACATCGGCACGGCACATCTTCCCTGAATCACTATTTGCACAACTTAATATATGTATAGTCGTGCGCTTGACTTGAGCTATCGACGACACAAATCGATTCTTTAGGCAAGCGATAAATAAAATTAAATTTACCCTTATCCATGGTATGGATATTCGTGCGCTCGAAGTAAACGGAGCCGAGCGGCGACAATGCGAATGAATCGGCCAATGAGACGGGTCTTGGTACTCGTGGAGCACCACCCAAAAGGGGAAATCGACAATCATGAAACGTATCAAATACGAGTTTCCGAATGCCGATGGCCATACACTGGCCGGGCTGCTGGAAGTACCGCCACCCAACGTAAGCATCGCGCGCTACGCCCTCTTCGCGCACTGTTTCACCTGCGGCAAGGACATTGCTGCGGCATCGCGCATCAGCCGGGCGATGGCGGCACGCGGAATCGCCGTATTACGCTTTGATTTCACCGGCTTAGGTAATAGCGACGGCGACTTCGCCAATACCAATTTTTCGTCCAATGTCGCGGATCTGTTGGCCGCTGCGCAGGCATTGTCCCGCGACTACCAGGCCCCGTCGCTATTGATCGGCCACAGTCTGGGTGGCGCCGCGGTCCTGGCAGCGGCACCACAACTGGCCTCCGTCGAAGCGGTGGTTACGATCGGTTCACCGGCAACGGCAAAACACGTCGGCCACTTGTTCGCCAGTGCACGCGACCAGGTTCGCGCCCGGGGTGAGGCCGACGTAAAAATCGGCGGCCGGCAATTCAGGGTCAAACAACAGTTGCTCGATGACCTGGACAACTATGCCGATGCCGCACACCTGCGCGAACTGCGTCGACCTCTTTTGGTCTTTCACTCCCCGATCGATGAAGTGGTCTCGATCGACGAAGCGGCCAAGATCTATCAGGCCGCCTTGCATCCCAAGAGCTTCGTGTCGCTCGACCAGGCCGACCACCTGCTGAGCAAGCGCGAAGATGCCGAGTACGTCGCCGAAACCCTGGTCGCCTGGGCCAGCCGCTATCTCGGCATCGGCCGCACGGGTTTCGAACGCAACTACGGTACGGCACCAACGGTCGCTGCAGACGAAGTGCTGATTACCGAACTCGACAAAAAGTTTCTACGGGGCCTATACAGTGAACATCACCAATTGCTCAGCGACGAACCAAAAAACGTCGGCGGAACGGACCTCGGTCCATCCCCGTATGAACTGCTGCTCATGGCCTTGGGTTCCTGTACGTCGATGACGCTACGCATGTACGCCAACCACAAGCAGCTTGCGCTCGACGAAATCGAAGTGCGACTCCGTCACGATCGCATCCATGCGGACGACTGTAACAACTGCGAGGACGGCTCAAGAAAAATCGACCGTATCCGCCGCGAGCTCAAACTGACAGGCGACATGAGCGATACCCAACGCGATCGCCTGACGGAAATCGCGGATCGATGCCCCGTCCATCGCACATTGGAGAACGACATCCGCATCGAAACACGACTACTGACGGAACAGGAGTGATCCGGGCATTATCTTCACGTAAACAAAAACGCCGAGGCTCAAGTGCCTCGGCGCGTTCGACGAATGGACAGTGCTTTCAGACACAACCCGTCGGTTTCGGCAAACCACCGTATTTGGTAATCGGCTTCATCGGACCGGTCTTCCACATTTTGAAGATCGCCTTTTGATCCTGACCGACATACTTGGCGAACTTGCGGATCGGTGGCACAACGCTTTCTTCTTCATAGTACTCGCGTGCCTTAAGGATCTGATCCCATTTGATATCGTCCAGTTCGATACCATCGACCTCGGCCATCGCGCGCCCGATTTCCGGTGTCCACTCGTCCATACTCATTAAATAACCGTCGCCGTCACGCTCCGGGATTTGGATACTCATGTACTTCCTCCTGTCATAGTCAATACAAGTCGCAGTCCGGCTGCGTTGTATGAATAGTCTCGGATCGGCAAAAACCAAACCCCCCGCAGAATATGGGGTTGGGTGGGTTCGCCACCCGGCCGCTTTAGGGTTCTACAATGACGCATAAGCCGTTAAACCCAGCTTCAAATATCCCCTGTCCGCACAAGGCTTTGTTTGAATCGATGTCTGGGAGTTACAATCCCGTCACGGTTTCGGGATCAGCACTGATGCAAACTGAAACCCTAACTCGCGGGCTCGCTCCGCCTCTTTCAACCCACGGAAAGGCTATCCCGGTGCCATCACGACTCGACGAAGCACGCTGGGCATTGGCTCGCTTAACGTTCATCACTTACATCGGCTTTTCGCTATCGACCCTGGTAGGAGGCTTTCTTACCGCACCATTGATGACATGGTACTTCTTTGGTGACTGGCGCTTCTGGCGTTACTGGTCGGCCGGCGCACGGCTGTTTCCACATGCGCTTCACCTGCTGTTCGTGATGGGTAAGGACAACCAGGGGTTCATGTTCTCCGTACCACTCACGAGCCCACCGCGGTCGGCGCCCGATCGCAAGACCAACTCGCTGCAGCCCGGTTGGCCGCATGGCAGCTCCTGTGGCGATTGCACCAACTGCTGCCGCGCCGGTGGCTACACCTGCCCATTGCTCGATGAAACACGCGGGATGTGCCGCGGTTACGACAGCTTCTATTGGCGCTACTTCAACTGTGGTCGCTTTCCTTCTTCGATGGCCGAGATCGATTACTACGGCTGTGGCAAATGGGCCATCAGCGCCACGGGAAAAACGAGCGGAAAAGCCACGGTGATCCCCGTGGAAATTCGTAACCGGCAACGCAACAGGCACGAAGCACCCAACAACGACGACAAAAAACCCCGGCGTTCGGCCACGGGATAAGCAACCGGGCGACGCTGCCGCGATACTGCAAACTGGCGATGGCATGCTTGCACCCATTCAATCGAGCTTATGGTGTGGGTATGAATCTACGACGACTGGTGTTTTTTTGTGTCGGCCTATCGCTGACTGCAACGTCGCTTGCCGATACATGGCACATCGCCTTCGGCTCCTGCCTGCGCCAATGGCAAGCCCAGCCGGTCTGGGACGGCATACTCGCCACCGATCCCCAACTCTTCATCTTCGCCGGCGACAACGTCTACACCGGGACCGGGCCGTATCGAACAATGCCCGAACCGGAGCGTATCGGCCTCGCCTATGACGAATTGGCGGCATCCGACGGCTATCAACGTTTGCGTGAACGGATGCCGGTGATCGCGACCTGGGACGACCACGACTATGGCGTCAACAACGGAGGTATCGAGTACCCCTTCAAAGAGGCCTCCAAGGCCTTCTTCCTCGACTTCTTCGACATCGCCGACGATGCGCCCGAACGCGCGCGCGCCGGCATCTACGGCGTGCGCCATATCGATTCACCTGCGGGGCGGGTGCAGATCATCCTGCTCGACACCCGTACCTTCCGCACCCCGCTCGTTTATGCACCACCCGACAAGCAATGCCCTCGCTCCAAACTGATCGCCAATCCCGATCCGGCAGCGACCCTGCTCGGCGATACGCAATGGACCTGGCTGGAAGAAAAACTACGGGAACCCGCGGCACTCAGGCTGCTGGTATCGAGCATCCAGGTGATACCCGACCAACACTGCTTCGAAAAATGGGCCAACTTTCCGTACGAAAGAACACGCTTGTTGAATCTGTTGGCAAACGTGAAAACAGGCAGGACCGTCGTCCTCAGCGGTGATCGCCATCTGGCCGAGATCTCGCGCATCGATACACCGCCACTCGTGACGCCGTTGTACGAAATCACATCGAGCGGCATGAACTCGGCCGGTGCCGGCAAGGGTGAAATCAACCGTTACCGCGTCACCGACGACAACGTCCGAAGCGACAATTTCGGCACCGTGCACATCGATCAAATCGACGACACCTTCAAGGTACGCATCGAGATCAGAGACGTCGATGGCAAGACGCTACAGTCACACAGCTTGGCGTTGAACGGCGATTGAACGAGTCGTCTGTTCGAAAGCTCAGGCCCGTTGCTTCAACGCCTCGGGCGCTTCGGCGAAGACCGCGACCGTTGCCGTCGAACCGTCACCCGCCGCTCGGCCAAGCGGTAGACGGTTCCAGGTCCGCTCGTGCAGATAATACAGCACCGTCTTCGTCAACACTTCGGTGAGTCCGATCGCCGCCGCGACGGCCATGTCACCGGTGAACAACCAGGAGAGCAACAGGGTGTCGAGCGAACCGGTCACCCGCCATGAGATCGCCTTGGCCAGGCTACGAATCGGACGTTCACCGGAACGACTCTCGGCATGGGCCGCTTCACGACGGTGCCGCCTGAACAACATGACTTTATCCCGTCAGGCCTCGTGTGCAACCGGCTGATAGCCGGCGCGCAAAGCGTCGACCTCGTGCAGATAGGCAAGCAATTGGTTGACCGCTTCGGCTACCGACAAATCACCGGCGCTGATGCGTACCTCGGGCCGCTCCGGCGTCTCGTAGGGGCTGTCGATGCCGGTGAACTGACGGATCTCGCCGCGCTCGGCCCTGGCATAGAGACCTTTCGGGTCGCGCGCGCGACAAACCGCCAAAGGCGTATCGACGAACACTTCGACGAACTGTCCCTCGGGCAATATCTCGCGCACCAGACGCCGGTCGGCACGAAAAGGCGAGATGAATGCCGCAAGCACGATCAGTCCGGCATCGGCCATGAGTTTCGCGACCTCACCGACGCGGCGAATGTTCTCCTGCCGATCCGCGTCGGCGAAGCCAAGATCGCGGCACAGGCCATGACGCACATTGTCACCGTCCAACAGATAGGTGTGATAACCCTGGCGGGTGAGGATCTGTTCCAATGCGCCCGCGATGGTCGACTTACCGGATGCGCTGAGGCCCGTGAACCAGATTACCATCGGTCGCTGCGACTTCTGTTCGGCGCGGACCTGCTGATCGACGGGATGGGAATGCCAGACGAGATTATGACTCATGCGGATATCTCCAAAATCGCTATTGTGAATTGGTGGTGTTGTCCACTCGGTACCGGTCGGTCGGGTCACATCGATTACCGTCAATCATGTATGCCGCACTCACGCTTCAGGCCGAAGAAGCGCGTGTCTTCGGCACACATGCCGGCTTCGAGTGGACGACTGGTATGTACATCACCGACAGAGACATAGCCCTGTTCCCACAACGGGTGATAAGGCAGGCGGTGACGACGCAGATAGCGATGGACGTCACGGTTGCTCCAATCGACGACCGGATGAATCTTGTAGCGTCCGTCCTGTATCCGTACCACCGGCAAATCGGCACGGCTCGACGCCTGGTCACGACGCAAACCGGCGAACCAGCTTCCGACACCGAGATCCTTGAAGGCCCGCCGCAAGGGCTCGACCTTGGTGATCCTGTTGTAGCGCTCGATGCCGGCAAGCCCCTGCTCCCACAGGCGACCGTATCGCGTCTCCTGCCAAACCGGCGACAAAGACGCACGATAGATATGCAGATTGAGCGTCAGGCGATCCGACAGTTCGTCGATGAAGCGGTAAGTCTCCGGGAACAGATAACCCGTATCCACCAGCAACACCGGGATATCGGACCGGATGCGACTGACCAGATGCAGCATCAAAGCCGCCTGGATACCGAAACTCGACGTCAATACATGGTTGCCGGGCAGGTATTGCAGCGCCCATTCGACGCGCTGTTCCGCGCTCAGTGGTTCGAGCTCGTGATTGCTCTGCGCAAGACCGGCTTCATCACCGATGTCCATCAACGACGGCGATTCACGTGTCGACATGGTAGTCCTCCGCCGGATTGACCACCGGTGCGATCACGCCGTCACGCACCACGAAGTCACCGAAACGCTCACCGGGCTCGGAGCGTTCCGCATAACGCGCAAACAATTCGGCGAGCGTCTCGAGGATCTCGCCCTCGTTGAGGTTCTTGCGATACAGCCGCGCCAAACGCAGTCCGCTGCCGTCACCGCCCAGATGCAGGTTGTAGCGGCCCGGCCCTTTACCGACCAGACCGACCTCGGCCACGAAGGGTCGCGCGCAACCGTTCGGGCAGCCGGTCATGCGCATCACGATCGCGCGGTCGTCGATAGCGTGCTCCGCCGCCAACCGTTCGATCTTGTCCAACAGCTCGGGGAAGTAACGTTCGGCCTCGGCCATGGCCTGTGGGCAGGTCGGCAGAGCGACGCAGGCGATGCTCGCCAGCCGAATCGAACCACGCCGCTCGGCCAACAGGCGGTATTCGCGTGCCAGTTCATCGATGACGGCCTTGTAGGCGTCGGCCACCCGGGCCACGACCAGATTCTGATTGGCGGTAATGCGAAACTCGCCATGGTGTTGTTCGGCGATCACGCGTAGCCCGCTCATCAAGCGCCTGCCGTCGCGGTCCTCGACACGTCCGTTCTCGACATAGAGCGTCAGGTTCCAACTGCCGTCGGCATTGGGCACCCAACCGAAGCGATCGCCCTGGGTGACGAATCGCACCGGCCGGGACGGTCCGAAGCGCACCCCGGAACGCGTTTCGACCTGTGCAATGAAGGCGTCCAGCCCCATACGCTCGATGGTGTATTTCAGGCGTGCATGACGACGACTGTCGCGATTACCGAAATCACGTTGCGTGGTCAGTACCGCCTCGGCCACGGCGAGGACGTCCTGCGGTCGAATGAAACCCAGTTCGTCGGCCAGCCGGGGAAAGGTGGTCTTATCCTCATGCGTCGTGCCCATGCCGCCGCCGGCAAGCACATTGAAACCGATCAGGCGATCGTCATCCGCAATCGCGATAAAACCGAGATCGTTGGTATAAACATCGACATCGTTGTGGGGCGGGATCGCGACCGCGGTCTTGAACTTGCGCGGCAAATAAGTATTGCCGTACATCGGCTCGGAATCCGTCCCGGCAACCGGTTCACCATCGAGCCATATCTCATGATAGGCCCGCGTCTTCGGTAACAGATGTTCACTGATGCGCCGCGCCCAATCGTAGACCTCGGCGTGCAGCGCCGAGTGCTCCGGGTTCGGGTTGCACAGCACATTGCGGTTGACGTCGCCGCAACCACCGATCGAATCGATCATCGCCTGGTTGATGCGTCGAATCAGCGGCTTGAGTTTGTGCTTTAGGATGCCGTGGTATTGAAAGGTCTGCCGGGTGGTCAGACGGATGGTACCGTTGCCCAGCTCACGGCCGACCGAATCGATCGTCAACCATTGCGCCGGCGTGCAGACCCCACCGGGCAGGCGCGCACGCAGCATGAAGCTGTAATAAGGCTCCAAATATCGCTCGCGGCGCTCGATGCGCCGATCACGATCATCTTGCTCATAAAAGCCGTGAAACTTGCTGATCTGGGCATCGTCCGGTGACAACGCGCCGGTCAGGGAATCGGCCATGCTCTGTTGCAAGGTACCGCGCAGAAAACGACTACGCGCCTTGATACTTTCGTTCGGGTTCACTGCACCGTCCATCAGTAGGCGTCCTTCGAATAGCGACCTTGCGACTGCAGGCCATCGATGTAATCGCTCGCGCCCTGTTCACTCAGGCCGCCGTATTCCCGGGCAATCTCCTGCACGGCCCCGCGCACGGCCTTCTCCATCGCCAGGCTGCCGCAGACATACAGATGCGCACCGTCCCGTAACCAGCGGTAGAGTTCCGCGCCTTCCTGTTGCAGTCGGTTTTGCACGTAGGGGCGGTCATCAGTGTCACGCGAGAAAGCCAGGCTGACGCGATCGAGACGACCCGCGTCGCGCTGGCCGATCCAATCGGTCTGGTAGAGAAAGTCGCGATGAAAATGACGGTTGCCGAATACCAGCCAATGGGCACCTTGGCTGCCGACGGCCTGTCGTTCCTGCAGGAAAGCCCGGAATGGTGCGATACCGGTACCGGAACCGACCATAATCACCGGCGCGCCGGGGTCCCGCGGCAGGCGGAAACCATTGTTTTCCGCGACATAGACCGCCTGCACATCGCCAGGCTCGACACGCCGGGTCAGATGACCGGACGCAGCCCCCAAATGCCGGCGACCATGCGCTTGATACGCCAGCGTAGCCACGGTGAGATGCACCTCGTCGGGATATTCGGACTGGCTCGACGCAATCGAGTACAGACGCGGTTGCATCGGGTGGAGCAGCGCCACCAGTCCGTCGGCACCGAGCTTGCCCGGATAGGCCCTTAACAGGTCGATCACCTGGCGTTCGGCCGCGAATGTCCGCAATGCCGCCTTGTCGTCGACTACCGCCGAAAGCGTGCTATCGCCGACGATATCGGCCCAGGCGCGCACGACGCCGGGATGCAACTGCGTCAGTTCCAGCCGGCTGCGCAAGGCGTCGTACAGACTCAGCGGTTCGTCCCGCACCGTGATCTGCGCATCACCGGACAGGCCCGTCAGCGACAACAGCTCGTCGACCAATGCCGGATCGTTGCGAAACAAGACACCCAGCGCATCGCCGGGCCGATAGCGAATCGCCGCCGGATCTATCGCCAACGCCAGATGGTGTACCGCGGCTACCGCGTCCGTCGTGGTGATACGGCGGTTCTCCAATACCTCGGCCCGGTAAGGGCGATGGCGATCATGACGCACGGCCGGTGCTGGCGGACGTTGCAGCGGGATGACCTGCGCATCCTGCATCGGGCACGCCTGTTCGGCCAACTCGAGCACCTGATCGAACCAGGCTTGCGTCTGTGCCGCATAATCCACATCCGCATCGATGCGCGCGACAACCGCGGTCCCGCCGGCGGCCTGCAGATAACCCTCGAGATCCTTGGCGGCCTGGTTGAAGAACGCATAGCTCGAATCGCCGAGACCGAAGATCGCGAAGTCCAGATCGTCCAGCTTGGGTGACGGCTTACCTTCGAGGTAACGAAACAACGCCTGCGCACCCTCCGGCGGCTCACCCTCGCCCTGAGTGCTGATCACAAAGTACACCAACTTTTCTTTCGCGAGATCGCGCACGCGATATTGATCGGCGGACACCAGGCGAGGCATCAGACCTCGCGTGCTCGCACCCGCCGCCAGTTCCTCGGCCACCGCGCGCGCATTGCCGCCGACCGATGCATACAGAATGGTGAGCGAAGACGACGGCGTGGCCTGGGGCGATGGCAAGGTATGCACCTCGGCCAGGCCCGCGAGATAACCCGATGCCCAGCGCAGCTGTTCACGGCTCAACCCTTCGACCGCCTGCGCCAGGCGCGAAAGCCGGTATCCGTCGACTGGGAAGGCGCCGGGCGCCGGTGCCTCGTCTACCGCGTTTTGCATCGTGTTCACTACCCCGTTTCGAATGTTTTCGACGATCTGGGTAGCAAGACTGACCGGCAAGAGTTATCTTTTGAAGTAATTATTATTGATTTTTAATCATATAAAATGATTTAAGAGCGACATGGAATTCAGACAACTCGCTTCCCTGGTCACCGTGGTCGAAGCGGGGTTCAACGTGACCGATGCCGCGGAACGCCTGCACCTGGTGCAATCAGCGGTATCGCAACACCTCGCCCGTCTCGAGGATGAACTCGGTACCCAACTGTTCGTCCGCAGGGGCAAACGCCTGGTCGGGCTGAGCGCGGCCGGCGAAGCGGTACTCAGGTATGCACGGGACGCACTTGCGATTCGGGAGAACATCGCCGCGATCGGCCGCGACCATGTCGATGAAGCCCGTGGCCGATTGCGCATCGCCACCACTCATACCCAGGCACGTTATGTGTTACCGCCCGTGATCGGCCGATTCCGCGAAAGCTATCCGGCGGTCGGACTCGAGCTCCACCAGGGCACGCCACAGCAGGTGATCGATATGGCGCTCAAAGACCGGGTCGATTTCGCCATCTGCACCGAGGAACTCGGCGATCATCCGGCATTGACCGCGATACCCATCTACCGCTGGAACCGCAGCCTGATCGCTCCGAAGAACCACCCTGTACTGAAGCGCAAACCACTCTCGCTGGAACGCATTTGCGAATACCCCCTGATTACCTACACCTTCGCCGTTACCGGCACGCGCCATTTGCAAGCGACTTTCGCCCGCGCCGGCCTGAAACCCGAGGTGGTCCTCAGCGCGGTCGATGCCGACGTCATCAAAACCTACGTGCGCGAAGGGCTCGGCATCGGTCTGATCGCCACGCCGGCCTGCGCCGGCTCACAAGACGAAGATCTCGTAGTGCGCGACCTCAGCCACCTATTGCCTTGGGAGACCGTCTGGGTGGCCTACGACAAAGACAAGTATCTCCGTCGGTTTCAACAGCAGTTCATCGAACTATTGGATCGGATGACCATGGAAAATGGTGTGATCCGGGCGCAAAGAGCGAGAGCCAAAAAGCGCTAGTGCAGTTCGGGTTCGCGTTTTGCTTAGACCTATCGCGGAGACACGCCCCCATCGCCTCGGGGCAACCAGACCGACAACGCCACGGATTTGGCGGTGTAACCGGGCTCGCGAACCGGCAAAACAACCGACCCGACGTGGGTACTGCCGGACACCGATTTACGCTGAGACGCTATGGTTAGGGTTAAGCGGCCACGAGCAGGAGCATGCATGTTCATCGGGGTGCTGGAATTGTTCAAGATCGGGATCGGCCCGTCGAGTTCGCACACCATCGGGCCGATGGTCGCAGCGGGGGATTTCGCCGACCGTATCGCGGCATACCTCGGTGAACATCGCGACGCCGCCGGCACGCGCATGCGCATGCGCATGCGCTGCACGCTCAAAGGCTCACTGGCCTACACCGGTCAGGGACATGCAACCGACAAAGCCGTCGCACTCGGGCTACACGGCTACGCGCCTGCCGGCTTGGCCGGTGAAGATGTCGACGCATTGATCGAGCGCTTGTGGCGCGAGCGCAACTTGTCATTCGAAGGTCAGTCCGTGAGCTTCGTACCGGGCACCGCTATCGTATTCGATCGCGGCGAACCGCTTCCCGAACACCCGAACGGCATGGTGTTCGAGCTGTTCGGATCAGACGATGAAGTACTGCTGAGCGAGACGTATTTTTCGATCGGCGGCGGCTTCATCAATACGCTTGCCGAAATCGGCGACCTGGTCGCCCCGATCAAGACCGCACCGGTGACCGCCTTCCCCTACCCGTTCGACTCGGCCGCGTCGATGCTGCAGATGGCCTCGGACAGCGGTTTGACGATCGCCGATATGAAACGGGCCAACGAACATATCCGCCAGTCGCCGCAGACGCTCGCACAGGGCATCGACGCCATCTGGCAGGCAATGCGACGTTGCGTCGAAAACGGCCTCAACGCGGACGGAACACTGCCAGGTTCCCTTGCTCTGCCGCGGCGCGCCAAGGGCCTGCACGATCGACTGGCGGCTAATCCGAACAAAGCAACGCTCAACGACTGGCTGTGCGCATATGCGATGGCCGTGAATGAAGAAAACGCAGCCGGCCACATGGTCGTCACCGCACCGACCAATGGAGCGGCTGGCGTGATACCGGCCGTGTTGTATTACTTGGTCGAACACGAACACGGCACGCCTGAACAAATCAGAACGTATTTACTCACCGCCAGCGCGATCGGCGGCATCATCAAGCATCGCAGCTCGATCTCGGGTGCCGAAGTCGGCTGCCAAGGCGAGGTCGGCTCGGCGGCTTCGATGGCCGCAGCCGGCCTGTGCGCGGTACGCGGCGGCACACCGCAGCAGATTGAAAACGCCGCCGAAATCGCACTCGAGCATCACCTCGGCATGACCTGTGATCCGGTCAACGGCCTAGTGCAGATACCCTGTATCGAACGCAACGGATTCGGTGCCATAAAGGCCTATACGGCGGCATCGTTGGCGATGCTGGGCAGCGGCAAACACTATATGCCTTTGGACGCGTGTATCACCGCAATGAAACAAACCGGCCTGGAGATGTCGCACAAGTTCAAAGAAACCTCGCTTGGCGGTTTGGCGGTGAGCATCACCGAATGCTAGCAGCAGCACATCGAGTTCATACTGCCGGATAAACAGCGATATACCCGGGCACCGGCTTACTTACGTCCAACTTATGACCTGGACAATCTGCTCAGCCCCACATGGCGGCACCGGCGCGGCTGTTTGCCTCTTACACGGGCCCGTTCACGATCAAAACGCCGCGGCCTTTCTGGTTTCCGCCGGCCCGATCGCAGCCAATCGGCCGCCGGCGCAACACCCAATGGAACGCGATAACGCTATCTGAGAACAGATCACTTATGGCGTCCGCGCCTAGCTGAAACCCCACGTTTGCGTGGCCTGCTGGCCTTGTACATGGCGTCGTCGCGGCCGACGCCATGGTCATCGTCAATACAATAGTGTTGTATGTCCTGGACAATCTTTCCGACAACGAAGAACCCGGTGTCGCACTGACGCTGGCAACTGCCGGTTGTGCTTCGCAGCGCCGCTCCGTGGCAACCGACTTGCCAAATCGTAGCCTACAGTCGATGCATCGTTTGGTAGTTTTCTGCTAATGACCCGCTCCCCGAAAACCATCCCGGCTAAAGTTCTTTCTTCACGGTACGCTATCAAGTAGCACACACCCCCGCGTCGGCAAAACAAGTAACACCTTGCCCCAGTGTTCCAGCCGTGCCGCGAGAGGCGAGTCTCATGGAAGATACACCAGCATCTTAAGGATCGCTGATCTTACCCGCCATCGACCTACCAATGCGTAGGCGCGAGCCAAGTGGACTGAGGTCAAAAAAACGTGCCGTGAACACGCAACAACCGGCAACCCATTGGTCAACACCTTCTTGCCTGATAAACCGGTTGCCTAAAAAAAGAGGAAGAAGTCGATGAGTAGTCTGTTTAGTGTCTTTCGTAATCGCTCCATTTCCGTGAAGGCAATGGTGTCTCCCGTCGTGATTCTCAGCCTGCTGCTGGTGTTGGGAGTTATCACTTTCACCAATCTTGCCGGTATCGAAACAAATGTCGAGGGTATTACCCGTGACCTTGCGCCCGACGCGGGTACGGCTGCACTGATTACGCAACAAGTGTACCGCAAGCGTCTACAGGTGAAGGATTACGTCAAAACATCCAGTGAAAGATCGATCGAAAAGTTCAACACGGTGGAAGCCGAGTTGCAGGAAATTCTGGCCAAGGCGCGAGATGAGATCAAACATCCCGATCGGGTCAAACTGCTCGAAAACATCAATACCCTGAACAAGCGATACAACGATACTTTCCACAATGTCGTCGTGGCCAACATGAATAAACGCCATGAGATCGTTAATGGCGTGATGAACGTGAAAGGACCGTTCATAGAAGATTCCCTGTCGAGCATCATGGAGACCGCGTATCGCGATGGCGATCCTGAGGCCAGCTACTATGCCGGCCAAAGCCAGACCCATTTATTGCTCGGTCGTTTATATGCCTTTCGTTTTCTCGTCGATAACGATGAGAAATCCAAGCAACGAGTCATCTCTGAGTTCGAGGAGACCAAGGCCAAGCTGCAGACGCTGTTGCGAAGTCTGCAGAACCCCGAGCGTCGCGGCCTGGCCAAAGGTGCGATCGAGGCGGTCGATGCCTATCTAATGGCGTTCGACCAAGTGGTCGAAGCCATCAACAAGCGTAATGCGGGCGTCCGTGACACTTTGGACAAGATCGGTCCCGTCATGGCGGAAGACAGTGTCAAGCTGCGCGACAGTGTCTTCCAATCTCTCACAGAGCAAGGCCAGGTTGTCGAGCACAGTGTATCGAGCACCGTAAGCAGTATTGTCTCGGTAACCGTGGTTGCGGTTTTAGCCGGCCTCATCATTGCCTACCTGGTCGCACTTGGTATCACCAAGCCGCTCCAGCAGACCAACGCAATGCTCAAGGATATCGCCGAAGGCGAGGGTGACCTGACCAAACGCGTGGCCGTCAACAGCGAGGACGAGATTGGAGAACTCGGTGGCAACTTCAACACCTTCGTCGAAAAACTGCAGAATCTGATCAACCAGATCACCAATGCCGTCACGCAGCTTGCCAGCTCGGCGGAAGAGATGTCGGCGATCACCGAGCAGACCAGCAGCGGGGTCATCAAGCAAAAATCCGAAACTGAGCAAGTGGCAACGGCGATGAACGAAATGAATGCCACGGTACAAGAGGTCACTCGCAATGCCGAGCAGGCCTCTGAGGCGGCCAAACAGGCCGACAGCGATGCGGTTACCGGCAATCAAGTCGTGCAGGACACCATTGGCGCCATCGACGATCTCGCCAAAGAGGTCGAAAACTCGGCGCAAGTAATCGAGAAGCTCAAAGGCGACAGCGAAAACATTGGCACTGTACTGGACGTGATCAAGGCGATTGCCGAGCAGACCAATCTGTTGGCATTGAACGCGGCGATCGAAGCGGCGCGCGCCGGTGAGCAGGGCCGTGGTTTTGCCGTGGTTGCCGATGAGGTGCGCACCTTGGCCCAGCGTACCCAGGAGTCGACCACCGAGATCGAAGGCCTGATCAGTGCCTTGCAGTCGGGTGCATCAAATGCATTCGACAAGATGACGAGCAGCCGGGACCGCGCGCGCGCGACGGTCGACCAGGCGCAACATGCCGGGGAGTCCCTGGCTGCGATCACCCGCGCGGTAGCGACCATCTCAGAGATGAACACCCAGATCGCCTCGGCGGCAACCGAACAAGAGGCGGTAGCGGAAGACATCAACCGCAATGTGATCAGCATCGCTGACGTCTCCGAACACACTGCCACGGCCTCGGGGCAAACCGCCAGCTCCGGCATGGAACTGGCCCGCCTGGGCGAAGAACTGCGCGGTATGGTGTCTCAGTTCAAGGTCTAACGTCCATCGCTGATGCATTCGATATCGAAGGGCTGCGCTTCGCAGCCCTTCGGGTTGAGGCATTTAATACTTCACGGGCATGCCACCGGCCACACTCGGCAGCGATATCCACCGAGCGCAGTGTAGCGAGTCCGGCTGATTGATAGCGGTATCGCACGACCTTAACCAAACGGCACGCTTATCCCGTACATCGAACTACCGTCTGCTTGGCCAACCTGGCTAAGGATTGGCGGCTTGCGTCGAATCTCCGATAATGGTTAGCGCGCTGCGATAGCCGTCAATCGCCCGCTTCCGCTGTGCCAGCGTGCGAGAAAACTTCGCGTTGATGGTTTCTCTTGCCACACGACGCGCCTCGGTAATGGCCTTTCGATCAACCAGAAGATTCTCAAGCCTCTCCCTGTCTGTACTCAAAGATCCTTCCAGGCTTTCAATTCGACTCGCGAGTTCGTCCCCTCGTTTGCTTTCCTCATCGATTTTTTCTTGTATGTCTTCCTGCCGAACGTTCAACTTCGCAAGTTTCGTGTCTTGCTCATCGATCAGATCTCGCAGATTATCCTTTCCGTCATCCTCAACGGCCAACCCTTGAAGTCCCTGCTTTAAGTTTCTAACCGCATTTTCCTCGTCTTCCAGTTCCTGAAGTTGACCCTGCAGCATTCTTATTTCGGCGCCTGAAGCATCTAAAGCTGCACGTTTATCTGCCAGTTCCGTCTGCTGTTTCTGAATCGTGCGGACAAGCTCATCCACTCCACCGCTCGACTTGCCCTGCAGATTGGCATCGAGATTCCGTTGATAGTCGAGAAAATGAGTTAACTGTAGTACCACTGTTTCGTGGACCTTGTCGGGGTCGCTACTCGCCTCATCGGCCACGACCGCAACTTGCCCGGTGTCGGCAAGAGCTTGTTCGATAGCCGCGCTTTCGTTTTCGTTTAAATCTAATCTTTGCCATGCAGCCCGGATCGTATCGGGCAGGTTTGTTGCGTCGGTCTTAATGGCCTGGAGATCAATTTCACCCTCTTCGGCATAACGGCCCTTGAAACGTTCTATCTGTCTTTCCAGTGCCGGGTTACCGCCTACCGCGGCACCTTGTGTGCTCACGTTCTGACTTGTATTGCCTGGGTTATTACTTCCACCACCTTCCCCTGCATTTCCAGGTTGTGTTGCGGCATTTGCCGGTGGGCCGGAAAGCACCGCGGTTGGGGGCGCATTGGGGCTTGCGGGGGGTAACTGCTTCAACAAATTGACATTCATGCGGTCGCCAAGAGCAAAAAGTGCCGCGCGTTGTAGCGACTGATATATCTCCGTGGGATCTGCGGAATACTGCTTGACATACCAGTTCCCCAAGTCGTCTTTAGTAATCGCGTAGTTTGTGTTTCCCGTTCCCCGTACGTGAACCCGATTGATGTTTTGCCAATACTGCTTATCGACCTCCGAATTCACCTTTGCTTGTACCCGATTAGCGCTATCGTCAGCGCCGTCGCGCCGCAAAAAACCGGGGGTGAGCATATTCTCTGTGAAATCCTTGTTCTTGCCTTGCAGCGCTGTTGCCGGAAAGCTTGTTCGCAAATAAGAGACCGCAGGGCGAATATATACCCGACCCGATTGATACTCGTCTGCCAGTTGAATTGACGACTTGATATTGCTGGCCAACTGACTACCGGGCGCAACCGTCAATAACTGCATACGCAGCGTGTTGCTGACGAGTTCCCAAATATACTTCGGGTCTTTGATCTCGTTGCCGCCGGACTCACCAAAGCGCTTATCGAACTCGACTCCGTAGAGCCCTATCGGTACGCGCTGAAAGTCTAATGCCAATTTGCGCACTTTCTTCAGTACCTTCTCACGCGCCTTGTGATTGCCTTGCCCGGCTTGCAAACCGGCAGTCTGTTTATCCAGCTCGCTCACTAGGAGACTGATCACGGCATGTCCCTGGTGAGCGCCCACTTTTTCCACCATTCCCGACCGGAGTTTCCGGAGTTCTGCCAAGGCCAAGCCAACGTCCGAATCGTCTTCATCGCCAACCTCTGCTGCTGGTTTTCGCTGAGACTCGAGATACGCCTCGAACCGGTTTAACACGAATTCCGGTGATTGCTCGAGTTCCCTCATAGCTTCGTACGGGGACTTCGTATACCGCACTCTCCTCTCCGACTCTTCCCGGTACGACCTACGCGCTTTTACTTCGTTGGTTTGAACCAAGATGGAGTTTCCAACGGCTTGCAGGGTTCTGACAAAGCGCTCTTCCGAATCGTCAAGATCTTCGAATTCGAAAATTCTGACGTTGTTGGCCAAAAAGAGAACCTTTTGCGCAAACCGTACCAAAGCGTCCAATAACTGCTGCTCACGCTTCTTTGTCTCTGTGCATAGATCGTCTGCAGCTTCCAACGGAGCCTGACATCGACTGGAGAGATAATTTTCCACCAAAGTATCGAGTCCAACCGGTAGCCGCCCCCGTTCCAGCCCGAGACCGGTTTCGAATTTTGCTTGTTGAAACGCAACCCTCATTTTATTGAACAGCTCAAATGTGAGCGCAGCAGCATCTTTAGCACCTCCGGAAGGAGCGCGAGCGATACCCGTTGAGTAGACATCTATTCCTTCTTGTACGAGATAGTTATGCGCAGCGAGTATGGCCTTGGCGGTCGGAATCGGATATTTTGTGATCACGTTAATTATGCGTTCATTCGCCACGGGGTAATCCCTTTTACTCCACTTTCTGTTTTGTGTAACCGGGGCAGTATTATCACAATCATCGATATACAGTTCACGCCGCAAGAAAACGGAAACATTTGGTGGCGCATCGTCATCGCAAGCAGCCTTATAAAGAAGTCTTGGTTGGATGGCTAAGGTAAGGGTCTCTGCTGTCGCCAGGGTGACTTCCGCCCGGGTGCCGACAGATGTTTGCGCATAGGGAATGTTTACTAGTTCCAAATACCGCAATCCTTCCACTATCCCGTGCGCGATCAGTTCTCGAGCAGAAACAAACTGTTTAGCTAAGCTTGTAACCGAATCGCTTGCCTCGCGCCAAGACCGCATGTCCTCCGGGTTTTTTAGCAGAAAATAGCGATGAGAATTCAAGTATTTTCTATCCGACAGAGTGTTAAATATTTTATTAATGGGGGGGCAATCCCCTTCATTAATCGACCGCAACCCAAACTTGCCTAC
Source organism: Chromatiales bacterium (assembly GCA_028280505.1). Taxonomy (GTDB): domain Bacteria; phylum Pseudomonadota; class Gammaproteobacteria; order Chromatiales; family Chromatiaceae; genus Thiosocius. The sequence continues at coordinate 10,298 of JANQLO010000060.1, read as the reverse complement.
AAGGGCACCATTTTTGTCATTCAGATACCGAATTAAACTATCGCTTTTGTCGATGATTTCGCATGCTGTTCTATACTTCGGCACTTCACCGTCGGAATCGGAACAGTCCGGGCACAGAAAGGACTGGTACGCTGCCTGCAATTTACGAACACGTTCCTTAAATTCGCCGTCGGCCTCGAAGAGGCTGAAATCCGCCTTTTCAGTTACCTCTTCGGGAGAGGCAAGTAATGCTCCGAATTCCTTCCAACGTTGGCGGTCACGTGTTTCGTCGGGCGCATATCCGTCAAAGACTTTTTGGTAATCTTCGATGATTCGTTCGATACGCTTCCACTGCGCAGATGCGATCAGCGTGTCTTCATGCCTCTCGCTATCGTCGGAATCGTCGTACAAGCCCAGTACTGCATGGACCCTCCGGGCGAGAGGGTTAAGAAATTCATAGCCACCAAATTCTTGTAGCCATTCTTCGTTTCTATTGCCCCCGAGTTCGCAAAAACGTGAATAAAGTTCTTCGCGGTTAAGCTTTTTTCTTTTTTCAGGCTCTCTACTCTCTATTTCTCTGCATTCAATAGTATTACGGAGCTGTAGCAGCATTGGTCTCGCGCTGTGTGCCAGCACCACAAGCGACTGGATTTGCACATCCTCTTCGTTTGCTAACGGCCCTTTATATACGTCAACGTCAACCGTGAGCGCAGCACAACCGGACAGCAAAACAGAGATAAAAACGAGGCTTAACAATTGTGTCGATTTTGAGTCCATGATGAATCCTCAACGCAACTGGGCGCTTGCCCTGATTTCCATTTCGCGCAACAGGGAGGCATCTTTTTCAATTTGCCGAAGCGCTTCGAAATACGCCTCAGGCAACATTTGCATTTGTTCTTCTTTTGCACCCGCGTAAACTCCGAGCGCTTGGTCTACCGCTTGAAAAAATCCACTTGGGTTCTGCCCCATCATGATGACCAGACGATGGTCGCGTGGAGCCTCTCGAAACCCCTCGGGACCGAAGAGCATCAAGCGCCGTCCGATAAACTCGATCTTGTCTGCACAATTTTTGCCGCAAGGCGACTGCTTAGACGCATCCTCCTGATCGAGGCTCAACTTTGTATTCAAAGAATCGACGAATTCTGCCGGAACCCAGCCAGACCCAAAGCTCATGTTGCTCAACGCACCGGCTTGTCCATGCACCGACACACGGTAAAGCGCACTCGGTAACTGTTCTTTTGGGTCGAAAACGCCCAAGTAATAGATTTGTTGAATTTCTTGAGTTGGTGTGACAGGACCTATAACCGCGGTGCCTACGACGGAACCGGCCACGAACTCGCTTGTCTTGCATCCCGACAGTATGGACCCGACGAGTAAAAACAGGGTTAAAACAAACCATCTTCCGGGGGCCCAAGCAGAATATGTCAGACGTCTGCTTAAGAATAAATATTTTTTGCGATGCAGAACAACTCCAGCGTTGTTCTTGGAAATCGGAATTTCATCGACATCCCTTTTATAATTCTTTTTCATTAGATTTGCCTCCCTTCATATTGCATTGACTGTTTTCAGATGATGATCAAATTGTTCGCCGGCTTCAATTGCTGATAGCTGATGTATAAACAAGTCGGCCAAAGAATTGGGGCTCGCTTGCTTTTTTAACTATGCCGATTCCTTTCAATCTCCCGAAATTCTGGCAAACCGAGACCGACTACCGACCGATGACTCGCTCGAGCACGGGGCTCCACCCAAACGGCACAGATCATGCGCATTCCATGACGAGCGCAAGAAAGACCATGCCTGCGAAGACTTCGACGATGCTATCGGTATTTGTCCCGAAAATTATTGGATTCACAGTCAGTCCCCCCAGTCATTCATCCCCGGTTACAAAATTGAAGCACCTTACTCGTTTTTCATGCTGTGAATAAGCTCTTTCAGTTTTTCGAGCTTCTCATCAGTCGTTCTCAACATTGTCGAGATTTCATCCAGCAGACTATCGACTTGCCCCCGGGCTGACGAATCGCCGGTTTCCATAACATCAATATCTATCGCAATCGGGCAATGATCGGACAAACGAAACGCTGCATAATCCTGCTCGGTGATTACGAGTTGCCTAAACGAGCCGGGCACCAAAAAAGCATTGGCCTGTTCGTCCAAAACTATATGATCGATGTATATCGGGAAACGGCCATCCAGACACGCTGACCGCCGGTTTTCGGTTACACGAAATAAGGCCAGCGGGGGCGGATCTCCATCGTCGATATCAGGATAAAAATCATCGCGACTGTCATCAAACTGGCGATTGAAGTCGCCAAGTATGATAAATGGAACCCCTTCACGTGTGCGAGAATCAATCCAGTTCTCAAGGGTCGAAGCCTGTTGCTTCAACATGCGACAGTGTCGATCGTCGGTGTTAAGCGGTTTATTGAAGCAACGACTTTTTAGATGCACCGACAGCAGCCGGAGTCGGTTTCCCGCAATATCTACGACGATATCAACGCCACGTCGAACACTTCCGTTTAACGCGAGTTCGATAAAATCCTGATCGAATACCACATGGATTGTTTTGCGCACAGCAAACCCCGTACGCTGCACGTCGTCCCGCCTGGAAAAGAAGAAATTGTATTCTGAGGCATCGAACACACGAGCGGCCGCGCGAGCGCCATCAACCTCCTGGAGGGCAACGATGTCCGCGTCCAGAGCTTCAGAAAATTTTCGAAGAGCCCGGTAGTCCGCATCGATCCGCGGAACGTGCCCGACGCCGTTTTCGGCGCGCAGATGTTCGATATTCCATGTCGCTATACGGATTGATTCGCCCGCTGCAAAGGAGCTCAGAAGCAACAGCACTATCCCAATGAAGGGCCGGACGTGTTGAGGGCGAAATCTTTCCTGTAAATACGCCCCTCGACGACGGATAACGGCAAAACCACCCATCCCCTCAGCGGTCAAACCGGAGGATTCGGGTGCACGACAAGGGAAATCCGTATAGCGAGAGCGCAAAATTACACTCCTTGTAACAGTATATTCTTCTTTGATTTTATCGGCAGCGGCGAACTACCACAGTTTCAGTATAGATCGAGATCTGTGGCAGTTTCACTAAATAGCAATGCGCAGGGTTCGATGATCCGTTAACCTGGTCATTGCCCCTCTAGTGAGGGCAACCCCGAAGATCCGGCCGGCATGCCATAAGTCAATAGTCTAGTGCTGCGTTGAAAGGCCCGCATTTCACACAAGAACGTGTTGTATAGAAATGTCGGCCTGCCAAATCGTACCCAATACACGCTCATGTTGGATATTCCTGGCATAGTGACGAAATTCAGGCATTCAGCCTTCTTCTGGCACTTGAGTCGTATCGGGAGGCCCCTGCCAAGCAAAACATGTTCTACGCTCTCAGGCTGAACTCGGTCAAAACATATAGCTTGGGCATATCTACCTTGATCGCTCTGCGCGATGCTCGGCGGGAAAGCACGAATGGAACACGGGAACGGTAACTAACCATCGTCGTAACAAAGAAACCAACAAGCGCGACACGAAAGCGTGAGTTGGCGCCTTGGCCGCCTAATAAAGCGACGCATCTTCTACAGGGAACCGGAATACATGGTGATGCTTGAGACCCTGGCGCGACAGGTATGCCGAGCTCATCGCCAAGGACAGCCAATTGCCGCTTGAAGCGGGTTGCCGCGACCGCTCCTTATCCCACGCACTGAAAGCGTAACCGGGGAGCCGACGTTACCTCGGTGCCGAAACGGTGCCAAGACAGGCCGACATAATCCGAAACTCGTTGACTGATATGGAGCTGGCGAGAGGAATCGAACCCCCGACCGGCTGATTACAAATCAGCTGCTCTACCTACTGAGCTACGCCAGCTTGATATGGCCTTCGCAGACCTCGCGGAGGCCAGATATTAGCAGAATGCCGCCCATGTCACATGGATGGTCTCGTAGCGGCTCAAGGGCAGGACTGCGATTCAGCCGCGACACCCTCCAACAACGTCAGACCGAGTTCGCCCCCATCACTGTCTTTGAGCTGTAACCAGCGCCTGTCTCGCAATGCGATACGTTGACGAACCTCGACATCGAAGCCTTTCTTACCGACATTGGCCGCGTGTCGTTCGGCGCTGGATTCGCGGCTGAACAAGCCGAGCGATATCGCGAACTGATACTCGCCCCGACGGAACAGCCAAGTGTCGGCGATACCGGCTTCCTTTAACTCTTCGAGTTTTTTGTTGCCTTCGGCGATCGACCCCAGCGGCGGTATCAGTACGTAATAGCCGATCAGTGCCTGGGTCGGTTCAGTACTGTCGGACAGCAATGCGATCGTATCCGGCAGCCCGGCAATCAGCTCGTCGGCGTCTTCGGCTTTGAGCGGACCAACACGATAGCAGGCCGCGGCCGCGTCGGGCAGCACTTCGGACGCTTCAGGTACGGGAGATACGTCGACCGACAATGCGGCCGTTTCCGGCGTGACCTCTGCCGGTCGCTCGGCCACCCGCTCCGTGCTCGACACCTGATCGGGCACCGGTGGCTGCTCATCGATCACACCGGCAGCTTCCGGTCCGGGGGCCACCCCGGGTTCAGCGGACTCGGTAGGTGTCGCCAGCGGTTCGACTTGTGCAGACGATACGGAAGGTTCCGCCTCGACCTCCGACGGCAGCTCGGTCTCCGCGACTTCCGTTACGGCAGGCACTTGGGGAGGCGGCTCAACGGTGACCGATTTCGAATCAGGTGCAATCTGTTCGGCTTCGGGTAAGACAGGCTCGGTTTGCACCGTCTCTACCCGAACGGGTTCGACCGGCTCGGGCTCAAGCACGGGCGCCTCCTTCGGCGCGGGCCGCTCCACGCCCTGAGTCACTTTGTTGTCTCGCCTGAGCAGCGACGGTTCATCTTTGTCGACCAGGTGCAATTGACCGATGTCGGGCGGCACCAGCGTGGCCGTTTCGAGCTTGCGCGATTCCTGCTGCACCCAAAAGAAAAACGCCACATTGGCGATCAGCAGAAAGACAATGAACCAGCGCACTAATTTCCCCTGTCGGCAGCCACAACCGCGAGCCCTCGCAGCACCAGGTGATCAAGTCTAGTGCACGCAAACGGCATCATGGGTAGATAGCGGTCGATATCGCCGCCACCTGTAATCAGCTCGACCGGCTGCTTACCGAACAATGCCGCACTGCCGCCGACGAAGCGCTCGACGATGCCGGCGACGGCATAGCGGCCGCCTAGCGCGACCGCCGTAGGAGTGTCGCGACCGAGCGTGGCGTCTTCGTCGATCAGGCTGTCACGCGGAATCGAGGTATTCGCCAGCAGGCAATCGCGGAACAGCCGGCTGCCCGGCAGGATGAAACCGCCCAGATGCCGCCCGTCGGCGTCGACGAAATCGATGGTCACTGCGGTGCCGGCATCAACCACGCAGAAGGCACTGTCGGTCACCGCGCGTGCGGCGACCATCGCCATCAACCTGTCGATGCCGAGCTGTTCGGGCTTTTGATAACCCGAGACCAGATTCGGCATCGGATCGGTCGATCGGATTCGGTTTGTCGGTACCGCCAACACCTCGGCGATCACGTGCTCGATCTGCGCAGAGATATCTGCATCCTGCACACTGGCGATCCAAGCGGCATCAACCTTGCCCGCATAAACGGCAAGTTGCTCTGGCAAACCGCTTCGGTCACCGTAATCGCCATCGACGACCTGCCCGATTTCGCCCGCACCGGACCGCGCAAGTTTCCAGCGGCTGTTACCGAGATCGACGACTAACGCGGCCATTAGGTCGATCCTCCACGCAAACTGACCTCACCGGCATGATGCTCGCTAAGTCCCGCGTGATTTTCGATCACCACGGCACCACTGGGTGCGATGCCGCGATAGATCCCATCGATCGATTCGGTACCGCGCAGAATCCGCACCGGCTGCCCGCGCAGCGTATCGAATGCCTGCCAACGATCGATGAAAGGTTCCAATCTCTCACCCGCGAACAAATCACATGCCGCAATCAACGCATCGACCAATCGCCCAGCCAATTGATTGCGCGAAACGTGACCGGCGCCGGCTTGGCGCAGATCGATCCAGGGTTGATCAATCCGGGAACCGGCGCCATCGGGGACATGAAAGTTAATACCAATGCCGATCACAGCCGCCGCGGGCCCACCGGCCTCGCCCGCAACCTCGACCAGAATACCGGCGAGCTTGCGATTATCGACCAGCACGTCGTTCGGCCACTTCAGACTGTGGCCGGCGAGCCCGACTTCTGCCAACGCTTCGGCCACGACCACACCGGCGACCAGGCTGAGCCCGGCCAGTTCACTCATCGGCAGTTCAAAACGCCAGGCCAATGACAAATACAGATTCCGGCCGAAGGTCGAGACCCAGCGTCGACCGCGTCGGCCGCGCCCTTCGGTCTGGTGCTCCGCCAGCCAGACCTTGGCCCGGTTACTGACCTGCGGCAAGTCACGGTTGGCATCGGCGTTGGTCGACGTAGTCATCGCGAGCAGCTGTAAGCTTTGCAAGGCCTGTTCGCTGTCACTGCCGAGTTCGGCGCGAACACGGGCGGCGTCGAGCAACTCGAGCGGCGTGGACAACCGATAGCCGCGGCCCCGTACGGCATCGACCCGGATACCGAACTCACTTTCGAGCCGCTGCACCTGCTTCCAGACCGCGGTACGTGTCACCCCCAACGCGGCCGCAATCCGCTGACCGGAGTGAAAACGCCCGTCGGCCAGTTGTTGCAGCAAAAGCGCACGAACCGACATATGTCAGTCGTCACCCCGGCGATTGCTGCGCAACCAGGCGTTGCGCCGCCGCAGTACGTCGGATGCGAGTCGATCTTCCGGCAACAACCACAGATCACAGGTATCTTCGACCGCTTTGACGATCGGCAGTTGCGTCGATGCAAGCCTGCCCCGGCGGAAGTAATGCAGCTCGGCATGCTCGCCGTCCACTCGCTTGAGCAGCCCTTGGAGGTTGCCGCCGTTGAGTTTCTCGCCATCGAGCGCAATCATGATGTCGCCGGATGCGAGACCCGCACGCTGCGCCGCACCCTGCGCGAATACCGTGGTCAGTTTGAGCCCGCCGCCATTGGCGTCGTAACGCGCACCCAGACTGACCGGCGGTTCTGTGGTCGGCGCCGTGGCACTGACACCTCCCGTGTCGTTATCGTCTTTGGCGACGCGTAGACGAAAACCGATACCCAGGTGCGCAAACCATTCGGCCAAAGGCAGGTCCTCTGTCCCGTAGACATAGCGATCGAAAAACTCGCCCATCGGCTGACCGAGTGTCGCGGCGATTTCGTGTTCGATGCCGCGCTCGGGGATGCCGCGACCCGTCCTGCCGAATTCACGCCAGAGGTGGCGCATCAAGTCATCGAGGCATAACCGGTCATGGCTTTGCACCCGCAGGCTGACATCCAGCCCAAACGCGACCAAAGAGCCTTTGGTGTAATAGCTGACGATCGCATTCGGTGCGTTCTCGTCTTGCTTATAGAACTTGGTCCAGGCATCGAAGCTCGATTCGGCGACCGACTGTAAAGCACGTCCGGCACCGCGCATCACCCGCGTGACGACCGTGGCCAGCAATCCGAGATAGTCGTCAGTCTCGATGACACGGCCGCGCACCAACGCCAGATCGTCGTAGTACGACGTGATGCCCTCGAACGCCCACAGGAGTTCAGTATGCACCTCGCCACTGAGATCGGCCCGAGCCAAGGCTTCCGGTCGAATACGTTTGACGTTCCATAGGTGGAAATACTCGTGACTGCACAGACCAAGGAATTGTATGTAGCCCTTATCAGGCTTATCCATACCCGGCGCGGGTAAATCGCTGCGCTTGCAGATCAGACTGGTGCTGTCGAGATGTTCCAAACCACCGTAGCCGTCGGCCGTCGCGAGCGTGAGAAACAAATAACGCGCAATCGGTAGCTCACCGAACATTGCGACATGCTCGCCACATACGGGCTCGAGATCGCGACAAATTCGATCGATATCGAAGTTACCCCCGTCCGTCACCGCCATCTCATGGCGCATACCATCGACCAGGAAGTCGCCACACTGTTGATTGCCGATCTCGACCGGGTAATCGATCAGCGTCGAATAACGCTCGCCCCGATAACGGCCGAAACCGGCACTGTCGACCTCGGCGGCGGGCAAGGTGCTGGCAACGTGCCAGTCGGCGGCACCCGCAGCCTGCGGACGATCAATGGTGAGCTGCCAAGGCGCGTCCGCCCGACCGTCGACCGCAAGAAACAAACAGGTACCGTTGAAGTAAGCCCGCGTGTCGTCGAGATAGGCACTGCGCACCGAGAGATCGAACGCATAAATCCGGTATTCGATGATCAAATCACCGACACACGCCCCGGTTCGCCAACGTTGCTTGTCGAGTTTGTTCAACGCAAGCGGACCACGAGCGTCGCGCGCGCTGATTCGGATGATATTGCGCGCAAAGTCGCGAATCATGTAACTGCCCGGAATCCATGCCGGCAAGCTGAGCGTAACGCCGTCGGCATCCGGTGCAGGGACACGCATACGCAATTCGAACTCATGCGTTTGCAGATCCATTCCGACAATGTCGTACTCAATCACGGCGGTCATCGCACGCCCTCCTCCGATTGCTTGCGGGCCAAAAGACCGGTCCGTGAAATAGAGACTTCGTACTCGGCACCATCGATCATGGGCAAAAACACACTCGAGCCATAAGCCGCATCGATACCCGGCAACCAATCGCCCGCCTCGCGCGCGAAAGCCCAGATATCGATCCCGCTGTCGTCGCCCAAAGCATGTGCGCTGAGACCGTTACGACGCGCATCGTCGATCTCGATGTAGCGACCCGACAAACGGTCGAGGCGATAAAGCGGCGACTCGCCAAGAAAAGTCAGCCAATCGGTCCATTTGATCATACGGGCATCGAGCTGCCATTCGTCACCCTGCAATACGAATTGACGCTCCGGCCCCTCGGGTGCGCGGAGCGTCACCTGAAAGCGACGGTTATCGAGCTGTTCGAACGCCAGCTCGGCAACCGGCATTTCCTCGGTGAACCTCTGGTAGGTGTACAGGTTCAACCCGCCGAGACCCAGCACCGTTGCCGCGGCAGCAACCACCGAAACGGCCGAGGCCTTGAATAAACCGAACAATCCCAGCTTCATATCAAACCGATACTGTCTGCGTGGACATCATTCAATCACAACTACGATTCGCGGTGTGAGATCGGCGTTCGGTGTTTTGGTTGTGAGCACAAAGAAAAACCCCGGCTGCTCACGCAACCGGGGTTTGGTATTAAAGCCTGGCAACCAGGGCCTCGCAGAGCTCGGCCCGTTCGCCCGGGCGAAAGCCAAACTGTTGGCTTTCGCATTTTCCGGGCTCACCCTTCGGTCACTGCCAGACTCAAGTAAAGAAAAACCCCGGCTGCTCACGCAACCGGGGTTTGGTATTAAAGCCTGGCAGTGACCTACTCTCACATGGGGAAACCCCACACTACCATCGGCGATGCACCGTTTCACTTCTGAGTTCGGGATGGGATCAGGTGGTTCCAATGCTCTATTGCCGCCAGGCAAACTGTTGTGTTCATCGCTTCGCGATAAACAAGCATTCGGTTTGATCGATCAGACGCTTTGGGTCAGTTTTACTCTGATTCTCAGCCATACAACCCAAAGGTTTTGGGCGTTATATGGTCAAGCCTCACGGGCAATTAGTACTGGTTAGCTTCATACATTGCTGCACTTCCACACCCAGCCTATCAACGTCGTAGTCTTCAACGGCCCTTTAGAGACTTCAAGAGTCTAGTGAGAATTTATCTTGGGAGGGGCTTCCCGCTTAGATGCTTTCAGCGGTTATCCTGTCCGATCATAGCTACCCGGCAATACCACTGGCGTGATAACCGGAACACCAGAGGATCGTCCACTCCGGTCCTCTCGTACTAGGAGCAGCTTCCCTCAATTCTCAAACGCCCACGGCAGATAGGGACCGAACTGTCTCACGACGTTCTAAACCCAGCTCGCGTACCACTTTAAATGGCGAACAGCCATACCCTTGGGACCGACTTCAGCCCCAGGATGTGATGAGCCGACATCGAGGTGCCAAACACCGCCGTCGATATGAACTCTTGGGCGGTATCAGCCTGTTATCCCCGGAGTACCTTTTATCCGTTGAGCGACGACCCTTCCATACAGAATCGCCGGATCACTAAGACCTACTTTCGTACCTGCTCGACTTGTCTGTCTCACAGTCAAGCGCGCTTGTGCCTTTACACTAACCTCATGATTTCCGACCATGATTAGCGCACCTTCGTGCTCCTCCGTTACTCTTTGGGAGGAGACCGCCCCAGTCAAACTACCCACCA
>JANQLO010000036.1 GCA_028280505.1 Chromatiales bacterium | reverse complement strand
CGGCCGCTGCCGTCGGTATCGCCGTTCCGCGGATGGGTACCCCATGCGGCCTCATCGCGGTTCGTAAGGCCATCGTTGTCCCGATCGCCCAACGGATCTTCGTCGAACAGATTGTAGACCGCCTCATACCCGTCGGACATGCCGTCACCATCGGAATCCATGTTCAGCGGATCGGTGAGATGAACATGAATCTCCTCATGGTCGCTCAGGCCGTCGTTGTCGCTGTCGGAGGCTCTCGGATCGGTACCGATGGCGATCTCCACGGTGTCGGCGATGCCATCATCATCGCCGTCGGCCGACAAAGGATCGGTGTTGTGGATAGTGACTTCTTCGGCATCCGTCAGCCCGTCACCGTCCGAATCCCGACTGTGGGGATCGGTACCCGCGACCTGCTCGAGCAGATTGCTCAAGCCGTCGCCATCTGCATCACCTTCGGTCTCACCGGCGCCTTGGGCGGAGAGCGGGTTGAACCCGTGAAGCACTTCGAAGCCGTCCTCCAGCAGATCGCCATCGCTGTCGACATTCGAGGGCTGAAGTCCGTCAAGCACTTCGTCGGCATCGAACAGGCCGTCTCCGTCACTATCGACGCGGTGTTTGAAGTTGACCACCTGATCGAACTCTTCCCGGATCATACCGACCAGGTCATGACGGGAGGCATAGAGGGTTTCGGCCAGAGATACCGCTTCCTCACGCAGATGGCTCTGCACCACATAGTGGACCAGTACCCGACGTTCGCCTGGCGGGATGGTCAAATCATAATCGACTCGATAATTGCCGTTGCTGTCGAGCGTGCTGCCGGAAGGCCGAATGGCCGCGGACTCGCCGGCAAACACCATGCCGACAACGGGCTCACTGCATTCGACACAACCGTCATCCGCCACCCAGTACGCATCGCCGTTCACAGAATCGATGCCCGACTCGCTGGCAAGCAATCGATAATCCGAGCGGGCACCCAATTGACCGGACAGTGACAGCTTGGTGGTTCGCTCGATATCCGTCGTGTTTTCGATTACCTCGACATAGCGGGCATAAATGCCGTCCTCCGGCACATAAATCCGCCGTGTGACTTCGATACCGTTGTATGTCCGAGCAGGGAACTCGATCTCCCGACCATTCAAGCGGGTACGCACCGTACAACACGCATAATAGTTTTGCGCATCATTGATTCTTAAAAGATGAGCGTAATCGAAGGCGTTCGAAGTGCCATCGCGAACCCTGCTGTAGCCATCGAGATCCCATCGATAACCGTTGCCATAAAGGGTGTAATTCAACGAAACATCGTCGCCATACCCCGGCTCGGCCTCCGGAACGGCATCGGTTGCGTAAATCCCTATGGGATCATTCAAATAAACATCACCAACGTCAGTGATTCCTCCCCTGACGGCAAGGACTGGCGAAGACTCACCATGGAGTTGTTCGCCACCAAACAGTGCCTGGGCACGCACCGTCAGAGCGCGATCCAGGGTCGGCACCCCGATTTGCGAGAACGTTCCGTCACTGTTGCTGACGAAAGTCGTATTACCTACGGAAACGGTGGCACCGACAACGGGATTGCCCTTGGGATCCACGACCCGACCAATCACCTCCGTACCGGGATCGGTAACGACATCGAAAGTCTCGCTGATCAACGTGGGTAATCCGGCCGTATCCGTGGCACGTACGGAGATCCTGTGTGTGGTCACGGCTGAGACCGTCAGCTCATAACCGTGTTGTCCCGCCCCATGGCCTGTATAAACCACCTGGTCATCCACCAGGATCTCGACGGTGCCCACACCCTCGTTATCGGAGACGTTCGCGGTGACCGTGACAATCTCGCCTGCCACCAACTGTGTACCGGGCGCAGGCAGCAACAGGGTCACGTTTGGTACGGTTTCATCCGCCACGAGGGGATAATTGTCCTGACCGTCCGGTACGCCGTCGCCGTCGGTATCCGACAGATTCGGGTTGGTTCCCAGCGCCTCTTCATCGGTATCCTTCAGGCCGTCCTGATCCGCATCGGCATAGGCGTAGAAGTTGACAATGGCCGCCTGATCATCGGCGGACAGACCCTGTAGCACGACACCTTCGGCCTTTCTCAGTTCGACGGCATGATTGCCGGCCACATCATGGCCTTCAGCCATGGCGGCCAGATGCATGACGATACGGCGACCGCCAGCCGGTACGGTGAAGCTATAACTAGTGGTCCAGTCGTTACCGTTGCGTACCGTCGCATCGTCCGGGGAAACCCGGCGATACGGCCCGGCAATCACATGGGCAAGCGCTGGACGACTCGCATAACCGGTATCCCACAGAACGATGTAGTCATCGTCGGCATCCAGAATGTCATCGCCACTGCTGGTCACGGCGCCGGCATTGTTGTTGTAGCGCGATTGCAGTTCCAGTGTGACGTCTCGTGCTTGCTCGCCCGGATTGTCGATCACCTCCAGATAACGGATGAAGGCATCACCGGCGCTCGGCACGAACACCCTACGGCTTACAACCAGCCCGTGTATGTTATGGGCAAAGGAACGCAACTCGCGCCCCTCGTTATAGCTGGTAAACCCGCGACCGTCTTCGTGGCTGTTGCTGTAACCGGTGCCGTTGACCTCAAGATCGAAGGCGTAGTAAGTGGCCGCACCCGTCGTCGATTCGATGAGTGCCTGCCATTGATCTATACGCCAGAACCGCCCGTTCTGATCGGTGAGCGTTTGATCGGATGAGAGACGTGCCAGGTCGTCCCCGGCCATATCGGGATCGGTTCCATCGACCAAAACTTCGTGGATATCCCAACGGCCGCCCTCGTCCGTATCCGGTTTCAAAGGATCGGTGTCGTATCGAGTGACCTCCCAACCGTCATACAGCTGGTCACCGTCGGTATCCGCCTTGGTTGGGTTGGTGCCGGTTCCGACTTCCTGACTGTTGCTCAGGCCGTCACCGTCAGAATCGATGGCAGCTTCACCCTCTCCCGCAATGGAGAACGGGTTGAAGCCGTATTGCACCTCGAAGCCGTCCGGCAGGTTGTCGCCATCGGTATCCGATAGGTTCGGATCGGTGAGGTGGCGGAACAACTCTTCCAGATCGGAAAGGCCATCGTTATCGCCGTCTTCCTTGGCGACATCGGTGCCGAAGGCGATTTCATCATAGTCGTTCAGACCATCGCCATCGGTGTCGTCCCACGTCGGATCCGAGCCGTGAATATCGACCTCGGCACCATCCAGCAGCCCGTCGCCATCGGTATCCGCCTCGAACGGGTCTGAACCGTTCTCCTGCTCACGCAGATTGTTCAGGTTGTCGAGGTCGGGATCTTCGGTGGTTTCACCGAGGCCGGCACCGGACAGCGGATTCAGGCCGTAGCGAACCTCGAAGCCGTCCAGCAACTGATCGGCATCCGTATCTTCATTGTAAGGATCCAAGCCAAGCGGCACCTCGTCCGCATCGAAGGCACCATCCTCATCTGAATCGATTCTATGCCGGAAATTGATGAGTTGGTCGAACTCTTCGACCACCATGCCTTCGAGATAGTAACTATCCGCAAAGAGTTCCTTGGTGCGAGTGACCACCTCGGCAACATCATCGCTCTGAACCAAGAAGGTCATGAGCACTCTGCGCTCACCGGGCGGAATAGCGATGTTGTAATTAGCGGAATAGCCACCATAGCTGCTCAGCGTGCTGCTGCTGGGCCGGACAGAGGCGGCATCGCCGGCGAACACAACGCCAACCGCAGGCGAGCCACAATTATCGCAGTTATCATCAACCACCCAGTAGGCGTCACCGTCTACTGCAGACTCGTTCCTTTCGGTGGCAATGATTTGTCGGTTCTCTCTCGCGACAAGATTGCCACTCAGCCCAACTGTAACGGCCTGATCCTGGTCTCCGGTATTTTCAATCACATCCAAGTATCGGATATAGATATCATTCTCCGGAATATAAACACGACGGCTATACTCGAGATCACCAGTCCTGTTTGCCGGAAACTCGAGTTCCCTACTGTAGAAACGCGTATTTACCGAGGAATTGGGGGCGTAGTAACCACGCCCGTTGACCACCACAGTGTGTGCCCACCTCAACCCACCAGAATGGGTTTCAGCTTCCCCACCGGAACTCCAGCTATAACCATTGCCTCCGGTCAGCGTATCGTAGACGGACATACTGCCGGTATAGCTTATCGCTGCCTCTGGGACGGGATTCAAGGCCGCCACACCTGTCGTTGTCAGACGAAGATCCCCAACATCGGTAGCATCTCCCCTTACCGGCACGAAGGCCTCGGATATGGCGTCGACCTGCTCGTTACCGAACATGGCGCTGGCAATCGCTTTATAAGCCAGCTCAGTAGTCGGCACTCCGGTAACGATGAAACGACCATCGGATCCCGTGACACCTGAAAGGCCAGCAACATCGACGGTAACATCGGCAACAGCCTGACCCAGCGCGTCTACCACTCTACCCGTCACGGAGGTGAGCGGATCGCTAACCAAAGACAGCGACACACGACCAGTGCTGCTGACATTGCCGGCAGTATCCACCGCCCTGACTTCCAGATTAATCATCTCGCCAGCGGAAGGTACCGTATAGAGGTACTCATAGGGCACCTGAGTCAAGGTCGCCAATTCGACATCATCGACGAGGAAAGTCAACGACACGACCCGGCCGTCATCCTCGGCCGATGCAGTCAATGTGAGTTTCTGGCCCTGGACCAAAACATCACCGGCTATCGGTGCCAGCAACCTTACGTTCGGGGCAAGCGAGTCTGCATCGACAGGATTGTGGTCGGCCCCATCGAGGAGACCGTCACCGTCCATATCACTGTTAGCGGGATCCAGTCCGAGCGCGATTTCCTCGCCATCGAGCAGACCGTCGTTATCCTGATCCGCATTATTCGGATCGGTCTGGTAATCCAGGATTTCCTGCTTGTTGGTCAATCCATCCTGGTCCCGGTCGCTGCCCGCGTCATTGGAATTGGTAGGACTCAACCAATAATAGCGACTATCCGTCTCCAAGCCGTCCGATAACCCGTCACCGTCCGTGTCGGCCAGAGTCGGATTGCTGTTGTAGGTGTAGATTTCGTCTCCGTCCGACACGCCGTCACGGTCCGTGTCAGGATGATTGGGATCACTGCCGCGAGACCGTTCGACATTGTCCATCACACGGTCGAAATCGCTGTCCGGCAAACGGGGGCTGGAGCCGAAGTCGTCGACTTCGAATCCATCGTTCAGGCCGTCCTTGTCGCTATCGGACCGATGCGGATGAGACCGATGTTCCTGTTCGCGACGGTTGGTCAGGCCATCGTTGTCGGTATCCTGTTCGGTCGCACCTTCGTCATTGAGCGGATCGAAGCCGAACCTGATTTCGAACCCGTCCAGCAGACCGTCCTGATCCGAATCCGGATCGAAGGGATTGGTACCGTTGTCGAACTCGTGGATATCCTTCAGCCCATCCCCGTCGCTGTCCACCAGCGTCTTGTTGTACATGTAGCTGAGCACATTCGGCGCATAACGGGTGTGGTGGGTACTCGAGGTACTCAGATAGTGGAGCCTTATCGTGCTGAAATAGACATGCCCTTCACCATAGGGATAGCTGATGGCGGCGATGCGGCCGTCGTCACGCTCTTCCTTGAGCACCTCGATGGTGACGCCTTCCGCCACGGCGCTACGCGGAATGTAGCCATATACGGAGTTGCTTGCGTAGGTGCGACCAAACTCCCCTGCCGGACCTATGGCGATCTCGGAAAGCGGATCTTCGGGCTCCGAATAACGACTGCGAGAGGAATTGATATCCTGACTGATCGATGTGGCCGGCGTTCCCGGTAGATCGTTCAGTCCCCAGTTATAGGGCATTTCATTGTGCAGGATCAGCACGCCGCCCGCTGCCACGAAGTCGAAGGCCTTCTGCCTATAGGAACGGAAGCGACTGTCGTAGTATCGGTAATCCGTGGTGTCCACCATCAGCATGTCCAGTTCGGATAGATCCGCGCTAGAGAATGCACCCACATTGATTGCCTCGAAGCCGGCACGTTCGATGATCTGCCGCTGGAAATCCGCACCCTGATTGCTGTAGGAATGGAAATACCCCACCTTCACCGTGCGGCTCTGCAACAAGATGTCGCCCACGTCGGTGGTACCGCTCCAGACCGGGTCCACCGGCAGGCTGTAAGCGGTAACGGTTTCGCTGCCCAGCACACCTGTCGCACTGACCAACACCACGCCGGGCGCTACCGGCACCTGGGTAATGACGAAACTGCCGTCGGCCTGCGTCTGGGCAGTGCGGCCCTGAGCGGTGACTTCAACGCCGGCCAGCGGCTGATGACCGGCATCCACCACCCGGCCGATAACGGTGGTCATGGGATCGTCGACGACGGCGATGGTCAATTCGGGACTGACCCCCTGATTGGCATTGGTGTCCACCGCGGTCGCTTGCAGTGTCACTTCGTCGATGGCGGTGGGGAGTTCGAACACATAGCTATAGGGTGCGCTGTTGTCCGAATGCACTTGCGCACCGTTGACCAGGAAGTCGACCCGGGTCACACGACCGTCGTCGCTGGCATCCACCTCCACCGTGACGGTCTGCCCTTTGAGCAACGAGGCATCGGCCGCGGGCGACACGATGGTCACGCTGGGGGCATCGGCATCGGCTACCGTGGGTGCGATGTCCTGATTGTCCTGCAAGCCGTCGTCGTCGGTATCCCAATCGTTGGGGTTGGATCCCAGAACGTTGACCTCATGGCCGTCGCTCAGGCCATCGTTGTCGGAATCCGAATCACGGATCCGGGTGTTATAGGTAACCTCCTCCAGATTGGTGAGGCCATCGTTATCCGCATCCTTACCGGCGTCCGAGGCATCACGCGGATTCAGACCGTTATTGATCTCCACAGCGTCCTCGATACCGTCCGAATCCGTATCTTTCAGATTCGGGTTGGATGACGGAATGTTACTGATCTCGGCACCGTCGCTCAGACCGTCCCCGTCGGTATCCCGTAGCAGCGGATCGGTGAGATGGACACGCACCTCGCTGCCGTCGCTCAGACCATCGTTGTCACTGTCGGCGTCGTGCAGTAGCGTGCCATGCGCCACCTCGTCGGCATTGCTGAGGCCGTCGTTGTCCAGATCGTCTTCACCATCCGGTACGCTGTCGCCATCGGAGTTGTTGTTGGCGGGATCCAGACCCTGGGTCGCGATCTCTACCGCGTTGGACAGCCCGTCCTCATCAAAATCGGCTTCCGGTATGAACACCTGCAGCTGCAAGCGGTTGGCCACCCGAAGGGTGCCGACATTATTGAGATGGCCGCCGAGACGCAGCTCAACGACATCGCCATCGTTGAAGTCGGTCTCGACTCGCTCGGAGTAGACGGGCACTTGCACCCTCCGACTCGAGCTGTAGTGGCGCCAGTCAAAGCCCTGCTCTTCATCATCCAAATAGGCCCGACCGTTGCTGATGCTCCAATAGTTAACGGAGTTACCGAAGAGAATCGGCAATGTCACGGTGCCGCCCTCGACGACCTGTAGCGGGCTTTGCTTGTCGATCATCACATGGGGCGCGCATACGGTTCCCTGCTGGTCCCTGATCGCATCGTTGCGGGCTACGCCTTCGAGCACGGAACCCGTGGTGCTGTACTCATAGCAACGATTCAACTCGAAGTCGAAGGTCGGGGTGAAAGTGACTGTCTCGGTCTGCAGTTCGGCATCGCCGGCCACAGCCACACCGCTGCGACTCATGCTCACGAGTTGGCCGGCACCACTCGGTTGCACGGGCTCGTCGAATTCGAACAGCGCCTTCAAGTCGGTGCCATAACCCGCGTCGATGGTGACTGACGCCAGTTCCGGCGGCTGGCGACTGAAGGTGATACGGAATTCGGCACCATAGTCGATAGCGCCAAGGGCCGCATCGACACCGGCGATGCCGAGGACGACGGATTCGAACTGGGAATCCGTAATCTCGAGCCATACCGCCCCCTGATCCAACATCACGGAGGTTGCGCCTACCTGGCCATTGATGGCGGCCGCGCCGTCGATCACGAGATCCACACCGAAGTTAGCCGCGGCATCGCCTACCCGGGTGACACGGTTGCCGTAGACATCCAAGAGCACCAATTGCACCGGCACCTGGTGTTTCACGCCATACTCGGCACTTTCGCCTTGTGACTGAGGCTGACCGTGTTCGTCGAGGAAGCCCAGCGATACCGGCTGTGCACCGATGACCGTGAGCGGCAACGCATTGGTGGCAACCGGACTGCTGCCATTGCCGTGCTGGTCGTAATAGGTCGTTACCCCACCCGGCGGGAGCAATTGCAACGGATAGTCACCGGCCAGCGGGGCCGCTGTGACCTGGACTATTGCCTGGCCGTCAACGAGCGCGACATCACCCCGCTCCACCGAGTGACCGCCCGCGGCAATATTGGATACGGTGACATGATCGGCCGGCTGGAACGCGAAGCCCGGGGGCAACTGCAAAGCATAATGTGTGCTGCTGTCATCGTTAACCCGGTTGAACTGGCTGTCGTAGGCGGTGACGGTGACGTCAAATACCGTGCCCGCAGGTACTGCCGACAGCCGAGCCGCAAGCAGTTTTGCGGTATCACCGGGCCGGATTTCCAGAGCCAGCTCGGCAATGGCGATCAGCGGGAAGTCGACCAGTTCGGCACGCAGCTGGTATGGGCGAGCCTTGCGAGCGGTGTTCAACTGGATGGCGACGTGTCCGGCAACATCCGAACTCGTCGTCGCGAGGTGGCTGGTGGAGCCGTTGGCAGGATCACGCAGCGTCCAGCGCACCTGCTGACCGGCAACCGGACGGGATGCGGCATCCAACACCTCGATCCGATAAGCCGGCATGTCACCCACCCGGATAACCGAAGCATTCTCTCCCGGCGCAACCGCATGGAATCGGATCAGGTTCGGTGCCTGAGTGAGCACGATGTTATATACGTCACTGCTCGCCTGTTGACCCAGCGCATCGATCGCCACGATTTGCACGCGGTAGGTGTCGTTGGGTTGCGCCGCCGTGGGCAGACGGAAGCTGTGGCTGTGGCTGTCCTGCCATTGGTGATGACGCGTGAAGCTACTGAGCTCTTCCGGCTGATCTCCCAAATGCAGGATCTTCACCGTGAGGCCGGTAGTCGCATCGTCCACGGCACCGAGATTTCCGACGGTCACCGTGACCGGACCGCCATAGAAACTCATACCGGGCACACCGATACTCATGCGGCCGATATCCGGCGCGGTGTCGGGAATGATGGTGATGTTTTCGTTACGTAGGGTGGTATTGCCTCGCGTATCGATCAGCCGGATGCTCAATACCTCCGATACCGACCCGCTGACCCTCTCGGTCCGGCGATCGTCGAGGTCAAAGCTGCGATTGTTGAGGTTCTCCACGCCATTCAGGGCGAAGGACCGAGTGAAACCGTTCCAGTCGAACTCGACACGCTCCAGTGCAACATCGTCGTTGGCGGTCAGGCGGACACTGAAGCCACTCTGTTCGCGAATCTGGCCGGGCACATTGAGCGCACTCACCGTCGGGTGATTGTCATTGATCACGACCACGTCGAAGGTTTCGTTGATCCGGTTGCCTGCCTTGTCGACCACCTCCAGGGTGTAACCGTGGGTTCCCGCCTGCGGATCCTGCACGACATAGTTGAGGACGGCACCATCGTACGCGGCCGCCACGACGGCACCGTCACGGCTGAGCAGCACGCGCTGAATCCCGCTGCCCTCGTCCTGGGTGCTGATGGAAAGCGTATAGGGGTACCCGGCCACGGCCCGGTTCTGATCCGGGTAGACCGCCTGGCCACCAAGTGTCGTGGTCAACGACGGCGCCAGGTTGTCTTGATGACGATAGAAGCGCTGTGCACCGGATTCGCCGACATTGCCGAACACATCCACGGCGCGCGCCTTGACGTAATAGCCGCTGTATTCGGTACCGTAGTTCACCGATACCTGGTAGACAGGCCCTTGCTGCTGATCGATCTGTTGCCACGGACCCGCGGGATCGTCGGCCAGCAGGAACTCCACCAACTGGAGCGGCTGGCTGCTGCCCACCACTTCGGCCTTGACGGTGAAGGGATCCGGGGCCCAGCTGTGTTCCGCCAAGGTCAGCACCACATCGAAGCTGTTCTGGACGCTGTTTTCAGACTGCAGGTACAGCTTGCGCGGCTGCGAACGCATCACCCGACCGTCATGCAGCTCCACTTCGGTAACCAGATGGAACGGCTGACCGTTGGGCAGATCGCCGGGGATGGCGAGCAGGCGATTGAAGGGCGGCCGGTGTTGAGTGGCCTGCACGCGATCGTTGATCAGATAGGAGACCGCCCTGACACCCGTGCCGTCCAGCCGGGTGGCCAGGCGATCGGTGGCGCCGAACAACCCGCCTTTGACCGGCTGCTGCAGGCTGCGCACGGCAGCGGTTGCCGAGAAGGGTAGTCGCAATAACTGCAGACGATCCGAACCGGCGCCGATCGCGATGCGATCCGCCTCGAGCGCCATGGCGCTGGGAAGATGACTCAACGCAAACTGTGTATCCGCCACTTGGGTCAGCGTGTAAGGATCCAGCGCCTGGAGCCGATAACCGGGATTGGCCGCGCTGACATACCACAGCAGCCCGTTACCCAATGCCATCTTCAATGGCGCGGCGGGCAGCCCCGCCGAAGTGACGGAGAAGCCGTGCAGATCGAGCCGCTGCAAAATACCGGCGTTGAGATAGTACAGATAATCGCCATTGGTCAGCGGTTGACTGATACCCGTGCCGGTGAAGCCGGTCAGTTCCATCACCCGCTCGGACGCGGAACCGGCATCGGCGGTATCCACCATGAAGACCCGGCCCGCATCGGTAACCGCGATCACCAAGGGGCCATGGTTCGCCAGGGAGACGATGGTGTCGGTGGACACCTCGATCGTGCGCTGGCTGGAGAACTGACCGATCCCGGCCAAATGCAGTCGGCCACCCACGGCCGCCACCAACTCGCTGCCGGTCACGGCGATGTCCGCTACCGCCAAAGCATTGAACACGGTGCTGGCATAGAGATCGGAGGCCCGCAACGCCTGGACCCGCTGTTGCTGATTCTGCAACAGGAAGTAGTAACCGCCACCGGCCGCCACCCGCGATGCCGGTTGGGTGAAGGGCTGGCTGGGATAAATGCCGTGCGCCCATTCACCCTGTGATTGTTCGGTAAAGAGGCTGACACCATAGTTGGTCGCCGCCGCAATCAGGCGACCGTCGGCCATTACCAAATCCTGAATGCTGCCTCTCACCGGCTCGCCATTGCGCTGGCTGTCGTACAGGCCGACGAAGGTGCCGTCACCGCCGACGATATCCAATACTCGACCCGTTCGGCCGCCCAGCCAGATGCGACCGGCCGCGAGTTGTGCCGCCGCTGCGGTATCTCCCATGGGTAGCACCCACTGGGCCGAGCGCTGAATGGCCGAGCCACTGGCGGTCTCGATCACTTGCAGTCGGCCAACGGAGCCATCCAGCGCCAGCAAACGGCCAGTGATCGGGATCAGGCGCTCCGCGCTCACATCGAGCTGATATGGATTGCCCTGCAGGCCGCTGTCCAGTCGATGCAATCTGCCCTGGGCATCGGCGAGATAGATATGGCCGTTCTGTACGGCCAGCGCCGTTAAACCGCTGCCATCGAAACTCGCGAGCGTGTTGCCCTGTGCATCCAAATGCAGCAGACGGCCCGAGGTGAGTACCAGGAACTGCTTGCCGAAGAGATGGACATCCAGCACATCGTGGTTGAGATCCAGGGTTCGGACCAAGCTGATATCGCTGCCCTGAACCGAGAACACCTGCACTCGACGACCACCCGCACCGATCAAGGCAGTATCGCTCGCCGCCATATGGGTGGTGGTGCCGCCCTGCGGGTAATGCGTGACGACATCGAAACCGTCATGGGGATCGAGCAACGACAACCCGAAGCCCCGAATCGCCGTCAGCAGATAGCGATTCACATGGGCCAGTGCGGTAATGGGGCCATCCATGTCGCGCACCTGGCCGTTGCGGTCGTAGAGCGCGCGGCCCTGGCTGTACCAATAGTTACCGACACCCGGCAGGAAGGCGTCGAAGGCCAGGCTCTCGGCCGCCGCGACCACCCGCAGCGGATCCGCCACCTGGGCGGTCCAGCGTTGCTCGCGCAGATTACCGAAACCGTCGGACAACGTGACCACGACCTCTATGCCGGCGATATCCGGCGGCAGGGTCTCACCCAGTCGGTCGCCACCGGCGAACAACAGATTGCCGTCGTTGTCGTAGACGCGACTGGTCACCTGGTAATCGCCGGCCTCGGCGCCGGTGACGGCCAGGATCAGGTCGCTTTCTGCATAGAGCAACGAAGGCAGGCCTTCGAGCGCGATCTGAGGCAGGGTATGGCGCGGTGCCACACGGATGCCGACGCGGCTCTCGCTATAGCGGTAATCGTCGTCCAGATAGGCGCGGACGGTGATGTAGAAGTTGTCCTGAACCGCTACTGCGGGCAATGGAAGTTGGAGCGTTCCCTGCCGACCCCGTACGGGCAGCGACAGTAAGACATTGCCATTGAAGTCACTGAGGCTGAGTTCGACATACTTCAGCGTATGCCCCTGATCCAATACCTCGTAGTCGAGTAGCAATCGCTCGCCTTCGGCCAACAACTGGTTGTTCTGAACGCCGCTGATCACCACGGTGGCGGCTGCGCCGTTGTCCACCAAGGTCAGGTTTCGGGTATTTGCCTGGCCATCGATGTCGAGATCGAAACCGAAGGTATCCTCGGTATCGGGAAGTTGTAGCCAATGGTGGGCATTACCCGCCAAACCCGTTACTGCCGGCAGGACGACATCGCCGTATTGCAGCGGGAGTGCGCCAGGCCGCGCATCCGCGGGGAACGACAGTGCAGTCGGCACACGAACCCCACGGACCATTTGCGCCGCATCGGACGGCAATACGACATTGGGTGCCGCCCCGGAGCCCGTCAGGGTCAGTACCAACTGCTGCGTGGCGGTGCCGGTGTGGTCCGCGACGTGAACATCCAAAGTGTCTGCCAAAGCCCGTTCGGGCACGAACCAGGCCGCACCCGGTGCCGGTGAAGCGCCCAGGTAGGTGTCGAGCTCGCCCTGGTACCAGATAGGCTGCGCCGCAATCCGCTTGCCCGTACCGTCGGTGAGATGGAACTGCTGTGCACCCAATGTGGCAGCGCCGCTGTCGCCGGTGATCAAGGCGCCGAACGGCAGCATGTGCACCGCCATGGCCGGCGTTGCGCTCGCACCCACGGGCGCCAGCGCACGACTCTCGATAACACCGCCGCTGGCGCTGTCGCTCAGCCAGTAGAGCCTGCCGGTACCGATCAAGAGTTCATCGGCGACCGAACTCAGGGCACCCAAGCGCTCATTGTCTTGCCAGACCTCCCAATGACGTCCGCTGTCGGCACGGAAAACCCGCAACCAGGCGAGTTCGCCGTCCCAGGTGACCCGCTCGATGACTCCGTCAACCGCCAGTGCGCCAAGCTCGCTGAGTACCGGTGATTGAGCATCGGTGTCCAGACGGTGCATCACTGCCTGGCCTTGATCGTCCCAGCTCAGCAACCGATCACCCTGCAGGGCGATACCGCGCTTGCCGGGCAACGCGACAAACCCGGTGACATCCAAAGCGGGCAGTTCGCCGCTTGTCGGGGTGATGAACCGCACGCCATCGGCACTCAGCACCACCAAGCGCTGTTCGGCGACCAAGGCGCTGACAGGCGGCTCATCGAGGGTGAAGCCCGCCAGCGGCTGCAGCCGGTCGCCGGTGAATTGCAGCGCGCTGACCAATCGACCGTACTGCAGATACAACAGGTCACCGCTGCCCCCGACGACATCGCCATAGATGCGCTGTTCCTGAGCATCACCCAATTGGCCATCGGCAAGCGGCCAGAAACGCAGCCAGTTCTCGCCGTCGATACGAACCTGAGCGAGCAGACCGCTACCCGTGAAGCTGAGATGTTCGAGGGTGCCGCTCGGTCCGATCTCGAATACCGACGCCTCGCCACGGATGCGGTAGCCGCCGTCACGATAATTCTCGCCCCACAGCAGATCCGTGGAGAGGCCCGGCAGCATTACGGCCCGGAACAGGCGGTAGTTCGGATCGTCCACGCCGTACAGTGTCTCGTCGACACCGCTGAGATAGCTCAGCTTCTCCAGCGACGCATCGGACGTCTTGCTGTGACCGGAACGATCCATCAGGGTCGCCGTTATCGCCACTTGGTCGCCGAGGGTATTGACGGGCAGACGATGCAGACGCCCATCCATGGGCAAGCTGACCGAAACGCCGGTATCGGCCGGATCGGTTACGTCGACACGGGAGTCGTCGCTGAAGTCATCCATGCCTTCGGGAGACCCGGCCGTCAGCCACAACTCGGTACCGCTCAGTATCCTCGCGGCCGGTTTGAGTTGCAGTGCCACTGTTTGATCGATGCCGCTGTCGGCCACGACGTTGAGATAACGCTCGCTACGCAGGGTGATACCGTCGACGTCGGCCTCGGCGCGCAATACCACGGCAGTGTTCGTGGCAACGTCCGGTATCGTGGTTGCCACATCAACCACCTCCGGATCATCGACACCACGGGTGACATCGATTTGTGACGGGTTGGCGGGATTACCGCTGTCCCCACCGATGTCGAAGAACAACCTGGCCCGGGTCAGACCGCGCATCTCCAAATGCACCGTGAGCGGTTCGCCGCCATGGAAGCCGTCGCCATTACCGGGGGCCAACAGGGACAACTCCGGTGCAAAGTCCTGGGCATCGTACGGCTGCAGCGACACACTGGCCACCGGACTGGCAAGACCGTTCAGGTCGACAGCGCGGGCGTGGATCACCTGTGTCGCCGATTCATCGTCCGCCACCGTGAAGCTGAACCGGTTGGGATTCGGCAACCTGCTGCAGGCGGCACCGTCCACGAAAGGATCCGGGGCCGCCGTGCTATTCAGACACAGCTCGACATAGTCGATACCGTAGCGGTCAAAGCTCTTCAGCAAAACGTCCACCGTCTTGCCGCGCGGAATGAACTCACCGTCCGCCGGTGCCACGATTTCGAGTTCCGGCGCCGTGCTGTCGGGCAACAGTGTGTACTGCCTGTCGAAGCGGATATAGCTTTCCCGGCCCGGAATACCGAAGCCGACACGCAAGGCCACCGGTATATCGACGGCCACTTTCGGATCGCCCTCGCCCAGCAACGTCTCCAGACGGGGATTGAGATAATTCAGACTTGCCTGCCCCTCGCCGGCGTTGTAGTCGGCGCTTTGCCAAGGACCGCCTTCCTGGACCTTGATCTGCACGCTGCGAATCAGTTCCAGATCGCCATCGAGATTGAATATCAGTCTGACCCGGGTCATCTCCTCGACCATGTCCGGATCCGTCAGGAACCCGGGACGGCCGACATCGCTGGACAAAGTGATGTTCGGATCGATCACCAGCGCCGAATAGCCTTTGTCGATGCTGTTGTTGCCGTCGTCCACACGTAGCAGCAGGTACAGACTCTGGTAATCGTCCGTGATGTCGAGATCGATCAGACCGTCCGTCGCGGTTATCCAGTCGGTGCGGAAACTGAGGCCGCCGTCACTGGAAACGCGGTAGCGATAACGCAGTTTGTCGGCACCAACGAAGTTATCCTGGGCGGTGACCGCCAGGCTGTAGGCGCTACCGCGCTTGAACTCGGTGGCGACAGTGACGGGTACATCACCGGCGGTATCGACCAACTGGATGCTATCGAGCGACGGTGGCAAAAGATCGTCTGCCTGGAATACACCGGTGTAGACCTCAGCAGGATTGCCGTCGACATCCAACGCGGTATTGCCGGAATGATCCCGCAGTCCAGTGATCATCACATCGTATTTCGCATTGTGCTCGAGGCTCATACCCGGAAGCAGACGCAGAATCAGACGATTACCCTGCTCGAGCAACGGCTCGAATCGGTGCGTGACGTCCAGGGTCGGCGAATCATGATTATCGTAATCCTGGAAGGTCTTGATCACCTGCACGGCGCTTGCCCTGATGGGCTCCGCACTCTCCAGGACCAGGGGATCGAAGTATCCCAGCGTCTGCACCACCCGTACCACGGGAGCACTGTCATCGATCGCCAGCAAGGGTTGACCGGCATCGGAGAGCGACTGCTCCCCGGTTGCTTCGCGCAACAGGGCGACACGATAGGATCTACCTGCGACGCCCGACGGTGCGATGAACTCCACACGATCGGCAAACAGCTGGTAATCGACCTGGTTATGGCTTCCCGGAACCACACCGTCCTCGTTGCTCAGCCAGTGCACGGAAATACCCGCGGAAAGTCCATTGGCGGTCACCGTCACGCGGTCGCCACCGGCATCGCTCACCCGATCGGCGCCGGCACCGTTGGATGAACTCACGCCATTGACGGCCAACGGCTCGACCACCGCCACGGCGGCGGGCATGACCTCGCGCTGTGAAGGTTGGGCCAACTGCAGCGATTGCAGCCCCAGCACCCCGATAGCCGCACTGAAGTTCAGCTGATGGCCGGCCGCATCGACATTGAATTGGCCGGAACCGAGGATGACATCGCCCAGACGCAGTTCTTCGGTGAGTTGCAGCTGTCGACCGAGTACCACGAAGTGATTCGCAACCCCGGCGGCCACCGTATTGGGCATAACCCGATCGACCCTGATGGGTGCCAGACCGAACAATGCTTCGGTGGTCACGCTCCAGGGCAGATCGATGTTGACCGACGCCCCGGCAATGGGATTGTCGGGTTGTTCGGTCACACGGACAGCATAGAACTCACCCAACTGGTAGCTATCCCCCTGGAGTACGAACTGCAATTGTTCGCCTTCGAGCACATTGGCGCCCGCAACGGCCCCATTGGTGGAGGCGGCCACGGGTGCGAACCGTGCGATGCGCCAGGCATCGGCGCCACCTTTGACCCGCAATGCCAAGCGCTCGTCTTGCGCAGCGATTTGCGAAGGCAGCAGATCATAGGCGTTGACCAGCGGAATCAGGGCGTTGTGATACTGATTGTTGACCTGCCATTCCAGCCTATCGCCCACAAACCGGATCCAACGCAGCGAACCGGCGTGCGTGTTGGACGCTCGGACGCGGGCCACGGGTTCGAGACTGAGGGCACGGTCGTCACCCACGTCCAGGTCGAAGATCTCGATGAGGTTCGTGCTCAACCTGGCCATGAGTTCGCCGTTGACGGCCAGACGTGACGAGGTACCCGCGGCGAGAGGTAATTCACCGATCAACGGATCACCGATACCGGCGGCGAGCGGCGCCTGATTCAACAACTGCAGACGATCGTCGCCGGTAATCACCACCCTGCCCGGCATCACCCGCAGACCGGATACAGCACTCATCCCGTGAGGATGGCTACCGCGCACCAACTGCGGCTGACCCAGATCTCTCGCCTCCAGTCGATCGGGGTGCAATACCCACAGGGCACGTTCGCTGACACCCAATCCAACCAGTGCCGGTTCACCCTCGGCGGCCAATTCCACCGTCGCCATGTCATCGGCATGAACATTGGCGTAGTGCAAGGTGCTGCCTTCCAACAGATAGACGGTGTCGTCGGAAAGCCGCAGCGAGTGCAGCGCCAGATTGCGCCGATTCTCGAATCGATTGACGGACTCTGGCGCATAACTGTTGGCGATATCGAAAATCTCGACATCGCGACGACTACCGCTCATGACGGCAAGATAACCGTCCGACAGCGCCAAGCCCTGTACCGAACCACTCGCACCAACCTTGGAGAGCAACAACGGCTGAGTACTGTCGCGCAGGCTATACAGCCTGACCTCGTTGCCCGAGGCCGTTGCCAACAGATCACCCCGATGCGCGGTGTAGTTGACGTCGTCCAGACGTCGACCGCTATCGATCTCGACGACCAGCCCGGTATCCCGCACGGTATCGGTGCCGAAGCCGGTGTTGCTGAGCTCTACGGTCAAACCACCCAAAGTATCGTCAGGCACTTGGACGCTAATGAGACCCGCCTGTTCCACCCTGGCGTTGAGCGCTTCCTTACCGTTAACCCGAATCCGAGTGGCGACACCCAGTCCCCGCCCTTGGATACCGATGAATTCGCCGGCATTGAACAGGAAGCGTTTTTGTCCGGTGCTGAGCAAACCGGTTCCCCGGTCGTAGCGGCCGATTTTGTCGATTGTCGGATCGGCAATGTAAGTGAAGGCGCCGGCCTGGAAGTCCTCGAAGCCGCCATTGCGCACCGCCACGCCGACCAGTCGATTGTTCTCCGGAGAGGCGACCAGACCCGGCACACGAACTGTTATCTGCTCGGCAGTGAGACTGAGCACATCGGACGGCGCAACCACGCGGCCGCCGATCTCCACCTCGGTGGTCGTATCGAAACCCGCACCGCGGATGACCATCTCACCGTCGCCACGCCAACTGCCGCTGCGCGGTTCGATGGAAAGGATCTCGGGCACCACCGCCGGTTCGGCCACGAAGCGGAAGCGGTAATCGTTCTCCAGTTCTCTGCCGTGCAGATCGCGCACGGCCGCCGACACGACAACCTGGTATTCCTTGTCCGCCTCCAGAGCGCCCTGGGGCCGGAACACCAGTCGCGATCCGTCGTTGTTGACCTGTTGGGACACGAATCCGCTGACCGGCACGCCATCCAGGGTGACCTCGATCAAAGTGCCGCCCTGACCCTGGATCTGACCGTAGTCGAGCACGCGATTGAATTGGACCTCCACCGCTGCATCCACCGGCAGGCGTCCGGAAACCCGCGGCCATTGATCGGTGATCAACAGATCTTCGATGGCGATGGTATTGAGCGCACCGCCGAGATGATTCGCGGTTCCGGCGTCCTCCAGCGGATTCTCCACCGGCTGGCCATCGGCATACACGAAGGTGGTACCGGCATACACCGCAGCCGGACTGAAGGCCACCGCATTGACGTTACCGGTCACGCTGAAATAATTTTTGAGCGTCACCGCATCGTTCGGCCGATCATCGAGCCAGGCCGAGATATCGAACAGTTGCACATCGCCCTGTCCGGCCGCGACATAAAGGGTCTGACCCACGAGACGCAGGTCACCGGCATACAGATCGCCGTTGCGTACCAGGTACGCAAGCTTCAGATCGGTCAGCGGCGCGTAGTCGGTACCCGTGGACTGCTGATACAGCTGAACAGTACCGGTTGCACCACCGGAGACCAGCACCTTGTCGCCGTGGACGAAGACATCGTCCGGGCGGAAGCGGTTACCGGCGAGATCGGTGGTATCGATGGAACCCTCGCGCTGATAGGTTCCGCTGCTGAGTTCCAGGGCAACGACCTGGCGGCTGCCGGGCAATACCACCCACAAATGCCGACCATCGAGATACAGTTTGCCCGGTACGCCCTGCAACTGCTGTTGGGTGAGACGCCCCACATGGACCAGGCGCTGTGCCTGATCGATCCGGTGGATCTCGATGCCCGCAGCCGTAGAGACATAGAGCATACCGTCGCCGATGGCGACACCGGCAGTACCGCCGTTTAGCGTGCGATTGTTGAGCAACAGCGGATCGGCGGGCAATGTCAGGTCGAAGTGGTACAAGCGGTCGCCGCCCACCACCAGCAGATTGCGATCCTCGATGGCCAGATCCACGAAGCCGTCCGGCGATAGGCCGTTTTTCACATCCAAGTGATACGGCTCTTCGGTGTTGGCGAACGCTTTGGTCAGGATCACCGGATTCACCGGATCCGAGGTATCGGCCAGCACCAAACGGGCCGTGGTGCTACTCAGGCGTTTGACCGTACGCCCCTGTTCGTCGATGACGTCAAAACCGCCACCGGTTACGGCATAGAGCACCTGATCCTTGAGGGCGATGGCCGCCACCGGGGCCGCTTTGTCGGACGGCAGATTGACGCTACCGGTGCTGCTGCCGGAATAGAAGTAATCGATAGGCGAGACGCTGATCTCTCCGGGGAACAGGGTACTTTCGACGGTAACGGCTGCGTTGCCGAAACTACCGGCCGGCGCACGGACTCGAATGTGATTGCTGCTGAAGACCCGCAGGTCGCCCGCGGTGGCGCCTGCAAACTTGACGATATTGTTATGGCTGAAGCCGCGACCATAGATGCTGACGTGATTACCGCCTCGGGGCGGACCGGTATGCGGCTGCAGGTCATCGATCTCGATCTGCGGCAGGATGGTAATCGCGCCGTAACGGAGATAGCTCAGACCCTGGTCGACACGGGTCACCCGGACAGGCAAGGACAGACTGGCGGAACCGGCCTGCAGATCGGGCATGGTGAAGACGATCTGGTCGTCACTGACGCTGTCGATGTTTTCTGCGGCGATCTGCGTTTCGCCGACAAGTATCTCGATCTGTGCCGCATCTCCGCCGAAGTTACCGCCGCGAATCAACGCGCGCTCGCTGCCGTCGGCATGGAAGTAATGGCCCGCCGGGCCGTCGTTGGTGATCAGTGCC
The DNA here is from genome assembly GCA_028280505.1 of Chromatiales bacterium. Taxonomy (GTDB): domain Bacteria; phylum Pseudomonadota; class Gammaproteobacteria; order Chromatiales; family Chromatiaceae; genus Thiosocius. Next base: position 89,376 of record JANQLO010000036.1, on the reverse strand, counting down.
ACGCTATCGACCGTCGGTCGCTGACCGACCTGTCGCTGATAGGTCAAGGCCATGGTTTGACGCAGCGGATGGCCGGCCAAATCCAGCAGTTGATTTCCGATCTGTAGATTCACGGGACCGCTGTAGTCTCCGCTAACGCTCACCTGAACGATGCCGCCGTACAGCGTGTTGATACCCGTGAGTTCACTGCCGGGCACCGGCTGGCCGCCACCGTCCTGAATCAGAATGTTATCCGTCAGGTGGGTCACATCGGTATTGATCAGGTTGTTGAAGCGGATTTCCACCACCTCGTCGCCCGCGAGGGTACTACCGGAGGCCGGCGTGACCGAGGCAATCGCCAGGTAGGGATTGGTGTTGACTCTCACGCCGCCGTTCTGGGCCTGCATGACACTGCCGCCGACATTCAGCAGTTCGCTGCCCTTGTCGTCGTCCTCGTTGGCCTGCCAATAGATGGCCTCGAAGCGCCCCTCGCCGTTACGCTCGAAGAGCATGAAATCCTGACCGGTGTTCACGCTGAGCAGTCCTTGCTGAACCCGCAACGACGGCGCATCCAATGAAGAAACGCCTTCGGTACGCGGCAAGCGCTGCACCGTTACAACGGGGTTGTCACCGAAACTGGAGAAGACCGCTAAATAGAGTGCGCCATCACGCTTGAACATCACATAGAGCTTGTCGTCCAACCATTGCATATCCAGCGGCTGCCCGGACAGGGACTGTTCACCCTGCGGATCCTGATCGAAGGCAATGTTGGGATAACCGTCGGCCGCACCGAACTCGTCCTGGGCCAGCGAGAAGAAACGGATGTATCCCGTACCCAGGTCATTGGCTGCGGAAAGCGCCAACAGGCGGCGCGCGCGATGCACCGCCACGTCGGTGGCACGATGCCCAGGCAGGGTCAACTGGGTGACCGGCAACGGCCGTGTGGGATCGGCCACATCGACGATCCGTAGACCATCGAGATCGTTGGCCAGCATCATCAGGTCGTCCAGCACCTCGAGTCCCAAAACGGGACGGCTCAGAGGCAGTTGCGACAGACGCACCGGACGCTCCCAAAGCGCGATGTCATAAATCTCCATGCCCGCCTCCATCAGGAAGCGGTTGTCGCTGCGCGGCCTGCTACCGGATTTCACACCGACATACAGCAGGTCACCCACCGCTTGAGCGGCCCCGATGGCCATGGGCGGATAATTGGGCAGATCGATGCCCAGGCCTTTACCCAGGGTGTAGGAGATGTCACCGACGTGCACCTCTTCGACGCCGCTACCGGAGGGGATGCGCAGATAGACGCCGTAGATATCCGGATCGACCACGCCGGGTACTGCGAATTCGAAACGATCCAGCTCGACCACGTTATCTTGCAGATCGATGGTCTCTTCGCCCAGCACCTCGTCGAAGGGGCTCCGTCCGGTATAGATTTCCGTAGCACCGTGACGCGCCCGCAACACGACTCGCGTGCCCGGCAGGATGACCTTCTCACCGGCCACCACTTCGACCACTTCGCCTCCACGTTTGTCGGCGGCGTCCGGCGTTATGGAGAAACTGACCTGATCCAGCGGCGAGTCTTCACCGGCCACCAATGCGCCCGGCCATTCCGCGCGCAGCCCATTGTCATCCAGGCGCAGGTGATGCTGACCGGGTGCCAATGGCAAGAGATCGAGTGCACCGGCCGGAATCTCTACGGTGTTCTCATCGATCCAGTTCAGCGAGACGGGATACTGATTCACATAGGCCTGCAGACCCGCGGCACGGAAGCCGCTGCCGTGGATCGTGATGGCATCCTGACGGGAATGATGGAAGGCGCCGTTTTCGATACGCCGGATGGTCGGCTGCAGCGCCGGTTCGTCGGTCATATCGAAATGCAGGCTAAAGGGTGCCCACAGACCGCCTCCCCGCACATTGCGGGCATCGGCGACCGACAGGCGCATTGCCTGGCCCGCGGTGCGTTGGAACGTCAACTCGAAGCGCGTGGCCCCGTCGGCGGTTCCGTCCAGATTGCCGATGGTAATCGGCACGACGGTTTCGCTGCCGGCCTGGGCATCGAGCGACGCCAGTGTCACGGCACCGGGCACCTGAAGCGACTCCAGCGTTACCGGTTCATTGAAGTCGATGACGAGCTTGTGCGCCGGGTCCGTGGACAGTCGGCCATCGGGGGCCACGCTGGCGTCACTGACCACCGCGCCGGGCAGTTCGAAGATACGCAAGCCGCTGTCACCGCCACCGGCCACCAGCCTGTCCTTGTAAAGATCCAGACCCTCGACCTGTTCAAGGTTGCCCGCGGAGACGACCCGAGGCGCCATGGGCCGATTGATATCCAGCACCACGATACCGGTATCGGAGGCGACATAGAGTAGACTGCCGTAACGACGCAGCCTGACCGCCCGTCCGGCCTGCTGTTGCAACTCGGTATCTATCGCCACCCGTGCCCGCTGCTCCGGGCGATCTTTGTGGAAGATCTCCACGCCCACATTGCCGACGGCAGCGATGAGATACTCGCCATAGCTCAACAGATCGAGGACATTGCCCTCGAACACATAGCTGCGTTGCAGCGCGGGGTCGAACAGATCCACGGCAACGACGCTGTTACCGCCGGCGGGACGTTTTGCCGAATACGTCTCCCACGCGGGGAAACAGGGCGAGTTCCAAGCACCCAGCGGTTGGCTGCCGCCGGAATACAGCCAGCCCCGGTCCAGCACGGCCAGGGTGGCGCCGGTCGGCGCCAGGCCAGGCATGACCACCGGATCCCGAAGCGACATGTAGTTCAGCGCGAGACCGCCAGGTCCATTACTGGCAGCGCCAAAGGCACAAGTCTCTATCTGCGGCGGTTTGGGATCGCTACCCTTAACGTAACCGGCAAACAGACTGTGACCCTGCTTGACCAGACTGCTTACCAGCGCGTTGCGCTCCTGCGGGATTTCTTCGTGGATGAACTGCAGACCGTTTTGTTCATCGAGGTTGAGGCGCGCCACACCGCCATTGCCGCTGGCAACATAGAGACGCTTGCGATCTACGTTCTCTTCGAGCTCGACCACCGGCTGGATGCGAATCGAATCCAGCGCAATGGCGAAGTCGCGCGACGCTTGCGCCTCCACCAGGCGTTTCTCCTCATCACTCAGATTGCCGTTCGCGCCAACCTGAAGTGCCGCGGCCTTGAGCAACACCTGTTGGCGACCGTCCGCACCCGAAGGCAAGGCCTGCTCACCGCCGACCAGCAACGGCTTGTAGGGGTCCTGAACATCGAAAGTTGCGGCACGGGTGGTATCGGGGAAGTTGACACCGCCAACCTGCTGTAGCTCGTAACCCTGGCTGAGCAAGCCACCGTTGGTGATGGCCACACCGGTGTCGTGATCGATCCAGATGTCGGTGGGAAACACCAGGGCGGGGCTGATGGCCGCCAGTTGTTTCAGACCATAACCAAAGCCCTCGCCGTCCACCAGCTCGGTGGTATTGCCGTAACGATCCTGACCGTAGACATTGTGTGGACCCGGTACACCACGCGGCGTGGTTATACGTAGCAAACGGGTGGAAAGCACTTCGATGCTACGTACCGGAAGCGAGCCTACCTGAATCTTCAAACCGTCGATAACCGTGTTACCCGGTTCGAAACCTTCACCGGTGATCGTCACCACGGTACCACCGGTGATCGGACCCCATAAGGGCGAAAGACGATCGAAATGAATCGGCGCATCGATCATCAAGGCGCCGTGCAACACCGCCTGCTGCCACAGACCGTCCTTTTCCACCTCGACGGCCAAATCGTATTGACCGGCCTGAGCGATCGCGGGAATCGCCGCGTATATGATGGCCGCCGACTCCTCCGAATCGTTACTCTCGATGCGGTCAATGGTCACTTCCCGATCGCCGACGAACACCCGTACACGGGCCGGGTCCACCGGGACACCGAGAGTCGCCACAGTAACCACACCGGCGGTGTCGCGCGGCAATCTTCGCGGTACCACCGCTTCCACGGTAATCCTATCGTTACGCGCACCACGGAAGGTCAGCGGTATGCGCTGCTCACGCAAGAGTTCGTAAAGCACGAAGTAATTCTGGCCATCGGCCTCGGGCTTGACCGAGGCCACGCCCGCCTCTGCCACCAACGTCAGGTTGTCACCCACCGTAAGCGAACCGGCGGCGTCGGTGGATAACGTCAACAGGGCATCGTTGTTGACAATGTCCACGCCGATCGCGAGTGCCTGCCCCTGAGGACCGAGCAACTGGAAGCGCCCTTCGTTGGCCGGGTAAAGATCGATGGCCTTGTTGAACCGTAGACGCACAACGATGCTACCGTCGGGCTGGCGATCGAGAATACCGTTGTAGGGATCCACGTCGATCAGCTTGAGCACCACATCCGGCGTGATCTGGATGAGCGCGCTACCCGTATCGCTCAAACCACCGGAGATTGCCGAGTAACGCGACGCCACCAGCACATCGATGACGCTGCCTTTGGAGGCCTCCAGACCGTCGCTGACCAAAGGTGCCAACGGATCGGTGATATCGACGTTCACCACACCCTTCGCGCCCAGGGCAAGATAGGCAAGATTGCCGCTGACATCCACATCGTACACAGGGCCGAGTTCGGCCACCCTGCTGGCGACGCGCGGCGATGCGGGATCGCTGATGTCGACGATGATGAGGCCGGCCTCCCCGGCCGCCAAATAGGCATAGGAACCTGCCACCCTCACCCGGCTGGCTGGCAGATCGAGCGAAGCGATGACCTGAAGACCCCCGTCTTCGTCCATCTCGATCACATGGAAGCCGCCACTGCCTACCTGTTCGCTCTGCAGCAAACGGTTGGCCGCATAATCGAAATCACCACCGACGGCGATAAAGCGACTGTTCTGTCCAGCCTGTACCGACAGTGGCGCCACATCCAACAAAGGCAGTTGACCGGGCATGGCCAAGGCGTCGGCCAGATACAGTTTGGTGTGCAGATAGCTGTCCACCACGCCGAGCCCCGCCTCGCCCATGGCGACCAAGGCACGATTGTTCGACACGGCCAAGCCGCGCGCACGAGTCGTGGGCAGTTCGAGGGATTTGATCAGCGTCGAATTGCTGACGTCCACCGAATCGAAGGCGAACAGGAACAACTTGGCCTCCACCGGTTCACCGCTGGCGAAGCGCACACCGGTGACGAATACCCGATCTGCACCCTTCTCGAAATAAGGTTCCACGCCAATGGCCCGGAAGCCACCGGGCAGACCCACCTTGGCGAGGATACGGTCGTCTACATTGTCTCCGTCTTCGTCGACCAGCCGGACCAGATCGTCCAGATTCAGCGGATTATCCTGGTTTGCGGTGAAATTACTCGCATTGATGTCATAAATGACAAGCCCATTCGAACCCATGGCGGCAATCAGGAAGCTGCCGCTGGGGTCGATGACCATGTCGCGAATGCGGCCCTCGTCCTCGATGGCGGCCTGTACCGGCTGCAGATAGGTAAAGGCCTGGGCAAGTGTCCCACGCTGATCGTTGTCCAACACCACGGTCACGTCCACGGCACCGATACGTCCCCCGGGACTCACCACCTCGAGAGTCTCGGTGTCGATGACCTTGATCTGATCAGGATCCACCGGGTAGTCACCGAACATCACCTGCATATGCTGATCGCCAAGGCGCAATCCCTGTCCCTTGATACGTACCTTGGTGCCGCCGTTGAGGGAACCGGAACTCGGACTCAGACTACTCAGCACCAACGGCTCGGTGTAGCGCACGGCACCAAGCCGCGACGCGAGACTGCCGTTTCCATTCTCGACATTCAGCTTGGCCGGGCCGGCCACGTTGGCCGGCGCTTGCAGTTGGTAACGCACTTTGCCGTCCGCCAGCGCTTCTTGACCGAGTAGTGCTGCCGCTTGTCCGGACAACTGGAACTGTGGGGTACCCTGGGCATTGGCCAGGGTGACATACAGCACGCCGCCCGTGGTACTCAGGGTCGGCGGCGAGACCTCGAGGATCTCGACCGGTGTGCCCGTGGCACTGCCCGTCGCGAAACCAATCCGGTGCTCGAAAAGTCCTTGGGTACGTCGGCTGGCGAGCACGCCCGTCAACACGACGCGGTAGTTGCGATAGGACAGCAACTGCTGCTGCGGGATCAGACGAACGACACGGCCGTCACCACTGATCTCGATATCGACCGGCACGAGCTCGGGCAGGTCGCTGCCATTCTCCAGTTCGAGCCGCGCATAGTTGGCCAACTCGGCCCCGTCCATACCCACCGGCCGGTTGAATCTGAGCTCGACGGCGGCATCGAGATGTACACCGATTGCATTCGATACAGGCCGTGTCTGCACCAGATCCAATACCTGGGTATCGACGAAACTCAGAATGGAATGTTGGTCAGCGTGTTTGTACCGCACCAAGGAGAACACCAACAAGCCATCGTCGGTACTTAGCATGGGCGCCAAGGAGGGCATAGTTCCATCGGACAGGTAGTCGTGACCTGTAAGCAATTCCAGGCTATCCCGATCTACCCACATGGCATCCAGCAGCCCTATCTGCTCGGGCCGGCTGACGTCATAAAGCCCCAGGTAAGCGTTCTCTATGTCAACAACAGACTTCCCTGCATTTCCCGCCGTCAGATTGGCCACCATAGTAGACGACGCGCCCAGATCACGACTCTCACCGGGCACCACGAAGCCTTCACCCCGGTAGCGTCCTATCTCACGCAGATATTCGGGACGGCTGGCATCGATCAGTTGAGCGGCATCACCGGTACTGAACAGACCCGCGGGTAAGTTGGCCGTTTTGCCGTTGTAACCATTGACGCCAAGCTGAGGTAACGAGGGCTTGGTCAGGTCATACACAAAGCGGTTGCGTCCTGAAACCACGTGGAGCGATTCGCCTACGAGTGCGATATCGCCGACATCCAGTTTGACCGACGAACCGTTGGCAAGGCCATAACGAATCCGCCTGACGACGGTGGGCTTGAGAGGATCGCTCAAGCTGATCACCGCCACGCCGTCTGAGCCCGCAGCGACAAACAACAGATTCTCTTTGGCCAATAGCTTGGTCGGATTCCGATCGATGGGCAACGGCAGACTGTAGCGTATGCCACGATCCTTGCCCGGAGGTTGTTCGGTGTAATCGTCCGGATTACGCACCTCGCGATCGTAGACCAGAAGTACCGACTGGCCCTCGTACTCGGTGTTGATCAGCGGGAATACCGGCGCCTTGGCGGTGACGTACAGCTGTGCGCCATGCAACAGCATATCGAGCGGCACCAGGTCCTGGGGCAGATTGTAGTAACCGAGCCCATGCCGTGGCGCGGCGTCGGCCAGATTATTCGGGTCGTACTGGATCAGACTGATCCAGCCCGGTGCGTAATAGTGTTCGAGTATCTCGTTCGAGACTACCGATTGGGGCTGCAGTCCGCCCGGACCGTTGAAGCTTCCCCTGGGCGGAATGCCGCGACCTAATACATAAAGCAGACTCAGGTCGCTGTCCGCCTCGAGTCCCACCACCAGGCCGGGCGGTAACTTGCCGGCGTCGGGAACATAGGTATCGGTGGGACGCGGCGAATCCAACTCGTTCAGCAGCTTGTTGATCCGCTCCACGGTAAAGGGCTTTTCGGTCTCGATCACCCTGTCGAGCCCGAGGCGTCCATAGAAGAGCGCATTGTGCAATACATAGCGCCTGCCCAGATCGTCACTCACCTCGAGATCGATGAAGCCGCGATAGCCCGAATCGTTGCCGTCGCGGAAGTCCGGTACCACCCAGTGCATGCGCTCGGCGCTGTAGAGACGCAAACGATCGCCATCCACTTTATCGGTCACGGCGGAGGCAGGATCGCCGCTCTTGTAGGCCTTGACCTTTACGTCACCATGGAAGCCGTAGCCGACGATATCCACACGGTCGTTACGCCCGGCCTGGGAGATACTCACCACCGCCGGACTCAGGAAAGAAACCTGCAGCCTGTCCACATAGGTGAAGCCACCGAGGACCGTATCGCTGAGCTTTTCCGCATTGGTCACGGTCACCGCGGCGGGACCGGCGTAGTTGGGCACCGTTTTGGCGTGGAGTTGCACCAGACCGGTTGCGTCATCCGTTTCGATACTGTCGATGACCAGCGGCTGACCGCCCAGCACCAGATGCGGATCGTCTCCAAAGCCGAAACCGCTGACCACGATTTCGGTACCACCACGGATATCGCCCGCACTGATACAGGGGAGTTGATTCTGCACGCTGTCCAGAGTACAGATGGCGGTGATATCGGGATAGGCCGCACCGGCCACCGACGCCGTGGAGAATCCAAACAGATAATCGGCAGCCAACACATTGCCCGTAACCGGCGTCAACCCGGATTTGATACGCACGAAGTAACGCTGGCTGGGCTGCAGGGATACACCCGCATTGGGCACGATATTCAGCACCCGACGCGTGACGTCATCGCCACGCGGCTGGAAGCCGATGGTAAAGCTATCGGTAATCGGCGTGCCGATCAGCGGGTCGCCTTCCAGGATTTCCACATAATCGGCAAGCACCGTATCCGCCGGCAGCACCGCAGAGAGCTCGAGGGTAATCGCCTCGAGGCGCGGCGAAACGTCGTGTTGATCGCGATAAGGCGCGTGATCGAGGACCGTCAACGCGGGCATCTCGATGCGGTCGATACCGGACTTGCCGGCAGCCACCTGAATGGCCCCGCGGGCCAGGGTGACGCCCCGCGCCCCGATGTCGTTCGCACCGGCATGGCGATGAATCATCACCGGAACGGTGAAATCGAAACCCGCCTCGTCGACCCTCGCCAGATCGATGATTTCGACCAGAGACTGAGCGGGCTTATCCTCCTGATCGGAGTAATGCACCGTGACATAGGCAAGATTGCCCGACAGATGCACATCGTAAACACCGTCGGCCACCAGGTCCGGACGAGCCGGGTGGAGCGAAATCACCTTGACCACCTCTGGGTGATAAGGATCGCTGATATCCACCACGTTCAGCTGCGACACACCGCCATCACCGGCCATATCGGTGACGTAAAGGCGCTCGCCAACGACATGCAACCGGTTGGCCACGCCCAAAGTGTCTACATACGAGACGATGGGCAAGGCGGGATCGCTTACATCGGCAACGACGACACCCTGGTGGGATGCGGCGACATAGGCGAAACGGCCCTGTATCTTGACGTCGCGCGAAAACCCGTCGGGCTTGATGTAGCCGATATGGTAAGGCGCTTGAATGTTACTGATATCCAGCACCTGAATACCACCGTGACCATTGGCCACCAGCACGAGATCGTCCTTGCGATCCAGGCCGTAGACATCCGGATAGGGAAGATCGATCCGACCCGCCAACTGGTAAGGCAAACCGAACTGGTTGTCGCCATTCTGGTTATTGAAGATCAGCAACTCACCGTCTTCGTTCTCCAGATACAAGGCGCCGCTGCCCTCCGCACCGGAAGGACCGCCATCCCAATCCCGTTTGATCTCGCTCGTTAGACTGGCGATAAAGGCACAACCTCCGGGCGCTTCCTCGCCACCACAAATACCCTCTTCGATAACGCCGGATTTGCCGGCAAACACCAGGTTGGCATCGGTCTTCAATTCACCGATGGCACCGGCGAACATTTCCGCCGCACCGTTGAGCAAAGGTGAATAGACATAGTAGTCACCGGCCTCGTTGCCCTGGGTCTCGTCGACGGCATCCATGATTAAGATGCCGGTTCGTGCCTCGGGCGGTTTGCCTTCGAGTTCATCGAGGGCGAGATTGCCCAGCGACCGCTCTATTCGATGAGGGTCCACGCTGGACCACGCCGCGACCATGGCGCCTTTACGATCCAGGGATCGATACTGGTCGACCGCGGTGTAGTAAACATCGCCGGCAATCGCCTGACCGTTCTCGGCGGGTGCCACGAATCGCCGTTCAGTGATCGGCAGGCCAACCTCATAGACATTCTCGCCGCTTACCGTGTGGTTGGGTGTCACCACCTCGGTCGTGACGCGAAGGCGTTCGTTTCTATGATCGGTACGACGCAATACATCGCCCTGAGAGAAGTCCGCCCAATAGATATAACTGTGGTTTTCCGGATCGCTGACCGGCGTATCGTCCCCGGCCTCCCGTTGATCGTCACGCGCCAGATCCAGCGTGTATTCATCCAAGAGCACCCAGGCACCTTGCGCATTCTGATACTCGCGGCGCCAATGCATGGTGACCTGCTCGATTGCGCCACCGATATCGTTCACGGACACCACGGCACGCAGCGTCTCGGCAGTAGTCAGAATCTCGCGGTCCAGGGGCGACAGCACCCCGAGTTTGGGCACCACGGTGTCTTCGATACGACCCACGGAGACGATCTGGCTCTCGCCGGCCTGTCCCAAGATGTCGTAGGCAATCGCCTGGATGGTGAAACCGCTTACCCCCGCCGGGGCAGGCAGGTTCGCCTGAAACACATGGTCTTGCGCATAGCTGCCGGTGGCACGTCCCAGGCTTTCGGTGACATCGAGCACCGGACGGCCGTTGACATAGAAGACCACATGATCGACACCCTCGGGCCCGAGGTCGTCGAACACCTCCACGGCCACGGGGATGTCCTGTCCGTCGATGACCACCGAGTTATCGTTGTCGGGCTTGATGATACGCGCCTGGGGCGGTTGATCGGCCTTGATGGTGATGGCCAGTGGCGAATCCCAGAGGACGGACTCGTAACCGTCGAGGTCGCGAGCCTGAGCCCGGAAGCGCAACACGTCGCCCACGTGACCGGTCGGGACGTTGAGATGGAACTGGAAGGGCGCGGCGGAATCCTCGCCGGCCAGCCGATACTCGGGTTCCGCATCGGGCGGACCGATGGCGTAGTAGAGCTTCGCGCTGTCCACGCCCACCTCGGCATCCGAGGCCAACACATTGACCACGATGCCCCTGCCTTCGGTAACCTCGTCGATGTCGCCGATGGAGAAACCGCGGGCATCCAGCAATCGAATGTCATTGACCTCCGGGGGCCGGTTCCTGACCAAAACCACCGGGATACGAACCTTGCTCTCGTTACCGATGCCGTCTCGCGCCACGGCCTCGAACAGCATATCCAGTTGACTGGGCAACTGGGCGGCATCCGGGGTTCCCATGTAATCGGCAATGGCCCGTACCGGCTGGATACCGCTGTAAGGCGCGGTCAGCATCAAACGGTCCTCGACCTTCTCCTGTTCGCCGAATTCGCCGTTACCGTCGGTATCCGCAAAAAGGGATACCCGCACCGACGCCACGCGAACGTTGTCTTTGACCTCCATGCGGTAGGGCAACGCGCGTTTTTCCGCAACCGTGGTACCGGACGACAGCGGCGTGATCACATCGATTTCCGGCGCCTCGTCGTCGCGCAGCACATGGACGACCACGGGATCGGGGATCTCGACGGTACGGGCATCACCGGCGATACGCCGCTCGGTGGCCAGGGCCGTCAAGGTAAGGTCGTTGCCGGCCTGCCCATACGGCACCTCCACCAGGAATTCGTATGGGAACACCCGGTCGGTGAAACTGCGATCGCCGTTCTTGAAACCGGCGATGTTAAGCGTCACCTGATCGATGCCGACATCGTCCGTGGCATTGATCTGCACCAGTAGGTGCTGGCCTTCGATGATCTCGCTGTTGGGTGTGGGCAGACCTACCGCCACGACCGGAGGCTGGTCACGCACCACCTCCACCAGCAGACTTTCTTCGGCGCGATGCTTATCCAGATCGTTGTGGGCAACGCCATAGGTATCCACAGCCTCGACAGTCAGGGTGACTTGGTTGTTGGCGGCGTTGTTTGGATCGAAAGCCGGCATGGGCACGGAGAAGTTATAGGGTGAGCGCCGCAAACGCATCTCGTAATTGTCCGACTGGCCGTTGGCGTACTCAGCCACCAGGCGAACGTATTCGATGCCCACGTCGTCGAAGGCGTTAACGTTGACATAAAGATCGGTGCCTTCCACCACCTTGGCGCCGGCGATGGGCTCGATGACATCCAGCACCGGCCGTTCATCCACACGCACCACGAAACTCTGCTCTCGGGTCTCGGAATTGGCGGCGTCGTAGGCCACCACCTTCACCCACATATCGGTACGCAAGACGTCACCGATCAACAGATTGCCGAAGCGGGCGAGGATGTCCTGAAGCTTTTCGGCGTGAATCTTTTGCAGATATTCGGGGGTATCGATATTGACCGTGGTGACCGGCTCATGGTCCTTCGAGGGAATACCCGTGATATCCCGTACCAGGGCGTAATCGGATTTCTGATAAGTACTATCCGCCTTGAGGACGCCGTAGGCAGTGTACACCTCCATGCGTTCGACCTTGACGTTGTCGTAGGCCCGCACACCCAGGGTGAAGTCACTGTCTTCGACGACACCGAATCCGACCTCCGGACGGGTGATCACCGGTTTCGGCTTGATGTCGTCGGCCGCGACCTGGATGACTACCTCGTCGACACCGACGGCACCGTCCGAATCATAAACGTAGGCAGTCAGCCTCAATGCCTCGTCGAAGCGCACCAGACCCGCGGGGATCTGCAGGATGTATCCTGCCTCGACCGCATAGGGGTTACCGCCATGGCCGTAAAGATCGGCAACCTCCACTGAATAGTTCTGCTCCAGACTGTCGTACATCGACGCATAAGCCTGAGTCAGTGCCTCGCCGCCGCCGGCGACCAGGTCACCATGGGTGCGCTCGCTGATCGCCGTGAGCGGTACGCCATTGGCAAACACCCGGATCTTTTCGCCATAACCGTGGCGGTTGCCGCCGCGCAGCTTCTCGGTGGTGATGTAGCGATCGTCCACCGCGGCCAATCCCACCTTGATGGCAAAGGTGCCGGCGGCGATCTGCTGCATTTCCGTCGGCGAGGTGATACGGATCTCCGGGACCACATTCACCAGGGGATGAACGAGGAAAGTGCGGATGGTGCGATGCCCATAGGTATCGGTCAGCACCTCGCGATACTCGGTGGGCTCGGCTAGGTTGAAGGTAATCTCCGGCTCGACCTCATCCCCGGTGATGGGCAGGTTGGGGCAACTATGCGGATAGTCCTTGCGGTATACCTCGGCGACGACGCTACCATCGGATGCCAGCTGTTGAATGACGAAACTCTGGAGTCCGGCATCGTCCCGCAACTCGGACTTCATGCGGAATGTTTCACCGCTACGCACCCAGAACTCGTTGTAGTTCAGACGCTCGGGCTCCTCGTAGACCTTCCGGTAGACACCATCCACCATGTAGCTGTAGAAGCCCTTACGCTCCAGCTCCGGCGCCTCATTGGGTTGCAGCGGATACACGGCGCTGAACTCGGTGGCACTGCCGCTGGGATCCTCGGCGATCATGGTGAGTTCGAGATCACCGGCGGAGAAGTCTCTCGGCACCACGTACGGGACAGTTATCTTGGATTGCTCGTAGCCAACGCCCAACTCATTGACCACACGACCGCGGTTTTCCAACAACTTCAGGTTTTTGAGGATGGTCGTATCGTCATCAAAGGCCACTTGCAGGTCCAACTGCTGCAGCGGGACCACGAGGGTGCCGGCAGCAGGTGCGTTGATCGCCACCTCGGGACGGTTTTCATCCAGATCGATGATCTGCGCCGCCAAGGGCTGCAGCGGCTGATCACCGCGTTCGTGAGAGAACCGATCGACAGCATGGCCCAGAATCGAGTACTGACGGATCGACGGGTCCACCATGACGGGCAGCAGATAGCCGAAGCTGTCTTCCTGGACATGTTGTTTGTAAACCAAACCTGTCTGCAAAAATGCAGGCCGGGTTTGCTGGGCCACACCCATATCGTCCAGCACCAAAACGACTTGGTAGTGATTGCGAACACTGAGCCGTTTTCCCTCTTTCTGGTAGTCGGATACGCCCTCGACCTCTTTCAAGGCCAGGTGGATGGCACTTAAAAACGGCGGAAGATTACCGCTACCGGACGCTTCGGGCTCGATCACGACATGTGTAATGCTGTCATCCAGCAGCGCTTGAAGGTCAAGCGTGCCGTCGGTATCGACGACCTGAGCGCCCTGCGGTCCGATACAGACGTTGTCCGACTTCAAAGTCACTCGATAACGCACCGGGAATCCGGTGCCGTCGGTGATCTGCAGGCTATCCAACTTGCCATACCGGGTTACCAAAGGTGAGAGGAACAAACGGTCCTGTTCTACCCTTGCATAGGGCTCGCCGTTGATACGGATCTCGCCTTCCCAGCCCGATGCCTCAGGGTAGGCAAGCTGAATCTCGGGATGATTGGTTTCATCCTGCCTATGCACGACTCCCCATGCGTCCCGGCTGCTACCCAACCCGCTGAGCGACGTGAACAACGGCAGCGTGCGCACTGCATCGGCACTGTTCCCGATGTAATCATCGCTCGTGACAAAGCGCCCTTTAGCGCCGGCCCCTGCCGTTACCCTGGACTCGGGCAACTGATCGACCACGTCCACGACGGGTGCCCGGTCCTCGTGCACCTCGAAGCGCTCGGTCATGATGGTTTCGTTACCGGCATGGTCCTCTGCGCGAATAACGATATCGAATACCGCGGGGGTATCCTCGTCAGGCAAATAAGCCATGATGTCGAGGGGGATGGGGAGCACCCTGACACGGTTGTCGGTCAGGCCGTCAACGAGGGCCAATTGGTCGTCCCGGCCGGCATCGTCGATCATCCGGATCTCATAAGAGGCGACCGCGATATTGTCACTGATATCGGCCCGCAAGTCGGCCTGCTGACGTTCGTACAGAACCCTGTCCGGGTCGGATATGACGATCTGTGGGCCCTCGGTATCCCCCAGAATGGTGATCTCGAGCCCTTCGGTTTCACCGGTGTTCACACCGTGGTCATTGGCCCGCAGCACCAAATTGAGCGTCTGGCCGACATGGGTATTGATGAAGTCCAGCGGTATGCGGATACGCCCTGAGTAATCGGTGTAGAAACGGGTAGCGGTGACAATGCTGCCGAAGGTACCCGGATTGGGCACTTTGATGTCTTCCTGGCGGTCCTTTCGGGTGAACATCTCCCAGGGCATGGCAATTTCATCGCCCGATTCGTCGATCAATACCGCTTCGATCCGGCCGACGTATTTGTTGTCCCCGGCCGTTCCGTTCAACATCAGGCTATCCCCGGGGAAAATGCTCTGCGGTTGATCCGGCGCTTGAAGCACTATGGTGGGCGGCTCCAGGTCGTCGAGTACCTCCACCTCCAAATCGATCTCGGTGCTCTGACCGTTGTTGTCGAACGCACGCACCGCAACGATCACGTCGCCCACTTCGGGCTTGGTCGGTACGCGTATGCCGGCGCTCAGATAGGTCCCGGCGTCCTCGGCCTTTTTGATGTCGTTTCTATTCAGGGTTTCCAGGATGATTTCGGACGAACCATGCCGAAGGAAGAAGTCGACACGATCCACCTGACGATCGTCGGTAGCCAACACGTTAGCCACAAAATACTCGCCTTCCACCAGACGGGAACCGGGCGCGGGAGAACGGGCACTCAGCTGCGGCGGCTGATCCACCTCGATAGCAAAGCGCCAATTGGTCGGCGCGCTTTCATTGCCATAGATATCGGTAGCCGCCATTTCGAGTACCAGCTCGTCACCGGCGGGAACCACGAGGTTGAAATGGCCTTCGGCCGTGTCGCGCAGGTCGCCCTGCGTGAAGTCGCGCTGATCGACCACATTGCCACCGGAACGTATCGTCAGACCGGCCAAACCCGCATCGTCCACCACCCGCCATTCGAAGCGGGCATCGACGCCGCTGTACAACGTGGTGCCCTGGATCGGCGCAGTGATGGCCGCCCGCGGACTGCTGGTATCGGCCACCAGCTGCAGCAGGGTTTCCGATTCCACCGAAGTCTGGCCACGATCATCCATGGCCTGCACGATCAAACGCAGTGGTTGATCTTGGTTTGCCAAACCCAGCTGAGCCAAGTCGATGGTAAAACGGTCGACCAACTCCGGCGTGGGGACAAGACCGTTGGAGGCGTCGCGGGTCAGCTGGTGCAGCGGCACGGCTTCGGCGCCGCGGAACAGCTTCACTTGGAGTTCGGACACGAAACGATCGTCGCGGGCCACGACATCGACACGCAGTTCGTCCCGGCTATAGAGCTGACGTTTGTTCGGCGTCACCGCACGGATCTCGGGCGGCTGGTCGGCATAGACACCGACGATGACCGTCATCTCGCTGCTGTTACCCACCTCGTCGTAGGCCTTGACGGTCACCGGATAACGATCGAAACGCACCCCTTCCAAATGCTTGAAGGCGGGCGAGTTCACCAGCTTTAACGATGAATAGGCCTTGAGTACGCCGGGGATCGGATGGGGCAGGAAATCCTCGCCGGTGAGCACATCGTTCGGATCACCCGTGAGCACGAAACCGCTTCCCGGCACCTTGGCGATACCGCTGAGTTCGAGACCGGTGACCAATACATTGTCGAAACCCGTGACCTTGAACACGAACTGGCTGTCCTCAACCACGCTGGCGATGTCGTCACCGGCATCGGTCTCGGTGATGGCGGGCTGCGCGATATTGACGACCGGCGGCTGCTCATCCAGACCCAGGGTCACATTGACGACGTTGCTGGCAGCACGTTGGCCGACGGAATCTTCAACCTCGGCACGAATGGCCATGGGTTGCTCATTACCACTAATCTCGGGCGT
The DNA here is from genome assembly GCA_028280505.1 of Chromatiales bacterium. Lineage (GTDB taxonomy): Bacteria > Pseudomonadota > Gammaproteobacteria > Chromatiales > Chromatiaceae > Thiosocius. The sequence goes on along the minus strand of JANQLO010000036.1, from coordinate 72,796 downwards.
TTCGTAAAGAAATGCAAAGGGCGGAATCAGGTCGCTGCCGACCAGTTTGTCATTGACATAAAAGTCGACTTGTTTGACGTCGACGTCGTCACTGGCGTTGGCCCGCAACTCTACCGGCAGACCGGCAACGATATGGGCGCCTTCCACCGGATGGCTGACCGCGACCGTCGGTGGCTGATCGGCCCGGATGGGGAAGTGCAGGATCTCGGACAACGCGGTGCGCTGATGATAATCGACCGCCTCCGCACGGATTGCCAGGGTACTGCCCACCCATTCGGGTTTGATCGGCAGTTGGAAAACCTCGCTATGGGAATGGTAGGTGAAGGCATCCGCATCCAAGGCATCGTCATCGCTGATGCGGATCGCACCGGCCTGTTCACCATCGATGGTCAACACCAGTTCCGTGCCGGCGTTGAGGGTGTCGTCGACGGCCTCGACGGTGATACCGATAGTCTGCCCCACGGTGGCGCTGCTGCCCGGTTGCGGCGACGTAATGCGTACCAGAGGCCGCTCGTTTTCCAGTACGCGGACCAGCTTGGCGGGGCTATCCTCTACCCCACCGTTACGTGCATGGACTCTTGCCTGGATGGCGACGCTGGTCTCATCGGTGCTGATGGCCGGCGAGTTGGTGCGCAACGCCCAAATCTCGAAGAGATGATCCACCTCTTTGTGGCCTTTCTGGATTTTGCGCTGTTCCAGATAAGGGTAATACGTCTCACCGATTTTGGTGCCATCAACAGAGAACTCGACGTAGCGAATATCGCTTCTGAACACCGTGGTAGGCATCTCGCCCAGATCCACCGCCACCACGGCGCGGAAGGGGGTCTCTTCAACCACGCGCTGGCCATTGACCGGTTTTTCGAAATCGTAATCGGGCACGGCGAGTGCTTGCGCGGCACCGATCTGCACGGCCTGCTCGCCGCTGCTGATCGACTGACCGGCCGAGTCGTACACCACGGCCCGGAACCTCAGGGTCGTCCCTTCCATTTCTTGTGAGATGGGCAGGCTGAGTTCGTAAGGACGAGTGGTCCTGCGGCCGATCAGGTTGTCGTTGAGCCAAAACTCTACCCTGTCGACAGCCACATCGTCCGATGCGTCGGCAGTGAGCCTCAGCGTCTCGTCCACCGACACGGCACCCAGCGAGCGCATCGATACGACGGGCCGTGCGTCCACCGATACGACGGGCACGTCTACCGCTACGGCGGGATCCGACTTCAGCGAAACACGAAGGCTGGCCGGTGCCTGCTGCGTAATGACGGCACTGGCACGCAAGCCCTGTCGTACATCGAAGTCCAGCAGGCCGTTCATCTCCGCAGGCAGTGAGTACGTCACCTCGACAGACTCGTTCAGCGGCGATTCACTGCCGTCGTCAAAAACGGCGATAAGCCCCGGCAGGGGCTCGAAGCTATTCAGGCGGGGCAACGTGAACGGCCCGTCGGCCTGGCCCACATATCTGAGCGCGACCAGTTGTCGCGTGAAGTCCGCCGTTATCGGAATCCCCACATCCGGTTGTCCCGGATAGCTGACGGTGATGGTCACCGTCTCAGCACCGGTTTCGGCAATGGGATAGACAGCACCGTCCGGCGTTACCGCAATCAGTTCCGGATGGGAGGAAACATAGTTAACCCCCTGCCCCAGGCCGGACACAGGAGTCAGACCTCGGAATTCGTATTCGAGCGACGGAACGATTCGGGCGTGCTGCAGAATATCGCTGAAAACGATTTTCATCGGCGCCGCAGTCAGCGCCAGGACCTTCTCGTCGACCGATTCGCCGGTATAGCGAATATCGCTCAGGGATTGTTGGTTACCGGACGCGTCCACCACCGCGGCTTCCACGAGAACCAGGGCATTTCGCGCGATCTCTTCGCGCGAAAGCGTCTGGTCCAGCGCCTGCCGCACGGTAAACGCCGTCTGACCGTCTTCCACCGGGTAGACGCGAACGCCTCCCGGCGTATTTAGGAACGCGGTTTTGCTGGCCTCGACGACCACGCCGGCCGCACGTCTCAGATCCGACGCCCGAATACCGGTGAGATTCACCGACAGATAGGCGATATCCACATCGTCGGCAGCCGTGAACTCGGCAGCGACATACTGCTGACCGTCGATCTCGACGATATCCACGCTCGACAGCCGCAAGTTGGGCTTACTGCGCTCGGTGGAAAACACCTCGCTGTAGGTCTGACGCGTACCGTCGACAAAGCCCAGATCGAACTCGGGCGTAAAACGCTGCTGGCCGGTGACCGATACCGGAAACTCACAAGCGTAAGTACCGAGCGCCGGCGTATTCGCATCGGAAGGAAGCAGGATGTAAGGCTCACCATCTCCAAGGACCTTCAACTCCTTGAGATTGCGACAATCCGAAATCGCGAAAATGTAGTCAGCGGAATCCCTGTGAACGTTCAGCGGCGACGCCACTCGGATATCGAACTGAGGTGAAGCTGCCAGGGAGACGCCAGCGAGCACAAACCATCCCGCCAATGCGAAAAACGCCTGCGAGACGATGACTGATAAACGCCGTGATTGGCCGACAGTGTTTTCGGAGATGAGTGCTTCCATGCTCGGAGGAGCCATTAAGGCTCTTATTCTTTTTCCTTAACTACTATTACAAAACTTCTTAGTTATTACTACTAAGATTCTTTTTCTTTACATTTTTACAACCTGGCGATTCTCTACCAAATCACTCAGGTTTTGCTGCTTTTATTTAGAATAAACAGGGCTTACTCTACATTTCAACCCCCCCTATCCCCATTGACTCGAAATCTTCTGGAATAAGCAGTTTCATTGATGTACGTCATGCAAAGACGTTTCGCCGCTACCTGCGAGACGCAAAATTGGCTAGGCCTTCACGGCCGACATTTCTTACGAACAAAATTCCTTCATCACGATCGGCAAACCAATCTCGTTTTGCAGACAAGGCTTTAAAATTAATAGAAAAACTGCGCTTTACGCCGCAGATCGGCCGACACGTTGTACACCGGACAAAACACCGGCCGGGACATCGCGGTACAAACGTTCGACGCAAAAACAACTCTCGATGAACCGGCGATTTTCGCGCCAATCCAAGCAATGTTCACGCTCAATGTTTCTGAATCGTTTCAAGATCCGGCCAATAAAACGTCTTCAAAACTAAGTGGAACACCTTTTATTCGGCACATAGCATCGATTCAATGGCTTTTTGACGCCAACCCGTAATCGCGAAAGGCCTGAAGTTCGATCAACGACGCCGTAGGCATCATGCAATGCGGAAGTTTTTCAGTGGTTGGCAGTCGTATCGATAATAAATAGCAACAAAACGCCTTTCTAACAGAAAACTATAAATACATTAATCAATAACACAAAAACAAATGTCTACTTTTCCAGCATAAATAATGTATATTCAAACAAATATGCTCAACAACAAAACCGAAGCGGACGCCGTAACCGAATTTCATCCCTAAACGCCAAGTCGTGGTAGTCGCAACGGTCTGTCGAACAATCCCGTTTAAAACATTGAGCAGACTTTCATGTGCGCCGTCGTCTACCTGGAAATCGTGACTGGGGGTGCATGGCGGCAAGGTTTTTCCGCTCCGCCCACGCCTGGCGCGAAGCCTGCACCGCTCGAACAGGGTTACCTCCCGGTGCAGGTAACGAAAAACGATGATAAAGCGACGTCGCCACCCACTTGCCGTGCGATACGAGAGCGATCTAAAGCATTGAATCTGTACTTTCGACAGAGCTCGACTGCACACTGACCGCACGTGCCTTGAACGCGACACCTTTCGCGTCATCGTAATTTCGAACGAAATGCTCGTAGGTTCGCTCGAGCCCGTCACGCAGCGCAATTTTGGGTTGCCACCCCAAATCGTTTATCAGTGAAGTGTCGACGAGTTTTCGAGGCGTACCGTCGGGGCGACTGCTGTCAAACACGAGCTCTCCCTGGAACCCCGTCACGTCCTTGATCAGACCCGCCAACTCGAAAATAGTCAGATCGGATCCGACACCTATGTTGACATGCAGCGGGGCGCTGTAACCCTGTATCAGGAACAGCAGCGCATCGGCGAGATCATCGACATGCAGAAACTCCCGGCGCGGTTTTCCGGTCCCCCAAAGAACGACCTGGCGCTCGCCGCCAACCTTGGCCTCGTGCATCTTCCGCAACATCGCGGGAATCACGTGAGACGCCTCGAGATCGTAGTTGTCTCCCGGACCATAGAGGTTTGTCGGCATAGCTGAAATGAAATCGCAACCATGTTGCTTTCGAAAGGCCTGGCACAGCTTTATCCCGGCGATCTTGGCAATCGCATACCATTCGTTGGTCGGCTCCAGCGGCCCCGTCAACAACGCGTCTTCGCGCATGGGTTGACTGGCCAGCTTCGGGTAGATGCAGGTGCTCCCGAGAAAAAGCAGCTTCTTGACACCATGCACATGGGCTGCGTGGATGACGTTTGTCTCTATCGCGAGATTGTCGTAGATGAAGTCTGCGGGATAGCTGTCGTTGGCCAGGATGCCGCCGACTCTCGCTGCAGCAAGAAACACATACTCGGGAGCTTCTGATGCAAAGAATGCATCGACTGCCGCTTGATTTCTCAAATCGAGTTGCTCGCTCGTACGAGTGATGATGTTGACAAACCCTGCGCGCGCCAACGCTCGGACGATCGCTGACCCCACCATGCCTCGATGCCCGGCAACGAACACACCCGCTTCTTTATCCAGCAACTCGTTTGTCACGCCGGCAGACACTCACTCGTAGTACTGAAAAGCCTTGAATCCTTCACGTTCGACAAGGTCGTCGCGCTGCGCCAGTTCCATATCGTGCTGCATCATCTCCCGAACCATCTCTTCGAAAGAGATCTTCGGTTGCCAGCCCAGCCTTTCCCTCGCCTTACCGGCATCACCCAACAGCGTTTCCACTTCGGTCGGACGAAAATAGCGCGGATCCACCGAGACGACACACCGACCGCTTCGCGCATCGATACCACGCTCGTCGGTACCTTCTCCCTCCCAACGGATCCGCATATTGACGTGTTCCGCTGCGACCTTAACGAAATCGCGAACCGAATACTGCTTCCCGGTTGCAATCGCGTAATCCTCCGGCGCCTGCTGCTGCAACATCAGCCACTGCATCTCGACATAGTCTTTCGCATGGCCCCAGTCGCGCTTCGCATTGAGATTGCCGAGGTACAGACGGTCCTGCAGACCGAGCTTTATTCGCGCCAGAGCACGTGTGATTTTTCGCGTAACGAACGTTTCACCGCGTATCGGCGACTCGTGGTTGAACAGAATGCCGTTACAAGCGTAGATGCCGTACGCCTCGCGGTAATTGACGGTTATCCAATACGCGTACAACTTCGCACAGGCATAAGGCGACCGCGGATAAAAAGGCGTGGATTCTCTTTGCGGTACCTCTTGCACCTTGCCGAAAAGTTCCGAGGTCGATGCCTGATAGAACCGGGTTTTGCTTTCCAATCCGAGTATTCGAATCGCCTCGAGCATCCGCAGGGTTCCGATCGCATCGGCATTGGCGGTGTATTCCGGCGACTCGAACGAAACGGCGACATGGCTTTGAGCAGCGAGATTGTAGATTTCGTCCGGCTTTATCGCCTGTATGACCCGAATCAGGCTGGTGCTATCGGTTAGATCTCCGTAATGCAGCACGAAGTTGCGGTCATCCACGTGCGGATCCTGATACAGGTGATCGATCCTATCCGTATTGAACAATGACGATCGGCGCTTGAGGCCGTGTACTTCATATCCTGTTTCCAGCAGAAATTCCGCCAAGTATGCACCATCCTGGCCCGTCACACCGGTGATAAGGGCGACTTTACGTTTCGACATTGGATTGACTACCGACACCGTAGGTTACAGACAGGTGCCGGATGGTAGCCGCACAGTTTGGCAAAAACGTGACGCCGTGTGATTTACGAAACCCGGTCAAACGGTCCTGAGCGCTTAATACGACGTTCACTGCATCAAGTGCCGAGTATGCGTCGAACAACGGCGCTACGTAATACGTTTCATCGACGTTTAATAGTGCTTTAGTAAACGTTACGTATGCTGTTTTGACGATACTGGTTGGAATGGCACAAGTCCTGCCTAATATGCGTCGATCGCTTTCCTGATCGCATTTAACCCATGTCACAACAGTGCCTACTCAATCACGAGGAATACAACCATGAAGCTTCGAAACCTGACCGCAATTGTCGCCGCAGCCTGCCTTGCCGGCGCCGGCCATGCCGCCGAGGTAACCCTAACTTTTGACAGCCCGACGCAAGGTATCGGCAGCAGTATCGGCAACGGCCTGCCGGGAACGACACTGTCTTTCGACCTCGGTGCCGTTCTACCGATCAACGTACTGAACGACGACAACGTCTTCGGTGCCAGCCTTCAATACACTGTCAGAAACAGGATCGATGAGCCCCTTGCGTTCAACACACCGAACAATCCGGACCGGGTCACCGGTCCGACCATCGTATCGCGCGGATTCGAACAAATAGGCACCTACACGATCACCCCGTACGTCACCCACGCGGAGTATCAGCGCCTGTTCTACGCAATAAACCAGCTGACACCGTCATTCTCCATTTCTACAGACGGATCGACAGCCAGCACCCATGAAGTGGGGCGTTGGGCGGAGCACGATGCTTATGTGTATCAGCGCATTACGAACGAAATCAATCTGGTACCGGAACCTGACGGGCAAGCGATGCAGCCAGAGATCGTCGAGATAGACACGTACACAAACGTGTACTACGAACTGGCCGGGATCAGCGAAACATTAAACTATGGATTCGAATTCGAGGTACCCGATGACGGTATCTTGGATTTCGAGATGAGCTTCCTCAATGGCAGTGGCGACATCGAACTGGTATCCGCCGAACTGTCGTTGATCTTGGACGGCCGGGTGTTCAACAACATCGTCACATCGGAGGTCCCGATTCCCGCCGGCGCCATTCTGTTCCCCGGTGCCGCTCTCGGTCTCTTGGGCTTTTCGTTGAAGAAACGTCGCGAAACGGCGTAAAAAGCCGGCTTTCACTCAACCTTTCGTCCCTTCCCGATACCGGGGAGGGACGGCTCTCTACTGCATCTCGTCCGAACGTTCCGCCACTTTCAGCTCTTCCAGCTTTCTTCGATACTCTTCGAGAATGCCTTCGATCTTTGCTTGTTTGAGTCCTGTCACGGGCTCTCTCTGCAACCAAGCATCCGACGTACCCTTTGCCTGGTAGCGGTCTGCCATCTCCAGGTTGGCCTCGTATAGCTTGCGGTTCTTGAACTCACAATTCTGTACCGTGTTCGTCAGTTGTTCGACGTCCAGTTCCAGCACATTGCGGTTCGTGATCGTCCTTTTGAGCACCTCGATGTGCTCCTTCAGTTTCGCTGTAAGCAGTTCGATACGTTCATAAGCAAGTTCGCGTCGATGTTCGCTGGTTCCCAACCGCGAGGTGAGGCGCTCATTTTCGGACATCGATTCACTCAGCCGTTTTTCGAGGTCTTTCTTGTCGGCCCGCAATGCGTCGAGGTCGGCACTGGCGGCAGCAAGGTCCTTATTCAGCGTCGCCCTCTCCATCTTCAACGACTGATTCTCTTTCTGCAGTGATTTGAGTAGGAACTTGGCCTTGGCCAGGGCACGTTTGTCGCCGTCGGCATCGGATGCCGTCGCCGGCAGACATGTCATCGATAACACCATCGCACAGAAAAGCACTGTCGATTTTTTCATGGTATTCACCCGATCAGAATTTTGCGTTGATATCCAACTGGTAGGTCGTCGACTTCAGCGGCGCCAATGAGGAAAGGAACCGGGGATCGAGCGGGTTTACGATACTCTCGGCGTTGATGTAGCGAAACGCGAGTTCCACGTCACGCTGCAACACGTATCGACCTCCCAGCTGAAAACCTTTCGCGTTGGTGCCGCCGAATAGGAAATCCGAATCATTGTACGCATCGAGGACGGCATCCGGCTCGATATATTTATACGCCAGGTACAATCGCCAATCGCCCTCGTCCAGCATCCACGGCGACCCGACTTCCGCTTTCACCATATAGCCTTGATCGTGGTCATCGCCAAGCGGGTTGGTTAGATCGGCGGCGCCCACGCGGGCCGCGACCTCGTCGGCGTCAAAACCGAGATTCTTGACATAGTCGGCAGTCAGCCAGATGTGGTAGGGGCTGAAATCCGGCAACTCGATACTTGCCGAAAGATTCAGAATTTCGAAATCCGACGCGAGACCGAACACGTCGATGTCCTCCGCACCGTTCGGCGTACTGTACAAATCATACAGCGTGTTGCCCTTCTGCATCGTGCTGGGCACCGAGGCATCGACGAAAGCATCGCGGAGCTCAGCATCGCGGAGCTCATCCGGAACCGAACCTCGTTCATCGGCAACACCGGCGACATTGTCATACGTGTAATAAGCGATGCCGAAATGCAGCTTCTTGCGGTCGAGCAGCGTAGCCTCTGCGTCCAGTTGCCCACCGATCAACCATTTGTCCCGACTGGTGAACGAGTACTCCTCAAGTGGGAAAACACCCAGGGTGCCGCGTACGCGGTAGCCGCGCGTCCCGATTCCCATGACGCGCTGCGGACGATCGTTGCCGTAGGCCAGGGCACCGCTAACGCCCTCGAACCCCAGGTCGGAATCCCAGAGCAAGTCGGTTGAATAGTACGGATTCGGAATACGTCCCCCCTTTACGTCAGCCGACCAGTTGCCCATGTCACTCTTCCACTTGTAACCAAGGAAGGCACGATCCAAGACCACCTCATAGCGATTGAATCCGGTCGCAAGCGTCTGGTTGGTCGAGACGGGATCACCGGTATTGCCGGTGGAAAGTCGGGCACCCGCAGAAAAATCGTAGCCGAGCTTGGCGTCGATTCCGAGCCGGAAACGGCCGCGCAGGCGATCCCGGTCCTCGTTCCTGCGTGCGAGGAGACCCGCTCCCCGATCATTGATAATGAAGCCGCCGTTGTCGTTAATCGTGTTGTAATCGTACCAACCACCGCTGTCCGACGCGATCCTGTCGTGTTGGTAACGAATCCGCACGTCGCCGCCGATCTTGGTCCGCCCCACCCACTCCGGCACCTCGGGAATCGGCAGGCCTTCTTCACCCTGGTTCTCGAACACGCCGTCGACAATCTCGGATTTCACCTCTTCCTTGAGTTCCGTCTTCACTTGCTCGCGAATGTCCGCAAGCAGGAAATCCGGCACGTAACGCACACGAACATCGTCGCTGGCGCGTTCGGCCTGCTGCGCCAGCGCCTCTTCGACCTGGCGCTTTACCTCGGCACGGATCGCCTTGCGTTGGCGATTCTGGATGAGTTCTTTTTCGACCGCGGTCTGTTCCAGCTGCTCGGCGACCAATTGACGCTCTTCGCGAAGTCGCGCCAGATCGCGCTCCAAAGCCTCGCGCTCGCGCTTGATGTCCTCGACCGCCTGGTCAATGGCGACACGCTCCAGAGGAATGCTGCCCTGCGCCGGCTCGATATCGCCCGCGCTCGATTGACCGGCCTCGCGCAGCAACTGCTCGGCACCCTCCTTGGTCAGCACGCCACGCTCCACCATCGTCGACAATAATCCGGACACTATGTCCCGCAACTCGGCAACCCCACCGTCGGCGGGCGCCGCCACGGCAGGCTGCATCGCGACGAGAACGCCCAGTGCGCAACAGGCAAAAGCTACACGTATGTTCATCGTTTTCTCCGGCACCCGATTTACATACGGGAACTGATTCTTAATTTGATGGGTTGCGGCATGCCCTCGGGCGGCGCTTCCGTGAATCCGTCGATGGCCCCCAAGGCAACCCTGATCTTTCCGTCCAGGCCGACTTCACCGGAACCCCGCTTGATTTCGTAACGCCGGACTCCGCCGAAACGGTCGACCCATATATGGATTTCCGCGCGATAACTGGATTTGCGCAATTCGTCATACTCGAGCAGCCTGTCCTCGATATCCCGCCGCACTATCCCGGCATACCACTGGAAACGGCCGCCACCGCCTTCCAGCAGACCGCGCCCGCCCTTGCGCGCACCCAAACCGAACGCGTCCTGTCCAGCCACTCCCTCGGCGTCCAGACCGAGGGACTCTACGGGCGGCAGATCGTCGATCTGATCTTGCATCGGCTCGGACTCCGGCTCGGGCTCCGGTTCCTCGATCTCTTCCTCGATCTCGGGTTCCGGCGGCTCTTCGATCTCCGGTGGCGGCGGTGGAGGCGGGGGTGGCTTCATCACCGTGATCTGCCTCACTGTCGTCACCGGCTTCGGCGGCGAAGCCGACATCATCAACATCACGCCGTAAATAAGAAACGCGACGACCACCACCACTGCGCCGATCGCGATACCTACCTGAAGGCGAAGGCGCTTGCCTTTCTTCACGTCTGCACCCGGCGTCTTACTTGACGACCTTCTTGGTCACCAGCCCGATTTGCGTAATGCCAATCGTGCCGCAAAGATCCAACACATCGATAACCTGCTGGTAGGCGACCTCGGCATCGCCCTTGATGATCACGGGCAACGACGGGTCGGCCGCATAGAACTGGGTAAGCAACGAGCCCAGTTCGTCCAGCGTGACCGGATAGGCATCGAGGTAAATCGTTCCGTCATTCGTAATCGTGATCGCCTTGGTCGTAGGCTCGGCAAGACTCGGTGCAGCGCTCGCCTTGGGTAGGTTCACCTGGATACCCTGTACCGTTGCTGTCGTCAGAATGATGAAGATGATCAACAACACATACGCCACATCGAGCATGGGTGTGACGTTGATATCGTCGAAAGCCTTTTGTTGGAACAGGGACTTGGCCACGATGCATACCGTCAGGCGTGGTTCTCGCCGATCTTGGCTTCGAGTTCGTCGACGAACACATACATGTCCGCGGTCATGTCACGGATACGGATCGCCAGGTAGTTGTAACCGAAGAGTGCGGGTATCGCGACAAGCAGGCCGGCGACCGTGGTCATCAAAGCCGCCGACACACCCGGGGCGATAGCGTCGATGTTGACATCGCCGGTGATCGCGATGGCGGCGAAGGTGATCATGACACCCATGACGGTACCGAGCAGTCCGAGGAACGGGCCGCCGGCAATCGCGATCGTCAGCATCACCATCAAACTGTTGAGCTTTTGCGTTTCGCGCACAGTGGCCGCATCCATGGCGGTTCGAATGGCAATGAGTCCGCGAGACGACAGTATGGACTGCGCACCGACGGTCGTACCGATTCGTTTCTTCAACTCGGTCATGGCGATGTGATAAACGTGGTAGATATTCGAACTCTGGAAATGATCATGCCTCCCGAACAGGGCCTGCAGTACCGGTGAGGTATCCAGCTCTTCTTCATCATCATCGACTGCCTGGTCGAGCGCATCCTGCTCGGAAGGATCGAGTCGTTTGAACTGCTGCATGAACGCCTGGTTGTCCGACGCGATACGGTTCAGGCTCATTGTTTTCATGATCATGACGACCCAACTCAGGGCCGACATGATGCCGAGCAGACCGATCACCAACCAACCATCGATCGACACATTTGACAAAATGGTGCCGAAAAACGACGTGGCGCCACCGTCGCCCGCACCGGCATCACGACCCTCATCGACCTCCGCGAAGACCAACTTGTCGCTACCCTGAATGATGTACGCCGCATTCACCCACTGCGCCGAGCGCGCAGTATTGGCAAACCGCACCTCGTCGAGATCGCCCACGTAACCCGGACGCTCTTCTTCCGCACCGATCACCAGCGGCGCATCGATCGGCGCCAGCGCGACCGCGCTTTGCCCGACCAACCGTCCATTGTTGTACACCGATAGCCGGGAAGCCTCGGCAACCAACACGACTTGCTGCCAACCGGTCGCGCTCAAGGCCCCGGCGTCGATCGCGGCTTCCATGCCGTCGCTTGCCCGGTGCAGGGCCTGAAGATTGCCGTCGACCAAGCGTAACGCGATGCCGCCGGACTCGTTTCCGATACGCATGATCTGGCGTTCACCGTCGTTCGTTCCCGGCTTCAGCCACACCGAGAACGTCATACCGGACTGCGGATCGACTCGCAGCGACGGGCTTGCCGCAAACGCCAGCTGCGAGGTGCCGTCCAAACGGCCTCCCGCGCCCGCCAACGACGCCGGTATCGTCTCTCCGGTGAATGCGGACGGATTGTTGGCGTACGCCGTCGCATCGACCGGCTGACCGAGATCACTGTCGAAATGCACGACCAGGGTTTGCGCAACATCAAACGTACCCGGAAGGTCCGCCGCGGCCGGTGCGGTCGTGTTGCCGTAGTACATCCAGATCTTTTGGGTCGCATTATTGGGCGCCAACGTCGGCACCTTGACCCAAACGAATGCCAGTTCGTTGATGGGGTCGAACGACTCGATGTGATACTTCAGCGGTGTCGCCTCGTCTTCGGCGAAGAAACGGAAGTCGCGCCCGCCGTCGGCGACTTCGAAAAACGCCGGAAAGTTGCCACTGTGCAGACGCAGCAGTACGGGCACATCGGCAAGCACACCGGACACATTGGCGCCGGTGGCACTGGTATCGAGCACGAAGGCCTTGCGACCGGTCCACGCCTCGTTCCACCAGGCCGAAGAAACAGAGCTGACGGCAAGCAATAATGCGGCCAGTACAACGCGTTGCATAATGAGGCTACGTGTTAAAGATTCAGAACGCGGTAATTTAAGCCCTGTGTTTTACAGACGAGTTAAGGTTTCAAGAAATCCTAATTCACGCTCGTGGACGGCAGGCGTTCGCGACATTCCTTGCGCTGGCGATAGCGCTCGTTTTCGCAATCGATAACCCCGGCACTCGGCGCAGGCAAATCGTTCACGTCACCGCCGAATCCGACGACTTCAACACTGAGCGACGCCAACTGCTCCTCACCGCCGCCCGCGTCCGGTGGCGGCAGATTTTCCGTCGGGTCTCCGGCGAGCTCTGTCGGGTTGGTCGTGACACCGATATCGGTAGCAACAGGCGCGGTGTCGCCGGTGCCCAAGGATACGTTCGATGTCACATTGCCGAAGTCGAGACCCTCCGTGTTCTGCACGACTGCCGCAAACAGTGTGACACTTTCCGCCTGTATACCGGCGGTGCCGGCATTGATGACACCGAGTTCGGTCAACAGATAAGTGTTGCCGATGCCGCCCTCGCCCGACGGCGAGTTTTGGATACCGCTGCCGATGATATCGGGCGAATCGTTGGGAATGATCACGCCGGTGAGATCATCGAGGGCGAACGGTGCCGCTTCGACGAGCGCACCACGCAAACCCCGGCCGGCATCGATGTTGCCGAACGACGACCAGATAGCCAGGTCGCCGCCTGACGATCTATTGATGATCTTCGACGAGTTCACGACGACATCCTGACCCGTCATCACGAACAAATCGCCGTTTTTAGGCACCACCACGCCGGTCTTGTTGAAATCCTCACCGCTGGACAGCTTGAGTTGTTCGATCGTTCCGGCCACCAGGCCCCCTCCCGGCGCAACCACACGTGCAATCCCGCCGTCTTCGGGTGAGATTAGGCTCGCCAACGACACGATATCGCCACGGTAAAGACTCTCCGCCAACCCGGCCTCGATCGAACCGGTCGTGATACGGCCGGTTTGCGGGTCGGTCTCGATCCGCGTGCTGGGATCCAGTGGAGCCGAACCGGCCAGATTCACGCTGTCGATACTTGCGGAATTGAGGGCGACGAAGCGGCTTTCACGGAACGCGGACAAAACGTCACCCGCAATCACCGGTGCCCCTTCGGCCTGAGCATTGAGCGCCAATGCCGCCGCCACCCCCTGCTCGCTCTGCATCGGCGCAGTCGGTGCGGTGGGGAACAGGGCCTTTATCGCGAGCTTGGAGCGGTCGAAGAACACCGTGCTTTCCTCGATGGCCGCACGCTGACCGCCGGCGACCAGCTCCCGGTTCAGGATCTCCAGATAGAAACTCAGGTGTTCGCGCTGGTCGTTCGCGTCAAGCAACCAGCGCACGGCGTCATCCTCGCTGATGTCGGCCGAACGCATTTTACCGGCAACGTATTCCCTGGCGAGCGAGCGATAGGTCGACGGCGTTTCCGGTATGATCAACGTCACCGGCGCTACGCCGTCGCGTGCAGCAATGGCATCGACGAATGCCCGCACCGGTTCGACAAACGCCGGGGTACCACCCGATAACGTGCCTTTCTGCTCGATGACGGCACTGATCCCCGAGTCATACCTCGACAAACCGACCAGCCAGTACCCCGACTGTCCGCCGAAGAGATTTTCGAAGGCCTCGATATCGGTTCCGCTCAACGTGGTACCGTCGAACTCGAAAGCGATTTCGTAGCGCTGCGGCTGCCGCGCATCGTCACCAAGGTAGGTCTCGACAAACTGCCGATAGGCGGGCTCGCTGCCCATACCTGCCAATAGGTTGATGTCGGAACCGCCGTCGGGCAAAGCGGTGTTGCGAATATTGCCTGTCGTAAGGGCGCCCTGGCTGGCACCGAGGTCGATATCGCCACCCGCAATCATCGTCAAGGTTCCGGGGCCGGCCACACGCACGCCCTGGACCGGTGTCTCACTCGGCGCGAACAAACCCTCACCTCTGTCGCGACCGATCGGGAATGTTATGTCGCCGCCCGCCTGAATCAGGGTCAGATTGTCACCATCCACCAGCGAGTGCTGGATCTCGAACCAGAAGGAATCGATGTCATCACCGGCCGTCACGCGACTGTGCTTGGAAAGGGCAGCGGTCAAATAGCGAATGTCGCCGCCGGCGCTGAGTACGTTCGGCTCGGCATCGAGGCCGAACACCGGATCGGCGGCATGCGCCAGGTCGCCACCGTTGAACGCGAAGGCCTCATCGACCAGCCTCAGGGACTCGCCGGTTATGCGGTCCCATGTCGGCAACAGACCGGGGTCCACATCGGGCTGAATCAACTGTCCCCAGTTGCCGGTCGCCGACGTATCCCCCTGCAGATCGCTCCCCGCCAGCAGACGCAAGCTGGCATTCGCCCTTGCCGGCATCAAATAGGTCTCGTTGCGTAAGCGGATATCGCCGGTAAACGACGTGATATGCAGCTTCGACGGATACAGGGCGAGGCTCACGTCCTCGGTTTCGCCCGACAGCTGGCGGAACGCGCTACCCATGTCCAGTGCGGCGTTGTTGAGCTGCACGTGTCCGCCCGTCGCGCGCAAATCGATCTTCGACGACTCGCCGAGCGAAACGAATCGCGTTTTGTACGATGCTCTCGGCTGATTGCCGCTTTGTGCCACCAACGTCGGGTTGTAAACGGAATCGACAACGAGATCGCCACCGGATTCCAGGCGCAACGACGCATCACCCAGCGCGAGTGTCAATGCCCCGGAGTCATCGCCATTGGCACCGATCCCGCCAATCGAACCCAGCACTCGCAAATTGGCATTACCGAGTGCCTGATAAAAACTGCCGCCCGTGTAATGCCCGCCGATCAACACATCCGTATTGCCGCCGCCGACCATCTCAAATTGATTGATTTCGGTCTTCATGATGTTGGGTTCCGGCAGCGTTGCCAGGCCG
This sequence comes from Chromatiales bacterium, assembly GCA_028280505.1. GTDB lineage: Bacteria > Pseudomonadota > Gammaproteobacteria > Chromatiales > Chromatiaceae > Thiosocius. The sequence goes on along the minus strand of JANQLO010000036.1, from coordinate 57,324 downwards.
ATCGGCCTGGCGCTTGCGGCACTGTTGAACGAGACGTTATCCACGTTACCGGCGATCCGGATCCGCTGTTCACCGCCACCGAGCGAACCGATATGACTGTCAAAATGCTGGAACGCGATTCCAGTGGCCGTCGGCGGCGTATCGTTACGAATGACAAGAATAAAGCCACCGAGATCCAATAAAGTCTCGGCGACGGTTCCTTCCAACGTTCCGGTGCGCAGCCGCCAGTCGTTCACGTATTGATCCGCCGTGGAGGATGCCTTGAGGTTACCGCCGACAACGAGGTTGAGGTCGCCCCCGTCACGCGCGAAAACCATCGACCCCGCACGGTGGGCGAGATAACTGGAATCGTAGCTACTGCTGTCGAGCGTGCCGCCTTCGGCAAGCGTAAATGAGCCGCCACCGGCATCGCGTCCCGCGGTATACACCTCGCCCTCGAGCAACACATCGCCCGACGACACGATATCGAGATCGCCGGTACCGGTACGAACAAGCGTATTGGACTGCAAGTCGATTCGCCCGGCACCGATGGCTTCGGTATCGTCCACTCGCCTCACGGCAAGAGGATCGGCGCTGCCGCTGTCGGCACCGGCCACCAACTGCAGGTCCCAGCTACGTCCCTGGGTCAGCCGATCGATACCCGGGGCGGATCGGTCGAACCCGGCGGACACAGAGGTATTACTCGAAAGCGAGAGGTCGCCGCCGGCAATCAATCGAAGCAAACCCACCGCGTCTCCGCTACCCGAGCGCCAATTGAAAGTATCGACATGCGTGTCGACGATAAGGTCACCCGAGCTTTTTATTGTGACCCCGGGCATCAGGTGCAGGCGCGACGGGTTCGCGCCGAATCCCAGGTTCGCTAGCGGCCCGACGTCTGCAAAGAACGCGTCGTTGTCGGCGTCGATCGAGCCAAGCACACCGCTGATCGTGCCACCCGCCGCGACGGTGTAAGTGCGCATACCGACGAGTTCGACACGATCGACACCGCTCAGACTGCCGTCAATGGACGAGATCGCGGCCAACGGATCCGCCGCGCTACCGCGTGGCGCAATCAGCCGCACGGTTCCCGCAACGCCCATATCCACATCGGCATCGAGCCTGATGTCACCCGCGGCATTCGTCACCTCGAGCAACAGCGTGCTACTCGTAAGTTGTGATGCCCCCGAAGCCTGGGCGTAGACCTTGGCGCCGCCGGCGAGCTTCACGCTGTCAAAGGCACGCAACGCAATCTTCCCGTTACGGTCGCCGACCCGTGTATCGAGCGTTCCCCCGATATCGATCGAACCGGTGTCGGCAATCAGGTCCAAACGCGCCACGTTGATCGACTCGGCGGCATCCAGAACCAAGTCTCCGGAGCCGACGCGGATATAACGCGACTCGGAAAAACCGTTACCCTCCACCAGCGCATTCAGCGTCGACAATCCACCTGCCAGCCGACCCGCGTTCACGACGAGGTCGCCCTGGGCATTGTCGAGATCGGCCGCAAAGGCGGAAAGCGTCGCGCCCGCCGAGAGCTCGACGACCCCTGCCGCCGCCGAGACGGTCAGTCCGCCGGCATGACCGTCGGCGCCATGACCGTCCATGCGCAACCGGGATCCGGATCCGAGCCGCACGTTGCCGATATCCGAAATCAGAGAAACGAATCCACCGGACGTCCCCTTTACGATGTTGTCGAACAGAACCGGTTGGCCGCTGACGTCGATAGATGCTTGCGACGCGGCAGATGGGTCGCCGATCGTGCCCAACACCACGTCGCCGGAACGGGCACGCACGTTAACCCGGCCCGAAGGTGCACGCAACGCCGTGTTCAGCTCGACGAATGCCCCGGCCAGCGCGATGCTGCCCTGCAGGCCGATCGATGCGGATGACAACGTATTCTCCGAGTCCAAGCCATAGCGAGACAAGCGCAGTCCCTGCGCCGCGTCGAGGCGTAATTCACCCAAGCCCGTAACGCCGATGTCATCTGCGGCGATATCGAGGTTTGCATCGCCCACCAGGGACGCATTCACACTGTCACCGCTCGTCGTGCCATCAGCCGCCAACGTGCCGCTGCGAATCGAGACATCGGCGAAGTTGCGCAGTGAGAAGGTGCCGCTCCCAAGCGACACATGGCCGGCAACCCCGTCCGCCGGATCGCCGGCTGCCCGCTCGACATTGAACCGCAATGCATCCATCGAGCCCGACTCGTTTTCCAGAACACGGTCACGACTGTTTTCAAACCGCAGTTCTTCGGCAATGTTCACGACCAGGCTGCCGCCGCCGGCCTTGCCAACGAGTCCGGCGGCATCGATAGACAACGACTCGAACGCCAGCTCTGCGTCGTTGTCGACCTCGATGACGTCGGCCCGCAACACCAGGGCACTGCCCGCCACGTCGGCGAGTTCGTTAAACGAAAGCTTTTCGGCGGCAAGGAACAGGGTTGCACCTTCAACCACCTCGACACTACCGTCGCGAACCAGCGATCGACCGGCCAGCAGCGCCATTCCCCCGTTGGCCGCCAATGTCGCACCATTCGCAATTTTCAGGCCGGACTGAGCGCCGCCGCCGGTTTCGAATCCGCCGAATCCGTAGAGCCCGCGCTCGGAAAGGCCGACGATACTGACGTCGGCCGAAGCCGCATCGTCGTCCAGCACGATCTGCTGACGTGCCGTCCCGGTCAATGCCCCGGCCACGGTCGCAATCTCCACGCCGTCGCCGATCGCGATCTCGAATGCGTTGGCAGCCGTGTCTTTCGCGACCAACAACAATTCGGAAAGCTGCAGCAACATCCCGTCCCCGTCATTGTCCTCGACGATCACCTCGCTCGCGGTGACGTCGATCAGCGAAAGATTCGCGTCGATGTTCCGGGTCCCGCCGATCAGGACGCTTTCCGCACCGAGCCCCTGCAGGCCGTCGGCGGTTAAGACCACGTAACCCGCACGCTCCTCGGCGACATCGAGGATGGCAATCCGATCGCCGGTAATGTCGACACTCGGCGCACGCCCTAATCCGTTGAACGTTACAAGCCCACCGTCTAGGTTGAGAAAAGATCCGGCGTCGAGCAACAGCCGACCGGCGTCCTTGAGTAGCTCGGGCACCGGTGTGGCGGTTTCCGCCGCCAGGCTCTCGAACAGCGGATCCATCCGATTGACCGCATATTCCGCACGCTTGGAAACCTGTTCAAAGGTTTCCACGGTGAAACTCGACCAGTTGGGGGCGAAGTCGCCGGTGCCGGCGTTGCCGAGGCGACCGGCAACATTGGTGACGCCGTCCGCCCCTGCGATCGATTGACCGGGGCGCAGCTGACCCCGGCCGACCGGCGTAACCAGCACGGCCCCTTCCACAACGGCGTATTGCGGCGGATACAGCGCGTAGACGCCGGGCGCGAGCGGCCCGCCCGTACCTTCTGGAATCTCGATCACGGTTCCGGGGGTATACGGGAAATCCTGACTCAACGCGGTATCCCATGTACCGTAGCTACCGGCGCTTTGCGGGATAATGGCAAAGGCGCCTTGCGCATTGGTGCTCGCCAGGACGTCGTTGGAACCGCCGGGGCCCGGAACGAAGGTAACGGCAAGCAAATCGCCACCACCGTTTATGTCGAGCTGAGCATCCGACTGAATATCGACAGCGTTTCCAAGCAGTTCGATACGCTTGTCCGGCGGCGCATCCAGCGCGCGTAAGATCCGTGGATCGCCGATCCCGTCATCGCTGCCGAAGGCACGTAGCCAGACACCCTCCTCGCCTATCACGCCGAAAGGCATCGTGATGCCGTCACCGGAAACGCTGGTGAGACTGTCGGCCGTCAGGACCAAGTCGTTTGCGGCGTCGAGCTTGATGGTACCGAACGGCGCCATCAACACGCCTTGCTGATGGATCTCGGGGGCACTGGCGCTCAGCGTGCCACCGGCCGAGAAGATGCCGTCGGTCGGTAAAGAGCGACCACCGCTGAAGGCCAACCGCCCGGTCTTCAGCGCGATGTCGAATTCGGTGAGACTCGTCACGTATGTTGCCCGTCCGGCATCCAACGTCAGGCTGCCCGCGGCAGCAAGCGTGCCGACGGCATCGACCTGACGCGGCCTGCGAACGCCACGCAAGCGAATATCCTCGGCGGCACGCAGGTGCACGGGCGCGGACTCACCGACGCCTGCTCCACCGAAACCCTGTAGCGCCAGTCGACCCATCAAATCGATCAATATCGCGTTGGCGCGCAAAGAACCGCTGCCGGCCGCTGCATCATAGGGTGCCGCATCGCTGCCCAAGAAAAACTCGCGGTTGTTGGAACCGAGAGCGAGATAGGCGGCCTCCAGGTTGACCGTGCCACCGTCGGAAGCAATAACGGCAGCATCGAGCACCAGGCTGTCGGGGACCGCCACATCCAGATCACCGTGGAACTCGAGACTGACACCGAGATCCTGGGGCACTACAAAGGTTCCCGACTCGTCACGTATAGACGCGTTGCCCTCGTAAGGACGGACAATGAACTCGAGCGAATCCACACCCGATGCGGCCAATGCCTCCGGATCAACCCATGCCTGCCCCTGATAGGCAGCGGGCACGGCGTCGAACGGTGACGCAAACGAGAGTTGATCCCAGTTTTTGGCCCCAGCGTCTCCCGCTGCCGCGTCGAGGCGGCTTAAAACGAGCTGCGGCTTGATCAGTGGAAACAGGGCACTGCCGAGACGGGTAACCGATTCGAGGCGATCCGGAGAATAGCGGACCGAAACCTTACCGCCGCTCAACGGGTTTCCATCCGGCACACCCGCGAGAACATCGCCAAAGAAGAACATGCCTTGCTGGGTCCGCAACGACAACGAGCCGCCCGCAGCATGTTCCAACCGCCCGGGGCGGATCCGCGGATCGACTGCATTGCCGCCGGGAAGATCGATCAATGCCGAACCGCCGCTGAGATCGAACCTCGAACCGGGCGCCGCAATGACATAACCGCGTTCGGCACGCACGTTGATTGATCCTGCGTCGTAGATCTCGCCGGCCACCTGATCACCGATCCGGTACAGGTCGGCCGCTGCGCTGACATCGATCAGCGCGCCGTCACCGATCCAGATTGCCTGACCGTCACGATGCCTGTCGTTGTCCTGCGCAACGATCCGCAGCGAGATTTCACCGGAACGTGCACGCAGCGTGCTGCCGGAATCCAACAACAAGCTCGTATCCGATTGCAGCGAGATACGGCTCGACGGATGTTCGGACACCTGCAGCAAGGCATCGACACCAATGCGCAACGGCGAGCTGACGGACGCGAATGCCGAGGTACGCTGATGCAGCGTAAGTTGAGTCGCACTGTTGGCGGGATCTATCGGCGCGCCGATGCGCGCCAGTTCAAAAGGATCTGCACCGTGCGCCACACGCTCCGGATTGGACAGCGACATGACGTCCCGCGATACCACAATCTTGCTGCCGTCGACGACATCCATGCCCTGGTGAGTCGCAATCAGGGTATAGGCCGAGAAACCGTTCCGGGTGAAAACCCCCGAACCGATAAGCAGCCTGTTGTCGTCGTCAAGACTGTCGAAGCGCAGCCCGTTACCGCCGAGCACGAAACCCGGCGCCTGCAGCGTGAGGCTCGAGTCGGCCGCGCCGCCGAATGTGTAAGCCTGCAGGTTGCCGCCAATGAAAAGTTCGGGCGTCCCGGGAGCGACGTCGTAATCGACCCTCAGCACGATGTCACCGCCGTCGCCGGCATGGAAGTCGCCCGAGGCATCAACCCGTCCGCCGGCATTGACACGCAGCGTGCCGAGCATGTTCAACGGGGCTAGCGATTCCACGGAGAGACTGATCGCACCCGCATCCGTATACAGCGCATCGCGGACGATGTCGGTATTGCCGACATCGTTGATCCAGACACCACTGGCATCGAGTACCGCATTTTCACCGACTTCGATTGACGACGAGGTCACCAAGCCCGTGCCGGCAGCCGTGAACGAAAGGGTAGACGCCGGCGCGACAATCGAGCCGTACAACTCGATATTCCCTGCGCTGAATCGGTAATCGCCGCCCGCCGGCAGGTCCAGACGTTCACCCTCCGGCAGCACGAGATCACGCATCGCGATCACATCGAGGACGCCAAAGCCCTCAATACGCAACGGCGAGCCCGTCATCGCGGCATCGGCGTAGAACCGGACGCTGCCACGCGACGGCCCGCCAGCCAAGTACAGCTCTCCGGTACGCGCCAACGTCAAGGCGCCACCCGCCGGCATCTCGTTGTACGCGCGCAACAGGCCACCTACGTCACTCGACGGTTTGCGCTGATGCCGCCCCTGGACGACGCCACCGCGAACACTACCGCCGAATGCGCTATCGGGCGCATCAAAGGCGAACAATTCCACCGTGCCGGCATCCTTGCCTTCGATGTAGCCGGCCTCGTAGTTGTCCGCGCGGTTGCCGTAGTCGTCCGGTGAAAGCAACTGCGTGTAAACAATGTCCTTGGGTGCATCGGCGATATCGAACAAAAGGCCATCGCTTGAAATGAGCCGCGTGGTATTCACGTAGCCACCGAGATACTCGACGTAGCCGCCGCTCACATCGATCTCGACGCTGCTGTCAATCGATAACGAGCCGGTGGATTTGAGCGCCACCGTACCGCCTGTCGTGCTGCGTTCCGCAACCGTGCGACCGAAGGCAGCGACCGCAGCCGACACGTCGGCAATATCCGGCAGATCACGGACATCGAAATGCAGCGTGGCGCCGTTGAGCAGAGCCTGCGGGTTGTTCTCGAGATCCGTCTGCAGCGGCGAGTCACGCAACTCGTAGCCAAGCACCTTCAGGTCAAGCACGTTTCTTTCTACGGAAACACGCAGCGGGTTGGCCATGTCGGCATACTCCGGATGCCGTGCGACCCAAGCGGCCCAGTCGTCGGGCGTGATGCCCGAAACGTCGAATCTGACGTTTTCTTCAACGACGAGTTCCGACACGCCGTCACCGGTAACCCCTGCCCGGCCCGGCAACGTCGGATCGTTCTTGAAGCGCTCTGCGTCATAAACGCCCGGCGCCGGCAGGCCGGCCGGCGTCGCGCTGATCGCGAGAACATCGATATCGCCGCTGCGGGCGGTCAGTCGCGAGCCTTTTTTGATCCGCACTTGCCTGCCGACAACTTCGACACGGGAGGGCATCTGCTGATTGGAATCGGTCCCCGTGGCGGTATCTCCGAGGTCCGGAATCACCTCGCTAACGCTGTCTTCGCCCAGCGTGACGCTGCCATATGCCTCTGCCTGGTAGTTGATATCTCCGGTACTTTCGTTGCGACGTACCCGAGTGTCGCGCGCGACGAGCCGGATCGACCCGCCGACGTCGACCGCCGTGGTCGCCTGCACGCGCCCGGCCTGATTGACGGCCATACCCATCAGGGTGATGTTGCCGCGATCCGCCACAATGCTACCGGCCGCGGCATTCGTCGCTTCGCCGATGTCGAGCCCATGGCTGGCTTTGAAATCCGCCCTTTCCGATGCAAGTACCGTCTTGCTGTCGACCTCGACCAGCATCCCGACCAGTCCCGCATCACGAAAATCGGCGGGTTCGGCGAGATAGACCTTGTCGTTACCGGCGGCAAGGATCGTCTGGCCGTTGGGGGTTTCGATCTTGCCCTTGTTCTCGATCCCGGGCGCGATGACGAGTACGAAGCCGTTGGGGTCGGCCGTCAGTTGCGCGTTGGGTTCTATCTTGACCACACCCATACCTTCCGGCAGCTCGGCATTGACGAGTTCCATGTATGTCTGCAGGAATTCGGCTTGGGCCTCGTCCTCGTCCTCGTAAGTCTGGTATGCCTGGAACGCGGCTTCACCTTCCTTGATGGCATTGAGCAAACCTACGTCGTTTACCAAGCGATCTTTGATCCCCATCGTGGACGCGACCAGCGAGCCGACATTAACGGTTGCGTTCTCGCCAAAAACGATGCCGTTGGGATTGATCAGATAGACGTGACCATTGGCCTGCAAGGAGCCCATGATCCGGCTCGGGTCGGCCTGGTAGATCTTGTTGACCGCCACCGCCTGCGATGATGGCTGAACGAACGTGACACCCGCATTTTTGCCGATGTTGAAGGACTGCCAGTTCAGGATTGCCCGCTGGCTCGACTGCGAGATCGTCATTCTCGATCCGTCAAGCACCGGCGCCGCCACGACGCCGGACTGGACGAAGTTCGATGCAGCGACGGGCACCTCGTTGTCGTCCACCGCGTAAGCGGTTCCCGAGACACCGATGCCCATACACAGCAGCCACGACAGGCACGTCACCCTCAACCGTCTCGCGGTCGCGTCGCTCGTCATAACGATCACGGCATCACCTCTTCGCCCGACCCGGCATCAGAACTGGTAACCAACACGGAAATGCACGTTCGTGTCGCCTTTATCGACGGTGCCGGCGCTGACCAGTGGCTGCGCGACATCGACCTCGGCGTAGACCTCATCGAACGCGACGACGTCAGCGCCTATTCCGACCGATACGAGGTTCACGGACGGGTCGGTGGGATTCGAGGCCGGTTCGTCGTCCCACAGCCAGGCAGCATCGGTAAACGCATACACCACCAGCTCGCGCTTGCCCGGAATCGTCTGCTCGCCGAGGTGTCTCGCCAGATTACGGGAACGCCATTCCACCGAGGTCAGAATCCCGTTGTCGCGCAGTTCCTGCGATTCGAAGTAACCCCGTACCGAATCCGCGCCCCCGGCAGCGAACTGCAGATTCGAGATCAACGGCTGCCCCGTGAACTGCGTCCGCGCTTTAAGGCGCAGCGTCGAGTCACCCGGGGCCGGCCGCTCATGGGTCAAATCCAGGTTGACGAACAAGTAGCCGGGTTCCGCACCGATACGTTTGAGTTCGAACTCCTCGGCATCGTTGACGAGGCCGGCCAGCCCGGTCGTCGCCTTCAGGTTGAAATCCGTCGTGACCTTCTGAGCGTGGAACCTCCGCCCCATCCACGCCGCATTCAGCGACAGAAACCGGATGTTCTTCTCGATGTCACCCTCGGTCTGGTCGGTCATGTCACGATAGTCGGCACCGAACATGACGTTGTGGAACAATTGCTCCGAACCCTCACGCGGCGAAATGTAAGCGATACCAAAAATATCGCCCGCGCCGACGACGGAGATATCTCCCACGGTTACCGTATTCGAGTCCGTGTTGAGGTAATACGCCAATACCTTGTCCTGTCCTTCACCGACAGGCATCAGATAGTTGGCGGACAGCACACGTGACTCGTCGACGCGTTCCGGCGAAAAGATCGCCAGCAGGCCCAGCTTGTGATCCGCCTGCCACAGGTTGCCATAGTCCAGCGACAGCTCCAGGCGGGTGTCGCTGGTGTCTTCCGAATGTTTGTTGTTGAGCTCGATGCCGCCGTGCAAAGGGAGTTCATCCTTGACCTTGAGTTCTACCTCCACAGTTCCGGGCGCCTTGCCCGGACGCAGCACCGGGATCACCTTCAGGTCGGGGTTGCGTCGATTGACCGCATTGATCTCGGCGCGAAACGCATCCTCATCGATCGCCCTGCCCGCGGCAACGGCCGGCAGCTGTTCGCGAATGTTGCTTGGGGAGAAGTAGGTGCCGCCACTGATCCAGGCCTGTTCGACCTTGGCCTCGACGACGATGAGCCGGACGACTCCTTGGCCGATGATGTCCTGCGGCGGGAGGACAACCTCGACCTGGGAAAAACCGGCATCGACGTAAGCGCCCATCAGGGCATCGCGCGCGCCTTCGAGATCGGCGAATTCACGCTGCGGTCCGAGATAAGGGTAGACGATCCGTTCGACATCGGCCGTGCGCAACAGCGTGTTGCCGCTGACCCGGTACTCCCAGACGTCGAAACGCTCTACCGGCTGGCCTGCCGGGGCATCGGCGCCGTCTGTCGCGTCGCCGACGACGGCGTTGGCCGCCGTGACGGCACACGCCAGGCAGACCGCGATCCAGAACCGACGATTGGCATTTCTCAAATAACGAAACCGATGCACATTCGATGCGCTCCGTAGGCGCCGATAGACCCAAAAAGGCCGGCCCTGTGCGGGCCGACCTGGACATCGTCATCCGACAACCACCCGGCCGAGACCGGGTGGACAGGGCATCAACCCTGATCAGTCAGCGACACGCAGAGTGGCGCCGTTCGACACCGGATTCTGACAAGTGTTGCCGCCGTTACGTGCGTAAGTGTTCACCGGATTGGTGCCTGTCAGGGCGAGATCCGGCGTGTTGAGGGTGTTGTTCGGATCACCGAGCCAACCGCCCTGCACGTTCTTCCAGCTGTGGTCGAACTTCGAACCAGCGTTGATGGCGACCAGGTTGGTGGCATCACCCAGGAGGTTAGCCATATCGGCGAACATCAATGCAGCCTGCGACTCCGCACCGAAGGCAACGATCGAGTCGTTCCAAACCGGGGCACCGTCAGCGCCACCACGGATCTGGATGGTGGACTGCGAGAAATTGTAGTACAGACCCCGGTGCATATTGTCCAGCGTCGGTGCATAGCCGTCGATCTTGATGAAGCGGAAACCATCGGCGTCCTCAGTGATGTCTTCCGATTTTTTCGCAACACCGCCAACGACGGTCACAGCACCCTTCTCAACCGACTGGTAACCGAATGCCCAACGCTTGCCTGTAGGAACAGCCGAACCCTCGTAGTCACCCGGGACAGGGTTACCGCTCTGCATTGCGTTCAGACAATCGGTCATGTCGCCGGAACCGTTGGTCTCGGTGACGGTCGGTGCGGAAGTAGCGCTGCCACCACCGAGGAGCGACACCATCGGGGCCGTCGCGCCGGCTGCACAGTTGGTGCCGAGAACGTTCGCGGCAATGGTGGCGTGCGTGCCGGAACCCGGCTCGCGACGACAGATGCTGACGGTAGCGCTGGTCGGCGCGTCGCCGGCACTGAGGAAGGAGAACAAGTTCTGACCGCTGCCGTTCTGGATCTGGGTCCAGCCGGTAACCTGGCCACTGAAGATCGAGCGGATGGCCGCGCTGCTCAGAGACGGCATGTACTGCTCCGACTCACGCTCGTCGACAGTCCAACTGACCTTGGTCGGGAACTGCATGTTTTGCAGCGTATTGCGCAGCGACGTGGTTGCAACGATACCGAAGTTCAGGCCGGCGAGCGGAAAGACCGAGAGGCCCGACTGGTTCGTGAAATCGCCCTTGCTGCCGGCCAACGAGCCGACGAACAGTGCCGGCTCGACGTCCGACGTACCGATATCCGGGATCGTGTTGACATTTTGAGCGTTCGTCGCGGCGACCGTCACGCGGCTGCTGGTGCAGTCCCACTCGTCGGTACCGGAAGAGGTACAAGAGTTGTCCGGAATCGTCATCGGCAGCGGCAGCGACTTGTCCAAGTCGATAACGCCGGTCGACGAACCGTCGTCCGCCTTGCGGAACAGGACTCTCGGCGTGACGGTACCGACGTTGTACTTGGAGTCGACGACACAGGCGACAACCCAATGCTTGTTGACTTCGTACGTGTCGATGTCCGAGGCACAAAGATTGTTGCGGACGATGTCACGGATGGTCTTGGTGGACGCCGTTGCGCCACCGATGTTCACGACAAAATCGACAGAGGCGCCCGTATGGACTTCGATAGCGGCAGCGTTGCCGGCGAAAGCCAATGCAACAGAAGCGGCAAGTACTTTGATTTTCATAACTAATAGCTCTCCAAAATACGGTCTGATTCGTTAAAGAGACTCAACAAAGCCACTCAGGCAGCGCGACGACGCGCCACGCCGGCGAGACCCAGGATTGCGGTACCAAACAGCCATGCGGCCGCCGGAAGCGGGATGGCGGAGTAGGCCAGTGTCGTACCGTCGGCGCTGAGCGAGATCGTGCCGGCGAGGTCGAGGTCCGCGAATGTCTCTTCCCCTGGGAGAAAGACACCGGGGGCAACTTCCACCAACTCGGAGACGACGTAGCTCTCGAAGCTGTACAGATCCATACCCAAACCGAGCGCGGTGCGTTGCACGGCGAGGTTGGACAGATTGTGCTCGGGCCGCTCTGCGCCACCCGGCGTGCTGTCTGCCGGATCGAAGATGGCAGAGATGTCAGTGCCGGCGACCTGGCCAACCTGATCGACCCAAACGTTGGTGTTGCCAACGCCGCTACCCGAGATAGTGGCCGGGTTGATCTGGGTTTCGTCAGCCTGGACCAGGCTGTTTGCAGACATCACGAGACCGACACGGCCTGTGCGCTCTTGGCTGCCGACGGTCTCGTTCGCGGCGACCCAGGTACCGGCCAGGTCATAGGTGATGGAAGCACCGCTGTAGGTGCTCAGGAAGTTCGTCACGGCCATTTCTTCGGCCGAACCGTCGGCGAGCAGGTCGCCGCTGGGCAAAATACCCTGCTCGAAACCCAGCGCCTGGATGCCGAGGTCGACTGAGAGCGACACGTTGGTGTTCTGGGTAGCGTCCTTTGCGAGTAGCGTCAGCACCATGGTACCGGGCGAAAAGGCAGCGGTTGCGTTTGCCGAAGCCGCGATCGCGGCAGCGGCGACTAACATTTTAAATTTCATTGAGTATCCCCACGGATTGAAGTATCAGCATTTCAAAAGCGCGAGAGATTCGTCTGATTGAGCCACGTACCAGAGCATGCGCCAGGCCACCATCAGCGAAACCCCGTGACGGTTCTATTTCTGGTCGCAACCCGGCTGTCTCCGGATAAAGAGACCCGTGGCTTTCCGCCCCCGCCTTGCGACGGGTTTGGCCTTCCCATGTTCGATCCATCGACATGTTGTAATGGGCGCTTCCTGCACCCAATGGGACGGTCCGCTAAAGAGACCGGCCTAATTCACGCGGAGCAGTGTATTGGGCCAAGGTTTTCCAAAGGGTGAACTGTTGGTGAAGCTTTAGTTAATTGCACGCTAATAGACTTACAAACGTATTACGTTTTCAGCGGGCATAGGCAAACCCTATCCGCCCTCGACGGCACCACTATGGGGCGTTCCGAGTCCGCGTCGCTTCCAACACAACTTAAATGCATTTGACATACAAGCCGATTAACCTTCGTACACATACCAAGGATGGATTCGGCATTCCATTTTCAAAGCCCAACCTAAACTTAGAGACGAAGCAGTTGTGAAATCCGAGGATTCAAAGAAGATTGTTTCTGTGCGCGTCAACCAGTCCGATCTCGAAAAGGTCAGACGCATCTCTCAGCGACTCCGGGTCCGTGAGTCGAGAGTTCTGCGGTTCGCGATAAAGATCATGCTCAACCGCCTCGGCCCTCTGTATGCCCCGCATGCAAACGGGACGGACCTGATGCCGGTTTTCGCAGAACTCGGGCACGATATGATTAACTATTTTCAGTTCGACTACACACGGCTCGAAACGATTATCAACGGCAACGTCAGCGACCCGAAGAAGCGCGTAGACAGCGAGGACATCGCCCTTGTTGCCATTAACGACATGCCGGCCATCTACCGATATATGAAGCTGCGTGAACTGTCCAGCCAACCCGTGAACCAAGGCGCATTGGCCGAATCGCTACGCGATTACCTCTACGAAAAATACATCACCGAATCGGCCGACCCACAGACCACCATCACCGACTGAGAAAGTCCTATTACGTACAACTGCCGGCGGATATGATTCGGCGCTCAACCGACAGATGAGCGCCATCACGGCGACCTAGCCCGTCTATTGCACGAAGGATGACTTCAGGCATCCCGCCTTTCGCCCTTCGGGCCAGCCGGTCGGCTGTTCGAAACCGCTCCCGGCGGTTCCGTCCGTGCTGCCGTCATCCGTCGACGTCACCTCAGCCCGTGCGCCGGTCGCTTTTCCGATGCGCGATACAACGCCCAAACAGGCGACAATCTTATCCTTACGATCGGCGATCGCCAACGCTCCTGCATTGACGCCTCATGTCACTCGACAGAACGCCACAAACACTTGCCTGTGGGTAGCGCCACCGATAGAGCCGTCGTCAAAGTGCACGCAATATCTCGCGCGCATTCTCCACGCCGTAGAACGACTGGTTTAAAGCCAGAGCGCGTTCGATACGTGCCTTGGCATCCGTCGTACGCCCTACCTTTGCGTACGCGGCGCCGAGATGATATTGCAACTCGCCGAGCTTCGACTCGTTATTCGCTGCGTACTCGAGATGCGGTATCGAGGCATCCAAATCGCCACGCAGGAAAAGAACCCAGCCCAGCGTGTTGCGATAAAGCGGATTTCGAGAACGCTCAAAACGCTTCGCGAGCCGATAGGCTCGATCCAGCTTCATATCCTCGGCGTCACCCTGCGTCAGGAGAACCGCAAGATTGTTGGCGGCATCCATGGCATCCGGGGTCGACGCCAACAGCTCTTCATACTCGCGAATGGCTCCTAGCCGATCACCGAGTTGTTCCCTCATCGCGGCAAGCTGAAGGGCAATGATCGAACTACCGCCGGTTGCTTTTTTCGATCGCTCCAGCAACGCCAGAGCTTCCTGCTCCTTGTTCTGGGATTTCAGCACGTCGACCGAATTGATATAGGGAATGACCCAGCCCTTGTTGATCTCGGATGCACGCGCGAAATAAGACAGGGAGTCTTCCAGACTGCCCTCACGGCGCAGTAGTTCTCCCAACAGGTTCTGCGCAACGAAGTGATTCGCGTCGGCGGCAATACGTTGCTCCAATTCGCGTTTGGCCAAGTCGATGCGATCCTGGACGATGCGCGTACGCACCAAAGACGTTAGCGGCTCGATGGCATCCGGCTGAATCTCCAAGGCCCGGATGAACATTTCCGCGGCCTCGTCGTGCGCGCCCGAGGCCGAGTAGACGACACCGACCGCGTAGTACCCTTCGGGCTTTTCGGGATAGATGTCACGCAGCTGCTCGGCCCGTTGCAACGCATCAACCAGGTCGTTACGAAGCAGTGCAAGTTCCGATAGACGCCGCAACGCAAACACGTCTTTCGGCTGTGCGCTCAACAGCCGTGCGAGCACACGTTCGCTCTCATCTTGGCGATCCAGCTTTGCATACAACTCAGACAACGCGATATAGGGGTCGCGCTCCTGCGGAGCATTCTCGATATAGCGCGCCAGCTGATCCGCGGCCTGTTCGGCCTCGCCTTTCGCCAGGTAGGCCCGCACGATCAGATCGTTTGCCTGTTGCGATGCCGGACGGTCGGCAAGCACGACGCGCAGATCGGCGATCGCCGCATCGATATCCTTTGCAGTCAGCGACATCGCAGCACGACCGATCAACGCATCACCATCGCGTGGATTTTCTTTCAAAACCTCGGCAATCAGTGCCGCACCGCCCTCGCGATCGCCTTCGGCCAGCAGCAAGCCTGCCAGTTGCTTACGCGCACTCAGTCCAGCACCTTCAGTCCCGAAATCACGGATCATGCTGTTCAACTCGGCCTTGGCTCCGTCAATATCCTTGTAGCCGAGCAACCATTTCACGCGCAAAGAACGGAGTTCGTTAATCTCCGTATACTCGCCGATCAGATCCGAAAAGGCCCGATCTTGTTGGGTGCGGTCTTCTTTGCTGCCAATCAATAGATTGGCCAGCAACACCCCGGTCTCGGCCTCGTTCGGATGCCCTGCCAAGCGATCACGCAAAAGCGTCTCGGCTTCCTCGATACGCTTCTGACTCCTCAGTGACGCTACCAGCAGATGCAGCGGTTTCACATCATCAGGCTGCAGTTCGGTCAGTTTACGCAGTACCTCCACCTGTTTCTCGCCATCACCGCTTGCACCGTGAACGACGGCCTTGGCCTGCCAAAGGTCCGTTTCCCGGGGTTCGAGCTCGATGCCCGCATCCAACAGGGACTCGGCGTCCTCAAACCGCTTGTCGCCAACCAGAAGGAGGGCCAGAAAAACCCGTGCACGGTGGTTATCCGCATCCGCTTCGAGTGCCTGCCGAGCTAACGGCAAAGCTTCATCCGCCCGTTTCTCCGCGGCGGCAATGCCCGCCTGCAGTAGCACGACGTCCGAGTGCTGCGGCGCCAGCGCAACGGCTTTTTCAGCATCTTTTTTCGCATTGTCCAGTTGGCGTGCCGCAAGGTAGATACGTCCACGCCCCACCAATGCATCTGTTTGGTTTTCGTCCAGACCGAGTATCTTGTTGTACGAGCCGAACGCACTCTCGTAGTCCTTCAACCTCTCCTGAACGTGTGCCAACAACAACCATGCGCCAATGTTGTCTTCTTGGATCTGTAAAGCATTGCGGATTTCCAGACGCGCCTTCAGGTAGTTGCGGGACTCGAGCAGATCGCGCCCTTTGTCGACATAGGCCGCGGCTCGATCCTCAGGACCACCACAAGCCGAAAGCAGCACTGCAGATAACGCTATAACCGAAAGGATCTTCATGCTCTTTTTCATCTTCAAAAACCAAAAAATAGATGTTGAAAGTCCGGTGGACCGTGCCCGCGATTCATCCAAGGAAACTTCGCAGCGCCACCCAGCCGAGCGCTATACCCAGCGAGGTTCGAATCATTTGCGCCTGACTTCGGCCACGATTGATCAAAAACTCCACGGCGTACAGCAGCACGACCGATTTCATGACCAGACCGGTCGTTCCGGGACTGAGTGCAAAGTCTTCCTGAAACATCAGCAGGCCGATCAGCACCATCCCAATCAGGTAGTCGAGCGGATTGGTTCGAAACTGCTCCTGTGCCGACAGCTGAACGGCGGCGACGACGGTCACCGCGATAACGGCGAAATAGGCGATCTCCAGCTTCGACAAGGCATCGCTTTGCAGGAAGTCGCCGTAAGTCATCAGCAAGACGCCGCAATAGGCGCCGACGCGAGACAACAGCGTTGCCCGGCCATCGGCGAACACCGCACATCCCAGCAAGAGCAGACCGGATAGGATCGCGATGACGCCCAGCCACGATTCGTCGACACTTGGCAGGACTGCGGATTCGTAAAAAAAATAAGCCGGAACCAGGATCAACAGAAACAGGGTCGGCAACTGCCGCATCGCCGCGAACGGATGTCCACCCTTGTCCGACGAGCCGACCGCCTCGTACGATCGTTGGTGCACACGCCAATGCCGGCGCTCGGCAGCGATCAAAGCACCGAAAATAACGACCAAAATCGAGAAATACACGCCGAGGATCACGGTATCCATGTGATAGCGAAGTACAACGGCAGACAATGCGAACAGAAACTGTACCGAGTAGATGACCACCACCGACTCCGCATGCACGAACCCGAGGTCGAGCAAGCGATGGTGAAAATGATTTCTGCTCGCCTTGAACCAATGCATACCGCCGCTGATCCGAAGATAGAAGACTGTCAGGATATCGATGACCGGTAACCCGATAAGCAACAGCGGAAGTGCGGCACTCAAAGCGGAATCGGCAACCTGCGTGAGCTCGACGGCAAGAAAGGCCACCGTGAAGCCGAGATACTGACTCCCGGCATCCCCCATGAATACCCGCGCCGGATGGTTGTTGTAACGCAGGAACCCGATGAGCCCCCCGATCGCCACCAATGCGATCTGAAAAGCGACAAGGTCACCGCTCCAATAGGCTATCGCGGCACCGGCGAGCAGGCTCAGCAGCGCTTCGCCACCGGCCAGGCCGTCTAAACCGTCGGCATGATTGAATGCATTGATAACGCCTACCATGGCGATGATCGTGAAGGGGATCGCGATTACTTCCGGCAATGCCTGATCGATCAGCGGCAACCGCGTTACGTACAAATCACCGACAAACACGACCAGACCGACGGCAACGAACTGCCCGATGAACTTGGTGTAATGACCCAGCTCGAACCTGTCGTCCGCCATGCCGAAAACGAAAAGAACAATGGCGCCCAGAATATAGGAGAAAACCAAGTCATCCACGGTCACCGCAAACAACAGCGCGATAACGGCGCCAACGACGATCCCGATCCCACCGACGCGCGCGACCGGAACAGCATGGACTTTTCGTGGATCGGGCCGATCGAGCATGCCCAGGATGGGCGCGATCCGCATCGCTTGCGGGATGATCAGCAGGCTCAATACCAACGCCAGCAAGAGGTACACGACGGAAACCATGCAGCAACCGTCCTGAATCAATCCGGAATGTAGGTCCGCAGCTCCGGCACGATATCTGCTGCGAATTCGCTGAGCCGGTCGTCAGCGGACGTCCAGTCTTCGCTATTGGTCAAGGGTGTGATCAGGCGGACGAGCGCGCCATCGGAACGGCTGTCGATCAGGGAATCATAGAAGATGTACCAACGAACCAGATACTCGTTGGTCAGATTGCGGTGGCGTTGCGGGAACCAGTAATACACCAGTTGGCGGTGTTTTCCACGCACCATCTGGACACGATTCACCTGCAGGGGCTCGCCATCCATCACGACCGTTTTGACAACATGTTGTTGGATGTCATCGATTCCCCACCCGCCGCCGGGAAGGCATGCACGGGGCGAGTGTACCGAGGCCCGCGACTTCTGGCTGGTGTAATACGTCATGTGCAGATTGATAGGCGATACGGCGCCTTCGCTGCGAAAATCCGCAAAGTAATAGTCGTCGGTATTGAGTTCATCCAGGATGATCGAATCCAACTGCTGCTGGCGCCGCGCCTGCCAATCCCCGAACTCGTAAGGGAACTCGCTGAACTGGACGCGTGGCGGATAAGTAGCTTCACGATTTTCAAGCAGCGGCGTAACGGCGATACCCGCCACCAGAACCAGAAACGCGGCAACCAGGGCCTTGGGTAGTTTCCTGGACTGCGTGCCGGCGGTATCGACTCGCGCCGGCAAGTAGATGCCGAACACGTCGGAGAATTTCTTGCCGCTCCCGGAGAATCGCCAGAACAACCAGACCTCGAGTACCAGGATGGCGGTACAGACCATGAACAACGCCCACCCCTCGAAGTCGTGCAGAACACCCTCGGCCATCTCGATGCCCCAATACTCGACGGTCACACCAATCAAGCCAATACGGAAACTGTTGATCAAAACCGTGATCGGGGCGCTGGACAGGAAAATCACTATACGCTGCCACATTGGACCGTCGTACATGTACGCGACGATGAACCCAATGCTCAACAACGGAAACAGATAGTTAAGCCCGCTGCATGCTTCAACGACCTGAAGCTTGTAGCTACCGAGATCGATAACGTTTCCTTCGACGAAAACGCTGATATCCATCATCCTGATGAAGGCGACGCCGATATCGGTTGACAGCAACTGCAGTTGCAAAGACAGGATCGAGATCAGGAACTGCGGCAGGGGAATGATCAGGAACAGCAGGAACAGCGACGGCCAGAGACGTTGCATGCCTTCCCAACCAAGCCACGCCAACACCAAGCCCGTGAGCGCGACGAGGAAGCCGATTTGCACCACGAGGTTGATTGCGCTCAAACTGCCCAGCAGGAAGAGCGCCACCCCGAAAAGCACCACGGGCATTCCCCACCACGACCCGCTCAGCGGCCGCAATGAGAGATCGGTGAGTCGTTGCCAAGCGAAGAATACCGCGAGCAAGGGTACGAAATAGGCGTGGCTATACTCTTCTCGCGCGCTCCAGACACGGTTGAGTTCGAGGATACCCTGCCAGAACAGCACCACAGCTGCGGAAGCGGCAAGTGCGAACAATACCAATCGGTAACGTGTTTCAGACCACAGCATGACGTGATACACCGGTAAACGCTTGGCCGGGAAGTACAGTGCTTCCGGCATAACCATCGACTGAAGACTCGCCTGCCTAACCACCATTTGGCGAGAGAGAAAAAAGCTTACGCGGCCGATGTTACAAAACGGTTAGGCGCTTACTGCGTAGCGTACTCGTCATCCTTTCGTCACATCTGTCGCACTTCGGCTCGGCATGAGCCGCCGGCGCTTTCACCTCCTGGTCATACGAAGCACTTATTGTCCGGAGGATATCCACTCAATACTTCGTTCGAATGCAATTAAGTAGCCCGCTGCTTCGCCTGGCATTGGTGCCCATCAGGATGAGGGGCCCGCTGCGCCGAACCTGGCATATCTTCAGCGCCGGTATGCGTTGGCTGGTCACGTCTCGCGAGCATACCAATTTGACCTATGATCTTTCCGAGTTGAATCGCCGTTACCTGTGCGCCTTCGTTTCCGATGTCGCCGGCAAACCTTATGATCAGGTGCAGTCTTACCTCGACGAACTCGATAACGACCAGGCATTGCATGATCACATCGTCCGGGCAACGCGCGATTCCGGGCTCAGCTTCAAGGCAGACGCAGCGGCCCGGTTCGCCAAACGTGCCGGTTGGTATGCCCTGGTACGCGCGGTGAAACCCTCTTGCATCGTAGAAACCGGCGTCGACAAAGGACTGGGCAGTTGCGTCATTGCCGCAGCGCTTCTCAGGAACCGAAACGAAGGCGCCCCCGGCCGATATTTTGGAACCGACATCAACCCGGCGGCCGGCTATCTGTTGTCCGGCCAATACGCGGAAACCGGCGAGATACTGTACGGCGACTCAATCGCAAGCCTGGAAAAACTCGATCGTCCGATCGACATATTCGTCAATGACAGCGACCATTCCGCCGAGTACGAAGCGCGCGAGTACGAGACGATAAAAAACAAACTGAGCGACGGTGCCTTGGTGATCGGTGATAACGCCCATGTCACCGATAAGCTGCTCGAGTTCGCACGCCACACCGGGCGACGCTTCGCGTACTTTCAGGAACAACCGCACCGCCATTGGTATCCGGGCGGCGGTATCGGTGTGGCTTACTGACTAAGTTTGGGCAGTTGCCAGTTGCTCCGAGTTGTCGCGTTTCTCGCGAGACATACGCTCATCGTAGCGCCGACGCTTGGCATACCAATACGGCCGCATCAGTGAGAATGCCGCCGTGCTCCCCCAAAACGCCGCTCTTTGCCACAACGCCACGTTTTTGCGCTTCTGCGCATCGGTACTGTTGAAGCCATCCAGCAAACCGCTGTGCCAGTCATGTCGGGCCATGGTATCGGCCATCGTCGACCCGCCCTCACGACGCAACAGCGTCCTACCTCCGAGCCAGTCCACCAGTGCAGGCAGTTCGTTCGGGATACTCTCGTAATCGAGTTCGAAGACATCGAACCGCCTCATCGCATAGAAGAGCGCCTCATAGCTCTGGCGGAATGCGGCAAAGCGCAGGGGATTCCGATTATGGATACCGAATCCGACCCGAAACTGCGAGTCGAAGACATTGATCGGATTTCTTCTCAAAATCACAAACCGGGCCCCCGCATCACGCATCGCAGCGTAGCCGGTCAGCATGCGCGTGGATTTCCAGACGATCGCTTTGACCGACTCGCGATCGCGCCCCGCCTTTTCGGCACAGCGCAGGCCTATCTCGACGAAGGTCTCACGCCAATGACCGGGCACGATGGCCGATTCCAGTTCCGCGAGTGACAAGGAGAACCCGGCATCGCACGTAGCAAGAAACACGCGTGCCAAAGTCTGTCGCGATGCCAAATCCTGTTCGGGCAAAAACGCGAGGATCTGCGGAAAATAAGCTTCAGGCACACAGACGACGCCTTCGAAACGATCGAGTTCCGCAGTCAGCACCGTGCTGCCGCTGCGCGGTAGCGAGTAGATGCAACTCAGTCGAATATCAGTCGTATCAGGCATTTGTCGATCCCAACCTCGTAAGGAATAAGTTTGCGAACCCGAACGTACACCATGCACATCACCGATTTGATGTCACCAAGCAAGCGTGTCGCCGACAAGCAACACCGGCATCTCTCCGACGGAAAGGCGCATGCCTGGCGCCACATCGTCAGCCGTGGCGTCAAACGATTCGATCCGTACCGCGTTGAGCGCCTCGGGAATCTGCCAGGCAATCGCGCCGCGCGGCCGCCAAACGAGCCAGGCCTGCCGCCCGTCCCGCGACAGGCCACACCGCCACACCGCGTCTCCGCCACGAACGCAGCCGCTCACGTCCGCGCCCGTCAACCAACGACGGGCACGCAGGTACGCGCGCCCCGAAAGGTTCGGATAACGGGTTCGCATACGAATCAGGCCCATCTCATCGTGGTCCAACGAATACCAGAAGAAACGCTGCACGCCCGCGCCGGCAGCCAAAACCAACGATCGAACGACAAAGGCCGCATGCTGGTCGGCATCCCGCGCGCCACCGTAGTCGACATTCTCGTCGGGCTCGAGGCGTGCGTAACCGCACTCTGTGTTCCACAAGGGCAGATGCCCGTATCCCTTGCGTTTCAACAGCGTCGTCAACTTCTGCAGGCGCGCGTACATATGCTCCGGATGCTTCGCGTAGACATGCTGGGACACGATATCCACGTAACGTTTACCGCCACTGTCCAGAAACAGCATCAGGCGGTTTCCATCGTCGGTGAACCCGGGTGTCAGCAGCTTGTTTTCGGCATCGATGGATTTCAGCACTTCATGGGCAATGCGAGCCAGTTCCACCATCTCCCGCACGCTGCCGTGGAAGTACCCTTTACTTCGATCTATCTCGGTGAAAGTCGGCTCGTTCCATAACTCGTAGTACCGAATCCTCCCTCGATACCGTTCCGCTACCTTGCGTACATAGCGTTCCCAATCGCGGAAGTCCCTCGGCGGCGAACGCCCGCCCTTCCCGTACACGAAATCCTCGTCTGGACGCGACGCGGCCCATCGCGGTGTCATCCCCAACGTCAAAACAAGCTCGACACCACGACGCTCCGCCAATTCCACGAGGCGATCGAGTATCTCGAAGTTCCATTTTCCCGGTTCGCGTTCCATCGCCCGCCAACCCACGCTCGCATCCCACAGCCGCCAGCTGTCAAAACGAAACAGTGGCCAGGGCGTGACGCTATGGGCACGGTGTATATGCATACCGAAGAACTCGGGCGCCACCTCCGCGTAACAGGACAGCGATGTGCCCAACATACACAGTAACGCCGCCAGGCGACCTGCCATCCGACGCCGGAAACGTCGGGAGCCGGCGGTGGCACCGCAAGCCCGTAACAATCCGATCGCACTCATTTTCGCACTCCGCTGTTTCCCGCTCCGCGTTAATGCATCTACGGCGTTCGTACCGTTTTCGCAAACAACCGATACTTCAAGTAGTCACGCAGCAACCACCAAAGAAACGCAGGGTTCGTGCTCAAGTAGCGACGCCACAGCCGTCTATCGTTGAGTACACGGAACAGCCATTCCAGGCCGTGGCGCTGCATCCATGCCGGCGCACGCGCGATGTTCCCGGCATGAAAATCAAATGCCGCACCGACCCCTACGGCCACCGGCACACGCATCGCGTGCAGGTGTTCGGAGATCCAGAATTCCTGCTTGGGCGCACCCAGTCCCACCCAGAGGATATCGGCACCGCTGGCGTTGATCCGCTGGAGCATTTTGCTGCGCTCCGACTCGCTGAGCGCGCGGAAGGGCGGCGATTCCGCACCGGCGATCTCTATCCCCGGAAAACGGTCTTTAAGCCGGCCGACCAATGCAGCCAAGACCTCGTCGGTACCGCCCAGGAGGTAATGCTTCCAACCATCCGCCAAACCGCGTTCGATGGCACGTAGCATCAACTCCGGACCGCAAACGCGGTCGTCCAGCCCGGCCTTCAGCACAAGATTTGCGTACCAACGCAAGGGCTGACCATCGATCGTGTTCAGCGCCGCGTTGTCCATCACAGCCGCCAGCCGCGAATCACGACTGGCACTCACCAAGGTATGCACATTGACGATGCAAACCTGATGCACGCCGCCCTCGTCGATCCAGCGCCGGAACAACTCCAGCGCCCCGGCATAATCGATCGCCGGAAACCGGCGACCGCCGATCCGCATGCATCGCCGGGGGCTATCAAGAGACATCAACAGCCCCTCCGGCAAGATGCGACACCGGCTGTGAACAACCGACGCTTGCGTAGATCGACATGAGCCCCCGGTAATGCGCCTCCGACGAGAACCGGTGGCGCGCATCCCGCAAGGCCGCCATGCCGTGCTTCGTCGCCAGCTCAGGCTCGTGTACATAGCGATTGATCGCGTCGCTGAGCGCCCGTGCATCGCCCGCCGGCACCAAGATCCCGGTTTCATCGTCGCGGACCATGTCGGGCAAGCCACCCATCCGGGACGCGACTACGGCCGTGCCGGCCGCCAAAGATTCGAGTAACGACAAAGGACAGTTCTCGTGCCAACGTGACGGCAATACACTCAGGCTCGCCTCGCGCAGCAGCCGTTGTTTGCGCTCGCCGCCGACATAGCCGATGAACTCCACCCTGCCCGCCAAATCGGTGCCAGCACGCCGTTCCAGTTCCCCCTGCAATTCACCGCTACCGGCAACCAATAACTTGATACCGTGCACACGCGTCCAAGCATCGAGCAATACATCAAGTCCTTTCTCCGGGCTAAGCCTGCCCAAGAAAAGAGCGTACGGTTTCTTCGACGCTGGCGTGTCGTACGGAGTCTCTACGAAATTCGGCAACAGATCGAGTGAATCGCGGTCGATGCCGAACGCCACCATTTGCTTCGCGAAGTGCTCGTTGAATACGATGTAGCGATCAATGCTGTGCGTGAAGCTGCCACGTCTCCAGGCACTGCTAATCGCATCGGCATATAGCGCGCTCGGCAGGTAGCGATTCTGCACACAACGGTTCACTACCGCGCGGTGCATGCCCGTTTGCAAACATTCATCGCACACCTGACCATCTCGGTACATCAGACCACCGGGGCAACGCAAACGAAGATTGTGTACCGATTGAACGACCGGAACACCGAGCATCCGCAGCGCATCGTAGATTCCCGGCGAAATCATCGGTAACACGTTGTGTACATGCGCCACGTCGGGACGATGGGCCCGTACCTGTTCCTTGAGTTCGGCGATCGCTATGCGATTTCGACGCGCGCGCAGTGCAGCACGCACCTTTTCAATGCCGCCTGCCGAGAAAACCTCGGCATTGTCGCGAAACAACGGGATGACCTCGACGCCACGCGATTCCAGTAACGCCTGCTGGGCGCGAACCGCATGACACTCGCCACCGGTAATACGGTAGAAATTGTGGACCAGCAGTACCTTCACTTTCCTTGCTCCAGGCAGGCCATCACGCCATCGGTGAAGTTCGCGACCATGTTTTCGACCGTGTACCGGGCCGCCGCCGCTCGGCATCCTTCACGCAAGGCCGTGAGCCGTTTCTCGTCTTGCAACACCCGGCTGACGGTATCGGCGAAAGCCTGTGGGTCA
The DNA here is from genome assembly GCA_028280505.1 of Chromatiales bacterium. Taxonomy (GTDB): domain Bacteria; phylum Pseudomonadota; class Gammaproteobacteria; order Chromatiales; family Chromatiaceae; genus Thiosocius. The sequence continues at coordinate 32,305 of JANQLO010000036.1, read as the reverse complement.
TCCGCTACCATCAAACCGTTTACGTGATTATCCAGATAACTTATTTCAGGACCGTGCACACCTTCGGTTGTGATCAGCGGAAGCTGCAGAACGAAGCTGTCGACGATTCCCAGGCCGACCAGGCCCGGGATCAACTGCACCTTGGCCAGCTTCATCAGCGGCACCCTCTCCGCGCCGAAAAAAGGACCGACATAGTGCAACCAAGGCCATTCGCGGGCACGCGCCTCGACCAGCGCTGCTTCGGTACCGCCGCCGATCACCAGCAATTCGAAATCCGGCAGCCGCTCACGTACCCGTGACGCGGCATCGAGCAGAAAGTCAATGCGTTTACCGCGGTACAAACCGCCGCAATAGACCGCTATCCGTTCCGAACGAATACCCAGCGCATCACGAGCATCCGCCAAGTCTTGCGCAGTGAGCCGGTTCACCGCTTCGCGTAAAACGTCGGTGTCCGCCGCGTTCTGAACAACTGTGATGCGCTGTGCAGGCATGCCGGTGGCCATGACGCTCTCCGCGCTGATCGCAGCATAGGCGAACCACCAATCCACGTGACGCGTATAAAGGTTCTTCAGGCTTTCCAGCAGCCCGCCCGGTCGATTCGACTGAAAGTTCCGACCATGACCCCAGAACGCGAATTTGAATCGGCCGAGGGCGCGAAGCAGCAGGAGCAGATAGTTGACCAGCAGTCGATTTGCCTGTTCGGCGATGACGAGGTCGACCCCCTTTAGGCTTTTCAAAACCGGTTGCCAATACAACTCCTTGCCACGGAAACGCAGGACATGATTCTTAACGACGACGCCCCAGGATAAGGTCGCCAGATCACGCTTGCCTTGCACCCATGGCGAGAAGTGCCCGTGCACAACCACCAACTCGATACCGTGTCCGGCCAAAGACTCGCGCAGGCGCTCATAGAACGACACGCGGTGGCGCGAGATGCCACGCTGCACGATCGCCACACGATACCGCGCATCAGACACCGGCTTGTCCCGTCAGCGCCGAAAAGTGCTGCCGATACGCGTCGCACATGGCCGGCACGGTCAACTGCTGCCGATAGTACTCACGGCCACGTGAACCCAGCGCACTACGCAGTTCGACATCCTGCGCCAACCTGCCCAGTTGCTCGCCATAGTTGCTTGGCGAGGAGTCACAGTCGATGAGCATGCCCCGCTCACCGTGTTCGACAAACTCGGGTATACCACCGACCGGCGCCGCCACGACCGGCAAACCGGCTGCCATCGCTTCAACGACCGCAATGCCGAAGCTCTCCATACGTGCCGGATGACAATAGAGATCGGAAGCAGCCAACAAGCCCGGTACGTCGTCGCGAAAACCGAGCAGATGCACCTGACCTTCGAGGTTGGCTCGCTCTACCAGCAATTCGATTACGCCGCGGTCGGGACCGTCGCCGACCAGTATCAAATGGTAATCGGCGTGTGTCTGCAGCAAGTGGATCACCGCCGCAACCAGGCAGCGCTGATTTTTGCGCGGCTCGAGAGTCCCGACTGAGATCATCATGAATGCCTTGTCCGGCACACCCAGACTACGGCGTGCCACCGGCGCAATCGTTGCCGATCGCACGCCGTTGTGAATCACCTCGCCGTGCGATAGGGAAAGACCGTGCGCTTCGGCGATCGCCTGCTGCGAGAACCGGGAAACGAAAACCAGGCTATCGACCTGAGCCAACAAAGCGCTTTCGAACCGGTAGATGTGCTTGAAATATCGGCCGCCGCGGCGCAGTTCTCCACGATCGGCAAACTCATCCGCCTGCGAAACATTGAAATGGCAGGTCAATACCACCTTGCAGTGGCTACCGCTCAGTGCGCGTGCCGCCATGGCGGCACGCGCACTGAGCGGGCACTGAGCATCGATGATATCTACCGACTCCTGCTTCAACAGACGAATCAGTGCGAAACGTAGAAACTGATAGTGCCAGTATCGATACCAGAAGACGCTCGCAGGCTTGAACCAACGTACCAACAGCAAGGGCCGTATTGCGAAGACCGGTCGGTACAACCAACTCGGTAGCGAGAAACTGTTGACCAGAGTCACTCGGTCACCCCGCGCGACCAATCCCTCACGCAGACTGTTGAAGTGCGATTGTACGCCTGTCGTACCCTGTTCCCGCATCAGCGTGGCAATGACGATGTTCACGCACCGCTCCGCAGATAATGCCTGAAATAGCCACCGATCACGCGAGCGACATCGAGCAACAACGACCAAGGCAGCAACCAACGCGGACAATTGTTGACCGCCAGCCAGAATCGCACGCGCAGGTTGCCGGGTGATCTGCGGCTACTCAGGTAACGGTAGAATTCGACCGGCGAAAACCGCCGACGCAGCTTGATCAGACCGGTCTCCTCGACATGGCTGAGCACCCGCGCGCGATAGGCGATCATCACGCGGTAGCCATACCGAGCAGCACGGAACGACAGATCGTAGTCCGCTCCGTAATGCGGCAGGCGATCGAAATCGAACAAACCGATAGCACGCAATACGCGTAGAGGGATCAGCGTGCCCCGGCCCGGAAGATGGGTCACTTCAGCCACGTCCGGATCGTCGGACAATGCATCAGTCTGCGGATCGAGGCGTCGGGCCGAGCTGGTCCACCAGCTATGCCGGAAACCCGGATCCACCAGACGACCGGTGGAGATGTCGTATCCCGCCGACCCCACCAACGCGTCCGGATAACGTTCCGCGGTATCTGCCAGGGCCTGCAGATAGCCCGGCTCCACCTCGAGATCGTTGTTCAATGTGACCACGGCATCGACAGCGTCCGCATGCGCCAATGCGTACTCGATGCATCGGTTCGTGGCCCCGGTCCACCACAACTCGCCGTCGCCCGGCAAAACAGTCACTTCGGGAAAGTGTTCCGCCAGATAGGCGGCCGTACCGTCGGTCGAGCCATCGTCGCAAACCAGTACCACGTAATCGGCGTATGTCTGGGCACGAAGCGAAGCCAGGCAACGACGGGTAAGCTCGAGTCGGTTGAACACCGGAATGCAGATCCACAGGCGCATACTCACCTCGGCAGGAACCCGGGAATAGGCGGTTGTCCTGGCGTCGCAGACGCATCATCAGCGCGCTCGACCGCCTCGCTCCGGGCAGGCGCCCGGCGCGCGATCGCCATCGCTATGCCCAAAAGCAAACCGTGTTGAAACGCCGGGGAATACGGGAGGTAGAATACGAAAAGTGCGAACAGCAGCATCAGCAGCATTGGGGCATATCGATGCTCTCCCCGCCTGTTACGCGCTTGCAGCGCCAGCGTCAGACTCGCAAATACGACCAGTACGCAGGCCAAACCCAGCACACCAACCCGAAACAGCGTTTGAATGTAGAAATTGTGCGGTGCCCTTTCAAGACCCGCATAACCCCCACCGAAAGGCTCACCGATCAGCTTCGTGAACAACCCGGTATCGGACCAGTAGCCGAGCAGGTAAACCCACGTCGCAATCCGATGTCCCGAGGTATCGTTCTCGAAGTCGGCGGCCCGGCTCGCCGCACTCGCAATCGCATCGAGTACTTTGTCGAATACCCCCTGCGCCAGGAACGGCCCGAACACGACGGCACCGAGCAGACCGAACAGCGTCAAAATCTGTATCACGCGTCCCTTGCGCACCCCGGGGATGATCATCAACGACGCTATCCCGAGGAAGCTGAGCGCCCAAACCGAGCGATGCTGCAACACCAAAACACCGACACCCAGCGCCAACAACATGCTCATACCGAAGCGCGGCGCACGTTGGATCACGAGCCGATACACCAGCATGATGACGGCCAGACCGAGAACCGCTGCCTGGGCGGAATTGATAACACGATACGGGCGCAGGCCGACAATTGGCTCGTAATCGACCCACGGTGTCGGCAATGGCACCCCCCCGAGCCCGACAATCCAGCGGTAGACGACTACCATCAACAAGGCCAATGCACCGTATATCCAAGCGTCGCTTAGACGTGCGACCTGACGCGCGTTGAGGGGGAAGCTCGCGAGGTAGAACGCACCCGCCCAGAAATAGAAGTAATTGCGGAAGTCCACACCGGCAAGCGTGCCGAAACGCATCACACCGAGCGCGAACGACAACAGCATCAGCAGGCCGAACAAGTACCAGGCCACCGGCACCACGAGCGCGCCCGCACCGTTAACGAAGCGCGTAACGGCGGCAAGCAACAAAGCCACCATCAACACATCCTGCAAATAGATCTGCAGCCCGAGGCGGACAGCCGGCAGTTCCAGAAACCACGCCTCGATGACGGTTACTGCCATAACGGCGTAGAGGCCACTGACGGCCGATCGGGAAAACGCCACCAGCCCCATGGCCAGCAGCAATCCGCCAATCGCGATTACCGCGGCGTTCATGCAAGGTCACCGCGATACACGGCGAGATACCCCGCCACGCCACGCCGGGTCCCAAAATGCGAGCGCGTCAACTCGGCGGCTTCGTCATCAAACGCAAAGCCCTGGATCAGGGCCTCTTCAAGCGCGATCGCGAGCGCCGCAGCATCCGGCGATGCATAGCGGATACGAGGGAATCTTTGTTCGAAGTCGCTCAACCCCGGCACACGCGCGAACAGACACGGCAGCCCCATTGCCAAGGCCTCGACCGCGGCGACACCGAAACCCTCGTAGCGGGATGGCATCACGTACAAATCGCTTGACGCAAAATACGGTAACGGATCGTCCCGACGCCCCAGAAAACGCACGCGATCGGCGATATCGAGACGTTCACTCAATGCTCGCTCGGGTTGACCCGGCTCCTCGTCGCCGATATGAAGGTACAGCCAATCGATCGACGGCGGGAGCTTCGCACAGGCCTCCAACAACGACGCATGATTCTTGACGTCGGAACAATTGCCAACGCTAAGGATCACCTTCTGTGCGTCACCGATGTCCAATGCCTCACGCGCCGCGCGACGCCGTTCTGAAGTCAACGGTGAAAACCGCCGTTCATCGTACCAATTGTCGACCAGCACCGTTTCCAGACCGAACCGCCGGCGTTCGTTATCGCGAACGCTGGGCGATATGGCGACATGCGTTAAGCCGAATCGCGACAACAGCCTGCGCTGCCAACCGCGCCGCGCTGCCAACCGACCTTCGAATCCGAACGCATTGTGCACCGTGCGCACCACACGATGCCGTCCGCCGAGTAACGCGACGAGGCCAATCCAGAAATTTGCACGTTCCGTATGTAAATGAACGACGTCGACCGATGCGCTGCGCAGCAACCGCCAGAAACGGAGCAAGAACAAAGGCGACCCGCGAAACGGCAAATGCCTGATCTCGTACCCGGCGCTGCGCAGCTCATCAGCAAAGGCACCCACCGATTCACCCGTGGACAATAACTGCGACTGCACACCCTGCGAGGCAAACACCGGCTGGGCGGCGCGCAGCATGACCTCGGCCCCGGATGCCTTGAGTTCAGCGAGTACGTGCAACACTCTCATTGCGCTCTCCCCTCGCCAGGATCTTGGCGTAGGCGTCGGTATAGGCATCCGCCACGGTCGTCATGTGGAAACGCGTCGCCACCATGCGCCGTCCGCGCTGTCCGAGATCTGCAAGCCGTCCACGATCGTCGTCCAGGTCTTTCATGGCGCGTGCGACCGCTTGCGCATCCATGATATCGACGAGTAACCCGCACCCGCCGATCGTCCACGGAACGGCGCCCGCCCGTTCGCCGGCAATGACGGGAATACCCATCGCCATCGCCTCGATCAGCGTCATGCCAAAGGACTCTTCCCGCGACGGGTGTATTAACACGTCGACTTCGGCGGACAATCGCTGCAACAGCGCGTCGTAACCGATTTGGCCGACAAATTCGATTCCCTCGTCGATGCCCCGCTCACGTGCCCACGCAGGCGCTTGCTCGTCCGGGCCGTGTCCGTTGCCAAACATCAGCATCCGGGCATCGGGCCTGTCGCGACGATACTCGGCGAAGGCCTCGATCGCGTATTCACCGTTCTTTCTGCCCGACCATCCGGTCAGAATCGTTGCGAAAGTCAGCCTCTCCCGGCCAGCGATACGGTCTGCCCCCGAGAACGACGTATCGGGAAGACCATTGGGAATAATCTCGATCGGCCGACGGTAGCCCATGTATCGGCGCAGATGTTTCGCCACATAGGGCGATACGGAACTCAGGTTCCGTACGTCTCTGAGGACGCGCAATGCCATCCACGTACGCACGATCCGGTACGGCGTGAACCCTATGCGCAGGATATGCCACGGTGCATCATGTGCCGTTACCAAATGCGGCAAGCCACTGGCCGTGGCCGCCATTGCGTACTCGTAGGTCCAATGCGCGTGCACTATGTCGGGCATTTGCTCACGCAGTTTGTCAACCAACCAAAGACGCTCTACGGCGAACATATCCCGGGCGCGCTTTCGTCGGAAAGGCCCGAACAGGATCGTCAGCCCGCGGCCCTGTATCGCGACCTCTTCCTCTACCCCTTGGTCCAAAGACAACAGGATTACCTCGTAGCCACGTTTCAGCAGCTCGAGCGCCAACAGATTTACCGGAGACCCACCCAGACCGGGCGGAAGACCGGTGAGCGCACCATCCGGCAGATAGTCGACGAATGCTGCGGTCTCGATCGGACCCGCCAAAGCAACCCTCATACCGGCAACCCTCCCCAGGCGCGCAAAGGTCGTGGAAGGCTGGGCGCGATGGCGTGCAAGGCATCACGAATCGCACCGCTCAAGATGAGGTGTCGAAACAATCGCACAAAGCCGAGATAGACCACGACGGAATAAACAAACAACAGCAGCAGTCGCAACACCGCATCGTTCACGACAGCCTGCATCCAGGTATCGAATGGCGCCACGGCGACGGCGACCGCCGCTGCCACCAAAACGCCGGGTATCAACACGCTCAGCAAACGAGCCGGGGCGATCGATAAAGCCAGAGCCACTTCGCCCGCCATCAGCAAAAACCGTACGAGGAAACCGCCGAGAACGGCCCAACCGACCCACGCGAGATCACCGTGCGTAGCGGCAGCGACCAGCAAAACGGCAAACACCGCCAGCGCGACAATCTGCGCACGCAGCTCGCGTCCGGCCTTGTCGATCGCCGTTAGCACCGGTCCGCAAACCGCCATAACCGCGTGCACCCCAAGGGCCAGCGCCAATGGAAACAGCACATCCGCGGCGTCACGCCACTGTTCACCGTAAACGCCGAGTACCACGGTTTCGGAAGCGACAGCGACCACCACCATGGGTGGGAAAAGCAACAGCGCAATGCCGCCAAGCGACCCCAGAAATGCCAACTCGAGGCCCCGTTCGTTGTCCTGACCGCGCGAACACGCAGAGAACAACACGCCCTGCACACTCGACGCCACCGACAAAACCGGCACCGACACCAAATTGTAGGCACGGTTATAGAGACCCAATTGCGCCGTGGAAAAGAAACGTCCGACAATCGCCGTGTCGACGAAACTCGAAGCCCAGTTGACGATATTGGTCGCGGTAACCTTCGCGCCGAACCCCAGCAGCCGATTGCGATGCGGCCAAGCAGGCGGCCAAACCGGATGACGCCGACAAAACAACAAGGCCGCAGCAAAAACGACGGTGTACGCCAGCTGCGCAGTCACCAGGCTCCACACGCCAAAGCCGTTGGCCGCCATCGGGACGCCCGCCAACGCGTACCCTATCAGGTAACTGCCGACACGAATCTGTTGCAAGCGAGCGAACGCCAATTCGCGACGCATCAGGGCACCGGCCGTAAGGCCCAGCGGTTGCAGCGCCAGAACCAGTGACATTGCGCGCAAAACGTCGGCGGCCATCGGGCTGCGAAACCAGGCCGCAATGATGTCCGCCGACAGGTATACACCAAGCGCCAACAACAAACCGAGGCACACCTGGGTGGAAAAATTGTCCAGGATATCCTGGCGGACGATGTGCGCTTTTTGGACCAGCGCGGCGCCGAGACCGCTGTCGGCGATAAGGTTACCTAAACCGAGCACCATCCAGGCGATCGCGATCAAGCCGTAGGGTTCCGGGCCGAGCAAGCGCGCGAGCCAGATACCGAGGCCGAACTGCGCAAGCATGTAGACCACGGTTCCCAGCATGTTGCCACGCAGCGCGCGCATTCCACGCCCGGCAAGGTTGCCGTTCTGCTTGTCTTCGTGTTCGGTCATGCGGCAATGGCTCAGCCCTTGCCGGACTTGTTCAGCACGGTGCCGATGACATTGACACCCTTGAGCATCTCCATTGCCCGGGCGAGTTCATCGCGTGAGGTTTTGCCGTCTTCGATGACCATCAACAGCACGTCGACGTGCGGACTGACGACCATGACATCGTCGGAACTGAGCACGGGCGGTAGATCGAATACGGTCAGACGCGATTCATACCGGCTTTTGACCTCGTTGACCATATCCACCATCCGTGGCGAGGACAGGAACTCCGACGATTCGGCGATCGGCTGATTGCCTGGCAGAACGACGAGCCGGTTGATACCCGGATTGAACAGGAGATCGGGAATCTCGTTATCCAGCAGATAATCGGACAGGCCGCGCACCGACTCATCCGTAAAGTAGCTGTGAACGCCGGGATTACGCAGGTCCAGGTCGACCAGCAAGACAGTGTGGTTGATATCCTGCGCCAGGCTGATCGAGAGATTGACTGCCGTCAGGGTGCTGCCACAGCCTGCGGTCGGGCTCGTCACTCCGATCGAACCCCATCCCTCGCGACGCATACGCAGCAGCATCTGGGTACGCAGGATGCGATAGGTGTCGGCGACCGGATCGTCGGCGAAACCCGAAATCACCCGTTTCTCGCGCAACCGTTGCGGCGGCGTAACGAGCACACGCGTATGCGTATACTCGACATTGCGGCTCAGCACCGGAACCGCAGATTCCCGTTCGGGTTCCGCAACGTCGACTTTCAACGCGTCGTACTTTCGCTTTCCACCAAGAAATGCCACCGGTGCGACCTCACATAAGGGATACTGGTTTTACACAAATCCAAGCTTGCGGATCACTTTGAACCACAGCACGTCCAATGGCCGGTACGCGAAATGGACCGCGACAAAAACAGCCGGGACGATGAGAATCGCGCCGGTCACGGCGGAAACTTTCGCCAAGCGTTCCCGCCGCACTTCCGCGTCGGTCAGGATCATGGGTACGCTGACGATCATCGTGTCCCCGACCAGCCGTCGAAGTGCATTGACGCCATGAATCGAGTTGTCCAACGACTCTGCAAGGATTACCGTGCCGCCGGCGATACCGATTGCCAATATCAGGCCGAGCAGGACTATCGCGGTACGATTCGGGCTGATCGGCTCGATCGGCAGACGCGGCGGTTCGATCACTGAGAAACGCTCACCCTTGCGGCCTTTTTCCAACGACTCGGCGAGCTGCGCCTCCATGTGCCGGGCGCGTGTCTCGGAATACTGTTGCAAAGCCGACTGATACTCCCGTGATATCGAGCGGTACTCGCGCTCGACCTGAGGCGTATTCATCAGCTGTTCTTGCAGACTGTCCAGTTTCTCTCGCAGGGTTTCGCGCGTCGCTTTCAGCGAGCGCCGCTCCGTGAGCAGGGCATCGAGCTGCGCTTTGAGCTGGATGTATGCCGGATTACTCGGCGGTGTATCAGCCGGCGGCGCGAATGTCGGCGTTTGGGGTTTCGCCGCCAATTCGGCCTCGATGGTTTCCACGGCACGTTGCAAGGTGACAATGTCGGGATGCTCGTCTGAGTACTTTTGTCGCGCCTCCAGCAACGCCGCCTTGGCGCGTTGAAGCTCTTCGTACGCGATGCCTCCACCACCACCGAGTTCGGCACGCAGCTTCTCGATCTCCGAATGCAGACGCCGGTAATCGGGATGGCGATCGGTATAACGCGACGAAACGACGGTGAATTCGGTTTCCAGTGCACGCAAACGGTCGGCCGGCGCGAGGATTCGCTTACCGTCGTCGTTGAACACGGCACTTCCGGGCTCTATCTGGCTCAGTTGCGCTTCGAGGTAAACCTGACGCTCGTCGAGAGAACGCATCTCCCGGTCGATTTCGAGCAACTGATTGTCGATGCGTTCCATCAGTTGCAGATTCAGGCTCATCTGTTCCGGCAGTGCACCGACATGACTTTCCTTGAAATCCGCCAACCGGTTCTCGAGATTGTTAATCCTCCGCTGCAGCTTCTCCGACTCTTCCGCCAGGAAAGTGGCCGTCTCGCTCGCCAGCCGGGTACGGTTCTTCTGGTTTTCACTGAGGTAGAGCTCGACCAACTCATTGGCCACACGCTGCGCCATCCCGGGGTTGGCGTATTCGTACGAAAGCCGGAAGGCGATGTTCGCTTGTACGGGTCGACCGCTGCGCGGATCCATGACGTCGGCACTGATCATTTCCAGGCCGATCGCCTTGCGCATTCGGACCAGCACCTTTTCCAGTCCGTCTCGTCGCAACTCCTCCGAATAAAGATCAAACTTGTCGATGATGCGCTCGAGGTTGCTGGCACTTCGGGTGCGCTGCCCGATCATTTGCACGCGCTGGTCGGCGAACGTCGTTATCGTCGAACGTACCAGGTCTTGTGGAACTTCTTGCTGCTCGATTTGAATGATTGCGGTCGACTCGTACTTTGGCGGCAAAAAAAAGGCCGACAACGTAGCAACAATGACGAGTAATCCGGCAACGCCGAGGAATAACACCCGGCGACGTCGGAAAGCATCGAGATAATCGGAGAGCTCCGCGGTCTGCATCAGAAATTCACTGTTCGTTCAATCACGGGCGCGCTTGGGACACGGCCTTGGTCGAAGCGGGAAAAGGTACTACGAATCGATTACGAGCCAATTACACCGCTGCCTGCCATCTCTATCACCAGCGATTCTGATCACCCCAGCGTTTATGGACTGCCAAAACGACCGAATTGTTCGATGCCGCATCGCCGCGTTCGAACTGCTGCCAGGTATAGCGATAGCGCAGTTCGATCGAAAGGTCTTCGCTCAGCGACCGGCGGGCTCCCAGATTCAGCGATCGATAGTCGCGGTCGGAAACATTGGCACCTTCGCTGACGCCGACTTGTACTGAACCGAACAGGCGCAACAACTCCGCCTGCTGTCGCGACCAGCCTGCGGTCACAGCGCTCGATACGCGCAGTTCGCCGCTGCCGTCCGGCGACTCTTCGCGACGGACCCCGAGCTGAAAAGACTGTCGTTCCATTTCAGAATCGTAATTCAGCTCGTAGCGCAAACCGGTTTCGTCACCGTCGGCCGTGCGCGGTCGGGTACGCGATGTCGACACGCCCAGTCGGGCCGACAACAGGCCGGACTCATCCACCTCCCACGTCCCCCCCACCAGTCCCGTGAAAGTCCGGGTGTCGGTCGCCGAATCAAAATCCGCAAACTGAAAATCGGCCCGGACAGTCCATCGCGGCGCCAGTTGCAACAGGTAACCGGCGGACAATGTAGCGTAGCGGTAGTTGGACAATGGGATACGCGACTCATCCTCGTAGCTGACATCCTGGTACAGCCCGGCAAGGCTGAGTGACTCACGCTCCGACAGCGTATAACCGACGTTCGGCGACAACCGCACCAATGTTCTGTCCTTGCGCTGCTGAACAAATCCGGTTCCGCTCAACCCGAGTTCACTGGTCAGCGTGCTGTCGAGAACCACATCCGTATTGAGCGTGGCAACCGAACGCTCCCATTGACGTGTGCCCGAGAAACTGAACGCGATATCATCCGTATCGCGGTTACCGGGGCCTTGCACACGCCGCGATACCAGCCGGTTATCGAGCGATATCTGTGTGGTCTCCGACTCTCGCGCCATACGCAATCCGAACTCGGCCGTCTCGCTTGTGGCCGATTCCCGATCGGCTGTGCTGAGCGTAAGGTTCGAATCGTAACCGGCGTACACAGAAACCAACGGTTCGACGATCCAGTCATCCGCGGCAACCGACGACGCAACAACGCTACATCCGACCAACACGGCTTGCATGCAGGCCCTTGTTCCCGGGATGCGGCGTAACATCGCCGATTCACCGGTCAGGGGACGACCACGATGTCGCCGGGCATCAGAATGATGTTCTGACCCAGGTTCTCACCGTCTTCGATCTCACTGTACCGGAACGGAATTGCCACCTGCTCCGAGCCGTCGCGGCGCAAAACCTTTATATCGTCCGAAGCCGCAAAACGGTTGAGGCCGCCCGCCAGACCCAGCGCCTGAACGACGTCGGTCGGACGCGATGCCACGAACGAACCGGGACGATTGACTTTACCCACAACGTAGATGACATTGCCGCCGGTCGCTCTGACGCTGACCGTCACTTCGGGGTCAGGAATATACCTACCCAGCGCGCCGCTCAAATGTTGCTGCAGTTGCGTAACCGTCATGCCTTGCGCCTGCACTTCGCCGACCAATGGGAAAGTCATGCCGCCGTCGGGGCGAATCAGCACCTCACGCTGCAGTTCCTCTTCCTTCCACACCGACACGACCAACATGTCACCCGGCTCCAAGCGATAGGCAAGGTTCGCTTCACCGGCCGAACAGACCGGGAAGGCCGCAACCATAACGGTCAGGACAACGGTGAGCGCAGCGGAATGAAGGACGGGATTTGACATGGTGGACACAACGTTGGACTGAACCGAAGAAAGGACTTCGTGATGACTGATGACGCCAAGAGGGACCAAAGTATCTGACGGCCGGATGACATCGACATGACGAAGCAGCGCGAATTCGGTGACCGAACCCGGCTGCGTGGCCTGTCACACACCACAACCCTGTCACCTCGTTGACAAACTTGGTTTATAAAGTTCGCATCTTCATCAGCTCTGATTTGTGAAGTACCGACTTTCGCCAGCATTCAACGGCGCTTCAGAACTGCTAATCCTTGCCGAGGAGAGACTCGTGTCATACCGCTCCGCTGCCGCCCTGCCGCTCCTTATCGTGCTGCTTTCATCGACTGCACAGGCACGCGACTACATATCCATCGTTGGCTCGTCGACTGTTTACCCATTCGCTACGGTCGTTGCCGAAACCTTCGGGAAAAACACCAAGTTCAAAACGCCAAAGATCGAATCAACCGGCTCCGGTGCAGGCATGAAACTTTTTTGCGCCGGTATCGGCGTACGTACACCGGATATCACGAACACCTCGAGGCGTATGAAAAAGTCGGAGCAAAAGCTGTGTGCACGCAACGGCGTACGCGACGTCATCGAAGTCAAAGTGGGTTATGACGGTATCGTGATCGCGAGGGACAATCAGCAACCCCCGATTGAGTTGACGCGCAGGGATATCTATCTTGCCCTGGCGAAGGAAATCCCAGACCCGAAAGCCCCGGAGAGCGGCCAGCTCGTCCCTAATCCTTATAAAAGCTGGAAGGAAGTCAATGACAAACTTCCGGATATCGCAATCGAGGTTCTCGGCCCACCGCCGACTTCCGGTACACGCGACGCATTCTCCGAAATCGCGATGGAGGGCGGATGTCGCGAATTTGGATGGATCCGCAATTTGGAAAAGGAATACAAAGCGGCCCTGGGCGCGGGCAACCGACCCAAGGGCATGGAGCTACGCAACCGGTATTGGGGCATTTGCCATGGCGTGCGCGAGGATGGCGCCTTTATCGAAGCGGGCGAAAACGACAACCTGCTCGTGCAAAAACTGTCAGGCAACCCCAACCTGATGGGCATATTCGGCTACAGCTATCTTCAACAGAACCAAGACCTGATTCAAGGCGCCACGATAGAAGGTGTTGAAGCAACCTTCGAAAACATCGCGGAAGGCAAGTACCCGGTTTCACGTCCATTGTACTTCTACGTGAAAAAAGCGCATGTGGGCAAAATCCCCGGTATCAACGAATACATCGCGGAATTCACGAGTGACGCCACCTGGGGCAGCGAGGGCTACCTCGTCGAGCGTGGCATGGTACCCATGCCGGATATGGAGCGGATCATCTTCCAATCCGACGCGGAAGCGCTGACGCCGATGCAGCCGCTGCGTTGATACCCGCCCCGTGCGATGCTCAACGACGACTTGATCGAGCGTTGCGCCGTTTATTGACCACCATCTGGAACCCGGCATGAGTCGCCGCGGCAACTGCCACGACAATGCCGGGACCCACCGTTTCTTATCGGGCGGCTGTCGAAGACGGAGCGGGTAAGGCGTCTTCAGCCATCTCGAATTTGCTGCAACGCCAATCGGCAGCATGGGACACCGACCGGGTTGTCAACGATATCCTGTGAGCAACGGTATGTTCAGAAGCTGTCGGTCACTCAACGAACCGGGGCTCGCCACCGGCTCACCGACTTCCATCTTTACCTCTAAGCACCGGGAGGCCTGGGACCAGGCCTTCTCTCGCTTCGAACGGGCACTCGGGGTACACCCAAACCAATCTCTGTAAAACGACAATCGTAAAAAAGTGTCCGGCAAAAGCCGTTTGCCGGACACTTTACTCTTAAGGGGGGGTCTTGGGGGCGGGTTTCGGACAGAACGTGTCATCAGTTGCGACGGCGCGCGTAGATGCCGAGGAGACCGAGTGCCCCACCGAACAGCCAGAATGCGGCCGGTAGCGGAACCGCCGCTAACCGCAACTCCGCATCCACACCGACTAACAGATCGTTTGGCGAATCGACGAGTTCACCCAACACGGACGTAATCGGTGATGTCAATGCACCGTCTTCATCCAACGTCAGACGCAGAAGTGCACCTGCGGACAAGATATCCGGATCAAAGATGTTGGCGGCGGTTTTCGTAACCGCAATCTCGAGTGTCGTGAACCCAAGCCCGTCGACTATGCCGCCGCCGAGAAGCGTTAGTGATCCGGTACCACCAACGATCGTTCCCTCGAGCAGGCTTTCCCCGAGTGTCGTGTCGGTATAGCCGCTATCCGCAACCAAGTCGCGATTATTGGCGGCATCGAACAACAGCTTGAAGTCCGCATCCGGCCCACCTGCAGAGCTGATGGAAAAGAGGGAGTTCACGCCGTCGAAGGAGATCGTCTCGCCGGTGAACCTTGCTACAGCGGTGATTTCATAAGAAGAATTCAACAAAGTCGACGTGATCGCCGTGCTTCCAAGCACATGCTCGTTGACATGCCCCTGATAATAGCCGGCATAGGTATCGCCAGGGTTCGTGGCTGCCTTACTCTCATTCAGCAATGCCACCGATGCGGACGACAAGTCGTAAGTGTCAAACGGACCGACGGTCTCGATCGGATAGCTTGCCGTTGTCATCGCGTAAGAAACCGTCGATGTCGCGAAGAATACCGACCCCAAAGTAGCGACCAGCGTTTTTTTCAGCGCATTCATTGCAGTGCCCTTTTAATTCCCCATGGTTAAACTTCAACACATACGGATAACGAGCCGGCCCAAGCATGTGACGTTTCCAGTCTCGTCGCGCACGACCGGTGTCCTTCCGGATGAGATCGGCACATGCGGTCAATAGGCGCCTAGCGCGAGTTATCCTGACGATCGAATAAAACCAGAATTCGCCTACCTGGGGGTTACCGCTCAATGAAGAATTGCTTTCTTGTGCAGCAAATGAACGACATATGTATTACAAACGCCGTGGGCAGCCGTAGACGGACGAAGCCCCTCGGCTGAACCGGTGGATGCCGTGCGGGCAAGCCGGGTCACAACCGCTTCCTGTCCAATATTTTTACAGTCCGCAATGCGCGGCGGTATCGGTAACAAGTAAACGACTGAGTTCACAAGAAAATCCTCGCCTGCACGCTTCTTGCTTAGCGAACATTGGAAGATTGATGTATCACTATGGAAGGTAATCGAGTTGTGAAGTTAAGGCATCTGGAAAAAGTCCTGGTTTCAGGCGTCCTCCTCTTTTCTGTATTCACCGCACAATCCGCCGTCGTCTACGAATCCGCAACCCTCGGTCGCACAGGCCACAGCGCAGGATACTCGTTAAGCGCTGTTAACTTCATCGGGTCGCGCTTTGAGTTGTCAGTAACAACCCGGGTGGATTCGATTGGCGGTCATCTTGCGGGCAGCGGCACAATCTGGGGGGCCATTTTTACGCTCGCCGACGCCATGACGGCTTTCCCGGATCCTGGATCGGCTACGGATCCGGCCGGGTTTTCACTCGCGCACGCCATCCTCGACCCAAGATCGATGTTCTCCACGGACCGGGTTGTTGGGGACCTCATCGGCGGCTCGGTGGCGCTTGACCCGGGTGCATACGCTATCGTTTTGGGCGGCGGGTCGTTCTTTGGTGCCAACGGTGGTGGGTACATGCCCGACGCGCCTTTAACCGGATCGGTCAACATCGGATCACCCACCTATTTCTTTCGCTCTTCGACAAGTCGCCTTTGGCGCGAAGGGGGTATCAGTCCGGTAAGATTCGAAGTGAATGGTGAAGCGGTTCCCGCCCCCGCAACGCTCGCATTGCTCGGCGTCAGTATTGCCGGCATGGGATACGCCAAGCGTAAGCGACACCGTAGCGCCTAGGACGCACAAATGAAAACGCCCCGCTTCCTTGCGGGGCGTCCTGCGCCTGACATCCTTAGCACGGGCTTGCGTCCTTGCGCTGTTTTTTATAGTGGCATCTGCGGCCGAATTCTTAGCCGAAATACCTGTAGGAAAATGCCTACACGGCTGCCGAGCTCAAGGGAATGGAAACCTTCGCTGAGACCACCATCGAAACCACAGAGACGTTGCGATCCCATTCTTCGAAGTGAAAGATCCCACTTGCGAACGATCCCGTACACCGCCCAAAGCCTAGCTATTGGCTTGAGCTTGTCGTTCCACTCGGCCGCTCTCGGTCCATGACGCACCGGGAACCCATGCGATTGAGCCTGAGCGAATCGTCGTCGTGCGCTATTCACCCTCGCGAAGGGTCCATCGGCCACCGCGTTCATACAGTTTTCTGATTTCCGACGGACCGACCGGCTTGCTAAAACAATAACCTTGGCCGTAATTACAACCGAGCTTCCTTAAACTACGCCACTGCTCTTCTGTCTCGATTCCCTCGGCCAAGGTAGTGATGTTAAGACTTCTTGCCATCTGCACCGTCGCGGATACTATCGCCATATCGTTTTCGTCTGTGGGAATACCGTCGACAAACGACTTGTCAATCTTGAGTTTACTGAATGGCAAGAGCTTCAGCCGCGACAACGACGAATAACCCGTGCCGAAATCATCCAGAGATATCCTGATATCGCTCTCGTCAAAGTGACGCAGCGTACTTTCCATACGTTCAGGATCGACAACCATGGCCGATTCGGTAATCTCAAACTCGAGCTTGTCCTTCGATACGCCCACTTCTTTAATGATATCCAGCACTCTCCTGGCAATATCCCCATGCCACATTTGACGTGCCGACAAATTCACGGCAACCACCAACGATATCCCCTCGTCGGACCATTCCCGGAGTTGGCGACAGGCCTCCCATATCACCCATTCTCCAATCGCCAGGATGAGTCCCGTGTCTTCTGCCACCGGCAGAAAATCCGCTGGTGATATCAAATGCCCTTTTTCGTGTTCCCAACGAATCAGTGCTTCGGTGCCGATCATCCGGCCCGTCGACAAATCGATAATGGGCTGATAATTGAGAACGAACTCCTGTTGATCAACCGCCTTGTGCAACATCGTTGCCAGCGCCAGTCTTTTTTTATGCCGTACCGATAATTCCGTGGAGAAGTATTGATAGTTTCCGCGCCCCAACTCTTTGGCCCGGTACATGGCACTATCCGCATGCTGAATCAGCTGCGCCGCATCATCAGCGTCATTCGGCAAAATACTGATACCTATACTCGCTGAGACATACGCTTCCCGCTTGTTTATCTGAAAAGGCTTCTGCAGCTTCTTCAATATTCTATTCGCAATGATACCGGCGTCTTTCTCTACCTTTTGATCGTCAATTCGGCTTCCGTATCTCGACGCAAGGACAATGAACTCATCTCCCCCCTGTCGCACTACCAAATCGCTGTTGCGTGTCGCACTCTTGATCCTCTTCGCAGCCTTGCGCAGCAATTCGTCGCCGGAAGCGTGCCCGAAAGTGTCGTTAATGAGCTTAAACTCGTCCAGATCGATGAACAAAACCGCCACCTCTCCGTCAACGAGACGCACTCTATCGATGGTGTGATCCAACGCCTGTTCGAACATTCTCCGGTTTGGCAGCTTGGTGAGATCATCGTGCAATGCCTGGTAGGTGATCTCCTCTTCGGCCAACTGCCATGACAGGCGTTTCGTAATGAGGTGCACTGCCAAAAAAGAAACAAAGCCGCTCAACAATGCAACAACGGCAGACAGCGTAATAATGAAAACGGGTTCGCGTGCGGCAGCTGCACGCGCATTTTCGACTTCCATGCGCTCATCATCTATTTGCGCTTCGACCAGGGGAATAAACTCTTCTTCATATAATTTCCCTATGGCCTCGATCACTTGCCTTTTCGTTTGTACTTCATTCCCTTCATTTTCAAGCCTGGCAAGCAAGACTATTTTATTGTCTATAAGCGAACTCAACGCTTTCAGATCGGCTATGACCTGCCTTTCTTTCGTTTCCTGCTCCGTTTCCTCACTTCTGACAAAATCGATTTCCTGCACACTCAATCGATCAAAAGTATCGAGTAGCGTCTTGAGCTTACTGCCGGTTCTCTCTACATCAAGCATCTTCTCCTCATGGTCGTGCAACAGATGATTCGAAATCTCCTTCAGGTGTTTATTTGCGTACGCAGCCACTTCGAACAACGCTTCCAGTTGCGAATGGGCGAACTCAATTCTTCGCAACAGATAACGCTGTTCAATATGTCCCCAGGCTATCGTGGCCAACAGTATGGCCACCAATACAAAGAAAAGAATCGATAAAGAGGTTAATTCTGTTTTTTTCCTCATCCCAGTCCCTTGTACACCGGATTACTGGCAACCTGGTTTGTGCGAATTGACGTTGCTACTGTAGCAACGCCCCGTCTTACCAGATCACAATGTTATTTACCACAGTGCGCTGACTCGTCACGTGCATCACCGGATCGATGTGCCGGTGACCTCAACGCAAAAAGGCGTATCAGGCTTTCGCGATCCGGCGTTGCCGTGATGCTTGTTTTTGCGTATCGGCCGCGGATAGTCGTCGTCTGTGTGCGTGTGCCCGAGCCTTTACTGCCGGCCAACGCGCGCCATGCAAATACTGTGATTTCCGATCAACGGGCGATAAAAACCGTACGGATTTTTTGCCAAGCTTTATGGGAACATGTTGTCCCGACGTGTTCATCTCATGCTCGTCGACACGGATAGACGGACTGGCGCTGACAATTTCACAAATTCCGGAGAAAGGCTGGTCGGCAAATCGAAGTCGTTACGAAATGCATCGGCAAGAAGTATCAAACCGCCGGCAGGTGACCGATTGACATGCCGGAGCATGGCGCAACGCGTTGGTTGATCGATCGCTGTCGTTACGCGTTTGACATGGTATCGCCATATGCGGCTGAGTATCGGGAGAAAGAAATCAAGTGAGCCTTCAAGACAATGACAGCCAAACGCTGTCTCACGACGACGATGACGTTTTGACTCTGCGCGAGCCGGACGATTGGCATGTCCATCTCCGCGACGGCCCCATGTTGGCATTCGCCGCCGATTACACGGCACGGCAGTTCGCGCGCGCCATCGTGATGCCGAACCTGGTTCCGCCGGTGACGACGGTCGCCGCGGCCGAAGCGTATCGAACGCGCATTCTGGATGCATTGCCCGAAAATCGGCGCTTCACACCGCTGATGACCGCCTACCTGACCGACGAGATCGATCGGGAAGAAATTGCGAAGGGCTTTAGGAACGGGGTCTTCACGGCATGCAAACTCTATCCGGCGGGCGCCACAACCCATTCGGCGGCCGGCGTCACGTCTGTGCGCAAAATCTGGCCCGTACTGGAGCGCCTGCAGACCATCGGCATGCCGCTGCTGGTGCATGGGGAAGTGGTGTCGCCGGATATCGATATCTTCGACCGCGAGGCCGTGTTCCTCGAGAAAGTTCTGACACCGGTGCTCGCGGCGTTCCCCGGCCTCAAAGTGGTGTTGGAGCACATTACCACCGAAGACTCGGTGGGCTTCGTCGAGGCGGCGGGATCGAATCTGGCGGCAACGATTACGGCACACCATCTGCGGGTCGACCGCAGCGCCATGTTCGAGGGCGGGCTGCGCCCGCACGCCTACTGCCTGCCTGTCGCCAAACGCCGCCGCCACAAGGAGGCACTGCGCAAGGCGGCGACATCCGGCCATCCCAGGTTCTTTCTCGGAACCGACTCGGCACCCCATCAGAAACACGAAAAGGAAAGCGCCTGCGGCTGCGCCGGCATTTTCAGCGCGCCGACGGCGCTCGAAAGCTATGCCCAGACGTTCGCGGAGGAAGGCGCGCTTGGGCGACTCGAGGCGTTCGCATCGGAGTTCGGTCCGCGCTTCTATGGCCTTCCTCTCAACAAGGGAACGGTCACGCTACGCCGGGAACCGCAGGACGTGCCCGAACTCATGGGCGATGACAATGTGCACGTCGTTCCGTTCCACGCGAGCGAAACGCTGGCGTGGCGTTTTGCCGACCGTACCGATCAGACCCCGGACGATGACCGCTTACGGTGAGCGTACCGTCAGCCTGGCGACCAAGCATGCGAAGGAACAGGCGATCGCACGCCCGTTCCGCTTCGCGCTCGGCCTGGAGGTGCTGGTACCGGCCGGTCTCGATACGGATGCCCTGGGCACGTTTACAGGCGAGATCCCACGCGAGGGCACGCCCCTGGAGATCTGCGAACGCAAGGCCCGGCTGGGCATGAAGATCACAAAGCTGCCCTTTGGGCTTGCCAACGAGGGCAGTTTCGGCCCGCATCCGTTCATACCCTTCATCCCGGCCGGTGTGGAACTCATGACCTTCGTCGATGACGAACGGGGTTTCGTCCTGACCGAGAGCTTCATATGTGAGAAAACCAACTATGGTCACTGCGAGGCTCGCAACATCGACGAACTCGCCGACTGGCTCCCCCAAGCAGGTTTTCCCACCCATGCGCTGATCGTACGAACGAACCGGAACGGTCCCGGCAAGCCGATTGCGAAAGGCGTGACCACTGCCGCCGACTTGAAGGCAGCGATGGCCGAGGCGACCGCCCGTTCCGATGACGGCGTTGCGTGGGTCGAGACCGATATGCGCGCCCATCTGAATCCCACGCGCATGCGTTCCATCCGTCGGTTGGCCTTCAAGCTTGCACGGCGGCTGGCGACACCATGTCCGTCTTGTTCGGCGCCGGGGTGGGGGCAGACGGTGACCACCAGCGGACTGCCATGCAGTTGGTGCGGCACGCCAACGCAGATGGTACGCCACGAGATCTTCGGGTGCACGGTATGCGATCATCGTGAGGAGAGATCGCGCCGCGACGGCCTGCAAAACGCCCCTCCGCAGAACTGTCCGTTATGCAATCCGTGAAGGGACCTTGTTCGACCTTCGTGCAATCGAATCAGACGAACCGGACACGCCCCACTAACGAAAAAGCGACCCAAGGCCGCTATGGTTACACAGCTTAAAAATTGCTCTCCAAACCGTCGGTTCTTAACTTGCAAGTCGGTAAACCGACTTCATTTGCCCTTCACCGCGCACAACACCACAGGCGTCTGTACAGCGGCGCCTAGTTCTAGATGATGAGTGTCTTAGGTATCAATACCCTTTGCCCAAGGGTGCTGGGCATACGATGCCGCGAGACTCGTTTCGCTCCCCCTTCCTCCAACGTCCAACACAAACTGGCCGCACACCACGAGCGGTAACAACCGGGCAAATCCCGCTCATCAGACCGGGGGATCCGATGTTGCCCATGAATCCGAGCAAACTTTCGAGTGTAAGCTAAGCCAAAAACCGCTTCGTCACTCCCCAGTTGCCGACGTCACCGGCAAGACGACATCAACTGCCCGAAATCTCCGCTTTGTTTTCGAGAGAAACCGTCTTGACCTCGATATGCGTCTCCGGAACATCTGTCGCACTTAAATACACATAGACCGGCGGCTCGGCGGGATAATCGGGAAGAACGAGCCTCAGCTGCCGATTCATGTATTTGGGAAGCATACCGGTGAGCGTAAACACACCCTCATCATCCGTACGCGTACTTGCCAGCACGTCCCCGCTACTCCCTACCAAATGAACGGAGACCTCTGCCAAGGGTTTCGCCGGATTCTCACTTGCCGCGCGGGCGGTAACGGTTCCCCAAATGGAACGGGCCAAGTGGATCCCTTTACGGTGGTACTTTTCAGCGAGAGACGGGTAATTCACAAGGTTCAGTACTTCGTACTCCTTCAAGTACGCCTTGAGCGCCACCCAAAACAACACCACGCTAGCCGCAAGCAAGGCCGGCACGGGGACATCCTTTCCAAACGCGGTGGGAACGAGAGCACAGGAGAAAACGGTGCGCCACTCAAAAACACAAGGCACATCAACAAGCACATACCAATGCACGATCTGCCACACCATCACGAGTGCGTAAATCAAAAAGTACGCGCTGAACAGAAGATAAAGGGTTGCATAACTGTCGGTCAGGTAAAGCGCGTCGTTCTCGTCTTTCGCCAGGTTGACGGTCAGAGTTCGGTAATCCCACCGGGCATAGTTTCTCTTGGCTTTACTCGCCATTGTTTTGAGCGTTCTATTCGTTTTGGCTAAGACCCACTTATAAACATTTCCAACAAATAAGGTAACGACATACCCCAACAAAATCGATGCAATCAATGCACTGTCGAAATTGATTTCCTGCTGAAAAAACGGAACGAATAGCGCATACGCAAACATGGTCGGCAGGATGTACTTGACAACATCCCTGAAGGCAAAAGCAGCGACGCCAATAGGCGATGCCATGGCTAAGCTTCTGATTCGAAGTACATGTCCCTCATGATATCCCAGGTGAGTCCTTCCGCGCCCTGAATCTGCTGTTCTCGCGCGGCTATCGATGCGACGGCGCAAAGATAGGGCGGTGTATTGCCCGGACAGACACTCAACTCGTTATTCCAGCCTTTGCGGATATTATCGACCCTGACAATCTGCAGTCCATCCCGAATGGAATCCGATATGCCCGACGCGATTAACGCCGCGGAAATCAAGTCTCGACTTTTGCGATCACGCACGGCATAGCGCTGCATAGATCTTGCCGTATGGTGTTTGACGTAGCGTAATGCGCTTGGCGTTATCGCAACCGACTTGTCTTTGACATCTAGCCGAAGCACTCCCACGCGCCCGGACGTAAACACGCCCGCCTCCACAACGTCGTGCAGATTATGCATCGTGACTGCTCTGTGGATCTTGCTAGTCTTTGGCTTTCTCATGGCCGCTGCTCCAGTCTGGTGGCTGTCCGTCTCGTCGCGCTTGTTCACCGCATGCCCCGGATCAGTTCCCGCGGCAGCAACGCTGTGCCTTTGCGGGTTCTTCGCTGATCCTAGAAGCGGGAATAGAAGCTCTGATATTCCCAGCTATTCTTCTTTTCATTGAGCACCGCGCAGAGTATCCGATTACCGTCGGTGCGCACATTCACAAGGCCATAAATGATGCCATCCACGATTTTTTTGCTCGATAAGCTACGCGAGTGTCTGGTTGGATTGAGATCCCCGGCCTTGACGACATCGTAATCGATTTTTACGCGCCTGAGATCGGCAATCTCCAAAGAGTTGCCCTCATCATCGACATAGTCCCTCAGGCCTATCTTGACCGGCGTTCCGATATTCACGCTGCGGGAGATCTCCGTTGAATATACGAGCGGTGTGACCAACTCATCGTCGCGGATCTCGACGCGGCCCGTAATCGCACTGGCCGACACCACGTTGGGCCTGGGATGCGCATGCCCTTCCGCATCACCCGAGCTGATCACCGTGGCGGCAGCCCCCATGGCCTGAAGAAACTCGAAGGACACGTCGTCACTGCCATGATGACAGCCCTTCGCCACATCGCACATAAACTCATGCCTCTGTCCCTCGTATTCCTGTAGCAAAAGATGTTGTGCCTTCTTATTCAGGTCACCAGTGAGCAATATTCTTGAGCGACCGTAATCCAACCGCATTAAAATGCTGTGTCCGTTGGTATTTTGGGAATGTTTACCAAGAGACCGCAAGGCCGGTTGCCCATTGAGATCGTATTCGACTGGCGCAAGCACCCTGATCGACGCTTTATCTCGTCCGGGCTCAAATCCCGGCAGATAGTCATTCGCGCTGGTGAGTCGCGATACCGGGCACCCGTGATCATAGACCACACGCAGGAAATCTGCCCACTCTCCCTGAAGCTTGATGCCGCCTCTGCCGGATTGAAGTCCGGCGGCAACAGAGGCGCGACCATCCAAAAGCTTCGTGAGAAATCCGTCGGATTTCGGACCGAGGAAGCGTCTCTCGGTCGCTGATTTCCACCAACTCAACCCAGCGTGATAGAACTGCTTCACCTCGACTTCCGGACTGTCCAGTTCATCCGTCTCTTCAGGGTTCAGTAAATCCCAGAGGCCGCCATAGTGATCGGCGTCGCAATGCGAGGCAATCATGGCGTCAAGTTTTATTTTTCGCTTGCCGTAATCTCGGTAGAACTTCCAATCAACAAAATCGGCTGCGTTCTTGCCCGTGGGCTGCTTTGCTCTATTGTATCCACCATCGATCAATACATGTCGATTGTCTGGCGTACGGATCAGAACACCGTCGCCCTGCCCGACATCTATAAAATAGACTTCGAGCAACGCGCGGCCATCCAGGTCATCGGCATTCACATAGCCTTCTTTCCCGCGCGCTTTCACCTTGCGCCTTTGGCCTGCGTTATCCAATACACGAACGGAATCGCCCCAAAGCAATTCGGTGCATTTCCTATTCCCTGTTGCCGCCTCATAAAGCGGTGCGGTGTCGGAGCTGATGTAATCCGTAGCCATGGCGCAAATGCCTTATGTGTGTTGAAGGCGTGGTCGCATGGGCGCTGTTCCGTGCTTCACTTGCTTACGACATACCCGAACACCGGTCCCGTGCCAGTAGAAAAATCATCCGTATTTGTCACAGCGACATCGTTGATCGTTTCGTCCGATTGCAAAATCGCAGGCGCGCTGCCTTTGGATGCATTTACCGAGCTGAACTCCGGCATCGCATCCGGCCTATCCGCTTTTGTCACCAGAAGGAGCGCCTTGTTTGATAAGCGCACCGGTTTTTCAACACCGGCAACCCCCGGCAAGTCTTTCACTACGATATCCGCACCAAAATTCGTTCCCGTCACGGCAACCTTGGCGTGACAGGCCCCATTACCAAACGGAAAGCCCCCTGTGACCTCGACTCCCGTGACTGCGATACGCTTTACAGGCTTGGCAGGTAAAGACACGGATACGGGCGCGGTGAGGGTCGTCATGTTCGCCAGTGTCTTCTTTGCAATCACCGTCCGTTTCTTGGGTCTCCGAACCCTGACGCTCGGCCCGACGCTACATAAAAAAGCGCGTGAAAACCGAAACCGGGAGAAATGAAACAGCCGTGACAGCGAAGCGAAAAACGTCGACAGCACACTGAGCGCAAAGCGCGACGATGTCGCCACATACGAATTGCGCTCGGAACACATCCGCCCTTTCCGTGGAAGCATCTGCGACGAAGTATCGGCCGTTGGAGGAACGTGTCGCAATCATCACTCCTTGATGCATTTTTTTAGTCGGTGCGGGCACTTGAACGATTCTAAAGATAGCACAAGCTTTTTGTCCGTCAGGGAAAGCGTACCAGGCCACTCTTCGCGGATAGTGCAAGACGCCAAAAAACGGAGCAAAAAGGCGAACCGCTCCGGGGAGAGACGGTTCCGGTGATCAGTAGTGTTCCGGTTGCACCGCCGATACCGTCGTCGGGGGTTTCTCACCGCTTGCCGGCGGGGCAACTGAGGCTGAGCAACAAACGCTTCAGGCCAAGTGGGTCGCCGCCGAGCAGACGACGAACGTGGTTGATTTGATCCCCGCGGCCTTCGCAGGCTTTCGTGAACCGGTTGCGAACATGGAACGACAAGCCTTCGATCCGACTGAGGCCCGGGAAGCACTGCGGGAACTGTCGGGCGACGAGAGCCCGCTATCCCCCGCGGAAGACGGCATCCTTGAAGCGCGACCGCATTGCGCGCTCCGGAAAGGACTACGCCCGGCGTCCATTGGACAGCCAGGCGTAGATTTCGATGGTAGCGGGGGCAGGATTTGAACCTACGACCTTCGGGTTATGAATTCGCATTTGCGCATAAAACCAACCCTTAATCAATGACCTGCGGGGGCCCCCGTTGTCACGAAAGCAGGATAAAGCACAACAATGCAGCACCGGGTCATGCACTAGTCACGCAGCGCTATTCCGATGATTCGGTTGACCCTGGTATGGTAGGAGAGAACGCATCCGGGGACACTGCAGCGCTTGAGGTAACGTCGATCCTCGAATTTGCTTGTAAGGAAGCCGTCAAAGATGTGCGGCAATCAATCGGCAGAGCTTCTCGACCGCATCGTCGATTTCGGGCTCTGTAAAACCGGCATACCCAAACACGATACCTTTCAGATCCGCCGGTCCCGCGAAGAACTGTGAGAGAGCTTGTACGGACACGCCTCCATCTGCAGCGATCTGTGCCACCTCAACATCCGAAAATCGCGCTTCAAGCGGCTTGCCCAGCCTCGCGACAATGTGCATGCCACCTGCTTCGGGGACCGCATCCAACAGCCCAGTTGCGTGCAATCGCAGCGCATTTAAGAGCACGGCCTGTCGCTCTGAGTAAATACGGCGCATCCGTCGGATATGAGTGGCGAAGTCTCCCGAATTCATGAAAGCCGCCAATGGAGGTTGGCAGATGAGAGATGCCCGCGGGCCTCGCGCCGTCAGTGATCGAGCAAATCGGTCAACAAGCCGCGGTGGCACAACTATGTAGCCCAATCGCAAAGCTGGAAACATGACTTTGGAGAAGCTGCCAACGTAGATGACCCTGCCTTGGTTATCCAAGCTCATCATCGCAGGCAGTGGTTGTCCACGAAATCGGTACTCCCCGTCGAAGTCATCCTCGATGATGTATCCGTCATTTTCCGTTGCCCATGACAACAGGGCCAGCCGACGCGACAGGGACAAGACCATTCCAAGTGGAAACTGCCGCGACGGCGTTACGATTGCAGCGCGAGCGTTCGGGCGGAGTTCGAAACCGTGCGCAATGTTGAAGCCCTTGTCGTCGACGCGAATAGGGATGCACTGCTGACCGCAGGCGGCTACTGAGCGCCGCAAGACGGAATAGCCGGGATCTTCGACAAGCACTTCATCGTCCTGCCCGAAAAGCGAGTTCGCAACCAGTTCGATCCCTTCAGCCAATCCCGACGTCACGATAACCCGGTCTGGTTCACAGTCGAGTCCGCGCCAATCACCGAGATGATCGGCAATTGCTTCGCGGAGCGGCCACCAGCCGAAAGGGTCTGCGCGCGCGAGCATGCCGGTCGCCGGTGCCTTCCAAGTCTGATCGAGGAGCCGCGCCCACTGTCTATGGGGGAATTCACGCAGATCCGGTGTCGCGGTTGCGAACGGTAACGGCTGTTGCGGTTCACACACAGCCTTTCGTCGCCTCCTACGCGGCCTTTTGGTACTGGCCAATGGCAGGCCGGTGAGGTCAGCGACCACATAAACACCGGAACCGCGCCGACCTTCCAGGTATCCCTCCGCGATCAGCTGATCGTAGACCGCCGTCACTGTGACGCGCGACACCGATAGCTCAGCAGCCAGGGAACGGCTCGACGGCAGACGATCGTTTGAGCGCAGTTTTTGATTGTGCACCAAGTCACGCAGAGCCTGCGCGAGCTGGCGCTGCAAGGCATCGGGGCTCGCCTTATCGAGCGTGAGGTTCAGAAACGCAGCGCTGTAAGTGGCCTTATTCATTTCTCAATTATTGGATATTGGAAAAGCCAATCAAGTGCATAAACTCAAGGTCTCAAACAAAACCGTTGAAACGGAGTGTCGCCATGTCAGTGCCGCCGTCCACTGATCGAGTCCGGTTACGTCGTTTGCATCAGCGCGGTGTATACGATCCGGCTTCGATCCATCAAATTCTCGACACCATGCCGGTTTGCAACGTCGGCTACGTATCCGATGGCCAGCCCTATGTCACGCCCACGCTGCAGTGGCGCGAGGGTGATCAGGTCTACTGGCACGGTTCCTCGGCCAGCCGGATGCTTCGTGCCGCCGAGGGAGCCGATGTCTGCATGACCGTCTCCATCATCGACGGTTTCGTGATGGCGCGATCGGGCCTACACCACTCGATCAACTACCGCTCGGCGATGCTGCTCGGTAAGGCGCGCAAAATTACCGATCCTGAGGAAAAGGAAGCGCGGATGCGCGCGATGATGGACGGCATGTTCCCGGGCCGCTGGGACAGTCTTCGCCCCGCGACATCGCAGGAACTGAAGGCCACGACAGTGCTGTCGATGCCAATTGACGAGGCCTCGGCCAAGGTTCGTACCGGGCAACCCAGCGACGATGAAGAGGACTACGCACTGCCGATCTGGACGGGCGTCATTCCAGTGCGTATGGAAGTTCAGCAACCGGAACCCGATCCGCGCAATTTCAACAACGTCGCCGTGCCGGATCACATTGCGAACTTTCGTCTGGGTTGAGAAGCGATGATTCGGATTTTCACGTTCATCGTTTTCTGCTCACGACTGGCCGGCAAACTGGAGCTGACCGCCTAACTCTTATTCTTCCTCGTTTCTTCGAGTGGTTTGGCGCTCTTCGGCCTGACCGACATATCGGAACAATCGGGTTCCTCGCCAACCTACTTGAATGAACAACAGAGCTTCGGACAAACAAAATGATTGCCGTAATCTTTGAAGTGTACCCGGCCGATGGGGAAAAGCAGCATTATCTGGACATCGCGGCCGAGATACGCCCGCTTGTCGAACAGGTTGAGGGGTTCATCTCTATCGAGCGATTCCAGAGCCTTACCGATCCCGGCAAAATCTTGTCGCTCTCATTTTTCGAAGACGAAGACGCGATCCACCGCTGGCGGAACCTTGGCTCGCACCGCCAGGCGCAAGCCAAAGGCCGATCCGGGATCTTCGACGACTACCGGCTCCGCATCGCCCATGTGATCCGCGACTATGGCATGTTCGAACGCGACCAAGCGCCGGCAGACAGCAGGGACGCACACAACGCCTAAGACGCAGGTCGCGAGCAAGCTACCGTGTTAGTAGAGCTTCTCATTCTTTTCGGGGCTGTCGCCGGCGGCCTAGTGTCTGGCCTGACCGGTTTCGGAACCGGGCTCACCGTGCTTGCCTTGTGGCTGATGGTGATACCGCCAACCGTGGCCGCACCTCTCGTGGTGATCTGCTCGGTCGTCGCGCAGCTTCAAACGCTGCCATCTGCCTGGGGAATGATCGACTGGAGACGCATCTGGCCGTTTCTCCTTGGCGGTCTGATTGGGATCCCGGTCGGCACCGAACTGTTGGGTAACATCGGTACGGTCGAGTTCAAAGCAGTGATCGGTATCCTGCTGCTCGGGTATTGCAGCCTGATGTTGACGCGCCGCACGGCACCGAAGGTCAAGTTGGGGGGCCGATGGATGAACGGCATTGTGGGTGTCGGGGGTGGCATCCTAGGTGGCTTTGCCGGCCTGTCCGGGATTCTGCCGTCGGTTTGGGCGACCCTTAAACACTGGTCGAAAGACGAAGCGCGAAGCATCTTTCAGACTTTCAATCTGACCGTCTTGGCTGTTTCAGGTATATCGATGACGGTTCAGGGCTTTCTCACGCTTGACGTTGCAAAGCTCTCTCTATTTGCCCTTCCCGGCACGATTTTCGGTGCTTGGCTAGGAAGGCGGCTCTACGGAAGACTCAGCGACGAACAATTCAATCGGACTGTTCTGGTGCTATTGATGTTGGCCGGCGCTTCGTTGATTGTGACCTCGATTCACAGATAAATCGGCAGGTGGCTGCGTTCCAGCGCTACGCGGAATCACTCTTTGGTCACTTCGAGTCACTTAGCTCGTCATTTGCAGGCCTCTGCCCGATACGCGGGTTCCTGGCGGCCCATGTGTTTCTGCTAGCGGAAAAAGCACACGTTCGGCAGGAGACCAAGAGCCGCTCGCGTGCAACTCGAGACACGGAAAGTCCTGCTCGGGCATCGCAACGGCGACATCACATCGCACTACTCGGCGCCCGAGATCGAGGAGCTATGGAGGCTGCAAATCGCGTTTGTGCGGTGCAGTCACGCAAAAGTCACGCATTGACTTTGCTGAAAAGAAAAACGCTTAATCAACCACTTGCCGGGGCACCCGATGTCACGCATGCAGGACAATGCAGATCGCACCGCAGATTACCATCGACACGCCGCTGACGCTCTTTGTATACAACCAAAACAACGGCTAGGCGGATATCTACGTCCCAGCTTCGCAGCAAGCTCCGGCAGGCCGAGCAAAAGCAGCGGCAGGCGATCAAGCGCTACAACCAGGCCGTCAGGACACGCAATCAAAAACTGAACCGGGCAATCATTCAATACAACCAGGAAGTCCGCGCGCACAACGCGCGTGTGTAGACCCACCGGCAGAAGCTCGCAAACGCACTAAGCTCTCAGATGACTACACATGGGTCGCAGCCGCCGTCCTGGCTCTCACCGCCCTCGCGAGCGGGGCAAGCGCCCGAGACGATCTCGGCAACTGCACGCGCCTGATCGCGCCCTATATCGGCAGTGAGGCAAGCGCGCCCGCAAACCGCGAACTGTTCGTGCTGATTGATCGGACGGTCGTACCGGACGACAAGCTCAACAGCGAAGTCGTCAAAAAGACCCTAGGCTATCTGCAGCCCGGCGACCGCTTAAGCGTGGCGACCTTCTCGGCATTCGCCAAGGGGCACTACACCGAGCTGGTCTTCACCGGTACGTTCGACCGCCCCCTGACCGAAGACCAGCGCGGCAATATTCCGATCAAGACGGCCCGCGCCTTTGATCGTTGCCGTGCGATCCAGCAGCAAAAGGGCACAGCGCTGATCAAGGCAAAACTGCTGCAGAGCTTCACCAGTGATGAAGAGAGCTATGATTTTGATAACACCGAGCTGATCGGTGCACTGCAGACATTGAGCTATGACCTGATCGGCAAGTCCCGTGCGCAAACGAAGACCCTGTTGATTTTCTCGGACATGCTGGAGAACAGCCCCGTCGTGAGCGTGTTCCGCAAGGGCTCTGTGCGGATCATCAACCCCGCGACCGAACTTGCCAAGGTCAAGAAGGCGGGCCAGCTCCCCGGCCTCGAAGGCACGAATGTCTACGTGATCGGCGGCGGATGGCTCAAAGACGGCAAGCTCTACCAGGACTCCCGCAGGCTGAGGCCATTGCGGCAGTTCCGGAAACAGTTGTTCGCGGCATCCGGTCCATTAAATAATCACATTTTTATGATCATACAGCGCCTATTTAATCACTTTTAAGTGATTTTTAACTTGCCCATAGTTCACTTATATGTGATATTTAAATCAGCTTTTAATCACTTAAAGGTGATCGTCATGCGTTCCCAGGACCGCGCCACAGCCCGCCGCCAGCTCGACAAGCGCCTGGGACAAGTGCCCAGCGCCGATGTATTCGCACGCCCACCGCGGGGCTGGATCAAGGCGATCCGCGAAGCGCTCGGCATGACGACGAAACAGCTCGCTCAGCGACTCGGCGTCGTTCAGTCGCGCATCGTCGCCATCGAAAAAGCGGAAGTCTCCGGTTCTATCACGCTGGACTCACTGGAGCGGGCCGCCCACGCGCTCGATTGCCGCCTGGTCTATACGTTGGTGCCACGGCGCCCGCTTGAGAGCCTCGTTGAAGAACGCGCTGAATCTCTGGCCAAGAAGCGCATGGAGACAACCGGTCACAGCATGAAGCTCGAAGCCCAAAGCGTCGATGCGGGCGATGAGCGCGCACAACTCAAGGCACTCACCGATAAGATCATCGCTCAGGGCGGCTCGGCGATCTGGGAGGATTCATGACGGACGATCCGCTGGTCGAACAGGATGATGCCTCGACACCGCTCTCACCAGAAGAACAAGAGGGGCTCATCCCCTCCTACATCACGCTGCGCTCCGAACTCAACGAAGCCGAACAGGCCAACATTGTTGACGGCGAAGAATGGGCGTTTAACCGCACGCGCGACGTACTTTCGGAAAAGTTCCTGAACGACCTGCACAAGCGGATGTTCGGCCGGGTCTGGAAATGGGCCGGGCACTACCGGCGGACCGGCAAGAATATCGGCGTTGATGCCTACCGGATTCCGATGGAACTGAGAAACCTGCTTGACGATGTGCGTTTCTGGATCGAACACAGCACTTATGAGCCCGATGAAATCGCCGCGCGCTTCCACCATCGGCTGGTGTGGATACATCTGACCGTATCCCCGTAATCCGAGCCATGCGAGATGTGGGATTTCCTTGTATTTTGACCCCAAGGAGGTCCCAAGATGAAGCGCAAACGCTACACAGA
>JANQLO010000080.1 GCA_028280505.1 Chromatiales bacterium | reverse complement strand
GTCCAAAAGAAAGAAACCAAAGAAAACGACACCCGACGACTTGCCCCTTGCTAACGCAAGGGGTTCCCTGCGCTTCTCGCCCTTTCCGGCGCGCGTGAATTGTCTCGGGCCATCCATGGCCCTCGCCCTTCGGGCGCCACACGTGGCGACAACCAGGCTCCTGCCTGGTTTATCGCTCCCTTCGGTCGGTCAAACATGCACGCGCTTATCTCCGGAAAAGGCTGCGATGCTCGGCGGCGTCAACGGGACCAGGGTACATTGATCTGGCTACGGAGTCCCCCGCCCCCCTTGGTGCAGCCGAGCACCGCAGGACAAAACCGGGAGAAGCGAGGACTGTCTGAGCGATCGACGATCGCGAGTTCCGCAGCGCCGGTTTTGACCGAGGAGCACAGGGAAGTCGAAGCGTAGCGGAGACCAAGCCTTGGGGTGCCTTTTCTTTGGGTTACCTTTCTTTGGGCAAGCAAAGAAAGGTAACGCTGGCGCGCTGAGCACAGCGCTTTCAAAAATAACCGCTCGAAGAGCGTATCAAAAGCAATAATCGGTCTAGAGAAAAGAACGACTACCAATCAAACGGTCGCGCCAATAAGGATTATCAAGCGATGCACGACTGACCCGTTTCCCCGATGACGGCGCATGAATGAAGACTCCACGGCCTTCGTAGATACCGACATGGTTTGATTTGTTGCCGCTCAGCCTGAAGAACACCAGATCACCGGGCAATAAATGGTCGCGGTTCAAACGGCTGGCATGACGCCATTGCTGACCGGTGGTCCTGGGTACCCTGATGCCGGCCTTGCCGTGCGCATACTGCACCAGACCGCTGCAGTCGAAGCCGCCGGGGTCGCTGCCGCCGTAGCGATAGGGCGTACCCAGCAATGAACGGGCGACGGCGATGAGTTCGCGACGCTGGTCCGATTGTGTGTAACCGGTTTGCGCATCGCCACTTCGCGTTGTCGGGTATTCCTGTTTGGTGACGGTCGACGAGCAGCCCGCCAGTGCCAGGCCGGCGAGCAGCAATGCGATTGAGCGAAACGGCCTTTGGGTTTGGGTGCTGTGCATCGGATCGGGTTTCCAAGTCTTCACCCAAACATAGTCGGCTTGACCGGTGTCGGCTTGAACGACCCGTTGTTTCTACTTGCGTATGCCCTCGACACCGAGCCAGAGGTTCACGTTTCGTGATGCCGGTCCCAGATTGCGGGTGATACCGAAGTCGGCCAGAGCGAAACCGGTACGGCCTTCGAAACCGCGTCGATAGCCGCCCCAAGGGTCTTTTCCGGCACCGATGTGATTGACGTCAATGGTGATCGAGCGGGTCACGCCGTGTAACGTGAGGTCGCCAACCAATTCACCCTTGCCGTCACCGAGGTCGCGATAGCCGGTACTGACGAAACGTGCCTCGGGGTATTTTTTAACGTCGAGAAAATCTTCGTCACGCAGATGCTTGTCACGCTCGGCATGATTCGAATCGATGCTTGTGGTGTCGATCAGTACCGATACCTTGGCCGAGCCCGGGTCGTTCTCGTCATAGCTGAATTCGCCACTGAAGGTGTTGAAACGGCCGACGAGCCAGCTATAGCCCAGGTGCTTGATATGAAACTGAATGAAGGCATGGGCGCCCTTGGTATCGATTTCGTAATCCGCCGCCTGGGCGGTGGTCGATAGCAACAAGGCGAGACAGCCGGCGAGCACGGCGTTACGGGAAACGGTCATGACGGATCTCCTTTTCATCGGGTATCGAGCGGTTTGAGCATACGGCGCAGGGTGTTGTCGCCGAGTACGAAATGGTGGCGCAGCGCAGCCAGCAAATGCAATGCCGCGACGGCGATTAGGATCATTGCCAGCACGAAATGCACGTCACCGGCGATGTCCTCCTGGCCGTCGAGGCCGTGAATCCATGCCGGTATTTCGAACCAGCCGAATACGTCGACTGCGCGGCCGTCGGCTGTCGATAACAAATAGCCGCTGATCACCAGAGCGACGGGCAAGAGATACAGCAACAGGTGAGCGGCAACGGCGGCGCGTCTTTCCCAATCGTGCTGTATCAAGGGAATGGGCATGGTATGCGACAGGCGCCATACGATCCGTAGCACCAGAAGGATGGCCAATAACACGCCGATCGCACGATGTATGTCGGGGGCCTGGTGATACCAGGGGTGGTAGTAGTCCAGTTCGGTCATCCACAGGCCGAGCGAGATCAAACCGACCAACATCGCCGCCATCAGCCAATGCAGCAGGATATGTATCAGTCCGTAGCCCGACCGGGAGTTCCGCCAACGCATATCGGTATGTTTCCTTCGCGTGCCCTATGGACGCTGCCATTGGAGAGGCCCATCACTCGCCGGAGTGTCTCAGCAGCCAGCTCAGCAGGGTCAACAGCGTGAGCAGAGCCAGTAGAAACAGCACGAACAGCGACCAACCGTGCGCCTGATACAAAAAGCCCGGCAGATAAGAGCCGAGTGCGCCACCGGTATAGTAGGACGATACATACAGACCGTTGATCAGCCCTTTTCGTTCCGTCTCGAGGTGATTCAGGAAGGCCGACAGTACACTGTGCAGGGTGAACATGCCGGCCGCGAATACCAGCATCGACAGATAGGCCAGATGGTTGCCCGGTAACGCGAAGGCTGCGGTTCCGGCCAGATAGACCAGGCTGCCGACGACCAGGGTCCGTCGCTCGCCGCCGAACAGTCGGATCAAGCGAAGTGACGCCAGGGATATGGCGATACCGACCAGATAGCCGGTATAGACCAGCGCGATCTCGCTTTGCGAGATGCCCGGATCGTTGTCTCGCATGTGAAACGGCAGGAAGTTCAGCATTGCGGCGAAGACGAAGAACAGGAGAAAGGCCGAAGCCAGGCCCTCGGCATACACCGGGCGGCGCGCCAGCGCGCGGATCTCGACCAGTTTCACTCTGCCCAGGCGAAGCCGTGGGTCGGAGGCGAGGCGGGTGGTCGCCCAGGTCGCCAGCAATGCGGCAACCGCCCAGAATAAAAAGGCGCTTTGCCAATCGAACAGATCGGTCAGCAGACCGCTGATCGCACGCCCGCAATAGCCGCCGAGGATGGTTGCAGCGATATAGATGGTGATGTTCTTGCGCGTTTTATGCTGGCCACCCGCGGCGGAGCTGTAGGTCATCAGCGCGGTGAAAATTGCCGGGAGCATCAGGCCCTGAAGGGTGCGCAGGGCGAGAAACAACGGGTAGTCGGGGCCTGTCGCGAGTGCGAACTGGGCCAGCGTAAGCACGCTGAACGCCGCGGTCAGCATGTGCTTGGTCGAGACGTGCTCCAGCACATAGCCATATAGCAGCGGGCCGAGCGCCAGCGGAATCATGGTGGCGGTGGTCAGCAGCGCGATATCGTCGATCGACCGGTCCCATTCTTGGGCGAACAAGGGCAACAAAGGCTGGGTGGCGTACAAGACCGCGAAACCAATCACGGTGCAATAGACGACAATGCTGAGGTTACGGCTGCCCACGACGGTTCCGGCGATGATCGAACGCGCAGTATAGGGCGGTCGCCGGTTTTGCTCCTGGATAATTTATCAATCGTCACCCGATGGACATCTTTGCCCGACTATACTGGCGTTTGCTTTGCATCCATTGGAGTTCGTCGATGCCGAACAATCTGCAGTTGCGCTTTCTCGGCGCCGGCAATGCCGCTGCGCACGAACTGGGGAATGCCGCAGCGGTCCTGGAAGATCCGGCAGGTCGACCATTGCTGTTGATCGACTGTGGCCCCACCGTGTTGCCGGCCTATCTTTCGCGCTACGGTGCCTTGCCGCAGGCGATTTTTATTACTCACACCCATCTGGATCATGTCGGCGGTCTGGAGAATCTGTTTTATCGTCTAGCCTGTGAGTTTCCCGATTTGTCGCCGCCGCGTCTTTATGTGCCCGTCGAGATCGTCGCCCGTTTACATCAGCGTCTGGCCGAAGACCCTTACAAGCTGGCCGAGGGTGGGGTGAACTTTTGGGAGCGTTTTCAGCTGATGCCGGTGGGTGAGCGTTTTTGGCATGCCGGTCATTGCTTCGACGTTTTCGCGGTGAACCATCATGCTTACCGCACGGCCTTCGGTTTTGGCCTCAAGGGCTGTTTCGTGTATACCGGCGATACGCGGCCCGTTCCCGAGGTACTGACGACCTTCGCAGCCGATGGCGAGACGGTGTTTCACGATTGCGGCCTGGTCGCTAATCCCTCGCATACCGGGGTCGACGATTTGGCGGCCCATTATCCACGCGAGCTGCGTGAACGTTTGGTGCTTTACCATTATGAATCCAAAGCCGCGGCGGCCGTGCTGCGTTCGCGTGGTTATCGTACCGCGCAGGCCGGGGATGTCTTTGCACTCGCCGCGTCGGCCGCCCGCGCGGCCTGACCTGCCGGCCGGGCCGGTTTCCTCCGGCGGCCCGCATGACGGATAATATCCGGCTTGGATCGCCTAGCCGGAGCATATCGTGAAGTTCAGCGTCGAGGAATTCCGTAACTGGAAGTACAAGAAGGTCACCCTGGTCGGGATGTCCGGCGTGGGTAAGACCCATATTTCCGCGATGCTGCGTCATCACCAGTGGTATCACTATTCGGGTGACTATCGAATCGGCACCCGCTATCTCGATGAGGCGATACTCGATTTGATCAAGGGTCAGGCGATGCAGGTGCCTTTCCTGAGCGAGTTGCTGCGCAACGATTGGATCTACATCCGTAACAACATCAAGGTCTCCGATCTGGGACCGGTGCTATCGTTTGTCGGCAAGCTTGGCGATCCGGAGCGGGGCGGTGTGCCGCTGGAAGATTTCCAACAGCGCCAGGCGCGATACCGTGATGCCGAGATTGCCGCAATGCGCGACGTGCCGGCATTTATCGAAAAGGGGCGCCAGATCTATGGGTATCCTCATTTCGTCAACGACGTCGGTGGCTCGCTGTGCGAACTCGAAGAGCCGGGTGTGATCGAGCTGTTGGCCGAACATACGCTGATCTTGTACATCCAGGTGACCGATGAGGAAGAGGAACAAAAGCTGATCGCCCGTGCGCAAAGCGATCCCAAGCCTTTGTACTATCGGCCTGAATTTCTCACCGAGCAATTGGCGGTCTATCTTGAGGAGAACGGCATCCGTTACGCGGCCGAGATGGATCCGGACGCGTTCACCCGTTGGGTGTTCCCGCGGCTGTTCCGTTCCCGCGTGCCGCGCTACGAGGAGATTGCCAAGCGGGGATATACGGTAACGTCGCGCGACATCGGTGAGGTGCGTGACGAACGGGATTTTCTCGATTTGTTGGAGACGGCCATCGCCCGTAGCAACTGAGCCTATGCCTATCGTCGCCCACAATGCGTTGCCAACCTTCGGACGCTTGCGCCAGGAAGGCCTCAATGTGTTGCCGCCGGATCGTGCCTTGCACCAGGATATCCGCGAACTGCATATCGGCCTGCTCAACATGATGCCGGACAAGGCCTTGGCTGCGACGGAACGTCAGTTCTTCCGTCTGATCGGTGAGAGTAATCCGATTGCTCAGTTCTATATGCATCCGTTCACTTTGCCCGAACTGACGCGTGACGCCGGGGCGCGTGCCCATATCGATGCGTATTACGACACTTTCGAGCAGGTGCGTGGCCAGGGGCTGGATGCGCTGATCATCACCGGCGCCAACGTGACCGGTCCGGCGTTGTCGGAGGAACCGTTCTGGGCGCCGCTGATCGACGTTATCGATTGGGCATACGAGAATGTCACGTCGACGCTGTGCAGCTGTTTGGCGACCCATGCGGTATTGGATTTTCGCTATGGCCAGCGGCGTACCCCACGACCGCGCAAGACCTGGGGGGTGTTTCCACACCGGGTGGTCGATAAGCACCATCCCCTGGTGCATGACGTCAACACACGTTTCGATGTACCGCACTCGCGCTGGAATGACGTTTCGCGTGCGCAGTTCGACGAGGCCGGTCTACAGGTGCTTGCCGAGAGTGAGGTCGGGGTGCATTTGGCGACCAGTCCCGACGGCTTTCGTTTTGTGTTTTTCCAAGGGCATCCGGAATACGACACCATCTCGCTGCTGAAGGAGTACAAACGTGAGGTGATGCGTTATGCCGCGGGTGAGGCCGGTGTTTATCCGCCGTTCGTCGATCATTACTTTTCCCCCCGCGACAAGGCCGTACTGCGCGAGTACCGTGCACGATTGGATAGTACACGTGCTGCCGGCCGGGCCATTCCGGATTTTCCGGATACCTTGGTGACCCAGGGGCTGGACAATACTTGGCGTGACACGGCGCACGCGGTGGTCGGCAACTGGGTCGGTTTGGTTTATCAATTGACCCACAGCGACCGGCGTCTGCCCTTCATGGATGGCGTCGACCCGCAGAATCCGCTGGGTTTGGCTCGGTAAGCGTAAAAACGAAAGGCCCGGGATCTGCCGGGCCTTATCCTTATCGCGACGACGATTTCAGTCGCGGAAGCGTTGGGCAATCCAGTAATCGACGCTGAGGTATTTGCCGCCGCCGATGAAGAACAGCGCCAACAGCATGATGAAGTAAGTCGCGGCGAACTCTATGCCGTTGTTCAGTACCACGAACTCTCCCGAGCCCGTCAACCAGCTGAAGTTACCGTGTTCCTGCAGGATGGAATTTGCCGCATTCAGGCGTTCCGCCGATTCCGGTGTCTCGGCGATTGCCGCCCAGCCGTTTTCCAGGTGTACGGTAACCGCAGCGACCACCATGGTGATCATCAGCGGGATGGAGATCCAGCGGGTTGCAAGACCGATCAGCAGCAGTATGGCGCCCGCGGCCTCGGTCAATGCCGCGGCCCAGGCCATAAGCGCCGGCATCGGTAGGCCCAGTCCCCAGTCCGGGTTGCCGAACCAGGCAATGGTGTTTTCCATATCGCCGAGCTTGTTGGTGCCGGCCATCCAGAATACCGGAACGAGATAGAGCCTTAGGGCCAGGGGAGCAAGAAAATCGATTGCGCGGAAGCTGTCGAGCAGATCCTGCAGACGGTTGAGCAATCCAATCATTGTTATCCTCGGTACGACGCGTTTGAAGTTTTTTAACCATGCTTAGGCGCGGCTGCCCAAAATGACATTGCGCTGACGTAAATCGTCGAGAATATCCTTGCCTGCCTTGATTACGGTATCGACATCGGGATGAGCGAGTTCCTCGGCGATCGTTTTCAGTACATCGAGACCGCTGAGCTTCGGGTTTTCTTTCAGGAGTTGCAGCAGGCGTTGGGTAACGGCATTGATCTCCAGGAAATGCACCTCGTCGAGCCGGTCGCGATAGACGACCAGGTGTGTTGGTTCGTTCGGCTGCTCATCCGGTAGATGGTCCGGCCCGATGTGATGTACGGGCCATTGATAGCTCAGGTTCCATGCCGTTGCCGCGACCGCCGGGCGACCTTCGAGCAGATCGCCGTTCGGGTCGATATCCGCCAGTTCGTCATCCTCCTCGCTGATATAGACCGCGAGTTCGACATATTCGTAATGAGCCAGTTCGAGCATAAAGGGCCAGTCGTTGGCGTGTGGTTTGCGTTCCTGCCGGAGATATTCCAGGAACTCCTGGCCGACCTCGGTGAACAAGGGTGTTTCGGCGCGGTGACGAATCATGAAGTCGCGCACCATCGCGTACCATTGTTCGTCACTGCTGATTTGGCGCAGTATCGGAAAATTGGTCGACAGCTGATCGTCGATATTGTTGAAGAACAGCTCGGTATAGATGCCCATGCGCCGCGCCGGTATGCCATCCGGTACCGGATTGTTTTCCGGGTCGCGAATGTGTGCCGTGAACGCGAGTTGCTGACGCTGGAATTCCGGTAGCGACATCTCAGGCGACGTTGACACCCTTGACCTCCTGCCAGCGTTGTTGGCGTTTTACGATTTCGTCGACTTCCAATAGCAAATCGGCGAGTGGCGGAATATTGAAATCACGTTCGAGCAAGGTCGGAAAGACGCCATAGCGCGAGTAGGCCTCGTCCAGCAGGCTCCACACTTCGGGCAACACGTCCTCGCCGTGCGTGTCGATCCGAAGGTCGTCCTCTTCGCAAAGATGACCCGCGATATGCGCATAAATGATTCGGTCGGCCGGTATGCCCGCCAGATATTCGCGTGCGTCGAAGCCATGGTTTTTGCTATTGACGAAGATATTGTTGATGTCGAGGTGGAAGCCGCAATCGGCCTCGTTGACCACGGCATTCAGAAACTCGAGTTCGGTCATCTCTCCGGTCGGTGCGGCGTAAGTAGACACGTTCTCCACCCCGATGCGACGTTCCAGCACGTCCTGCACGTGGCGAATGCGTGCGGCGACATAGCTCACCGCCTCTTCGGTGAACGGGATCGGCATGAGGTCGTACATCTGACCGCTGTCGCCACAGTATGAAAGGTGTTCGGTATAGGCTTTCGCCTGATGAAGATCCAGGAAGGCCTTGACGTCATGCAGAAACGCGTCGTCGATGGGTGCCGGGCCTCCGATCGACAGCGACAGCCCATGGCATACTAGCGGATAGCGCTCGGTAAAGTGGCGCAGCGATTTGCCGCGCGCGCCGCCGACGTTGATCCAGTTTTCCGGGGCGACCTCGAAGAAATCGACATTCGTCGGCGGTGTTTCCTTCATCTCGTCGATCAGCGCGAGGCGAAAACCGAGACCGGCGCCGCTGAGTGCGGTTTTGGGCTGGGTTTGTTGGGTGGGTTCGGTCTGCATGGCGATGTTCCTGAGAGCAGCGGATCCCGTACAGGGATCCGCCGTAGAGGGCTCGACCGCGGTTGGAGGATGCCCGCGGTCTTGCTTAGCGGGTTAGCGGCTTACTTGGAGCCGCCGCACTTGCCGGCACCGCATTTGCCTTCACCACCGCTGGCCTTGGAGCCGCCGCACTTACCGGCGCCACACTTGCCTTCACCGGCACTGGACGAGCCGCCGCACTTGCCGGCGCCGCACTTGCCTTCGCCACCGCTGGCCTTGGAGCCGCCGCACTTGCCGGCACCGCATTTGCCTTCACCGCCGCTGGCCTTGGAGCCGCCGCATTTGCCGGCGCCGCACTTGCCTTCACCGCCGCCCGATGAGCCGCCACATTTGCCGGCACCACATTTGCCTTCGCCATGGTTGCTGGCGATTTGCGCGTAGCCACCGTTCAGTTCGGTGAGACCGAAAGGATTGCCGGTGGCGCTGGATGCGCTCGCGGCGCCTGCGAGCATCATTGAACCGGCGAAAGCGGCACCGATGGCGGCGGCGACAGGTTTCATGGATTTCTTCGACATCTTCACTCTCCTAATGAGTTAACACGAACTGGGACGCCGGTGACTAGATGCCGGTGGATCGCCAGTTTTTCTTTCATCATCACTCCGCGGATTTAAATTGTTGCGTAAGTGGCGATAAAACCTGAATATTTAGTTAGTTTCACCGGGTGTCCCGATGCCAGTGCTCGGGCCCTTCCTGGTTCCTCGGCTAAGACCGGGAAACGGTACAAAACATTTCATCGCGTCAGCCTGGACAGGCAGGCCAGATAGGCCTTTTCGTCCGGTTGTGCGCCGCTGCGCTGTGCCTCCCAAAGGCTCATGCCGAGACATTCCATCATCGCGTGCTCTGCGCTGTGTCGGTCGCCGTAACGGCCGACGATGTTGCGATAATGTTCTCGGATGCCCGGTGGTCGATCGCTACCCAGTTGTTCGGCAAGAGCGATGTGCATTCCCATATGCAGCCAGGGATTGGTCTCACCCAGTTCCGGCGTGAAGTCCCGCAGCAGTTGATCGTCGTCACTCATTTGACGCTGATACTCCGGATGTTGTTCGATCACTTGCACCACCATCCGTTCCAGCGGTTGCAGGGCTTCACCGCTCTGGCGTTTGTCCCAGGCGGTTTTAAAAAAACGGCGGAGTTGTTCTCGGTCTTGTCCGAACATGGCACTTTCATTCCCACTCGTCGCGGGTCATGGTGCCACAGCAGTCAAAGCTATCAATAGCGCTTGGAAACGACTTGTGGGCGACAATAACCCCGCAGATTGCGTTGTCTCGTGTAGTGCGGCGTGTCGGCTACTCGGTTTTGTGACGAAACTCACACAGGTCTTCGATCAGGCAGGCGCCACATCGCGGCTTACGCGCGACACACGTGTACCGGCCGTGCAGGATCAGCCAATGGTGGGCATCGTGCAGGAATTCCTCCGGTACCAACCGCAGCAATCGCTTTTCCACCTCCAGCACCGTTTTGCCCGGTGCGATAGCGGTGCGATTGGCGACCCTGAAAATGTGGGTGTCGACTGCCATGGTCGGCTGGCCGAATGCGGTATTGAGAACGACATTTGCGGTTTTACGGCCAACGCCGGGCAGGGCCTCGAGCGCGGTGCGCTCGGCCGGTACCTCGCCGTCGTGCTCATCGAGCAGTATGCGGCAGGTTTTGATGATGTTTTCCGCTTTGCTGTTGAACAGGCCGATGGTCTTGATATAG
Source organism: Chromatiales bacterium (assembly GCA_028280505.1). GTDB lineage: Bacteria > Pseudomonadota > Gammaproteobacteria > Chromatiales > Chromatiaceae > Thiosocius. The sequence goes on along the minus strand of JANQLO010000080.1, from coordinate 48,202 downwards.
CGCTTGAGGCCGTCGACACCCAGGCCGAGGATCGCCTGCGGGGTGTTCGCCTCCGGGAACAGTTTGGCGGTCGCCTTGTTGACGCCTTTGTCGGTGGCCTGGGCCGATAGGATCACCGCAATCAATAGTTCGAACGGGGTCGAGAAATTCAGCTCCGTGGTTGGGTTCGGGTTGGCTTCCCTGAGCCGCTCGAAGATCGCCTGGCGCTTGGCCTTGTTCATGTGATTTGATTCCGATTTCGGGTCGAGGTGGCGCAAGCGGCACCCCGTACTGTTATGATCGCCGCGAATCATAACAACGATGACAGCGTTTACCGGTACGGCGCTGTTTACCCCGGGGCAGAGGATGTTTGAGTCGCGTATTCGTCCTGAGATCCGCACGTCTCAGGAGTTCCAGTCGGCGGTCATTCGATTGTCGATCTGGGCATTCATGGTGCCGATGCTCGGTTTGTCCGGCTATTTCGGCGAATACGACTTCACTTGGCAACAGTTTGCATTGTTGTTCGGCGTGCATCTGGTCTGGTACGGCGGTATCTTGATCAGCGTGCTCAAGCGCCCGGGGCTCTGGCGCGGCCGGACCTATGTCAGCATCCTGGCCGATCTGAGCGGCACCACGGGCGCCATTTATCTCACCGGGGATTCCACCGTTCCCTTCTATTTGTTGTATGCGGTTTCGTTTCTGTCGCAAGGCATGCGATACGGTGCGCTCAATCTGTTGTTGGCGTCTTTGTGCAGTTTGCTGGCATTCACGGTAGTGGCCGCGATTCTCGGCGATTGGCAGGCGCAAACCTTAGAGGTTTCGTTTATCGCGCTGGTGTTGGTGGTACTGCCGGCTTACGAATACAACCTGTTGCGTAAGCTGCAAAACGCCAAACAGGCCGCCGAGACGGCAAATCGAGCGCGTGGCGATTTTCTCGCGACCATGACGCATGAACTGCGCACCCCGTTGTCCGGTGTGATCGGCATGGCCGGTCTGCTCAATCGCACGCGACTGGACAGCGAGCAGCGCGAGTATGTCGATTCGATCAATACCTCTGCAGGGGTTTTGCAGGGCCTGATCGGTGACATTCTCGATTTATCGAAGATTGACGCCGGCAAGCTCGAACTCAAGCCGGTGACCTTTGAGTTACGCGAGACTTTGAGTGAGACCTGTTGGGCCTTGTGCAATCAATCATTGGACAAAGGCGTCGAACTGATTTGCCGGGTTGCGCCCGATCTGCCGCAGCAGGTGCATGGCGATCAGCTGCGTTTTCGCCAGATCCTTTTCAATCTGATCGGCAATGCGGTCAAATTCACCGACAGCGGACACATTCGGGTCGACGCGCGTGCAATGCCCGCGGCCGATGGCTTCGCCGAGCCTTATTTGCGGATTCAGATCAGCGATACCGGCATCGGCATTCCGGCCGATCGCGTGGGACATGTGTTCGACAGTTTCTGGCAGGCCGACCATTCTTCGACTCGACGGCATGGCGGGACCGGTCTCGGCACGGCAATCTCACGCGATCTGGTGGCGCTGATGGGTGGCACCATCGGTGTCGAGAGTGCCGAGGGCGAAGGCAGTACCTTCACGGTGGAATTGCCCTTGCTGGGCCATGTCGAAACCGCTCCGCCAACGGCCCCGGAAATTCTGCGGGGCTATGACGTCGTGATACTGGAGCCGCAATCGTACAGTGCCGGTGTGATCGCGGAATTGTGTGAGGCCGCGCAGATGAATGTGCACGTGGCTTCCGGTATCGACCGTTTGGGCAAGTTGGTCCGTGACGATGCGATAACGCATGACCGGTTGGCGGTGATCGCCGACGGGCCGCGAGCGATCGATCTCGAGCAGACCGGTGCCTTGGTAAGCAAGCTCTTGGGCGAACGAACCTCGTTGCTTTACTTGCGTTATCCGCGCCGTAAGCCGGCAAATGCGGACTTTACCGCTGCCAGCGTGTTCAAACCCGTCGATGCCCAACAGCTTTGGCGGGCAATGGCCGATTGTTTGCGACCGGTGATCGCGGCCGAGGCGGGTGATGATCTCACTATGCCGCAGATACCTGCCGGCGGTGGTCGCGTACTGGTGGCGGAGGACGACGATATCAACGCCAAGCTGATTACCAAGTTGCTTGGTCAGGTCGGTTGTCAGGTAACCCTGGCCAGAGACGGCCAGGCCGCGCTCGCCGCGGCGACCGAAACCGCGTTCGATTTGGCTTTCGTCGATTTACGCATGCCGCATATGGATGGTATCGATTTCACCAAGGCCTATCGCGCTCAGGAAGAATCCGGCCACCATCTGCCGATCGTCGCGCTGACCGCGAATGCCGCGGAGGAGACCCGGGCCGCCTGTTTGCGGGCCGGCATGGACGAATTCGTCGCTAAACCAGTCGATCCGCAGGTACTAAGCGAGTTGATCCTGCGCTATGGCGTCGACTGTAAGCCACACTGAATCAGGCAGAGGTCGGTACGGCCTGTTCGGGCTGGTCGGTCGGCACTGGTTTGGCACCGGTCAGTCGTTTGTCGATGATGTTTTTCAGCGCGATCATCAGGCCGAGACCGATGAAGGCACCCGGCGGCAGAATCGCGATCAACAGACCCGGATAAGCCTCGCCGACGCTCCAACGCCAGTCGCGCGCGACTTCGCCGAACATCAGGTGGGCGCCGTCGAACAAGGTGCCCTGACCGATCAATTCACGCCCGCCACCGAGCACGACCAATGCGAGGGTGAACCCGATGCCGATGGCCAGGCCGTCGTGCAATGCGCGCGGTATCGGGTTTCGCGACGCAAAGGCTTCGGCGCGTCCGATGATGGCGCAGTTGGTGACGATCAACGGGATGAAGATGCCCAGTACCTTGTACAAACCATGGAAGTAGGCATTCATTACCAGTTCGACCGTGGTCACGAAAGACGCGATGATCAGTACGAATACCGGTAGTCGGATCTCCGGTCTGACCCAATTACGTATCAGCGAGACCGAGACATTGGACAAGGTCAACACCAAGGTGGTCGCGAGGCCGAGACCGAGTCCGTTGATCAGCGTATTGGATACCGCGAGTAGCGGACAGAGGCCGAGTAGCGCGACCAGGGCCTGGTTGTTGCTCCAGAGTCCGTCGAGCCAGATTCTGCGGTAACCGTCATCCATCGCTGTTCTCCGCCGGCGGTTGTGATTCGAACAAACGCCACTTGTTGTCGTGCAGATAATCGAGACTGTTTTTCACGCCACGTACCACGGCACGCGGCGTAATGGTCGCGCCGGTGAACTGATCGAATACCCCGCCGTCGCGTTTGACTTTCCATTCGCCGGCCGAGGGCCGCAACAGCGATTTGCCATCGAAGCCGAGAATCCAATCCGAGCGCTCGATCTCGATTTTATCGCCCAGGCCGGGGGTTTCGCGATGTGCCAGGATACGTACCCCGGCCAGGCTACCGTCGATATTCGCCGCGACGATCATCCGGATCGGTCCGCTGTAGCCTTGAGTGATGACCGGGCTGAGTACCAGTGCGACCGGCCGGCCGTCTTGCCGGCCGCGATAGACACGGGTGGTTTCGCTGCCGAGCTGCTCCGGTGCGCTGATGTCGACCACGTCGGTCAGCAGATCGTTGTCGATACGCCCGGCCGGCACCATGACCTGCAGTTGTTGCAGCAATGCCTCGCGCTCGTTGCGCTCGATGCGCTCGTCGGTGAGCACATGGCTGAAGCCGACCAAACCGGCGCCGATAATGCCGAATACACCAAGCAGGGCGCCGGAGATGAGCACCGATAGGCTATGCATCGTCGTGCTTCCGCTGACCGAACACCCTGGGTTGGGTGTAGTAATCGATGGTCGGCGCGGCCATGTTGAGTAACAGTACCGAGAAGGCGACGGCGTCCGGGTAACCGCCCCAAGTGCGGATAATGAATACGAACAAACCGATCAGTGCACCGTAGATCAGTTGGCCTTTCGGTGTGGTGCTGGCGGAAACCGGGTCGGTGGCGATGAAGAAGGCACCGAGGATGGCCGCGCCGCTGAATAGATGGAATGCCGGGAAGGGATGGGTTTCCGGGTCGATTGCCCAGAACAGACCCGACACCAGCAACAGCGAACCCAACATGCTCGCCGGAATGCGCCAATTGATCACGCGCCGCCACAGCAGGAACAGTCCGCCGAGCAGAAACCAGTTACCGATCCATTCCCAGCCGCGACCCCCGAAGTCGCCCCACAGCGGGCTCTGGCGGATCTCGCTGATCATGCGATTTTCCGACAGCTCGCTGCGCATCTGGTCCAATGGCGTTGCGCTCGACAGGGTATCCCAGGTCTGGCCCAGCGGCGGTGTGCCGCTAAAAATAATGTGCAGCGAGTCGGCCAGCGACAGTGCCTGGCCACTCACGACATCCGGCGGCAACCAGCGCGTCATGGTGACCGGAAAGGAAACGAGCAGCAGCACATAACCGGCCATTGCCGGGTTGAAAGGGTTGTAACCGATGCCGCCGAATAGCTGTTTGACTACGACGATCGCGAACATGCTGCCGAGCACGGTCTGCCACCAGGGTAGGAGGGGCGGTAGAGCCAGAGCCAGCAACCAGGCGGTGACCACTGCGCTCAAGTCGAGTAACACCGGGCGTGCGTCGCGACCGCGCAGGCTCATGACGGCGGCTTCGGCGACGACGGCGGCGGTAACCGCGATCATCAGATTGATCAATACGCCCCAGCCGAAGTACCACCACATCGCCAAGGTGCCGGGGACCAGTGCGAGCAGTACCATGCCCATGACCCGGGTGACGTTCTGCGGGCCGATTTTGTGTGGAGAACTGCCGGTTGCGAATTCCATACTCAGTCTTTGCCCGCCGGTTCGGGATTTTGTTGCGCCGCCTTTTTGGCCGCGACGCGCTGCATCGCGGCCTCGATCGCGGCTTTTTTAGGGTCGTCATCTTGCGCGGCCGGCTTTTTTTCCAAGGCCTCTTTCTTTTTTCGCAGGCGGGCTTTGCGCTCGGCCTCGATCCGCTCCAGCCGGGTCTGTCGGGCCTCGTGCCGCCGGCGTGCCAGATCGGATTTTTCGCGCTCGCGTTCCTGTGTCCAGATTGCAGTCTTGGCGAAACGGTAATATTGGACCAGCGGGATATGCGATGGACAAACGTACGCGCAGCAGCCGCATTCAATGCATTCGAACAGGTGGAAATCCTGGACTTTGTCGAAGTCGTGCGCGCGCGTGTGCCACAACATTTGTTGCGGCAAAAGCTGTACCGGGCAAACTCGTGCGCACTCGCCGCAACGGATGCAGGGGCGTTCGGGATCGTTGTTCGGCGCTTCCGCCTGCGATGCGGCAAGTAAGCAGTTGGTGGCCTTGGTTATGGGTACTTGATCGCTGCGAAGCGAGAATCCCATCATCGGGCCGCCGAAGATCAATTGGTGGATGTGTTCGCTATACCCCCCGGCTTTGGCGACCAGTCGGTCGGCGGAGGTGCCGATCAACGCCCGATAGTTACCCGGTTGCCGGATGCCCTGGCCCGTGACCGTGACGATGCGCTCGATCAGCGGTCGACCGTGCAGCACGGCATTGGCCACGGTCACCGCGGTGGCCACGTTTTGGCAAAGCACACCGACCGATGCCGGCAGGCTGTTGGTCGGCACTTCGCGTCCGGTGAGCAATTTGATCAGTTGTTTTTCGCCGCCGCTGGGATAGAGCGTTGGTACAACGACCACCTCGATGTCTCTTTCGCCGCGCGTCTCTATAGCGTGGCGTAGGGCCTCGATGGCTTCGGGCTTGTTATCCTCGATACCGATCAGGCACTCGTGTGCCCCGATGATGTGCCGCAGGATGGCGATACCGTCGAGGATGTCCTCCGGATGTGCCCGCATCAGCGCATCGTCGCAGCTGATATAGGGTTCGCATTCGGCGCCGTTGATGATCAGGGTGTCGATCGCACGCTGGCCACTGGTATTGACCTTGACCGCGGTCGGGAACACCGCGCCGCCAAGGCCGACCACGCCGGCCCAACGGATGCGTTCACGCAGTTCGGCGGCGCTGCGTTCGGTGTAATCCGGCCAGGCCGGTGGTAACTCTCCCCAGGTATCTTCACCGTCGCTGTCCATGATGATGCAGTGATCGCTCAAGCCGGAAGGGTGGGCGACCGGGCGCTGTTCAACGGCGACGATTTTTCCGGACGTCGGTGCATGTATCGACGCACTGACATAGTCGCTCGCGCGAGCGATCAATTGTCCTTTGCCGACCGGGTCGCCCGGCTTTACCAGCACCTCGGCCGCCTGACCGATATGCTGTTGCAGCGGCAACACCAGGCGCTCCGGGATCGATGCCGGCTCGATCGTACGGCCGGTCGAGACGGCCTTGTGGTCGTCCAGGTGCAAACCGCCCCGGAAGGTCCAGATGTTGCGTGGCTCAGCCATGCGTTGCCCCTTTTGCTGCCTCTTTGGGGTAGGGCCACTGCCAGGTTTGTATCGTTTCCCCGATCGGATGCATGTGTATGCATTCGACCGGGCAGGGTGGTAGGCAAAGTTCGCAACCGGTGCATTCGTCGTCGATTATCGTATGCATCTGCTTGGCGGCACCGACGATCGCGTCGACCGGACAAGCCTGAATACACAAAGTGCAACCGATGCACTCGGCTTCGACGATATAGGCTACCGCCTTGGGCTTCTCGGCGGCGTCCTCGTCTTCCAACGGCACCGGATCACGTCCGAGTAGTTCGGCCAGTGCGATCATGGTCGCTTCACCGCCCGGCGGGCAGCGATTGATCTCGGCTTCACCGGCGGCAATCGCTTCGGCATAGGGTCGACAGCCGGCAAAGGCACATTGGCCGCACTGGGTTTGTGGTAGCAGGGCGTCGATTTGATCGGCGATGGGATCGCCTTCGACACGAAAACGGATTGCCGCATAGCCGAGCAGCAGGCCGAATACGGTCGATAGGCCGGCGATGGTTACGATGGCGGCGATCATCCGCTCGGACTACCCGCTGACCAGGCCGGCGAAGCCCATGAAGGCCATCGACATCAGACCGGCGGTGATCAGGGCGATGGCGTTGCCTTGAAAGGGTTCGGGTACGTCGGCGACCGCTACCCGCTCGCGTACCGCGGCAAACAGTACCAGCACCAGCGAGAATCCCACTGCGGCGCCGAAACCGTAGAGTGCCGATTCGACAAAGCTGTGCTGTTCCTGAATGTTGAGCAGGGCGACACCGAGTACCGCGCAATTGGTGGTAATCAACGGAAGGAAGATACCCAAGACCTGGTACAGCAATGGGCTGGTTTTATGCATGACCATTTCGGTGAACTGGACCACGACCGCGATCACCAGAATGAAAGCGATGGTGCGTAAATACGCCAAATCCAAGGGCACCAGGATGTATTCGTTGACCAGGTAGCTGCTGACCGACGACAAAGTCAGAACGAAAGTCGTGGCCAGTCCCATGCCCATTGCCGTTTCCAGTTTGCGCGACACGCCCATGAACGGGCACAGGCCAAGGAACTTCACCAGAACGAAGTTGTTGACCAGGACCGTACTGACCAATATGAGCGCGTATTCCGTCATTGCCGTCGCGTATTTGCGTGAACCCAGCGATTTGGGCTTTACGGTTTCTATGTACCCTGTTGTTGAGGCCGACGCCTTGCGAATTGCCGATTAGGGCAGAAATAAACGATTGTCACGAATACCAAGGGTCAAACCGCGCAGTGTAACAATTGTCATGCGTCTTTGCCGATGGCCAAAACCCGGTCGTTTTTGCCATGACCGCTTGGGGCGAGTGAAAACGTCCGAAAGCGGATAATTCGATCCAGATCAGAAACTTTGTGCTTTGCGCTTGTACTTGATCGGTGTTAACTGCGAGGGTAACGTCCGGCTGGATGCCCGTATCCTCGCTTAATCCTTCGGGTTTTTGCTGCACTGGGTCGCGCGGGGTGGTTGGAATGCTCACGCGGACAATGCGGTTGTTTGCGATGTGGCGGTGTATCTATTTTGATAAAAGTTGTCGGGTATCTATGACGCCTATGAATCTTCGCGAGTCGTTGGGAATTCATACCAAGGATCAGTTGTTCGAACTTTTCACTGCCGCGCAACACGGGGCACCAATCTCAACCCATCGCGCGTCCATGATCCAGGCCAGGGTCTTTTTCTTCAGTGCGGTGTTCGCGGTGCTGGTGCCGCTGTGGTTTCTGTTGGACCTGTGGCTGTTGCCCAACGAGCTATGGATCGAGTTGCTGATCGTACGTCTGTCGTCGGCGGTCGTGTTCGTGATTATTGCCTGGCAGGCCGCAAGAGATCCCGAGCTTTGGCGCGCCCGGCTGTTGTTGGGCGCCATGCTTGCCGTTACCCCGGTTTTTCATTTGGTAACGGACCACGTGATCAATGGGGATGAGCTTACCGGAATGGCCCGCGTGGTTGCCGAGATCTATGCGCTACTGCCATTCGTCATGGTCGCCGGACTCACGTTGTTCCCCCTGACCCTTTCCGAGTTCGTCGCCTATGCGGCGCCGATGTTCTTCGTTGCGGTTTATACGGCGTTTCCGGAAACCGCCGCCGAACTGCCGCAGGCCGTGTCGACCGTCTGGCTGATGTTGCTGATTCTCGGAGTTGCGCTGTTTTCCGCACTCAGCCAGTTGCGCTACATGTTGTCGCAAGTCAGCCGGGCCAGCTATGACGTGTTGACCGGGGTACTGACCCGGCGTGCAGGAATAGAGATGCTGGATCTGCAGTTCCGTCTGGCTACGATGAATCAAACGCCGCTGTCGCTGCTCTATCTCGATCTCGATCACTTCAAAATAATCAACGACAGTTTTGGTCACGAGGCCGGAGACAAAGTGCTCAAGACCGCGGCGCAGAAAATGGGCGAGTCGCTGCGTAAAGGCGATGCGGTCATTCGTTGGGGAGGCGAGGAGTTCGTCGTGGTGTTACCGAATGCCGACGGCAAAGAGGCCGGCATGATCGCCGATCGCGTGATGCATGCGGGTATCGGTATGCGGCCCGACGATACCCCGGTGACGGCGAGTGTCGGTGTCGCGGAGAGTTCGGAAAGCGATGTGCGTGACTGGAAATCCCAGGTCGAACTCGGCGATCACCGTATGTACCAGGCGAAGACGAACGGTCGTGCCCGGTGTGTCGGTCTTGACGATGAGCTGATTCTTTGGCCCGAAGCAAAACAGGATTGATCCACGCGGCAGCCCCTTTTCCCGATAATCCTCATTCTGTCGGTGTGCGGCCTTATGGCGGCACGCGGCGCGTCAAGCTGCAATATAGCGCCGTTACCATGCCGGTAATTCCGTGATCTGTTGGCGGTTTGCTTGACCCCTCCCATTCACTGGGGCAGGGTGTCGGGTGGTCGTGGCCGTACACAGCACAAAACCATCGTGTGACGATGGATCGGTCGAGAGGGGGAGGGAAAATGGCAGAGACCCAAGCTATCCGGGATACGGCGTTTGACGCGTGCTCGTTGATGGCGATGCGCTATCGTCAGGTGCGAGACGCCACAGAGTTTTTGTGTGGGCCGCTGGCGAATGAAGATTTCGGCGTTCAAACGATGCCCGATGTCAGCCCCGCCAAATGGCATATCGCGCATACCACGTGGTTTTTCGAGACTTTCCTGCTGAATCGTTTCGTTGCCGGCTATCGGCTCTACCGTCCCGAATTCGATCACCTGTTCAATTCCTATTACGTGACCCACGGCGAGCCTTTCCTCCGCCCGCATCGTGGTTTTCTGTCACGTCCGACCGTCGCCGAAGTTTATGCGTATCGTGCCGCGGTCGACGAGGCGATGCTCGAATTGATCGATCGGTGCGACGATCAGATACGGTCGCGTATCCAACCGTTGATCACGCTCGGTTTGCATCATGAACAACAACATCAGGAATTGCTGCTGACCGATCTCAAGCACGCCTTTTCCCATAATCCGCTGCGTCCCGCCTATCGCGAGGATCTGCCCTCGGTTGGCCACCATGATGTGGGAGAGGCGGGTTGGTCGGAATTCGATGGCGGCCTGTACGACATCGGCGCCGATCTCGATATCGATGGTTTCGCCTATGACAACGAGCAACCGCGGCATCGTGTCTGGTTGGAAGATTTCGCGCTGGCCGATCGACCGGTCAGCAATGCCGATTATCTGGCCTTTATCGATGATGGCGGTTATCGGGAACCACGTTGGTGGCTGTCGGAAGGTTGGGCCACCGTCAAGGCGGAAGGTTGGCAGGCGCCGTTGTATTGGGAGCGACGTGATGGCGAATGGTGGCAATTCACCCTGGGCGGCATGCGCCCGGTCGATCCCTCGGCACCGGTTTGTCATGTGAGTCAATTCGAGGCCGATGCCTATGCGAGTTGGGCGAGTCGACGCCTACCGACCGAAGCCGAATGGGAGGTTGCGGCGCAGGCCGCTGCGGTGCGCACCAAGCCGCTGCAAGACGGTGCCAATCTACGAGAAGCCGGTTTTTTGCAGCCGATGGCGACAGCCGACGACCATGGTTTGCGTCAGTTGTATGGCGACGTTTGGGAATGGACCGCCAGCTCGTATACCGCTTACCCCGGTTTCCGGATACCCGACGGTCCGGTCGGTGAATACAACGGTAAGTTCATGTCGGGCCAGATGGTATTGCGTGGTGGCTCTTGTGTGACGCCTGGCGATCATATCCGTACCAGCTATCGCAACTTTTTCTATCCCAAAGACCGATGGCAGTTTTCCGGGATCCGACTCGCAGAAGACCGATGAAAGCCCAAGCCATTACCTTTTACGACGCCCACCCCGGAAAGGTGAGCCTGCGCGACGAAGTGATCGAAGGGCTGTCGCGGCAGCCGCGCGCGATACCGCCCAAATTCTTTTATGACGAACGTGGTTCAGAGCTCTTCGACCGAATCTGTGATCAGCCGGAGTACTACCAGACGCGTACCGAAATGGCCATTCTGCGACGATCGGTGCATGAGCTGGTGGAGCACATCGGGCAGGAGTGCGTACTGGTCGAGTTGGGCAGCGGTGCCAGCCGCAAGGTGCGCCTGTTGCTGGAGACGTTGAAGCCCAGCGGCTACGTCGGTGTCGATATTTCCAGGGAATTCCTGTTGTCGTCGACCGAAGCGCTGGCGCGCGACTATCCTTGGCTCGAAGTCCATGCGGCCTGTGTCGATTTCAGCCATGGTCTGGAGATTCCGCACTGTGACGACAAGATCCACAAGGTGGCTTTCTTTCCCGGGTCGAGCATCGGTAACTTCGAGCCGGATGATGTGCAGCGCTTACTCACGGATATTGCGGCAATGATCGGTGAGGGTGGCCATCTGTTGATCGGTGTCGACCTGAAGAAGCCTGTCGACATTCTAAATGCGGCCTACAATGATAGTGCCGGCGTGACCGCGGGGTTCAATCTCAATCTGCTCGAACGGATCAGGTCCGAACTCGATGGCGATCTCGATCCGCGTACATTCGAACATTATGCATTTTACAATCCGATCGCCGGCCGGATCGAAATGCACCTGATGAGCAAACTGCATCAGCAGGTCAGGATCGAAGACCGTTCGTTTGTTTTCGAGCGCGGTGAAGGTATCCATACCGAAAACTCATATAAATACACCGTGCGGGAATTCGCCGATTTGGCGGCACGGGCAGGGTTCAGGCAACAGCAGGTGTGGATGGATGATGACGCTTTGTTCAGCGTTCAGTTGTTGGAGTATCGGTCGAACGAGCGTTGACGATGAGTTTGGCGTCGCTATTGGATAGTCGAGATGTTGATCAGTAATCTGGAGTTGATACCGGGTCGCCGAATTGTCGAGCACCTGGGTTTGGTACAAGGCAGTTCGGTACGGGCCAAGCACGTCGGGCGCGATATCATGGCCGGCTTGAAGAATATCTTCGGTGGCGAGTTGAAGGGTTACACCGAATTGTTGCAGGAATCGCGTGAAGAGGCCATGCAGCGATTGCGGGAACAGGCGGAAGCGGTGGGTGCCAACGCCGTTCTCAACGTGCGTTTCTCGACATCCAGCGTTGCTCAAGGCGCGGCCGAGATCTATGTGTACGGCACCGCGGTCGTCCTCGAGTAAACCGCGATGATCGAACTGGGGATCTTTCTGGCGCTGCTCACGCTGGGGTATGGTTTTGGTCAATATGCCGAGCGTCGACACTACCGTTCAATCATCGAGCGTGAAAAACGCCTGAATGCCTTGCCGGCGATCGCCGCCCGTTTCCCGCCTACCGAACCGCAACATCATCAGGCCTTGGTTATCGGTAGCACGGTCATCTCGGTCGATTATTTCAAACGTTTTCTCGCTGCTTTGCGCAATCTGTTCGGTGGCCGGGTTACCGCCTACGAATCCTTGCTCGACCGTGCCCGCCGCGAATCATCGTTGCGTATGAAGCAGCAGGCCGAGACACTGGGTGCCGAGATGGTGTTCAACGTCAAGTACGAGACGGCGTCGATCTCGAAAGGGCGGGGCAACACCATCGGCAGTATCGAGGTGCTTGCCTATGGTACCGCGCTGATTCGACCACAAGCCGCCGATACGGACCGGTGAAGTATCGCAATCCCCATATCCCGGAAGGGATCAATGTCACCAAAAGACACCCGCTGAAAGAACTGCTGATACTGCTCGGCGGTGCGCTGTTGCTGATCGTGGCTTTGAGTTGGGTCTTTGCGGAGTTCGGGGGTGGGCTGGCGCGTTTGATCCCTTTCGAATACGAACAGGCATTGGTGCCGGATGCCCTGCTGAGCAGCGATGCCGATTCCGAACTCGACGTTTATCTCACGCAGCTGAGTGAACGATTACAGAAACACATGGCGATTCCCGAGGAAATCGCGATCAAGGTGCATTTCAGTGGCGATGACGTTTTCAATGCCTTTGCCACCTTGGGCGGTAACGTGCTGCTTTATCGTGGCCTGGTCGAGCAATTGCCGCACGAAAATGCCTTGTCGATGCTGTTGGCGCATGAGATTGCCCATGTGGTTCACCGTGACCCCATAGTCGGTGTCGGGCGTGGTGTGGGTATTCAAATTGTATTGAGCACCATGCTGGGTAATCCGGATCTGAATGTACTGGGTAACGCCGGGCTTTATACCCAGCTGTATTTCAATCGCGATATGGAGCGCGCCGCGGATGCGGCTGCGTTGGGTGCCGTGCACGGGCTGTACGGTCATGTCGGCGGGGCCAAAGCGTTGTTCGAGGTGATCAAGGCAGAACGCGATCGCATGGGTGATGGCGAACTGCCGGCAATGTTCAGCAGCCATCCTTTGGATCAGCAGCGGTTGGATGCCATCGAGGAAATGGCAAGAGATAATGCATGGGCAGGATCCGGGGCGATCACGCCGTTGCCGGCAGCTTTTGCCGATTGGTTGAAGACGGCGGCACTTAGGACGGAGAGTGGCAGAAATACCGGGAATACGCATTGATTCGCGGTTCTTTTTCCGTCCGCCAATCAGCAATTCGCACGACAGCTACTATCATTGTACGGGTATTTCGGATTCCGACGGGAGCGCCGAACATGCGTTTATCGATAGTGTGTTTATCGGTGCAATTTCTGCCGTTTGTTTCTGTTGCGGCAGCTGATTGTGAAGTCACGCCGGGTAGGACCATCGGCACGCATTACGATATCGGCAAGGCGACTCACCAACCCGGTGATCTCGGCAAGGGCTTGCTGATGCGGGGAAGGGTGTTATCGGCGGAGGGTTGTAGGCCGCTCGCCGGTATCAAGCTCATTCACTGGCAGGCCGGTGAAGCGGGGCGATACGTCGATCGTTTGTACGCTTGGCGTCTGACCGATGACAACGGCGCCTTCCGTTTCGAGACCGAGTGGCCCGCATTGCGCCCGCCACATATTCATTTCCAGGTCGAGGTGCCCGGTTATCGACCGTTGGTGACACAGTGGATTGCCGATGAACGCGTCGACGAGGCCCACTTCGATATCGTATTGGAACTTTTGGAGTAGTCGGTGGCGACGGGTTCCGTCGACTTGTCGACGCACTGTTTCGTTATTTGAATAAGCCTTTGACGGCGGAGCCTAAGTCGTCGATGGCTTCGCCGACGTTATGGGTCGCACGCTCGATCGTCGAGCGGCGATTTCCCTTGGATTTCGGCGCCGTGTTTTCCTCGTCGTTGGTTTGCGCCGCGATTGTCAGGCATGGATTCTTGTCTTCACTGCCCAGTTCGCCGAACCCGAGCAGAATGGCGGGTGGGAAAGAGATGAGTCCTATCGCGGCCAGTACACCGGCCCCTTTCTTCGCGGTAGCCATTTTTTCCGGGGTGAAGACGGGTTGCTTGAGCGTGCCGCCGATTTCGACCGGAACGGCGACGTTCAGCGATGTCTGCTTGGGTTTTGGCTTCAGGATGAGGTCCAGTCGCTCGGAACCGAGGTTAACGGTACCCGAACCGTAGATTGTCGCGTTCTGGGTGTCGGCGAGCATTACTCGGCTCGTGGCAATGCCGTTCTCAATTTCGAAGCTGCCGGCAACGCAATTGAGTTCGATTTGGTTGCCCTCACCTCGAAGCAGGCTCGTCAATACGGTGATTCCGCCGATCATGGTATCGACGTCTCGCAGATCGGCTTTGCCCTTGCCAACGAGCAAACGTGCACTGCCGGATGCGTTGGCCATCATCTCGGCGAGCGAGTGTCCGCTACCGGTCAGTCTGATATCGAGATCACCGCGTGAATCCACCCACTTCCTGTCGCTGATTTTCCGGGAAAGCTCCCCGAGTTGCAGCGCTTTACCGGTCAGCGTCAGCGTTGCTGCCGGTTTTGTCCGGCCCAAATCGATGCTGAGTGCCGTGGAAATCTCGGCATCGTCTAAGCGTGCTTGATTGGCGACGATACCGACGACGCCTTGTTCTGCGGTGATACGTGTGGAAAGGTCTTCCAATACTAGTGATGCGTCACCGAGTCTTTGTGCCTCGTATGTCAGGTCAATCGCGAGATCGGGCGGCAGGTTCAGTTCGAACGGTGAATTCGAAAAGACTTTGTTCGCGTTTGTTCCCTTATCTTGCGAAACGTGATTGGGACTCAGGCTCTCTGCGATCATCCGTACGATGTCGTTCGGTCTCAATCGACTGGACGATAGGGTACCGGTCAGACGTTGACCATTTTCATCCACCGATAATGACAACTCACCGTTGATGTCGCTTTTGTCCGTGGTCAGTGCAATGTCGCTCACCCGGAAACCGGTATCGGTGCCGTCGACTTTTAGTCGAAGCGACCACAGGGGAATGGGTGATGTGTCATTGTCGCCGGCACTGGCCTCGATCTGTATCGGCTGTTGCGTTCCGATGCCGGATACCTTCATACGGCCGAGTCTATAGAAGGTGGCGTTCGTATCCTTATGACTTCGCCATGCCAGTCGCAGGTTGCGTATGCTTAGCTGCTCGATGATTGGCAGTTTTGCCGACGACGCTGCGGGGGTGTCCTTTGGGCTGCCCAGCGACCAGTTTCCATGGCCCTGTGTATCGGTTTCGAGTAGAAGCGTCGTATCGATGAATACCAGTCGATGCACTTCGATGTTGCCGGTCAGTAAAGGCAGCAGCGCGACTTGGCCTGTCAGGCGGCCGATGTGCAGCATCTGCGGTTCGCTACCCCAGCTCGCATTGCCGAACGTGACATCTTCCACCGACAAGCTTGGGTTTAGCGACAAGGTCAGATCGATGTCGCCGCTGATCTTGACCGCACGGCCTGTCAGCGCCTCGATCTGCGTTTCGACGTCATTCCGGTAGGCATCGATGTCGATGAATAGATAAAGCAAGCCGGCCGCCGATACGACCAGCACGATCGCAACGGCCAGTGAGACCAGGAGCTTGCTTAGCAGTGTTTGCCGGTTTGACACGATAGGTCCGCATTTGCCTTCAGGCGTACAGGCTCAGGTTTTATCGGCCAGCTTGGCGGAACCTTGGGTGTTTGCTTTGTGCAGTTGGACTTCGTGTGTCACTTGAACCGGTCCGGAGAGCCCATCGCGTGTGGTCGCTCTATTTCACCTTCATCCCCGGTTGGGCGCCATCGTCCGGATTCAGCACGAACAGGTCTTTGCCGCCCGGTCCGGCGGCCAACACCATGCCTTCGGACACGCCGAACTTCATTTTGCGCGGTGCGAGGTTGGCAACCATTACCGTCAGCTTGCCTTCGAGATCTTCCGGTTTGTAGGCCGACTTGATGCCGGCAAATACGTTGCGCGTCTCGCCGCCGAGGTCGAGCGTGAGGCGCAGTAGCTTGTCGGCACCGTCGACATGCTCGGCCTTGGCGATGCGCACTACACGCAGGTCGAGCTTTGCGAAGTCGTCGTATTCGATGGTGGCGGCAATCGGATCCTTGGCCAGCGGCGAACCGGCCGCCGCCTGGGTAGTCGCTTTTGCCTCGGCGGCAAGATCTTCTTTCGAATCTTCGATCATCGCCGCGATCTTGTCTTTGTCGACGCGGGTCATCAGGGGTTTGAATTTGTTGATCCCATGATTGAGCAAGGGTTCGGCCTGTGAATCCCAGGTCATGGGTTCGACATTCAAAAAGGCCTCGGACTGTTCGGCCATGCGCGGCAATATGGGTTTCAGATAGCCGATCAGTACGCGGAATAGATTGATGCCCTGGCTGCAAACCGCGTGCAGTTCGGTATCACGGCCTTCCTCTTTGGCGATAACCCACGGGGCCTTGTCGTCGATGTATTGGTTGGCCAGATCGGCCAGTGCCATGATCTCACGTACGGCACGGCCGAACTCCCGTTGTTCGTACAAGTCCGCGATTTCTTCGCCGGCTTTGACGAAGGTATCGAACAATGCCGGCCGGTCGAGTGCGTCGCTGAGTTTCCCGTCGAAACGCTTTTTGATGAAGCCGGCACAGCGGCTGGCGATATTGACCACCTTGCCGACCAGGTCTGAGTTGACCCGTTGGGCGAAGTCGTCGAGATTGAGATCGAGATCGTCGACCCGCGAGCTGAGTTTGGCCGCGAAGTAGTAGCGCAGATACTCCGGGTCCAGGTGCCTGAGATAGGTGCGGGCCTTGATGAAGGTGCCGCGCGATTTCGACATCTTGGCGCCGTCGACGGTCAGGAAACCGTGGGCATAGACTCCACTTGGCTTGCGGAAGCCGGCGCCGTGCAGCATGGCCGGCCAAAACAGCGCATGGAAGTAGACGATGTCTTTGCCGATGAAGTGATACAACTCGGCGGTCGAGTCGGCGTTCCAGAAAGTGTCGAAGTCGACACCGGTCCTGTCGCAGAAGTGGCGGAAGCTCGCCATGTAGCCAATGGGCGCGTCCAACCAGACATAGAAGTACTTGCCTTCCGCATCCGGTATCTCGAAACCGAAGTAGGGGGCGTCGCGCGAGATGTCCCAATCGTTCAGACCGGCCTCGAACCATTCGTTGAGTTTGTTCGCCACCTCGGCCTGTACATGTCCGGCCTTGTGCCAGTCACGCAGCACGTTCTCGAAATTGCCGAGCTTGAAGAACAGGTGTTCGGAGTCACGTTCGACCGGGGTCGCGCCGGAAACCACCGAGACAGGGTTTTTCAATTCGGTCGGTGAGTAGGTTGCGCCACAAACCTCGCAGTTGTCGCCGTATTGGTCTTCGGCACCGCAGCGTGGGCAAGTGCCTTTGATGAAGCGGTCCGGCAGGAACATCTCGGCCTCGGGGTCGTAGGCCTGTGAGATAGTGCGGCGCACAATGTGCCCGGCGTCGCGATTGCGCTCGTAAATGGTGGTCGCGCAGACCCGGTTTTCGGCGGAATGGGTCGAATGATAGTTGTCGAAACCGATCGCGAAGCTGGCGAAGTCCTCGGTGTGCTCCTGCCAGACCCGTTCGATCAGTTCTTCCGGCTCGATGCCTTCGGCCCGGGCGCGCAACATGATCGGGGTGCCGTGGGCATCGTCGGCGCAGACGTAATAACACTCATGACCACGCAGTTTTTGGAATCGGCTCCAGATGTCGGTCTGGATGTATTCGACCAGATGCCCGAGGTGGATCGAGCCATTGGCATAGGGCAGGGCGCTGGTAATCAATATCTTGCGAGGGTCGGGCATGGTGTCTCAAGGTCTGGTGCTACTCGTGAATTCGAAATTATGTCACGTCTCACCGGCCGGGTGATTGGCAGGGCGAAATGGCGTTCGCGCCCGGTGAGTGGCGTGGTCATGGGGCTGGCCGGTTTCCGCTCTTTCTGGGAGGTTGATTCCGGACGGGAAGGGTTCAATCTGTATACCCGACTAAAACGCTTAGGTTTTGCGTTTTGCTTTCGTGTAGAATCGCCCGACTTCCAATCGCCGGACTCCGGTTCGTCGGGCCAAACAGTGCCGGACGGGGAGCAGGCTTATGGCAAACGTGATGCAGGAAACTACTATGGCAGAACTCACAAGGGAGCAGGTCGAAGCGGCCATCAAAAATTACATCGAGCCCCATTTGGAGACCGATCTGGTCAGCGCCAAGTCGATAAAGGACGTGGCGATCGATGGTGGCAAGGTCAAGGTAGACGTTTCTCTCGGTTTCCCCGCGAAGGGCGCACACGCTGCGATCATCGCCGGCGTGAAGAGCGCGGTCGAGGCGCTCGACGGCGTGGATGTTTGTGATGTCGATATGTCGACCAAGGTTGTCGCGCATTCGGTGCAGAAGTCGCTGAAACCGATCGACAATGTCAAGAACATTATCGCCGTCGCGTCCGGCAAGGGCGGTGTCGGCAAATCGACCACCGCGGTCAATTTGGCGTTGGCCCTGTCTGCCGAAGGTGCGCGGGTCGGTGTGCTCGACGCCGATATCTACGGCCCGTCGCAGCCACGCATGCTGGGTATCTCGGGCAAGCCGGAATCGAAAGACGGCAATACCCTCGAGCCGATGATGAGCTATCACCTCCAGGCGATGTCCATCGGTTTCCTGATCGACGAGGAAACACCGATGATCTGGCGTGGCCCTATGGTCACCCAGGCCCTGGAGCAGTTGCTCAACGACACCAACTGGGACGAACTCGACTACCTGGTCATCGACCTGCCGCCGGGCACCGGCGACACCCAGCTCACGCTGGCGCAGAAGGTGCCGGTCTCGGGCGCCATCATCGTGACCACGCCACAGGACATTGCGCTGCTCGATGCGCGCAAGGGCTTCAAGATGTTCGAGAAGGTCGAAGTGCCCATTCTCGGGATTGTCGAGAACATGTCGATCCACATCTGTTCGCAGTGCGGTCATGAAGAGCATATCTTCGGCGAGGGTGGCGGCAACCGCATGGCCGAAGAATACGGCGTCAATTTCCTTGGTGCCTTGCCGCTGGAGACCCGTATCCGTGAAGAGACCGACACCGGTAAGCCGACCGTGGTCGCCGAGCCGGAGTCGCGTCCGTCGATGATCTATCGCGAGATCGCGCGCAAGGCCGCGGCCAAGCTGTCGCGTCAGGCCAAGAGTTATGCGTCGAAATTCCCGAACATTGTGATTCAGAATAACTGATTGTTTTTCAATCCCTCTCGAGATCAACTAAAAGGCCCGCAGATTTGCGGGCCTTTTAGTTTGATTGAGTTTCTTGCGGGTACTCCCAAGCTAAGAGTCATATCGGTAAAACGGTAACCCTTTATCTGTCTTTTAGGTGTTGGGTTTGCATCGGGTGTTGTTGAGAGAAGCCCTTTTCCACGCCTCATGCCGATGTTGATCAACATTTGTAAATGGTGGGATCGGTAGCATAAATACCCACCAAATTGAGCGGGCCGACTAGTCAGCCCGTTTCCAGCGAAGTATGGACCGGTGCCGGTTAACACAGGGAATCAGGGAATGGCGTGAGTAACAATCTGCTTCAACAGTTCGAAGCATGGAAAGAGATCGAACAGCCAAACCGACCGGATTTCGTCGAATATCTAAAAATCCAATCACCGTGGATTTTTGCACACCACCCCCCCGGTGCGTGTTTTCGGGAGCATGTGTGGAAAATTAACGGCCTTTACCTTTGCAAAGGTTGTTTGATGACTTCTGTCGGTTTTGTCACCGGCATTTCGTTTCAACTCGTTACCGGCTGGTTATTCGGCTTGCCCGAAGAAACCTTGGCGCTGGTTTTTGCTGCACTGCTACTGCCGACATTGTTGACAAGCTCATTCAGATGGCCACGGGTAGTCAGGCTTGTGTCCCGTTTACTGCTCGGGTTTCTGATGGCTTCTGCATTGTTATTGCTGTTTGTAACCGAGCGTTGGGACGTTCGGCTTGTGGTTATCGCGACATACCTCTTGATACAGCATCTTTACGAGAAGAAGAGAAAGAAGGCAAATGCCGAGCTCGCTACGAATTGTAAAGCGTGATGGTTTAGGTATCGCCCGATAGAGATTGTTAATGGTTTTAAAGAAGGAATAAACCGATGAAGTTTAATAATCTTTTAACGTCCGTGTTTCTACTGCCCTTCGTAGCCTTGATGGGGCTTCTCACTGGTTGCGGTGGTGGAGGTGGCGGGGGTGGTGGTAGCGCCACCCTGGGGCCCTTTGTCCGTTGGTCTGCCATTACCCCACCGGCTACAGTCGAGGCTTCTGGTGTTTCTCAGGATGGCGACTATGTGGCGCCAGGTCCTGGGTTTTCGATTACCAGCATAACCGACGAGGGCGCCAGTACAAGCGCCAGCGCGTCAATCACTTACCGAGCCGATAACTCCATCAGTAGGATCAGCATCACCACGCCGAACGGTACAGTCGTGTGGGACGAAGCGTTGGGTGATGATATCGACGATGCCGATCCGGCCGTCGTTGTTGCAACCAACGCTGCTTCAACATCAATTGCTTTTGCTGTGGATGCGATTGATGTTGGATGGGAGTATCAGACCTTCGGTGCCTGGCAGACCGGCATCGGGACGGGAGCTGGGAGTTATGGTGCGTTATCGATAGGTGCGCCGACCGCCGGCAGTGCCATTCCGACCACTGGCGGAGCCACTTTCACCGGCGCCACCATGGGTTTCTATTCCGATGGAACCGGCGATGGCTTTGTTACCGTCAGTGACCTTACGGTAACCGCAGATTTTGCTGCAAGGTCGTTGGGCTTTAATGCCAACAACACACAAAAAATTAATACCACGACAGCGGTTGAAACAGCTGCGGTAAACCTGAATATGACCGGTACGCTGACCTATGCGCCGGCCACTAACTCGTTCAGCGGCGCGCTCAATGCAGCCGGAGGGATGACCGGTACCAGCCAAGGTTGGTTTTATGGACCGAGTGCCGAAGAGCTTGGCGGTGTCTTCTCTCTTGCGGGTACTGGTGTAGAAACTTATACCGGGTCTTATGGTGCTACGCGTTGAGAAATGAAACATCGTATAGGGATTGTCTTGTGCCTTCTGTCGCTATGGGCGGGAGGCATGGGGGTGTTCGGTTCGATTGCGCGAGCATCCGATGACAATGCATCAATCAGCCAGGAGATAGATCCTTATCAGGTGATGTTCTCGATCGGTGTGATCGAGTTACATAAACAACACTATGCCAATGCAATCAAGATTTTCAAGGCGCTAAGCAAGGAAACGCCGAGCCAGCGCGTTCGCCTCGAACTGGCGCGCGCCTATTTTCTTGATCGTCAGTACGAATTGGCAGGAAAGACATTTGAGGCTGTGCTCGCGGACTCGTCGTTACCCTGGGGTGTACGCGAGAATGTCAACCGTTATCTCGATTTGAGCGACGAGGCCATGGGGAGAGTCAAGTTCTCTCTAGCGATTGTTTCGGACTCCAATCCACTCAATTTTACCGATCACAATCAGATCAATATTGCTGGTCAGACGCTCACCGTTTCCCGCCCGTCCCGGGACGATACGGTTTACGGTCTTCAGTACGGATTGAATGCGACAAAGTCGTTTACTGACGACGCGAGCCTGGTGGGTTATCTCAACATCAATGTGAAGGACTTCGAAAGCGGTGATCTAGATCGATGGATCGTCGATACAGGTGTCGGGTTGTTTCCGAGGCGCCTGAGAAAATTTCAGGCGAGACTTGGGTTGGAAGAGTCCTTCTTTGGCGGTGATCATCATTACCATTATCCGTATGTCTCAATGACCTACTTTCCCGACCCGATTGAGCAATTCCGTTTCAGCACGGCATTGAAGCTTGCTTACCTGGATGTCAGCGGGTTTGATTACTTGGATGCGCATATTCAAACCCTCGATCTGCGTGGTTCCCGAATACTGGCGGGTGGTATGCAGTTGGTTGGGAACCTCTACGGTGAAAATGCTGCTACGGACGAACAGTCGTACAGCTACCATGGGGCAGGCTTGGGTACCACTCTGTCGTTTCCTCTCGTGCGATCTTGGGGTGCCGACGTGTCCGCATCTATTGGCGTAAGACGTTACCGTGATGTCGATCCTTTTTTTGGCGAGCAACGGGAAGACAGTACCAAAAGGCTGAGTTTGGTATTACATAACCAGCAATGGCGGTTTTTTGATTTCACGCCGGAGTTCGGTGCTGCCTATGAGCGCACGGATTCGAATATCGAGTTTTTTGAGTATGACAAGCTGACTTTGATCATGCGAACTAGGTACTAAGACAAGTCGGGTAATCTGTTCGCCGTCTAATTATTCAAAAGACGGTGTTCTGATAGTAGTGTTTTACCGTACTGCACTGACTGATACGCAGCTCAATAGGCGTTCGGTCCAAGCCGAGTGCAATGCGTTCGATTTCGAGCAGCGGCGAGCCTTCAGGTACGTTTAGTAATGAAGCGGTACGCTTTGGTGCCGCAATGGCGCGCAGTTTTTCTTCTGCGGTGTGCACCGTCATCCCGAACTGCTTTTCATAGAGTTCATAAAGCATGTTCGGCAGATCGCATGCCTTGGGTTTGATCAGGTTGCTGAACGGGTCTGCGGATAACGTGATGACCTCGACAATGGTTGCCCTGCCTTCCAGCTCACGTACTCTCTCTATCGATACGACACTGCTGCCACTCGGTAGCTGCAACCGTGAGGCTTCCAAGCGTGTCGCGCGTTTTCGGCGGCACGATAACGTTCTGCTGTTGGGTAGAACCTTGACTCCGTCGTCGTTCACGATGTGAAAGAAATGAAACAGCGCTCTTTGGGTGTCGTGATTGGCAACGAAAGTGCCGCGCCCCTGTTTGCGCACCAGTATGTTGTTTTCCACCAGTTCGGTAATGGCCTTACGGACGGTACCCTGACTGACGCTCAGTTCTTGGGCCAGTTGTAGTTCGCTGGGGATTAGATCACTGGGTAGCCATTCCCCGCCGCTGATTTTTGCGACCAGCATTTCCTTGATCTGTAAGTAGAGCGGTAGTGAGCCCTTGCCGGTGGAAAGCACCAAATGCGTTGTCCTCGTATGGGTGGCGACCTCTGCCCGATGGCCGGTCCGTTATTGGCCAGATAATAGGTCTTATACAAGAATTTGCCTAATTTCACGTCTGATTTTACCCGAAATTCGTTCGTATGTCGGCATTATCGGTATCTTATTTTTTTGGAAAAAACAAGAAAAAACAGGAGGGTAGGTTTTTACTTGGACGCTGTTCGCTTAAGTCTTATATAAGACTACTTGACTAGTAAAATTTTTGCGCATAGCCTTTAGCGCTATCAGGCCATTGCCGCGTACGCAATTCATATTCGGGAGAAACAAATGATCGATTTCGTAGTGCATGACGATGGCGACAGCGTGGGTGTTGTCGTGGTGGAAGGCGTCAAGAAAGGTGACGAACTGACCGGTTGGATCATGGATCAGGACCGGGACATCAAGTTCACCGCGGCCAGCGATATACCCATCGGGCACAAGCTGGCGATCAAACCGCTGAAAGAAGGCGATACGGTAATCAAGTACGGCACGGATATCGGCCGTGTGGTCGCTGACATCGGTACCGGTGAGCATGCGCATGTTCACAACGTCAAGACCAAGCGCTGGTAGCCCCGACAAAAACCTAACCTATTTCGATTCTGGAGTTTTCAATGTCACTTGATTTAAGCAACGCAACTTTCTGGGGTTATCGTCGTGAAAACGGGCGGGTCGGTGTGCGCAACCATGTCATCATTCTTCCCGTCGACGACATCTCGAATGCTGCGGTAGAGGCGGTAGCGAACAATGTCAAAGGCACAATGGCATTGCCGCATCCTTACGGTCGTTTGCAGTTCGGTGCTGACCTGGATCTGCATTTTCGTACGTTGATCGGTACCGGGTGCAACCCCAACGTTGCGGCGGTCGTCGTGATCGGTATCGAAGAGGGCTGGACGCAAAAGGTGGTCGACGGTATCGCTGCGACCGGCAAGCCGGTCACCGGATTCGGTATCGAGTTGCACGGCGATCACAACACTATCATGCGCGCTTCCAAGGTAGCGAAGGAATATGTCCACTTCGCAACCGAGAAGCTCCGTGAGGAAGTACCGCTTTCCGAGCTTTGGGTATCCACCAAGTGTGGCGAATCCGATACCACGTCGGGCTGCGGGGCGAATCCAACGGTGGGTAACGCTTTCGACAAGCTTTATGCCGAAGGTAACACCTTGTTGTTCGGTGAGACCTCTGAGATCACCGGTGGCGAGCACCTGGTGGCCGCGCGGTGTCGAAACGACGAGGTTCGCGGGCAGTTCATGGCCATGTTCGAGCGCTATCAGACGATGATTGACCGCCACAAGACCAGCGATCTGTCGGAATCGCAGCCGACCAAGGGCAACATCGCCGGCGGTTTGACGACAATCGAGGAAAAGGCGCTCGGCAATATTCAGAAGATCGGTAAAAAGTGTCTTGTAGACGGCGTGCTCGACAAGGCAGAGGCTCCGACGGGACCCGGGTTGTGGTTCATGGATTCCTCTTCGGCGGCGGCCGAGATGGTCACGTTGTGTGCGGCCGCCGGTTACGCCGTCCATTTTTTTCCGACCGGACAGGGCAACATCATCGGCAACCCGATACTGCCGGTAATCAAGTTGTGCGCCAATCCCCGTACGGTAAGAACCATGGGCGAGCACGTCGATGTCGATGTATCGGGCCTGCTGCGTAAGGAAATGACGCCGGACGAGGCGGGCGATGCCGCGCTGGAGATGTTGATACGTACCGCCAACGGCAGATCAACTGCGGCAGAGGCATTGGGGCATCAGGAGTTCGTATTGACCCGATTGTACGAAAGCGCGTGAGTCGGTGTTATTGAGGAAGTTGTACGCCGGGGCATAAGAACCCCGGTGGCGGAGGAACAAGCCGCAAGCGTATGAATACGAGATCGACGTTCACTCAAAGAACCCGTAAGGAGGGCAGAGAATATGAACAAGATGGCAGTGGCAGCCTTCGCGCTGGCCGCAACTTTTTCGATGACGTCGGTGGCCGAGTATCCGGAGAAATCCGTTAACTATGTGATTCCCTTCGGCCCCGGTGGTGAGTCCGATATCACCGCCCGTCACCAGCAGTCTTTCTTCAAGGGCAAGTTCGGTCAGGAACTGGTCATTTCCTACAAGCCCGGTGGCGGTGGGGCGGTCGGTTGGTCTCAGCTGAATCGTATGACGCCGGACGGTTACAACATCATGGGTATCAATTTGCCCCATATTATCGTCAAGCCCCAGCAGAAGGATGTCGGTTTCAAGACCGATGAAATTGTCGGCGTTTATATATTCCATTACACACCCGATGCCATTGTCGTAAAGAACGACAGCCCGTTTAAAACGCTGCAGGACCTGATCGACTATGCCAAAGCGAATCCGAAGAAGACGACCTTCTCGGGTTCCGGCAAAGGCACCGCCAATCATCTGGCCCAGGTTCGATTCGATAAAATGGCCGGTATCCAGACGACATACGTTGCCTTCAAGGGCACCGGCAAGGCCGTGACCGCATTGTTGGGTTCGCAGGTCAAGGCCGAATGGGGCTACACTTCGGTCGGCGCCAAGCATGCCGACAAGGTACGTATGCTGGCGGTCGCAATGGATGAGCGTCACCCCAAGTTCCCCGAGGTGCCGACCTTCAAGGAACTGGGGTTTGATCTCGTATCCGGTGCCTACCGTGGTATCGCCGTGCCTAAGGACACGCCAAAGGCGCTTCAGCAGAAGTTGTCCGACATGATCGGTAAGATCAATGCCGATCCGGCATTCAAGGCAAAAATGGAAAACGACGGCATGGCGTTGCTGGATATCGATAAGGCGGCGTATCCTGCCTTCATCGACAAGATGACGGATGTCTATCTGAACGCTGCACGCGAAGGCGGTATTCTTCAGTAATCGATTTGGTTGGCAAACCGAGCAACGGTAAAGGCAAAGGCGTAACGCAATGATCGAATACTTATTGCAGGCGTTGACGCCGTTTCACATCGCCCTGGCTTTGGGCGGTGTGATTGCCGGTACCGTAATCGGGTCACTCCCGGGGCTCACCGCGACCATGGCGGTCGCGGTGCTCGTGCCCATTACCTTCACGATGCCACCGGCCTCGGCCCTGATTTTGCTGGGCGCCATCTATACCGGCGCTATATACGGTGGGGCCTATGCGGCCATCCTATTGAATACACCCGGTACGCCGTCGGCGATCGCCACGACATTCGATGGTTTTCCCATGGCCAAGCGCGGTGACGGCGATTTGGCCGTTACGCTCGCTTGTTTGGCGTCGGTCGTCGGCGGCCTGGTCGGTGCGCTGTTTCTGTTGCTTCTCGCGCCACCCTTGGCCGATGTGGCCTTGGCCTTCGGTTCCGTCGAGTATTTTTGGTTGGCGATATTCGGGCTGACTCTCATCGCCGCATTGTCCAAAGGCAATCTGCTCAAGGGCTTGATCGGGGCCTGCCTGGGTCTGTTGTTGTCGACCGTCGGTGTTGCGGAGATCAGCGCCGATGTCCGGTTCACTTTTGGCAGTGAGGTCTTGCTTGGTGGCATCGATGTGGTGTCCGCGTTGATCGGTCTCTACTGTATACCGGTTCTCATGGATCTGGTGGCGACGTCGGACAAGCACCTCAAGGTCACGCATGCACCGCGCGGCTTTCGTTTGCTGGAGTCGCTCAAGATTTCCTGGCGATACAAGTTCAATCTGGTACGAAGTTCGGTGATCGGTACGCTGGTCGGCATACTGCCGGGTGCGGGCGGTTCCATCGCCGGCTTGGTCTCGTACTCGGAGGCGAGGCGGACGTCCAAGAATCAGGGGGAGTTCGGAAAAGGCGCACCGGAAGGTGTGCAGGCGACCGAGTCCGCGAACAACGCGACGGTCGGCGGCGGTTTCATTCCGACGCTGGTGCTGGGCATTCCGGGTACGCCGCCGGATGCGGTGATTCTCGGCGCTCTGTTGATCCAGGGCGTGCGTACCGGTCCCAATCTGTTCACCGGTGAGGGCAGTATCGTCTACACCTTCATCTTCGGGCTGATCCTGGCAACCCTGTTGATGTTGCCGACCGGCCTGCTGATCGGTCGTTATGCCTACAGGACCATCATCACGGTACCCAAGGCGATGCTGGTGCCCACGGTGGCCTTCATGACCATCATAGGGACCTATGCGATTCGCAACAGCATTTCCGACGTCATCATCATGATTGTCCTCGGAGTGTTCGCCTGGATACTGAACCGGGCCGGCTACAGCCCTTCGCCGATCGTATTGGGACTTATCCTCGGGACCATCGCGGAGCAGGGTTTCGTGCAGGCCTGGACAATAGGTAGCG
The DNA here is from genome assembly GCA_028280505.1 of Chromatiales bacterium. Classification (GTDB taxonomy): domain Bacteria; phylum Pseudomonadota; class Gammaproteobacteria; order Chromatiales; family Chromatiaceae; genus Thiosocius. Next base: position 20,781 of record JANQLO010000080.1, on the reverse strand, counting down.
CAACGGAAGATCTCATGGGCATGTTTTTTGGTCGCCCAATCAGTATCGCCATCGTGTTGTTCATCGTGTTCACCCTGTCCTATCCGATGCTCAAGGCCTACTTGGTCCGGCGCAAGGAGAAGTCGCATGTCGCCTGAGCAAGGACAGGGGAGTCAAGGGATAGATCTCGGCGGCATCATCGTCGCTGCGGCGTTGATTGTCCTCGGTATCGTTGCGTTGTGGGATACCACGAACATGGCCGATGCGGACTCCTTCGTGTTTCCGCGAATGGTCGCCATATCGATGATCGGCTTTTGCATTTTGTTCATCGCGCTACAGATGATCGCACCCTCGATCGGTACGAATGAGGAGGCCGGCGTGGTCGGTGGGTCCAGCCTCCGCCGCATCGGCCTGGTGACAGCGATGGTGCTCGCCGCTTTGCTCATGCCGTGGTTGGGTTTCTTGGTTTCCGGTGCCTTGTCGTTTGCCGCGATCATGTTGCTTGCGATGTACGATCAGTGGACGCCCTTCCGGAGACTGGTGTTCCCCGTGGTAGGCATTGTCATCGTAGCCGGCTTTTACGTGATTTTCGCCGAGTTGTTGCTTGTTCCCTTGCCTGTCGGATCCCTGTTCGGCTAGCGCCCAATCCGTGAGTGTTCTCCAGGAGTTTTTCAAGTGTCAGATATCGTCATCACCGAGTTCATGGATCGTGCCTCGGTGGATACCCTCTCCGCCGATTTCGATGTGCATTACTCCCCCGAATTGGTGGATAAGCCGGATGCGCTGAACAGTCTATTGGTTGATGCGCGGGCGATCGTGGTGCGCAATCGTACGCAGGTGCGACCGGCCTTGCTCGATAGGGCGCCCAATCTCAAAGTCGTCGGTCGCTTGGGCGTCGGTCTCGATAACATCGACATGGAAGCATGCCGGCAGCGAGGTGTTACCGTTTACCCGGCAACCGGCGCCAACGATGTCGCGGTGGCGGAATATGTCATTGCCGCCGCGATGTTTCTCGCACGCAACGCCTATGCGGTGACCCGGAATGTGATCGCCGGTGACTGGCCGCGCCAAGCCTGTATCGGCCGCGAAATACAAGGCCTGATGATGGGACTGGTCGGTTGTGGCGGTATTGCACGCGAAACCGCACGCAGAGCGCAGGCCCTTGGGATGCGCACAATCGCCTACGATCCATTCGTCCGTGCCGACGATCCGATATGGTCGGACATCGGTCGCGTCGGTGACATGGACGGATTGCTCACCGAATCGGATGTCATCAGTCTGCATGTGCCGTTGACCGACGATACCCGAAATCTGATCGATGCCGATGCGCTGTCCCGGATCAAGCCCGGTGCCCTGATCGTCAATACCGCACGGGGCGGCGTGATCGATGAATCTGCGCTGATAGAGGCCATGCGTGCCGGGCGTGTGGGCGGTGCGGCGCTGGATGTGTTTGCGGATGAACCGGTAAAGGCGCAGTCCGGTGACATGTTCGCCGACGTGCCGAATTTGTTGTTGACACCGCACATCGCGGGCGTGACCGAGCAGTCGAATGCCAGAGTGAGTGCACTGATTGCCGATAAGGTGGCAACGCACCTTGGAGGCTTGTGATGACGGATAGCATCGTCACGTCGATCGAAGCGCTGCATTTGGTTGAGAACATTCTGGTGAAACATGGAACAACACCGGAAAACGCGCATAGCGTGGCCAATGCACTGGTCGCTGCCGAAATGGATGGTCAGCGCGGTCATGGACTGTCGCGAGTACCGTCCTATGCCGCGCAATCCGCCTCGGGCAAGGTCGATGGTAAGGCCGAACCGGTGGTCAATGCGCAGAAGGGTGCTTCCGTCCGTATCGATGCGGCAAACGGTTTTGCCTACCCGGCTTTTGATCTGGCGATCGCCGAGCTGCGACGTTTGACGGCGCAATCCGGTGTGGCCGTCGCGACGGTCTTCCGGTCACATCATTTCGGCCAGGCCGGCTATCACGCCGAGCGTCTTGCCAACGAGGGCTTGGTCGGCATGGTGTTCGGTAACAGCCCGCAGGCGATAGCGCCCTGGGGCGGCCACCGAGGTGTTTTCGGGACCAATCCGATCGCCTTTGCGGCGCCTCGGCGTAACGATGATCCCTTGCTGATCGACTTGAGCTTGAGCAAGGTCGCCAGGGGCAAGGTGATGTTCGCGCAACGCAAGGGCGAATTCATCCCGGACGATTGGGCATTGGATGAGCACGGCCGTCCGACAACCGATCCGAGCGCGGCTTTGCGAGGCACTATGCTGCCGATGGGCGGTGCCAAGGGTGCTGCATTGGTCATGATGGTCGAGGTCTTGGCTGCCGGCTTGAGTGGTGCGCATTTTGGTTATGAGGCGACATCCTTTTTCACTGCCGACGGTCCGCCGCCGGGTGTCGGTCAAATGGTACTGGCGTTCGACCCGGAGTTTATGTCGGGCGGCGGCTTTGCCGATCGCCTCGAAGCATTGATCGCAGAGATCCTGTCTCAGGATGGTGTTCGCCTGCCGGGCGCGCGACGCGTGGCACTGCGCGCTGAGGCAAAAGAAAAGGGACTGCGTGTGCCTGCCGATCTGATAGACGAATTGAATACGCTGAGTCGCTGATCCTGGGTTGACGGCACCGAACGAGGAAGGACCGCTTTATTCGCGAGCACTTAATTGGCGTTTCTAGTGCGGCCTGATGGCGCTCTGCCCGTCGAGCAGGTTTGCCAAGTCGTTGGTGGGTAGCGGTCGACTGAAATGGTAGCCTTGAGCGAGTTCGCACCCCCTGCCGTCCAACATGTTCAACTGGTCTTGGTTCTCGACGCCCTCGGCGACGACCTTGAGCCCCAGATTGTGGGCCATGGCAATAGTGGCGAATACCAGCTCTCGATCCGCCGGGTTTGTGGCGATACCCTGAGTAAAACTGCGATCGATTTTGAGCGTATCGAACGGATACTGTCGAAGATAGCTCAGGGACGAGTAGCCCGTACCGAAATCATCCAGGGCGATACGAACGCCTTTTTCGTGTAAGGCCCGCAAGGTCGTTTCGATATCGACATGCGATTCCATCAATACATTCTCCGTGATTTCCAGTTCAAGCGTACTCGCCGGTAGCTTCAGTTCTGCCAGAGCGGTATCGATGAAGCTCAGGAGTTCATTGTCTCGAAACTGCCTGGGCGATAGGTTGACCGCCATGGTAAATGACAAGCCGAATCTTTGAGCGCAAGATGCGGCTTGCTCCATGGCTTTTTGCAATACGAAGCGCCCTATCGTGATGATCGAGCCGTTTTGTTCAGCTATTTCGATAAACTCTCCGGGTGAAACCTGGCCCAGCGTTGGATTGTTCCAACGAAGTAAGGCTTCGAGGCCGATGATTTTGCCGCTCTTGATTTCGACCTGGGGTTGGTAAAACAGCGTGAATTCCCGGTTATCCAACGCACCATGCAGATGCTGCTCGATGGTGAATCGTCTGGTGACGCGTTTATTCAGCTCGGCGGTAAAGAACGCGTAGTCGGCGCGGCCGTAGTCTTTTGCGTGATACATTGCGACATCGGCCTTGCGTAGCAAGTCCGTCGCGGACTGACCGTCATCCGGATAGATCGCGATGCCGATACTGGCGGTAAGCAAGAGTTCTCGTTCTTCGATCGCGAACGGTGACTGCAGTTGTTTGAGGAGGTTCTGAGCAACCGGCCCGGCTTCCATGGCGTTCGATAGACCGCCCAGCAAGACGATGAACTCGTCTCCACCCAGGCGGCCGACGGTATTTTGTTGTTGAACACACTGACGGAAGCGTTGGGCACACGCGACAAGCAATTTGTCACCGGTTTCGTGGCCCAGCGAGTCGTTGATTTTTTTGAAGTCGTCAAGGTCGATGAACAGCACTGCGGTTAGATTTTTCTTGTGGTCCGCATCCTCGATCAACTCATGCAGTTTATTGAGTGAATGTAGGCGATTTGGCAGCTTGGTCAGGCTATCGAAATGTGCCTGAAAGAGAATCTTCTCGCTTTGCTCCTTACGCAGGGTAATGTCTTCATTAACGGCCAAATAGCGACTGATTCCGCCTGATTCGTCGAATACCGGGGCGATGTGTGCATAACCCCAAAATGTCTCGCCGTTCTTTTTCCGGTTTTTCAGTTCACCTTCCCATGCTTTGCCATGCGTCAGGGCTTGCCGGATTCTTCGGTAAACGGAATCGGGGGTCTCGCCCGATTGCAGAAAACGAGGGGTTCGACCCTCGATTTCTTCGAGTGGATAACCCGTTATACGTTCGAACGTTTTGTTGACATAGTTAATGTTGCCGTCGGGATCGGTGATCATTACCGACACGGGGCTTTGGTCGATGGCCTGGGAGAGGATGCGGATTTGCTCTTCGGCCAAACGTCTTTGGCTGATATCGCGCCCGACACCGAGTACACCGAGATAGTCGCCCGTAGCATCGAATACGGGCGTTTTTATTGTCTCAAGTAGTTTCCGGTGGCCGTCGTCGGTGATGAAGAGATGTTCCTCTACGATCAGCTCACCTTCCAGGGTTCCCGTTCGACTGCCGTTATGTAACGATCTGGAGAGCGCACTGTCGCGCAAGTCGATGTCGGTTTTACCGATGATGTCTCGTTCTTCCGTTCCCAACATGGCTTCGAAACGGCGATTGCAGCTCAAGTAGGCGCCTTGCGGATCTTTCATCCAGATCAAGTCCGGAATCGTGTCCATGAGAAGACGCAGAAATGAGCCCTTTTCTCTTAGCTCATGGGCGAGCTTTGCCCGGTAGACGTTTTGCTTGCCGAGGTATAGCGACAGTGCAACCAGCGCGAGCAAAACGACCATAACGCCAATGATCTCGCGTTGATAAATGTCGAGGATCGATTCGGTGCGGAAGTGGACCACCGATCCTTCGGGCAACTCCTTGTCGGCGATTTCATACCGTTCCAACTGGCGGCTATCGAACATCGGTATGTTCGGACTGCGTTCGGTGACGGGAATTTCAGAGATGGGATAACCTGACAGAACGCGCCTGGCGATCATGGCGGCTTGGCGTCCTTGTTCAAAATGGCTGATAAGTATGCCGCCGACGATGCCGTCACCCAGTCCGTGCTCCCACAGGTGAAAAATCGGTGCTTCGGTGTGACGTACGATGTTAGCGAGGCTGTCGGAGAACGATTGGCCGACAGAATCGCGGTCACGGTATGCCGATAGCAGGAGTATTGCGTCTTGTGTACCGAGTTCTTCGAGTTTCTTGGCAAATTCGGACCAACTGAGTTGATCAAGCGCATGGATGACAAATGCCATATTGGGGAAATTGCTGCGCAGCGCGAGCACGGATTGGAGGTCGGCCCGTCCGCTTGGTGTACCGTCGGCAATGATGTTGAGCCGGGCTCGTTCGGGTTGGAGGTCGCGTATCAGCGCGATGGTTTCGGCGAATGATGAGGCTTCGACGATACCCGTCGTAGTCGGATTGGTGTTTTGCCGAGCGGCCTTGGCCGTGTCGTTGACGCCGAGAAAGACGACGGGTACGTCCGGAAACAACGTTTTACCGTTGACCAATGCAAAATCAAGCGCGTTGTCATCAACCGTAATGACGAGATCGTATCGTTCGCGATGACGGAGTTTGTAGGCGAGCAGCGTTCTGAAGTTTTCACGACTCTGTTCGTCGTGCAGCCGCTTGGTGTCCATGTATTCGATATCGATAACCGGCTGCAGGTCGGAGAACACGGACCGCACACCTTGCAGGACTTTGTCGGATGTCGGGAAAGACGGATGGTAGGCGAAAAGCAGCAGAATGCGCTTGTCGGAAAACCCGGTTGTGTTGTCGCGCGCGAAAGCCGCTTGGGAGAAACAGCTGGCAATAACAGCAGCAATCACAAGCCCAAGCCGTATCCCTCGGTTGAGTGCTTTCATGTTACCGGGTTTCCTGCGGTCGGAGGCCTTCCCTTGTCGCTCAATGAGTTATCGGGCGGTTCGCCCAAGAGCTTTAGCGATACCCGATTTTCTTCCGGTCAACGAAATTTGGTGGTCCGGATTGTCACGAATGCTCGAGGCAGTCCATTTCGCGTTAGGTAGAAAGTCGGCTCGACATCTTGAGACAATGCAGGACTACTCGACTGCCTTCCGGATTACCGGGTGTCAGGCATCCAGGTCGGGAATCAAACGGCTTTCAAGGCGGGCAATGGTGTCTTTGAGTAGCAACTTGCGCTTTTTGAGCCGGCGCAGGCGCAATTGATCGGCGGTCGGATCGTCCGCCATGCGCGTTATCGCTTCATCGAGATCGCGATGTTCGAGCCGTAGCTCCATAAGCCGATGGGGGATATCGTTGTCGACTCGGTCATCCACGCGTTGGGGTCTCTGGTTCGCTGGCTGGCCCCTATTAAACCACGCCTCGCCCGAAATTCGCCCCGCCGCTTCGGTCAACGGGGCATTTTTGCGTCTAGGGACAAGGGATATCATCGGCCGGGGCGAGCGAAATTTGACCGCTTGCCATGGCGGGCCCGGTTCGGGTGGGGAGCCTGTGTGCCGGGAAGAATCCGGGCCCCAAGGCAAAACCTCTCGCGATTCAATACTTCACGGAACATCCATAAGGTCGCGTCACGGCCTGGCTGACGGGGGCGCCGCTCAACAGTTCATTGAGCGCGATACGCACATGCTGACGGGCATTTGGGATGTCGTCTTGATCGGCAGAGGTGATGCTGTCAATGCCGCCTTGGTAGACCAGGGTGCCATTTGGATCGACGATGTACATATGCGGTGTGGTGCGGGCGTCATAGCTACGACCGATATCGCCGCTGGGATCGAGTACAACCGCGTGCGGTGCGGCATCGCGTGACCGGGTGAGTTCGTTGGCCTTGCTCGGCTCGACATGGCCCTGTTGGCCGGGTGCCGACGAGATCACGGACAGCCAGACGACACCGGCATCGGCGGCATCGCGCTGCTGTGCCTGCATATTGCCGGCACCATAGTGTTTGCGTACGTAGGGGCAGTCGTGATTGGTCCATTCGAGGACCACGAACTTGCCACGGTAGCTACTCAGTGTTTGTTGTTGGCCATTGCTGTCGGTCCCGGTGAAATCGGGTGCCGGTTGGCCGATTTTGACTGCCGCGGAGGCCGAACCGGCCGCCACCAGTAACAAACCACTCACTATCGTCCGGACGTTCATCTCGCATACTCCTCTGGTTATGTCTGATCGATTGCCGCGAGCACCAGGCTCTCGGTCAATAGCTGCGGAAGCAACTGCGGTTCGCCGCCACCGGCGGGATACAGCAGATACAGGGGCACGCCGCTGCGTCCGTAACGTTGCAGCTCGCGTGTGATGTTCGGGTCTTGCCGTGTCCAGTCGGCTTTGAGATAGGTGATGTCGCGGGCATGGAACGCGGCGCGCACGGCGTCGGTCGACAGCGCAACTTGTTCGTTGACTTTGCAGGTGATGCACCAGGCCGCGGTAAAGTTGACAAACACCGGTCGGCCTTCGGCTTGAAGATCGGCAACGCGTTCGCGGCTCCATTGCTGCGCTTCAAGGGCTGTGAGTGCCGCGTTGTCTTGACGCCCTGCCTGGGTGGCTAGGGCGACGCTGAGCAACAGACCCAGGGTAACGGCAACCCGGTGTATCCTTGCACCGTTGTCGTTCTGGCCCAACCACCATAGGGCAAAGGCGAGCAGTAGTGCGCCGGCCAATGACAAGGCCAGACCGGTTGCGTCGACCTGTTGGCTCAAGACCCAGAGTAACCAGGCTGCGGCCCCGTACATGGGGAAGGCCAGGGCGTTGCGTAGCCTTTCCATCCAGGCGCCGGGTGCGGGCAGGAATCGTGTCCAGGTGGGGAAGATGCTCAGCAGCAGCACCGGCAGGGCGAAACCCGTACCCAAGGCGATGAATACCACCAGCGATTCGTGGGATGGGCGGGTTAGTGCAAAACCGAGTGCGCCGCCCATGAACGGTGCCGTGCAAGGGCTGGCGACCACGACCGCCAGCACGCCGATCGCGAAGGTGCCGCGCAAACCGGACTGACTGGCTGCGGATTGTCCGAACCCGGCCAGGCGCCCGCCGATCTGGTAAACCCCGGAGAGGTTCAAAGCCACGGCCAGCATCAAATACATGAGACCGATTACCACCAAAGGCTGCTGCAGTTGAAACCCCCAGCCTAATGCGTCGCCACCGGCGCGAAGCGCGATCAGTAGACCGGCCAATGTGGCAAAGGTCAGTAAAACGCCGGCCAGGAAGGTGAAACCATGACGCGCCCTTTGGTCGTCGGTATGTGTCACCAAGCCAAGGGCCTTGATCGCCAGCACCGGCAGAACGCAAGGCATGAGGTTCAACAGCAACCCGCCGGCGAAGGCGAACACCAGCGCCAGCAAAAAGGTCATGTCGGGTGTGGCGGCGGCGATTTCGGCCGGCTTCGCGGCAATCTCGAATCCACGCGTAATGCGTTCGCCACCGATACGTTCGCTGACGACGAGCAGGCCATGTAGCGGCTCTTCATCACTTGGCGGCAGATCGCCCGGCGGTGCCGTTATCAGCAAATCGCCGTTGTCTATTCGCCAGGACTGCCTGCCGGACGGTGCGATTGGCCCCCAGACGTTGGCGGCGAACCAGACGTCGTCGATTTGATAGGGCAGCCATTCGAGATTACTGAGCTTTAGCGTGATGGAATCTGTGGCCTGATAGTTGGCGACTTTGTCCAGCGTCACCGGCCATTGACCGCGTGCTTTATCGAAACGGGTAGCCACCGTCGGTGTCGCGTCGACCGGTGTTTGGCTGATGCCCAGTGTCAGATCGAGCGAGCCGCGCTCGGGTATACAGAGTTCGCGACAGACCAGCCAGGTCATGTCGGCGCCGATGCGTACCTCGCCGGCGGTTGGGTTCGTCGTCGGGACCCGGATCGGCACCAGCAATGTGACATGGTCTTCATAACCGTAGTTGACCAGCGAGCCGACCGGGATGCGTTTCGGTATCGGCCAGTGAATCTCGCCGGCCTGCCAGCCGTCCGGTAGTTGCCAATTGACTTTCGGGGCTTCGCCCGAGTCACCGGGGTTGCGCCAATACACATGCCAGTGTGGCGCCAGCTCGAAGTGCAGCCCCAGCCAGAGGGTTTCACCGGGCGTGATTGACGGTCGTTCGGATTCGAGTTGTAGGGTGACGTGCGGCGTGCGCAGCGAATCGGCGGCCAAGACCGGTCCGGTCATAGCCAGAAGCAAACCCAGCAAAAGCCAACGTATGATGAAAATGGTGTGCGCCTACGGATCGAGTTGTCGATTTTGGCTTAGGCAGGCGATCGGGCAAAAAGTTTTCCCGATATTTGTCGTCCGCTACCCTTGCGTGAAGGCCGGTTCGCCCGACGGCGCAAATTGGGTTTTCTTCCTGTGCATCAGCGTGTAAGCGGCTGGTGTCAGCAGCAAGGCCAAGGGTGCGCCGAGACCGACGCCGCCGGCGATCACGATGGCGAGCGGTGGCCAGAAATCACCGCCGGTGAACAGCAGTAGCGGCATGAAACCGGCGACCGTGGTCAAGGTGGTCGAGACGATATGGCGTGTCGCGCCGATCGTTTCATCGACGATTGCCGATGCGTCACCGTGACGCGCCGCGGGATTGGCACGAATCGCCGCGAGCACCACGATGCTGCCGTTGATCGCCACACCGATCAGTCCGGCGCTGCCGATAATGGGGTTGAAGCCCAGCGGATAACCTCCGGCCCAGAGCGACAGCATGCCCAAACCGACGGAAAACACCGCGACGATGCCGATCAACCCAGCCAGTGCGAACGAGCGGAACGACAGCACCAGCGTCGTCACCATCAGGGTAGCGAGCACCGGCACGTAGGTCAGCAGCTGGCCGATGGCTTGCGCTTGCTCCGCGCTGTCGCCGGCGGTCTCGATACGGTAGCCGGGCGGCAACTGCACGGCGCCGCCGTCGATCGATTGCAGCACTTCCCGGGTCACCTCGATGGGCAGCGCACCCTGGCGCAGAAAGCCGTGGATCTCGTTGGTGCGTTCGCCATTGCGACGGGTGATGCTGGTCAGTTCGGGGTGCAGCTTGAGTTCGCCCAACGCGACCGCCGGCACCCAGTCGCTGCTACCCGGCAGGGCCAGACGCAGGGTGCTGATGTCGTCGATGCTGCCGCGATCGTTTTCGGTCAGACGGATGCGTACCGGCAAGTCTTCGAGGTCTTCGAGAATATTGCCGCCGATGCGACCGTCCAGCGCGGCCTGGAACTGGCCTGCGATGTTCCCCAGCGACAGTCCACTGAGATTTGCCTCACGCTCGTCGACATTCAGCCAGAGCTTGGGTTCGCCGCCCATAATCGATGCCTGGGAATGGGTGACGGCCGGATGGTTGTGCAGCAGGGCACGAAGTCGCTCACCGAGCAGGCGCAACTGGTCAGGCTCCTCGCCGACGAGTCGAAATCCGATCGGCGAGCTGATCGGTGGACCCTGGCCGAATGCCTTGACCACGATCTGTGCATCGGTGAAGCGGGTGTTCAAATCGTCATGCAGCCGTGCTTCCAGTGCCTTGGCCGTTGCCGTGTCGCTGACGCGAACGACGCCCCGGGCGTAGCTCGGGTTGTCGTCTTGCTCGCGTAACTGATTGTAATAGACCGGCGGTGAACTGGCTCCGGCAACCCAGGTTACCGCTTCGACGTTGTCGTAGCGGTGCAACACGCTTTCGATGTCGTTCAGTCGTTTGGCGGTATGCCGAATACCCGTACCGCTCGGCATCCATACCTGAATCTCGATCTGGTCGCGATCCGCCGGGGGAAAGAACTGCATCCCCAGTGTGGTCGCGAGTATCAGTCCGGTGATCGGCAGTAAGGCGGTAAAGACCAGGGTCAGTTTGGGCCGTCTCAGCGACTGTTGTAGCAGACCGCGGTAGCCGTGTGCGACAGAGGCGTTGCGGATGCCGTCGCGCCACCAGTGCCGGTCGCCGGTCGGATTGCTCAACAGGCCGGCGAGTGCCGGTATCACGGTCATCGACAGCACAAAGGATGCGATCAATGCCAGTACTACCGAGATGGCAATGGGCCCGACGAAATCGCCGACATTGCCGGGCAGCAGAAAGATCGGCATGAAACCGAGAATGGTGGTCAGGGTCGACGCGAACAGAGGGGAAAACAGCTGACGTATGGCAAAGGCGACAGCGATACCGGCAGGATCGCCGGCACGTCGCCGCTCGACCACTTTGTCGGTCATGACGATGGCATTGTCGATCAACAGGCCGATCGCGATGATCATGCCGAAGATGCTCATTTGATGGATTTGCTCGCCGAACAGGGTCAGCCCGAACAGGCTCGCACCGGCAGACAGCGGCAAGGCCGAGCCGACGATCAGCGCGGGTCGCCAGCCCATCATGAACCAGACCACCAGCACGACGACCAAGGCGCCGGCGATGAGATTGCCACCCAGCGCGCCCAGCCGTTGCCCGGTATAAAAGCTCTGGTCGAATACGGTTTGTAGCCCGACACCGGGATCCAGCGTTGCCTCGAACGAGGCGAGCGCCTCGCGTGCATTCGCCGCCCAGCGATCGAGCCGGATGTTTTGTTCGGTGCGTACCGCAAGTAGAACGCTGCGCGCGCCTTCGTGCAAGGCGATCTGGGCCGGAGGGTCGGCCCAGTGCTTGCGCACCTCGGCGATGTCGCCCAGCGCGATCAGCCCACCACGGCCGTTGTCTGCCAAGGGTATCGCGGCGACGCGGGCGGCAGAGTCGAGTGCGCCGGTCAATTCCAGTGGCAGATCGCGTTGCGAATCATGAAGAATGCCGGCCGAGCGGCGGGCGTCCGCCTCGGCCACGCGGGCGGCGAGGGTATCGGCCGTCAGGCCGAGCGCAGCGAGTTCGCCGGCATCGACATCTACGCGGACTTCTTCCTCGGGTTTGCCGAAAAAGACGATCTGTTCCGTGCCGGGCAGGGCGCGTAAGCGATCGCCGAGCTGTTCGGCGAAACGGTTGACGATGCCGAGTTCGTTGCCGTCACCTCGCCAGGACAAGGCAAGGATCAACGAATAAGCCACTGCGCCGCGTTTGTCATCGAACGCCGGCGTGCCCGCACCGACCGGCAGATCGGCAATGGCATCGTCCAGGCGGTCGCGCACCTTGGAGAAAATCTGCTCGTTGTCGTTCGGTCCGACCCGGTCCTGTAATTCGATGGCAATGACCGAGATCCCGCTGCGCGAGGTCGATTCGATGGTTTTTATCTCGGACAGTTCGCGTAAACGATCTTCGATTTTCTTGGATACCAGCGCTTCAACACGCGATGCCGAGGCGCCGGGAAACGGCGTAATGATGCTGGCGTGGCGCGTGGTGATCCGTGGATCCTCGACCCGGGGCAGGGCGTTCAGCGCCGATAGCCCGGCGACCAGCACCAGCGCGATGCTAAGTATCAACAGGTGCCGATTGGCGGTGAACAGGCCGAGCAGGTTGTCGCGATGCTCAATCATTCCCCTCGTCCCTGGTGCGAACCCATTGGCCCGGGACGATACGTTGCAGCCCGGTGGTCACGATCAGATCGTTCTCGTTTAATGCCCCGCGTACATAGACGCGGTCCGCTGCCTGATGGACGACATCGACGGTGCGACGGTCGACGCGGTGGCTTGCGGCGAGCGCCTCGGGTGCCTGGTCGCGCGGCTCGGCGACCAATACGCCCCACAAGCCGCGTTGGCCTTCGGTCAATGCGGTAATCGGCAGCCAAAAGCCCGGCTGGTCGATATGACTCGGCAACGCCAGGGTGACGATGTCGCCCGGCAGCAGAGCCGGGTTCGAGTCGACGGGGTCGAACAAAGCGTCGATGGTGCGTGCGGCCGCCTCGCGCAAAGGCAGTACCGCGCGTAGCCGGGCCTGTAACTCGCGGTCTTGCCACATGAGACGATAAATCCGTCCCGGCACCAGTTGGTGTGCGGCGCTGCCTGCGACGCCGACGCGGATCTCAGGGGCCGTACCTTCTTGCACGCGGACGATGGGCTCACCCGTATCGAGCACCCGGCCTTCGTCGGCCAGGCGTGAGACCACGGTACCGTCGAACGGCGCATACAAACGGCTCTTATCCAGCTCGACATCGACCGAGGCAATGCGTTGCTCGGCCAGTTGGACGGCTGCTTTGGCGGCGCGTTGTCCCTCGTTGGCTTCGTCCAGACCCTGACGCGAGACACCGCCCTGATCGACGATTCCGCGCATACGTTTGAGCGTGGCATTCGCCAACGCCAGATTGGCCTCGGCCTCGGCCAGTGCCGCCAGTAGTTCGTCCCGACGCGACTGCACGCGATCGACGTCCAGTTCGGCGAGCAGCATGCCGGTCGTTACCCGGCTTCCTTCATCGACTTTCACGCTGGCAAGCCGCCCTGCCAGCTCGAAACCCAGTACGCTGTCGCGTTTGGCCTGGACGCGTCCGGTGAAGATCCGTGTCATGGTGTAGCCGGATTCGGGTTGAACGCGGGCAACCTCGACCGGCAATACGGCAGTGGCCTGGCGTGTCGGCGGAGGTCCGGTTTCGACCTTGGCCAGCACCAATCCCGCCGTGCCGATCAGGGCGGTTAACGCGGTCACGACGGCGGGCCAGAGATATTGTCGATAATGTGCCGTCATCGGGTGACTCCGTGAGGGGTTCGGCGGGTGACACAAACTTGAAATAAGCTAAACTGGACTGTACGGTTTGATAATAGGCGAAGGAAACTAGACTGTCTAGTTCCGAATTTCCAGAATTTTGGGAAGGGAGTTTTAAGTGGTGAATGAAGGCGCACGAATACGTGCCGGTCGACCCAAAAGCGAGCAAAAGGCGGGGGCTATTCTATGCGCTGCCAGCGAATTGTTTCTGATCCAGGGATTTCAAGGCACCTCGATGGACGCGGTCGCGCAGCGTGCAGGCGTCTCGAAGCAGACGGTGTATAGCCATTTCGCCAATAAAGAAGAACTTTTCCAGGCCTGTATCAGCCACAAAGTGGCCGGCTACGGTTTCGCGGATATGACGATGGTCGACGATGGCGATTTGCGTGCCGCCTTGTTCGCGATTGCCCATCAGTTCGCCGAATTGTTGTTCGATCCGCAGGTGGTCGCGATGCACCGGGTCGTCATGGGTGAGGCTGCCAGCCAGCCCCGGATAGCCGCATTGTTTTTCGATAGCGGCCCCTTACGCACCAAGACGGCGGTCTGCGACTTTTTGGCCAATCAGGTTGCTGCGGGTCGCTTGCGTATCGATTCGGACAAGATTCTTTATGCCGCGGTGCAGCTATTGAGCATGACGATCGGCATGTATCAATTGCAGTTTTTATTGGGTCTGCGCGATTCGGTCGACGAGTCGGAGTTGCAACCGCATATCGAACGCGTGGTCGATGATTTTCTGCGCCTGTATCGAGCGGATTGAGACCTTGTGTCAGGGATCGGGCAGGGCCTCGATCGAGCGCAGATAGACGACCATGGCCTCGCGGTCCTGCTGGGTCAAGTGCGACGTACTGTTGTCGATCACCTCTGCCATCAGGCTGCCGGCGTAGTCGCCGTCCGGTAACTCCCCGGTTTCCAGATAGTAGGCGAGGTCGTCGGCGCGCCACTTGCCGATGCCGTCGTCTCGGTGGGGTGTGATATTGGGGATGTTCTCGCCCTCCGGCCCTTCATTGGTGCCGCCGAGATAGCGTGTTCGGTCCTTGACCCCGGCCCAGTCGCGCGGCGTGTGGCATTCACCGCAGTGGCCGAGGGCGTCGACCAGATAGCGGCCGCGGGTAAGCGTTGCATCGCCCGGTGGGGCCGGCGGTTCGTCTTGTAACCACCACTGCCAGGGCTTGATCATCCAGTCGCTAAGCCACCAGGGGAGTTCGTGCGGGCGATTCGGTTCGGCAACGGCAGGCCGGTTCATCAGATAGTCGTAGAGTTTGCCGGCGTCGTCGTCATGCATGAGTCGATATGACGGATAGGGAAACACGGGGAAGTAGGCCCGCCCGTCCGGTGCCACCCCGTGTTTGAGTGCGGCGATGAACTGTTCGCGTGTCCAACGGCCGATGCCGTGCTGAGCATGAGGTGTGATATTCGGGGCGTAAAAGATACCGAACGGGGTTTCGAACCGCCGGCCGCCGGCCAGCGGTTCGCCGTCTTCGACGGTATGGCAAGCCAGACAGCCGGCGGCGTGAAAAATGTATTCGCCGTCGTCGGTGCCGGCGGTCGCGCAGGCGCTGAGCAGCAGAACAACGATTGCACAGCGGTGTTTCATCGCCAGCCTGCTTATCTCGCCGTTTTAGGCAATCGGTGGGATAAGCGGGCTAGTCGTCTTTCTCTCGGAAATCTTCGTGACATCCCTTGCAGGTTTTGCCGACTGCCTTGTGCGCAGCGGTGATCTTGGCGCGGTCGCCGCCGGCTACAGCCTCGGCAAGTTTGGCGGTGGCCGCCTCGGCATCGCTCGCCGCCTTTTCGAATTTATCCCATTGTTCCCAGATCTCTGCCTTCGCCCCGGTTTCGCCGAAATCGGAACCCTCGGGGAAAAGCTGGGCCAGGTTGGCGTTCAATGCGGCCAATGCCGAGGTATGCATGGCCAGGTGATCGCCTTTTGGTGACACCTTGCCGCGCAGAAGCTGGCTGGTCGCACCCATATGACCGCCGATGGCCTTCATCATCGCCTGGCGATACTTGATGTAGTTCTCCGCATCGTCGGCAAATGCGATCGGAGTGGTGCCGAGTAAGACAGTCAGGGCCAGAACAGACAGTTTCTTCATCACGAGATCCCTCGGTCGGTGGCGGTTGGCCAGTTAATGGTAGCACCGCTACCGAGTCCATTTCGTGGCGGTCCGATGGGTATTGCTTGCTGTGCACGGGTCAAGTTCGTCGCTTGGTTTACACTCGGGGCAAGGTGAGCATTCTCGGACGCCGGCGCGATGGACGACGACATCCTGCGATTACTCGAAGAACGACTCGGGGCGGTGCACGCACGCCAGCGCCTGGGTATCGAGTCCGAGCACGATCCGCAGGTGTTCGGTCAGGGGCTGAATTTTTTCCATCCGGAGAATTGGTACTCCGCGCATGCCTTTATCGCTTATGCGCTGAAACTCAGCGGGCTGTATTGGCGCGGTCGCCGCAACACGCTGGATATCCGCGTGCGTCACAACGAAGTCGCTATCGAGTGCCTGCCGAAAGCATTCGACGGATTTCGTCTGCTGCATCTATCGGATTTGCACAGTGATTTGAATCCGCCGGCGATGCGCGCGGTGGCGGAGGCCATCGACGATGTCAGTGCCGATATTTGTGTGATGACCGGCGATTATCGCGGACAGACTTTCGGGCCTTTCGAGCCCGCGCTGGCGCATCTCGCACCGCTACAGGCGGCACTCGCCGGTCTGCCGGTCTATGCCGTATTCGGTAATCACGACAGCGTTCGCATGTTGCCCGGTATGGAAGCCATGGGCTTCAACATGCTGCTGAACGAGTCGGTGACTTTGAGCCGAGGCGATGCCCATATCGCCCTCGTCGGGCTGGACGATGCGCATTACTATCGAGTGGACAATCTGGCTGCCGCGGCAGCCGGCGTGCCCCCGGACCGGGTATCCATTTTGTTGTCGCATACTCCCGAGATTTATCGACAGGTCGCACACGCGGGATTTGATCTGATGCTATGTGGACATACTCACGGCGGTCAGATTTGTCTGCCGGGCGGTATCCCTTTGACCCTGGATTCACGTTGCCCGCGCTGGATGGGGCGTGGCAGTTGGCGTTACCGGTCCATGCAGGGTTACACCTCGGCGGGGGCCGGAACCAGTATCGTGCCGGTTCGTCTCAACTGCCCGCCGGAGATGACGGTCCATACCCTGCGTTCGGCAAGACTCAATACGGACGATGATGTAGCCCCAAAGAATAAAAAATCCGCGAGATCAACAGATTGGCGATCATGAACGCCAGCGGCAGCCACACGACCTCCAGCCACGACAGGGCCAACAGGGGTTTGCAGGCCAGTACAGGCAGCAAGGCCTCCGGAATCTGGTCGAGACCGGGTGCGGGGGTACTCGGCGCCAGGCCCAGGCGGCGTTTTAGCAGACTGGTCAGGATGTCACCGAGCATCGCGAGGGCACCGATGAGCAGACCTATCTGCCAAGGTATGCCTATCGCAGGCGCGATCAGTGCCGTGACAGTCATGCCGGCCAGGACACCGACCACGGTTTTCGAACGGCCCAACAGACGATGACGATCCCGGAGCCTGAGCCCGCCGTCGAGCGGCCAACGCATCCGCCGCCCGAGTACCGCACGGGCGATCACCGGACTGCCGTTCGCGACGATCAGTAGCAACAGCAAGGACAACGCTGTCGTCATGGTTCCATGTCTGCGTGTTCTCTTTCATGCACCCTATTCGCCTTCCGGCTTTGAGGTGAATGTTCAGGGAATGTTTTCGATACGCTCCGGTATCGAATCATGCGATGTCTGAGCGGCTCGGGCAATATTTCGAACGGTCGTTTATGGTTCGACCTCGGTCACCCAATCCGCAAACCATGTCGACGGTGACCGCAATACGTGGCGGGCCGCGCTTTCACCGGATAGCAAACCGGTGTGCTTAACGAACGGCAATCCATCGACTGTGCCATAAAAAACAAATAGGAGAATTTACATGAGTGACTACCTCGCCGATGTACAGCGTTACGATCAGGGTGCCGACGCTGCCGTCGTGGACAGGATAGTCAAGCGCCTCGGTATCGCTTTGCGGAGCAAAAATGCCTCATTGGTTTCGTGTTCCGACAAGTCGGAGCTCGATCGTGTCAGCGAAAAGTGGTGTATGAACAAACTCGGTGAGACCGATGCCGGCGCCGCCGAGGCTGTCGTCGGCAGAGTCTGCGAGACCATGAAGGATGATCGTCAGAAGCAGCGTTTCACTTTCTATTATCCGGTCGCCAAAGAGATGAGTAAGCTGGGCGATCGTTTGGTGCATCGTGTGTCGCGTCTTCCCGATCAATAACCGCCGGTATTCGGCAGATGGCCGCGGTGGAGTCGATTCGATTGAGAGGTGCCGAAGCCGGAATCGGTGGCGACGGTATTCACATGCCGATTGTCGGGTTGCAGTGCCCCGACACCGGAGCCCCTGCTGCCGACGATCGTGTTGCAAGAATAAGTTATACGATTGCCACGAAGCGTTCTCTGGAATTCATCGGTGTAGTCGTTCGTGGCGTTATAGGCCATCTTGCCCCGATCGAATAGATTTCTTGGGTACGTCCGTACGCCTCGCGCATCGTTTATAGGTCAGTGAGGCGCATTCATTTTCATTTAGGGCATCCATTGATGCCGGACTGGCAAGAACTTTGCTGACATGGGTGCCTGGCAAGGCCCGTGAGATGGGCGCGGATGCTATTCCCTTGTCTACTGCATTGATGTTTATGGGGGCTTCACAGGGATGCAAGCCGTTTACACTTGACTATCGATGGCGGGTGAATCCGATACGGATAAGGGCTGGGAGACTCAACAATGACCGACAATTTATCGCAGCATACCTCAGGCGGGCTCGAGGCCCACGGGCTACACAACCTCAACGAGATATTTTGGAATCTGCCGACGCCGGCCCTGTACGAGCAGGCATTGCTGAGGCATGAAGGGATGCTGTCTCATCTCGGTCCGTTGGTCGTTCGTACCGGGCACCACACGGGGCGTTCCGCGAACGACAAGTTCATCGTCGATGAAGCCGGCAGTCACGATCAGATTTGGTGGGGCACCATCAACAAGCCGATTCCGGAGCATAATTTCGACACCTTGCACGAGCGTATGTCGTCCTATCTGCAGACGAAAGACGTCTTCGTGCAGGATTGTTATGCCGGTGCCGATCCGGAGTACCGCATGCCGATTCGGATCATTACCGAGTATGCCTGGCACAGCCTGTTTGCCCGGAATCTTTTCATTCAGCCGAAGGACGATGAGCTACCCAACCACGAGCCCTACTTCACGGTAATCAATTCACCGCGTTTTCATGCCATTCCGGCCCAGGATCACACTCGAAGCGAGACCTTCATTCTCGTCAACTTCAATCGGCGCCTGGTGCTGATCGGCGGCACCAGTTATGCGGGTGAGATCAAGAAGTCCATTTTCTCGGTCATGAACTTCCTGCTGCCCAATCGCGGCGTCTTACCGATGCATTGCTCGGCGAACATCGGTAGCGACGGCAAATCGGCCTTGTTTTTCGGCCTCAGCGGCACGGGTAAGACCACATTATCGGCCGATCAATCACGCACGCTGATCGGGGATGACGAACACGGTTGGAGCGACAACGGCATATTCAATTTCGAGGGTGGCTGCTATGCCAAGATGATCAAACTCTCGCCCGAAAACGAACCCGAGATCTTCGCGACCACAGAGCGATTCGGCACGGTATTGGAGAATGTCACCGTTTGTGCGCCCGACCGCCGGCTCGATCTCGATGATGCCTCGTTGACCGAAAACACGAGGGGTGCCTATCACATCAGCGCGATCCCGAATGCGACGCTGAGCGGTGTCGGCGGCCACCCGGAAAACATTCTGTTCCTCACCTGCGATGCCTTCGGCGTATTGCCACCGGTTTCACGCTTGACCCCGGAACAGGCGATGTATCACTTCATTTCGGGTTATACCGCGCGTGTCGCCGGTACCGAGAAAGGCGTAACCGAGCCGACACCGGTATTCAGCGCCTGCTACGGCGCGCCCTTCATGCCCTTGCATCCACGGCGTTATGCCGAGTTGCTCGGTGAGCGTATTGCGCGTCACGATGCCAAGGTCTGGTTGATCAATACCGGTTGGACCGGCGGACCCCACGGCGTGGGTCGACGGGTTTCGATTCCGCACACCCGCGCGATGGTCAATGCCGCACTCGACGGCAAGTTGGACGATGTGCCGACGTGGGAGGAACCGACCTTCGGCCTGCATGTGCCCGAGACATGCCCTGAGGTGCCGTCCGAATTGTTGAGACCGCGCGATAGTTGGCCCGATGGTGCCGCTTACGATGCCCAGGCCGCAAAGCTCGCGGGCATGTTCCGTGACAACTTCGAAATCTTTGCGCAGGATGTCTCCGAGGCGGTACGGGCGGCCGGGCCAAAAATCGTCTGAGCGAAACCTGCTGCCATCCTCGTGGTTGACGCAAAGAACATCGGCGGCCGCTTCTACCCGACGTTTCACGTCGGTTGGGGCGGCTTCGCCGAAGAGTTGTTTCACTACACATCGCGTTACTACTGTGCCACCGAGGCTTTCTTACGCAACCTGATCGCCGATCGCGATTTCAGTATGAGCGGTTACAAGGCAGCCGCTCTCAGCGCGACACAACGCGAGTTATTGGCTTTGATCCTGGCGGGCAGTCCGAGCAAAGTGCGTGCGGCGGCCGTGGTCGACATTGTCGAGGCCGTGAAGCGGGGTGAGACCGCGGTCAGCGACCGGCTTGCCGAACGTTTTCGGCAGAAGATACCGCCGTCGGATAAAGAGGCCGTGGCTGAACATCATGCGGCGAAGGTCGATTTGACGGCGGACGATATCGAACCCTTCGATCCTTTTCTCAGTCTGGCAGAACGTCTATTGATGCCGGTTGCGGTGCGCGATCGCCATGTCGAGGTATCGCTACAGCAGTTGGCCAACCATCTGGATTCGGCCAACTCGGTCGTGCGGACGAATTTGCAAAACGCGGTGATACAACTGCATGAGGCCGGCTTCGTGTTACGCAATCATCCTCATCTGACTCATGCCGAGGCGCATGATATTTCGGATGGTGAGGCGGTTTAGACGCCGCGATATCCTGATGTAAATGGAAGATTGATTTGGAGTGCTCTACGAGCGGGATTGTTTTTGAAAGCGCTGTGCTCAGCGCGCCAGCGTTACCTTTCTTTGCTTGCCCACACTGCTGTCCGGGATAATCAAAACTCCAGTCCTGGTTGTTGCCGT
>JANQLO010000056.1 GCA_028280505.1 Chromatiales bacterium | reverse complement strand
GCGACGCATGGAGCAGGCTCATCGCCGAACCAACCGCCATAAACGCTATCGCTACGAGAGAATGGGTAACGACAGGTCAGTCGTGAGGGCCACTGGTATTACGCCTCTCTGCCCGAGCGGCAGCTCAATCGCCTTCAGAAACTCCGCGACAAAATCAGCAACACTGAGTTTGTCGACTGCCAAGGACGTTTCACCTCGAGCAAAGGCCAGGATCTCGTAGGCCATGCTGCTGATTCGATCAGCTTCCGAAGCGATCGTCATCGCGAACTCCGCCGATTCCGACTGAGCGTCCGCATTGTCTTCGGCTATCATTTCGGCATAGCCCTTGATGACGCCGATCGAATTCTTGAAATCATGGACGATGCCGGCGGTGACATTGCCGATCGCGGCCAGCTTCTCCAACTTGAGGACATCTTCCTGTGCCCGCATCAGCTTCGCATGGGTCGAGACCCTTGCCAGCAATTCGGGTCCGGAGACGGGTTTGCTGAGATAGTCGTTGCCGCCGCTTTCAAACCCGACGACGAGGTCCTCGGTCCGGTCTTTGGCGGACAGAAAAATAATCGGCATCTGCGACTGTTCGGTCCGGGCGCGGATCTGGCGGCAGACTTCGTAGCCGTTCAGTTTGGGCATCATGATGTCGAGCAGGATCACATCGGGACGGCTGTTTTCCAGAAATTCAAGCGCCTGCACCCCATCTGAGGCTTCAAACACCTCGTAATCCTCAAGCCCGAGGAAGTTGGAGACAACGTGCCGGTTGATCTCATCATCATCGACAACAAGGATCGATGTTTCCGCCTGCCCATCTGTCATTTTGGAGTGCGCCGCCACGCCTTCAACTGCTTGAAATGTCGCGCTCAGACCGGCAGGTGGTCCGCCACGAACCCTTCCTCCAGAGGCGACGGCCGGCAATTCGCAGGGGTCGTTGTCCTGCAGGGCCTTCGCACTCCTGTTTTGTCCGCTACCCGAAACCCGCCCGGTCGATGCAACCGGCAGGGTGAAAAAGAACTCGCTTCCCTTATCGACTGTCGAATTCAGCCATATCCTGCCGCCATGCAGTTCGATCAGATTGCGGGTGATCGACAATCCCAGGCCGGTGCCGCCGAATTCACGCTCCGTGGAGGCGTCGACCTGTTCGAAAGATTCGAAAATTGTTTCATACTTGTCCTTCGGGATACCAATCCCGGTATCCGAAACACAAACAACGACTTCCTGACCCTTTTCACAGGCTGAGACGTCGACCTGCCCCGAGGGCGTGAATTTAATCGCATTGCCGATAAGATTTTGCAGGATTTGCTGCAGCCGGTTCTCATCGGCTTCAACCATACGGAGGCTGACCGGAACCCGGTTCGAAAGCAGAAGCGGTTTCGGGCCGACAAGCGGTTGTGAAACCTGCAGAACAACTTCCACAACCTCGTGCAGATCGACGGCCCGACGTGACAGAATGATATCGGAATTACGCAGCTTTGATGCATCCAGGATGTCATTGACCAGCGTTGCAAGCCGTCGCCCGCTGGATGCAATCATCTCCAGGGTGCCGTCCACCTGCCTGCTGACCGGTCCCTTCGCGCCCGCCCTGAGCGATTCCGTCAATCCGATGATCCCGTTCAGTGGCGTGCGCAGCTCATGCGATGTATTCGCCAGAAACTGGTCCTTGATCTTGTCGAGACGTTCCAGCCGATCGTTGTTGGCGGCAAGCTCAGCCGAAATGTTTTCCAGATGGGCGTTCTTCGCCGTAAGTTCGCCCGACAGCGTTTCGACATCGCTGAACGAACGGGAGAAGCGCTGTGAAAGCAAGAAGGCCTGAACCGCGATGAAGACAACGAAGCCGAGCGGCATGAGTTCGCGGGTATTGACTAGCTGCGTAACGTCCATAAGGGATATTACGATGGTCGAACAGAATATGAAGAACGCGATAAAAAACAGGACGCTCTGCTTGCGCCCGCGGACGATCGCCCGGGCCACAGCGTAATTGGAGTACGCCAGCATCAACAATCCGGCTATTATATATACTTCAACGCCGCGCGAAAATACACTTTCCGGAAGAACAAAAATAGATGCACAGCCGACGAAACCGATTACCAGCATCGTCGCGCGAACCGTTCTGGAGTAGTCATCAGGGAGAACACTGGATACATAAAGCGCAATAAGTGGCATCATTACGTAGGCAGCGAACCAGTTTATGTCTGAAGCAATTTCGTAGTATTTTCCGTCCGCTATCCCGAACAAGAACGGATAGAACTGGGTCAGGAGTCGGAAGAACAAACTGAGCGTGAGAAGGGCAAACCACAGCGTCGACCGGTCATTGCGGCGCAGTGCGAACAGCCCGAGATGGTAGAGCCCGAGGATCAGGAGCATTCCGGC
Source organism: Chromatiales bacterium (assembly GCA_028280505.1). Taxonomy (GTDB): domain Bacteria; phylum Pseudomonadota; class Gammaproteobacteria; order Chromatiales; family Chromatiaceae; genus Thiosocius. The sequence goes on along the minus strand of JANQLO010000056.1, from coordinate 1,684 downwards.
GTAAAGCCAGATGTATCGCTCGTAGACCAGGTCGCTTTGAAGGATCTGGTCCCGGGACCCGAAAACCGAACCGTATGATGTGCCGCCGCCAAGCCATTTGGTAAAATTCGAGACGTTCAATACGATATCGAATGTCTCGGCGCCGTCGGGCAGAGGGATCAGTACCTCGCGAGTGTTAGCGATAGTTGACCTGGCGTCGGCGCCGGCCGTGCCGATTTCCGCGACAATCTTGCCGTTTACGATCATCCGGTAGGCCGAGTAGACCCGCCCCATCTTGATGGCCAAACCGTTCGATGGTTCGGGCAGCAGTACGGTCAGATGCAACGTCGCAAAACCGAACCGTTTCATCTCCCCTTCGGGTGAGGGAAGTCCCTGCCAGAATCCCGGCCATCGCATCCAGGCGTCAGGTTTCCGGTTCTCGGGATCCTGCAACTGAGCACTGTCCAACAACCGGCTCCCATAAAAGGCCCACTCGTTGATTGGAAGCGTTCCATCCGTGTCGAAATTCCAATCCGACTGGCGCAGATCAAGCACCCCTTGCACAACCGCCGGACTGTCCTGGGCAGCTTCGACGCCAACCAGCGGCGACGCGGCCAATGCTGCAACGAACGCAATCGCTCCGAATTTGAAATGTGCCCAAAAACCCGCAATGCCAAGAGCCTCGGAAAACATGAAATATCCTTGTGTCGCGCAATAAATATCTGAATCAAAAAAGGAAAATAGACAAACTTACAACTGCTCATAGCGTGTATTGTCGACCCGCCTGGCGACGGTCAAACATCTCATATTGCATGTTCGTCCCGGTCGAGTGTGGCTAGCGCGGACTCCGTTCACGCCGCCTGGTTCATCGATACAAACTACGACTCGGAAAGCTTCTTTGTCCGCCACGCCTATTTCCTCGGCGCCAACGATCCCTTCAAGAGCTTGAAGGACGAGATCGACGAAGAGGCATGAGCAAGCCTCTACCGGGATGTTTCAAGACCGTTCGACAAGCCGGAAACAGCACAGTTTACCGTTAAGGTGATCAACCATTTCGGCGATGAGGTGATGAAGGTTTTCAGGGAGGAGTGAGACAAATGTCACTGGGGAATGGTCGGAAAAACACATGGTTTAAATTTCGGAATCAAAACTTGGCAATATTCATGAGAGATGTTGGCTTTGATATCTCCGTTTATGCCAGATACTCAAGCAAGGTTAAATCAGAAGCGAAGCGCTTAGCAATTCGAAAGGCGATTAACAGCCTAAAGTCCGAATTCTACGACAAAACAAGCTGTGAACTGAAGGACATAAAACGTGGTGTTTATGTAATTCGGCTATCGGATAATATGAGTATGCAATATCGTGGCGGGCATATTCCAGTGATATATATAGGCCAAGGAAATGTTGAAAAGCGGATAAGGAATCACTACGAAGGAAAGCTTTTCGATTTTATGCTCTCTCTAAATGGTATGAATTTTGATTTCTATATCTGCGAACCGTGGAAATCACATTATCGCGGTGCAGATTTTCATAAGCAAGTGGAATATACTATGATTTCCGATTTTGAAGACAAATACCAGGGCATTTCGGAAGGACACTGTTTTCCTTTAATATCCACTCTGGGGTTTAAATCCCCCGTCTTCAGACGGGCTGCCTTGAGCGTGAAGAGAGGATCGATGACCTTGGAGCTCCGAAAAATGAAAGC
>JANQLO010000016.1 GCA_028280505.1 Chromatiales bacterium | reverse complement strand
TAATCGGCAATTGGCCGCCGCCCAGGCAGAGATCGAGCAGGAAACCAATAAGGCACGCGAGGTTTTGCGGGTCAAGGTCGCCGAACTGGCAGTCCTGGGTGCGGAAAAAATCCTGCGCAAAGAGATCGACGCTGACGCACACAAGGACATCGTCGAGTCGGTAGCGAATCAGATTTAAGGCACGATAATGGCTGGAGACGCTACAACTATCGCCCGACCCTACGCCGAAGCGGTTTTCGCGCGTGCGGTCGAAACCGACAAGCTGGGTTTGTGGTCCGACATGCTGGGGCTGCTCGCAACAGCGGTTCAGGACGCCACGCTGGCGACACTGATTGCCAGTCCGAAGCTCGATCGAGCACAGATGACCGAACTGATGATCGACATCGGTGGCGGTCGTCTGAGCGATGAAGGTCAGCATCTGGTCCGCCTGCTGGTCGATAACGGCCGCCTGTCGGTTCTCCCCGAGGTTGCCGCGCTGTACGAGACGCGCAAGGCCGAGCACGAAGGCACCTTGGATGTGCAGGTCACCGCCGCGTTTGCGCTGAAGCCGGCACAGGAAGAACAACTCGCTGAAGCGCTGAAGCGCAAGCTCGGGCGAGAGATCCGCATAACCAGCGACGAGGATCCCAATCTGATCGGCGGCTTCCATTTGCGCGCCGGCGATTTGGTGATCGACGGTTCCGTCTCCGGACGTATCAGCCAGTTGGCCAACGAATTAGGAATCTAATCGGGTAAGCAACCATGCAATTGAATCCCTCCGAGATCAGCGAACTGATCAAGAGCAAGATCGAAAAGTTCGATCTGACGTCCGAAGCACATAACGAAGGCACCGTTGTCTCGGTGACCGACGGTATCGTTCGTATTCACGGCCTGGCCGATGCCATGTCGTACGAAATGCTGGAGTTTCCCGGCAACACCTTCGGCCTGGCGCTCAACCTCGAGCGCGACTCGGTCGGCGCAGTGGTACTGGGCGAATACAAGCACATCTCGGAAGGCGACGCGGTCAAGTGTACCGGGCGCGTCTTGCAGGTGCCGACCGGTCCCGAACTGCTCGGCCGCGTGGTTGATGCGTTGGGTAACCCGCTCGATGGCAAGGGCCCGATCAACGCCGCAACCTCGGCGCCGATCGAAGAGATCGCCCCGGGCGTTATCGATCGTAAATCGGTCGATCAGCCGGTCCAGACCGGTTTCAAATCGATCGACGCCATGGTGCCGATCGGTCGTGGACAGCGTGAGTTGATCATCGGTGACCGCCAGACCGGCAAGACCGCGATTGCGATCGATACCATCATCAACCAGAAGGGCACCGGCGTTAAGTGTATCTACGTCGCTGTCGGCCAGAAGAACTCGTCGATTGCCGGTTTGGTGCGCAAGCTCGAAGAACACGGTGCGATGGAACACACTATCATCGTCGCCGCACCGGCCGCCGATTCGGCTGCGATGCAGTTCATCGCCCCTTACTCCGGTTGCACCATGGGCGAGTATTTCCGTGATCGTGGGGAAGACGCCCTGATCATCTACGACGATCTCACCAAGCAGGCTTGGGCCTATCGCCAGGTTTCGCTGCTGTTGCGTCGTCCGCCGGGTCGTGAAGCTTACCCGGGTGACGTTTTCTATCTGCACTCGCGTTTGCTCGAGCGTGCTGCGCGGGTCAACATCGAGTACGTCGAAAAGTTCACCAATGGCGAAGTCAAAGGCCAGACGGGTTCATTGACCGCATTGCCGATCATCGAGACCCAAGCCGGCGACGTGTCGGCCTTCGTACCGACCAACGTGATTTCGATCACCGACGGTCAGATCTTCCTTGAATCGGATCTGTTCGCCGCCGGTCTGCGTCCGGCCATTAACGCCGGTCTGTCGGTATCCCGGGTCGGCGGTGCCGCGCAGACCAAGATCATCAAGAAACTCGGTGGTGGTGTCCGTCTGGCACTTGCCCAGTACCGTGAACTCGCGGCGTTCTCGCAATTCGCGTCCGATCTGGACGAAGCGACTCGTAAACAGCTCGAGCGTGGTCAGCGTGTGACCGAGCTGATGAAGCAGCCGCAGTACTCGCCGTTGTCGATTGCCGACATGGCGGTCTCGCTGTTCTCCGCCAACGAAGGCTATCTGGATGACATCGACGTCAACAAGGTTGTGTCTTTCGAGGCTGCGTTGCACAGCTACATGGCGGCCAACAAAGCCGAACTCGTGGCCAAGGTGAATGCCGAAGCCGATTGGAACGACGAGCTCGAAAGTGCGTTCCATGAGGCACTGAAAGACTTCAAGGCAAACGGTACCTGGTAAACAGAATAGGGCAAGGGCTCGATTTGGAGCCCCGCGACCCGTCGAAGGGTTCCGCATCCTAGATATCGAAAGGTAGAAAAATGGCAGGCGCAAAAGAGATTCGGACGAAGATTGCCTCCGTCAAAAGCACGCAGAAGATCACGCGTGCGATGGAGATGGTCGCGGCGTCCAAAATGCGCAAGGCGCAGGACCGGATGGAGGCTACCCGGCCCTATGCGGAAAAGATGCGTCAGGTGATCGGCCACGTTGCACTCGCCAATCCCGAGTACAAGCATCCGTTCATGAATGCCCGTGAGGTCAAGCGCGTCGGTTTGATCATCGTCTCGTCGGATCGCGGCCTTTGCGGCGGCTTGAACAGCAACCTGTTCCGTCGCCTGGTTCGCGAGATCCGCGAATTGCAGGGTGCGAATACCGAGGTCGATTTCTGCACTATCGGTACCAAGGCCCTGGGTTTTTTCCGCCGGGTTGGCGGTAAGGTGGTGGCGCAGGCGACTCACCTCGGCGATGCGCCGCATATCGATGATCTGGTCGGTACCGTGAAAGTCATGCTCGATGCCTATCACGACGGCGAGATCGACGAGATCCGCATCGCCTACAACCAGTTCGTCAATACGATGACACAGCAGCCGACCGTCGAGCAGTTGGTGCCCTTGGCACCGGGCGATGACGCCGAGCAGCTCAAGCATCATTGGGACTACATCTACGAGCCAGGCGCCAAGGACGTGCTCGATGCCCTGTTGACGCGCTATATCGAATCGCTGGTCTACCAATCGGTGGTCGAGAACGCCGCTTGTGAGCAGTCCGCGCGGATGGTGGCGATGAAGTCGGCATCCGACAATGCCGGCAACCTGATCGACGAATTGCAATTGGTTTACAACAAGGCTCGCCAGGCCGCCATCACCCAAGAGATCTCCGAGATCGTGGGCGGCGCCGCGGCCGTGTCGTAACCAGCGAACAGACTTCAGACTTCAAATGATTGAGACGCTGCGCCAGCAGCCAAGAGGAAAAGCCAATGAGCACGGGTAAAGTCGTAGAAATCATCGGCGCCGTTGTGGACGTGCAGTTCCCGCGCGGTGAAATGCCGAAAGTTTACGATGCACTGAAGATCGAATCCGCCGATCTCACGCTGGAGGTCCAGCAGCAGCTCGGTGACGGTATCGCGCGTACCATCGCGATGGGTTCGACCGACGGCCTCAAGCGTGGTGTCGACGTGGTCAACACCGGTACTGCGATCAGCGTTCCGGTCGGCCAGGCAACCCTGGGCCGCATCATGGACGTGCTCGGTAATCCGGTTGACGAGGCCGGTCCGATCGGTACCGAAGAGCGCATGCCGATTCACCGTGTCGCGCCCAAGCTCGAAGACCAAGCGTCGACCACCGAGATTCTCGAGACCGGTATCAAGGTCATCGATTTGATCATGCCGATCCAGAAGGGCGGTAAGGTTGGTCTGTTCGGCGGCGCCGGCGTGGGCAAAACCGTTACGCTGATGGAGCTGATTCGTAACATCGCGGTCGAGCACTCCGGCTTTTCGGTATTCGCCGGCGTTGGTGAGCGTACTCGTGAGGGCAACGACTTCTACCACGAGATGACCGAAGGCGGCGTACTCGACAAAGTGGCCCTGGTCTACGGCCAGATGAACGAACCGCCCGGCAACCGTCTGCGTGTCGCGCTGACCGGCCTGACCATGGCCGAGTACTTCCGTGACGAAGGTCGTGACGTACTGATGTTCGTCGACAACATCTACCGTTACACCCTGGCCGGTACCGAGGTGTCCGCACTACTGGGTCGTATGCCTTCCGCAGTGGGTTACCAGCCGACGCTGGCCGAGGAAATGGGTGTGCTGCAGGAGCGCATCACCTCGACCAAGACCGGTTCGATCACGTCGTTCCAGGCGGTCTACGTTCCGGCGGACGACCTCACCGACCCGTCGCCTGCGACCACCTTCGCGCACTTGGACGCAACCCTGGTACTCTCGCGTCAGGTCGCCGAGTTGGGTATCTACCCGGCGGTGGACCCGCTCGATTCGACCTCGCGAATTCTCGATCCGCACGTGGTTGGCGAAGAGCACTACGAAGTGGCTCGCGGCGTACAGGGTGTACTGCAGCGCTATAAAGAACTGAAGGACATCATCGCCATCCTGGGTATGGACGAATTGTCGGAAGACGACAAACTCACCGTTGCCCGTGCGCGTAAGATCCAGCGTTTCCTGTCGCAGCCGTTCTTCGTCGCCGAGGTGTTCACCGGCGCACCGGGTAAATACGTTACCGTCAAAGAGACTATCGCCAACTTCAAGGCGATCCTCGAAGGAGAGTACGATCATCTGCCCGAGCAGGCCTTCTACATGTGCGGCAACGTTGATGAGGCCGTGGCCAAGGCGGAGCAGTCGTCGTAATTCGGCAGCCTGAGCGAAATCTGGGAGAAGCCCAATGTCAATGAACATTCATGTCGACATCGTCAGTGCCGAGGGCCATCTGTTCTCCGGACAGGGGGAGATGATCTACGCGCCGGCGGAAATGGGCGAGATCGGTATCGCACCGCGCCATGCCCCGCTGGTCACCCAGCTCAAACCGGGCGAAGTCCGGGTCGATCCGGGCAACGGCAAGCCACAAGAGCATTTCTATGTCTCCGGTGGCATGATCGAGGTACAGCCGTTCAAGGTGACTATTCTCGCCGACACCGGTATTCGTGCCACGGATCTGGACGAGGCCGCCGCCGCCGAGGCCAAACGCCGGGCGGAAGACGCGCTGGCGAATCAGGCCGCCGATATCGATATGGCCAAGGCCCAGATCGAATTGGCCGAGGCCGTGGCGCAGCTGAGGGCGATCGAGCGTTTGCGTAAGCGTAACCGCTAACACGCAGCTGACAGGTGTTAGAATCAAACGGCCCCGGCGGTATACCGCCGGGGCCGTTTTCTTTTGGCGCCGATAGCGTGGACGGCGGCCGATTAACGGTTTCCCGATATTCGCCGACACATTGTGCAGTAAAGGCAGAGTAGCTATGACCGAAGAGATTATTCAACCCGGCAAGTACGTCGCTCTCATCTACACCATCATCGATGATCATGATGAAGTGGTGGAACAGCACGATGTGCCGCTTGGTTTCGTTTACGGCAGCGATACCGAGCTGATCGGTAGTATGGACAAGGCGGTGGCCGGCAAACGCGTAGGCGATCAGGTTGAGGTCAGGGTGCCGCCGGAACAGGCGTTTGGGCCACACGATCCCGACCTGACTTTTACCGACAACGTGGAGAATGTGCCGCCACAGTTCCGGACTCTCGGGGCCGAGGTGCAGATGCAAAACGACCAGGGCGAGACCAAGTTGTTTTATGTCACCAAGATCGAAGACGGGATGTTGACTGTTGACGGCAATCATCCGTTGGCCGGTAAAGAGCTGACGGTAAAGGTCACCATTACCGAAGTACGTGACGCCAAGCCCGGTGAAGAAGAAATCTCCGGTATCCATGCGGTGGAGATGCCGGGCCCGAATAGCATCAACTAGGATTAGCTTATGTCGATTGGTGTTGTCATCCTAGCGGCCGGTCAGGGAACGCGCATGAAGTCGGCGCAGCCCAAGGTGCTGCACGAAATCGCCGGCAAACCTTTGCTGGGCCATGTGATCGATTGCGCGCGCGCGCTGTCGGCGGAAGAGATCGTCGTGGTCTATGGGCATGGTGGCGAACAAGTCCGTGCCGCCTTTACCGAGCAGCCTGATCTACGCTGGGTCGAGCAGGCCGAACAACTCGGCACCGGCCATGCGGTACAGCAGGCCATGCCTGCATTGACCCGTGCCGAGCAGGTTTTGGTGTTGTACGGCGATGTGCCCTTGATTCTTCCCGAGACCTTGAAGCAGTTGATCGACACGGCAGGCACGGGTTTCGGCCTGTTGAGCGTTACGCTCGACGACCCCGGCGGCTATGGTCGTGTGGTTCGCGACGAAGCCGGCCGAGTGCAATGTATCGTCGAACAAAAAGATGCCGATCCTGAACAGCTGGCTATCCGCGAGATCAACACCGGCATCATGTTCATGCCGCGTCATGACTTACAGCGCTGGCTCGGCGGTCTTTCGAACGACAACGCTCAAGGTGAGTATTATCTCACCGACGTGCTGGCCATGGCGGTAGCCGATGGTTTGGATATCCAAGTCTGCCAGCCGGCTTCTGCGATAGAGGCCGAGGGTGTGAACAATCGACTACAGCTGGCAAGTCTGGAGTGTGCGTACCAACATCGCTTGGCTGAGGCGTTGATGCTCGATGGCGTCACCTTGCGTGATCCGGCCCGGATCGACGTGCGGGGTGAATTGACCCACGGGATTGACGTCGAAATAGATTTCAATGTCCTGCTCGAAGGCCGTGTGGTGCTCGGCGACAGGGTGCGTATTGGCGCCAACTGCGTATTGCGTAACGTGACCGTCGCCGACGACGTCGAAATCCTGGAGAATTGCGTGCTCGAGGATTCGCACATCGGACCGGGCAGTGAGGTCGGACCTTTCGCCCGTCTACGGCCGGGTGCCCAACTGGTGGGTAAGGCGCGTGTCGGCAATTTCGTCGAAATAAAAAAATCGGTGATCGGGCTGGGCTCGAAGGTAAACCATCTGAGTTATATCGGCGACAGCGAGGTGGGTACCGGTGTGAACATCGGTGCGGGGACCATCACCTGTAACTACGACGGTGCGAACAAGCACAAGACGGAAATCGCGGACCGTGCCTTCATTGGCTCCAACACGTCGCTGGTTGCACCGGTCAAGGTCGGTCCGGGCGCCACCATCGGTGCCGGTTCGGTCATCAGCAAGGACGCACCCGGTGAAAAGCTCACCCTCACTCGGTCCAAACAGGTCAGTTTGAATTGGCAGCGGCCGATAAAGAAAAAATGACGTTTTCGTCATCGCCGATCGAATAAAGGAGTAAACGACCCATGTGCGGCATCGTTGGTGCAATCGCTGAACGCAACGTGGTACCGATTTTGATGGAAGGCCTGCGTCGCCTGGAGTATCGCGGCTACGATTCGGCCGGGATAGCGGTGCGCAACCCGGACGCCAGTCTGCAACGTATCCGCTCGGTCGGTAAAGTTGCCGAATTGCAATGTCTGCTCGATCAGGGCACGGTCGACGGCACGCTGGGTATTGCGCATACCCGTTGGGCGACTCACGGGATGCCGGCCGAGCGCAATGCCCATCCACACATGAGCGGCGAGCAGGTCGCGATCGTACACAACGGCATTATCGAGAATCACGCTGAACTGCGCGCTGATTTGGAGGCGCAAGGTTATCTATTCAATTCGGACACCGATACCGAAGTCATCGCCCACTTGCTTGCCGATCTTCTGAACAAAGGCCAGGACATCGGTGAGGCCACGCGTAACGCGATCGAGCGATTGATCGGCGCTTATGCCTTGGCGGTCATCGATCCCAATGATCCTGATTGCCTTGTGGTGGCCCGCGCCGGTAGCCCCTTGGTGATCGGCATCGGTGACGGTGAACAGTTCATTGCATCCGATGTCTTTGCCCTGCTGCCGGTCACACAACAATTCATCTTCCTCGAAGAAGGCGACTTCGCGGAAATCCGACGTGATGGGGTCAAGGTATTCGATACCGACGGTCAACCGGCCGAGCGTGAGATACGCACCAGCCAGCTGTCGGCATCGAATGCCGAGAAGGGCCCTTACCGGCATTACATGCTGAAAGAGATTTTCGAGCAACCGGCGGTCATTGCCGAGACGCTCGAAGGCCGTATCCATAAAGGCAAACTGCTCGAACAGAGTTTTGGTCATGTCGCGCAATCGTTGTTCGATCGCACCCGCGCCGTACAGATCATCGCCTGTGGGACCAGCTATCATGCCGGTATGGTCGCGCGATACTGGCTCGAAGAAGCCGGTATTCCTTGCCAGATCGAGGTCGCCAGCGAGTTTCGCTATCGAAAAACGGTTGTTTCGCCGGACACGCTATTCGTCACCATTTCGCAGTCGGGCGAAACGGCCGATACCCTGGCCGCACTTCGCGGTGCCAAGCAGGCCGGCTATATCGGCAGTCTAGTCGTCTGCAACGTACCCGAGAGTTCGTTGGTACGCGAATCCGATGTCGCGTTGATGACTCGCGCCGGTCCCGAGATCGGCGTCGCATCGACCAAGGCCTTCACCACCCAACTGGTCGCACTACGCTTGATGACGCTTGCGCTGGCGAAGCGCCGAGGGTTGACTCCGGAGCAAGAAAAAGATTGGGTCGACGAGCTACAAGCGCTACCGCGCCAGGTCGAAGTGGTGCTCAAACTCAGCGAGGCCATCGAACAAATGGCCACGTCGTTCTCGGATATGGATAACGCCCTTTTCTTGGGGCGTGGCACCTTTTACCCCATTGCAATGGAAGGCGCGCTCAAGCTCAAAGAGATCTCGTACATCCACGCCGAGGCCTACCCAGCCGGTGAACTCAAACATGGTCCGCTCGCGTTGGTCGACGAACGCATGCCTGTCGTTTGTGCCCTGCCCGACGATCCACTGCTTGAAAAGGTACTGTCCAATCTGCAAGAAGTGCGTGCCCGTGGTGGCGAGTTGTTCCTGTTCAGTGACAAAAAGATCCAGATACCGCTGGACCGCTATCAAAACCTCACCCTCGACGACATTTGTGCCGGTACCGCACCGATCGTCTATACCATTCCTCTGCAACTGCTTTCCTATCATGTTGCCATCCTCAAAGGCACCGATGTGGATCAGCCGCGTAATCTGGCCAAGTCGGTGACGGTGGAATAGGGGAAGTGGGTTAACCTTTGTCGATGTTTACAGATAATTAAGTTTGTATTTTTTGAATTAAGTCTGTAACACCAAAGCGGTAGGCCATTGTATTTAAACAAGTTTAATCAAGTCTGCGAAAACTAGCGCAAGTTTGTAACAGTCTTTGCGGCAATCACATTGTGGTTGCTTGGATGTGGATTGCCGCTTGGGAACGTACGAAACCACTCCCTCGAATCGCTCGTCGCCATTGAGCGGCTGCCTGTTTGCTCACTTACAATTTGGCGGAAGAACATGGTCCACCTCAATCAGCTTGTTTCTCAGCGATGTCGGTTACGGTGAAGAGCAGAGAGTAATCGGCATGAGTCGCCGTGTTTCTGGCTAGTTCTTCTATGACCCACCTTGGTGAAGGTCATAAAGGACAAGGGGACATTCGCCAAGGAAATCCCACATCATGCATGTCACGACGTACGGGGGTACGGTCCGGTGGAGTCCCTTATTTGCATCCAAGGTGCAGAACTAGCGTGACAAATTGTTCCTTGCTTTTTCTGAATCAGTAATCCATTGGTCGATGATAGCGCTAAGCATGTTTGTCAATGCGCGAGCGGCTTCTGGGTTAATCGATACGATTTGAGCCACCTTCTGGTTGAGCTCAAATGTGATGGAATCGGTCAAACTGTCTTCATTGGTATGGGTTTGCATGGTTAGTGCAAATTTGCATACACGCAGAGCATTTCCCTCCATCTTCTTGAAATGCCCGGCGGCGATTCGGGACACCTGTGAGGGGTGAATTCTAAGTGATTCAGCGATATATGAACGACTAACGCCCCTTGACTGGAGCGTCTCCCTTAGTATCTTCAAGCCCGCCTCTTTGTCCATGTCGACATTGTGCAAATTTGCATATATTATGGCAAGTATGACTGATGATGGATCATAAAGATGGGTGACCTTCGATACAGAAAATCACGGGATGCGGCGGACAGGTTGGGACAGGTTTGGACACCTCCAGTTATTGCAGAACTCTTGGCCAGTACAGTCCCTGTTGAGCACGGAAAAGACGTACATTTTTTTGACTTAGGGGCTGGGCAAGGCGCGTTGACCAAAGCACTTTTGCAGGCACACCAGGGTTCCACTGCGACTATGATTGAGTTGGACTCCGAATACGTAAGAACATTGCGCAGCCAAAAAGACAAGCGATCTACGGTCCTGCAGGCCGACGTTTTAGATGCTAGCTGGGCATGCAAACCGACCCCTTCTATCATTGTCAGTAATCCGCCTTATGGGTCTTTGGCCGCTCCAATGGACCTTCGGGTGTTAGTCGAAAACACTGGGCTGGGTATTCCCTTCGAAGGAAAATGGATCAGACGTGATGCTGCATTCCTTGCGCGCGCTTGGGAGTTGGCCTCTAAGGGAACTGGTTTGGGATTCATTGTTGCGGCCCCTCTGATTAGCAACCCCTGTTATCGAGAGTTGAGGAAGCGCTTGGTTTCAGAAATGAGGGGATTGTGTGTGACGCAGCTTTCCCCGCTGACCTTCAAAAATGCAGAGGTAAATGCGTACTTAATCTCCGGCGAGCGCGCCTTGAATCGAAAGCGGAACGTACTGTTGAGAAAAGCGTCAAGCGAAGGGGAGGTAACGACCGAAATCGTCGTATCTGCTTTGGATGCTGTCCAATCATTAGACATTGATTATCACTTGGCCCTTAAGCGCCTAGGGGTTTCGGCAAAGTCCTTAAAGACTCTTGGATCCGTAGGAGTGGCCATTAATCGAGGGAGTAAGACGCAGAAAGAGTTTAAGGATCAAGGCGTTTCTGCGTTTCACACGACAGATTTCCCCGATAATAGAAATCAAGTGATTTTGGGTGGCAAAGTGTTAGACAGTTGCCATGTGGCTGTCGCTGGGGATATTCTCATCCCTAGAGTAGGGTCTCGCTGTTTGGACAAACAGGCTCAAGTTGAAAACGGCACGGGGCTATTTACTGACTGTGTGTATCGCTTGTCGGTGAAAGGCCGGACAAGATCAAAGGTGTGGAAAACTCTTAACAGTTCGTTTGGTACCGAGTGGCGTATGGCAAATGCTGCCGGAAGTTGCGCGAAGCACCTGCCAATTAAGACACTGCTAAACATGCCGGTCATCGGGTAGGAGAATACCTTCAGAACTCGACCTTTACATGATGCCAAGTGGATTGTCCCGTTGAGCGTTCGTCTACCCGTTGAGGGTGATCGTAGTACAGCGATGTAGTCCAGATGTCTCCTTTAGTCTCAAGTAAAAACAACGTCGTGGCGATAGTATGCGGCTTTGTGCCGAGCGGAGAAACGTAAAACAATCTCCGCCGGTTGCGAAGTCGTTCGTACAATTCCCAAAGGGTGAAGTAGGCCTCCTTAACCGAATCAGCGGGGCAATAACTGATCATTGATTGGCTGATTTTTTGATCTTCGAAAAAAGACAGGTGTGGCTTGATACTATTGAGTTCCCATCCTGCTTGGAAAGCCGGCACGCCTATCACAGGTAGTATTTGATAATTCTCAGGGTTAATGTCGCGCTGGGTCAGCGCATTGACGACGCGTGATGCTTCAAAACCCAAAAATATGACATGCGCAGCTTCAGAATTACCTTTGTACACCGAATTAAAGCCGTTAATCGCAATGAATTCGCGATTTCTAGTTAGGTCGTACTTCTTCTGGCTGGAATTGCTTTCTTCAGAATTGATGTTTCGCGTGTAGGACTTAGGCTCAGCGTAGAGGAATTCAACCGAACCACTATCCGCTAGTCTAATTGACATCAAGATGTGCAACACTTCGCCCAAACCTAAAGTGGTTGCATCAAGAACAATTCGAGTCTTGCCTTCGAACTGTTCAGCAATGCGTTCAGGTGTAGTGTTAATACCATCAACACGTAGGTTTTGATCTTCTGGTTCAAATTCGACACTGCAAATGGTGCTAGAAGATGCTGTTAGAGCGGCAATGGATGCTTTCCCTCGGTCATCAACAGCCTTTCCTACAAACGCAGTATCACATCCGCCTAAACAAGCTGGTGGAGTTTCATATTTGTTCGAATAGAATTTGAAGCGCGGCTTTGGCATTAGTTCGACTCATCAAATAAGTCGAGATGAAGGGTATCGCTTGGGCTTCTTTTCGTCAGCTTTCGGACCAAGCTGTCTCTAGTAGCCTGGTCTCCTTCGAGCATGCAAAGTAGATCACTTGCTGTAAATGCCGTGCTGCGTCTTTTCCGATACGAGATTTGAAAAAACGGCGAGAATACAGGATTCAAAATGAGGTCTGCATCCATTGCGCCAGTCGACTTCATTTTTGTTTCCTTCGCCCTGTAAAGGACTGACCATTTTTCAGCTTCTGCCAAATAGGTGGCCATGTTGCTATCAAGCTCTCCACCTGAAAGCGTGAAATGATTAGTTTCTGGTTCACTTTGTTTTTGGCTTCTGTGGAGTTCTCGGAATATAGAACCAAGGCTTCTAGCGAGGTTCTGTAATTGAGGGCCGTATTTTCCGCAGCCGCCACTAACATCACTCAAGATTTGTTCGCTCGCCTGTCTCACTGCTTTTGCTTGTAATTCGGGAGGGACTTTCGGTAAGCCTTCATACTCGTATTTGCTGCTGTAGGCTTTGAAAACTCGATGTATCAACTCAAGTAGATGGCGAACATTCTCCCTGGCGATCAATGTCAGCGATTTGAACCCAGAGAACAGTATGGAATCTCTATTGGCGTCGAGATAAATGGCGTTAACACAGCCAAATAGATTGGTGGATAGCAGAACTTCATCAGTTAGGCGATTCGTTTGGCCCTTCTGTATGTCACTAAAATCCGCCAGTAGTTTGGGGGGAGATTCCCGGGGGCGATACAAAAGTGCCGATATTACGACAGAAACATCTGAATGCTTTTCGTCTAGAAAGCTTTCGACAGGAATATCTGACTCACGCAGCCGAAGGGCATTTTCTATTCGTAGAGTGAGTTTCTGCTTTAATTTGTTGTCACTGAAGATTTCGGCTGCTGCAGCTTTTGGGGATACACGAGGTAGAAGGCTCTTTGCAGCACCAACCACCCGATTCCTGTATTCAAGGTTCTTATATCTTGAATCAATCTTAGTAACGTCACGCAGATGATTCGGAACTATCGGCAGTTCCGATAGTAGGGACGGATTATGTTCCGCTAGACGGAAGAAAAGCAGTTCTGCCGCGAACAGTTCAAAGTCGTTGTTGCTCGTTTCATCTTCAAGGTCGATGATTCTATAGTCAGAAGTCAGTTGTATGGACTCGGGGCCAAGCGTTTCCCACGTATGGAAGCCATTGCGTTTCATGGCGATATTGAAGAGCAAAGGAGGCTTTCCGTGCTTGAGCAGCCCATTGATGTATTGCTGCTGCTCTTTTCTCAAGTTCTCGTATTCGTCAAAGAACACAGCAAAGCTGGTATCAGCAAGGTACGGAAGCTGCGCACAAACCGCGGTTACTATTGTGTCCAAGAATTGATTGAGAGGAAGAAAACGGGGCTTTTCAACGCGGTCTAAGTTATTTATCCAAGTAGATAGCTTCCTGCCTGCAGATTCCAAGCTACGCTTCAAATCAGGAAGAGTAGCGCCTAAGGATTCATCAAAATCTTGTACGTCGCTCAGATCTAGTGCTTCCAATCCTCCGTACTTTTCTACTCGTTCTTGAGTACAGTTTAAGTTAAGTAGGCTTTGGAGCAGTTCTAATCCGATATCGCAGGCTAGTACGTGTTCAAAAGCAGATCGCCATGTTCTAGCGTCTTGGCCACTGCCAACAAAGGCGTTGAGGAAGTTGGTATCGGCACGCCAATACAAGCCGATATGGCTTAAGGCCTCTTCAGGCAGTTCACGTCGTTTTGGCGAAAACTGGGTGGCATGCGAGAAGTACCTGAGTAAGGTGGTTTTGCCGCAGCCACGGCCACCGACAATTACTAGCGCCTTAGACTGCGACTTAATCTGCAAATTTTCCAGAAACGGAGGAACGAGAAACTCGGACCAATTGTCTTCATAGCTTTCTTCGCTGCGGTTCTTTGAAAATACTTCTGGAAGTTCGTGATTCATTTCTATCGCTCCAGTAACGGATTCCAATTCGCGCTGGTGGACCAGAGGATTGGCAGCGAATTATTCGGCGTGGAGTGACTGAACCCGTAGGTCAATTCAAGTTTCTCATAGCCGAGAGGGTCGATTTTTCTCCCGGCAATTTTGCGTTTTCTAGCGAATTCCAGGTACCAGTTTTTCGCATCAAGGGCGGTTACCGAGCCATGTGACATGTCGTCCCAAGTTTCGTCACTGAAAAACTGTTGGCGAGAGCCCAGACTTTCGATGTAAGCGATTCTGAGTCTTGGTAACTCAGTCGATAGGTGGTCAATTCCCTTTTCATGCGCAACTACCGGTGCGTAGAAGAACCTGACTTTGCTCATGCCCGGTTCGCCAAACTGCCACTGATCGAAAAAGGTCTTAAACTGCCCACCCGAGCCCAAGAAGTCATCTACAAAGATGACAGTATCAACCCCCTCTTTTTCTACCGCATCCGAAGCCTGCCAAGGCCAACACATCCATTTGGGATTCAAGCGCAAGATTCTTTGAAGACGCCTAATTACCAGAGGGCCAGATTTTGTCGGTGGATCGGACTCACAGATCACCGGTACCAGTCTGATTTTCGGTTCGTTCGAGCGGCTTGACAGGGTGTCGACGAGATAACCGTCGTGTTTGTCCTTAAATATTGACCTATTCAGATTACTTCGGAACAGGGATCGGAGCGCCGCTTCGAATTGAGGCCGTGAGCGGAAAATCACTCTATCAAGTAGGCATGCTGCAAAAAATTCCTCTTCAACGCCACAAAACTGTTTCCACCAGCTGTCCAGACGGGAACGCTCGACATCCCAGAAGCCAAGTTCAATTAATTGCTTTGTAGTATTCAATACCGACTCAATGAACTGTTCGGCATCGTCAGGAATATTCACATCAATCCTTTTGAAAGCTTTATTCCATTACGGTGAGATTATGCCACTGAATTGTAGGAGGATGGCCGTTGTCTCGGAATTCGATCTATCGGTGCAAGCGAGCGGCGTACTGAAAGAGTCGGGTTGACCGTACCCCTGTAAACTGAGCCATGCGAGATGTGGGATTTCCTTGTATTGAGAGGCCCCCGTTTCCCGGTCCAGGTCGTCAGTGATTTTCTGACCAACTTCGCTTGAGGAGGCAGTGCATTATTGCTTTAATTCCTTAGGCAGAGATTTCGTTGCGACAATGGATGTTGGTGACTGATTCATGACGCTGATCTACGATAAGCCGCAGGCGGGTCCGGTTACTCACGCATTAGTGATTGGGGTGGGTAATTACCCGTACCTGCTGGGTGGTACGGATCCGATGCCGGTGAGCGATTGTGACGGCATGGGGCAGCTGACCTCGCCGCCCATTTCCGCACGCAGCATTACCGAATGGTTGTTGAAAAGCTATAGGAATCCCGACAAGCCGTTGGCCAGCCTACGCCTGCTGCTTTCCGCTGATGACAGGCAGATCGACAACGACCGATTAACGGTTCCAGCACCGGCCGAGGTCGACACCGCCACCTTTTCCAACGTCGAGGATGTGGTGGCCGACTGGAAGGATGCAGGCGATCAGAACGAGGACAATCTGCTGCTGTTCTTCTTCTGTGGTCATGGCATCTCGCAAGGGCCGGATGTTGCATTGCTGTGCGAGGACTACGGTTCCAACAGAAACGACCCTTTCGACCAGGCAATCAACTTCAAACTTTTCCACATGGGCATGGACCGGTGTGCGGCGAAACAGCAGGCCTACTTTGTCGATGCTTGCCGCCTGTCCAGCGATTCGCTGATAGAAAGCTGGGGAACCGCCGGCAGGCCAATCATCCGGCCGCAGGTGCGCACCCAGCAGGGCCGTTCCAGGCTGGCGCCGGTGTTCTATGCAACCCTGTCTGGCGAGGCTGCGTTCGCCCGGGTGGATCAGCCGAGCCTGTTCACCAAGGCCCTGATCGATGGCCTCAAGGGAGGCGGTGCGTCATCCAGGGATGGTGACTGGCGGGTGTTCACCAACGAACTGCAGTTGTCGATTTCGACCGGGCTGAATCGCACCGGGCAACCTCGTGCCCAGGTGCCGCCGGGCGACAACATGGCGCCGTTTGCCCTACATTACCTGGAACAGGAGCCGGAAGTGCCGGTGTACGTCAGGTGTGAACCCGACGATTTCCAGCAGGGTGCGGAGATGTGGTACGCCCTCGAGGGACAGGAGATAGAGCGGCGTCCACCTGAAGACAGTACTTGGGAACTGTTGCTTAAATCCGACACCTACAAGTTTTTTGCGGAGTCGCCGGAGTATGCGCAGGTCGCTGCACGACGAACCATCGTGCCACCCTATATCAAGATTCCCTTGAAGGCGGTTTGATCGACATGAGCACACTCAAGCTTTCGTATACCGCGATGCTCGACGAAGTTGGCAACAATGCCATCGTCCTAGACGTGATGAAGGTCAATGATCCAGAGAACAGCACCGGTAAAGGGCACCTGGAAATGGTGCGGGAAAACCTGATCCTGTCGGGCGATTGGGACCGCTCCGAACACATTCATCTTGAAGACGGGCATTATCTTGTTCGGGCACGACTGCCGAACGGTGAAGTCTTTACCCAGGACGTCGAATTGGGTGCAGAGGACGAGACGGTCGAGATCCGCTCCGAAGCGCAATCGCCGCACGACTGGATGATGTGGCACGCCTTCCAGGGCAGCGTCGATTACCGCACCGATGAGCGGCGGAGCCAACTGCAGGACAGGAAGATGATGAGCAGTGCCGCCCGCCAGTTCGGCGGTAAACGTGCGACGCAGCAATCATGGGTGGAGCCCTTTGCCGAAGATAGTGGGCTGTTGGAGCGCGTCGACAGCGTGGAGGTGTTTACCCTTGAACCCTCTGCATCCCCACTCGGGACCGGTGGCAAGACCTGGGCAACCTTGCAGCGTGTGATTTCCAGCAACACTGGTTCACAGGCAATGGATATTTCCGGGCATCCGATCGAGCCGGAGATACAGGACGAACGATACGAGCTCTACAGGTTTGAATCGGAATACGGTGACCTGGGCTCGCGCCGGTTCGTCGTCGTGAAGTCGAATTCCGGCGAGCGCATGGTCAGTCTGCCCGTGCCATGGCCTCAAGTGGACCACAGCGGCGAAGCTCCTTGTGAACTGGTGGTCGAGAAAGGCGGTACCGGAGAAGTCGGAATTTCCGTGGCGATCAGAGACCGGCTGGTGGGCTCGGCACTCGCCTACCTTACCAGCGGCGACATCGCCGCTTCTGCCCATTTGTTTGAATCTGCCCGGATGATGCTGTTTGAAAAGATGTCCAACCCCTTGGGCGCAGCAGCCGGGGCATACGTCATGCTGTCGGACAATCCAGAGTCGGGGCCCTGGCAGGACTGGATCTACAACCTGATGAACTGGATGGAGTGGTTGCCGGATGGCGCTATCCAGTATGCGTGGTTGAAAACCCATTTGGCGGAGAGCGACGACGATCTGGATAAGGCGCGTGAGGCATTGAAGAAAGCAGGCGCCCGGGGTGTACCGTATTTCTCCCTGGGGCTGAGTTGGCTGCGTGATCTCCTGGTGCTGCATGCCGGTGAAGATGACAGTGGAGAACTGGCAGAACTTTTGAAACAGGTACAGACAACGGCCTGGCGAACCGATATGCAGCAGACTTTCACCACTATCGACTTGCGCCGCGAGCGGATCGTGGAAAGAACACCCGAGCGTGTCTCAGTGGGCTGATGAGCCTCTCCATCGAAATGTTGCCGGCGCGCGAGGGCGATGCCCTGTGGGTCACCTGGGGTGAGCATTCCATGCTCATCGATGGTGGCAGAGCGGCAACCGCACCGGCGCTGAAGGACAAGCTCGATGCACTCGAACAGCCGCTCGAGTTGCTGGTTACCTCACATGTCGACCGCGATCACATCGAGGGCCTGCTGAAGCTTACTGAGGGCGCGGGCTTCCAGATGCAGTGCCGCGAGATCTGGTACAACTGCTTCGATCATCTCGAAGGCAAGCGCGTGTATGTGCCTGCGAATTACGAGACAGCACCGGAATATGAGCATCTGGGGGCGCGCCAGGGAGAAGAGTGGGCCGACCGGATCTTGGCCGGCAATTGGCGCTGGAACCGTCGTTTCGACGGCAAGGCGGTGGAAGTCGGTGAAGACAATATTCATGTGTTGAACGGTGGCGCGCGCATCGTATTGCTGTCACCCGATCGTGAAAAACTCGAAGACCTGATATCCAAGTGGAAACGTGAATGCCGCAAGGCTGGGATGTCGCCGGGAACCGAGACCCCTGATCCACCGGAAGGCTGGGAGCGCCTCGGTTTCAATATCGACAATGCCGCTGAAGAGCCGTTTGAAGACGATCATTCACCGGCAAATGGTTCCAGCATTGCTTTCCTGTTGGAGGTGGATGAGAGGTGTGTTCTGCTGGCGGGTGATGCCCACGTCGACAGGCTGATTGCCGGGCTGGACGACTATATGGGGGATAGTGCCGAACGCCTGAAGCTCGATGCGTTCAAGCTGCCGCACCATGGAAGCAGCCACAACGTTTCTAAGGAACTGTTGCAACGCATCGATTGCGATCATTACCTGGTATCGACCAACGGTTCCTATTTCGATCATCCCACGGGTGTCGCTATCGCGCGCATCGTCAAGTATGGCGGCGACAATGTGAACCTGCACTTCAACTATCGTTCACCCGAGACCGAGGTTTGGGACAACCGCCACTGGAAGCGGCGTTTTGGGTACAAGACCCACTACCCTGAACACAACGGTTTCATCACCTGGACGGTGTGACATCCACCCACGCTGAAACGGATCAGATCAATAATGAACAAGCGGCTCGTTATCTGTCTGGATGGCACCTGGAATACGCCATCACAGGAACAGGAGCGCTCGGATGGCTCCAAGGTCTTTCGGCCGACCAATGTGCTCAAGGTGGCACGTGGGGTGACGTCCCGCGCTTCGGATGGAATGGCACAGGTCGTCTACTACGATACTGGCGTGGGCGCGATGGCGGAGTATCCGGGCTACACTAACGGTGTGCTGCGTTGGTTCGACAGCAAGCTGGGCGGTGCCTGGGGTGCGGGTTTCGAGGGTAACGTGGACGATGCCTATCGTTTTCTCGCCCACAACTTCGAGGACGGCGACAGCGTGTACCTGTTCGGCTACAGTCGCGGCGCCGCACAGGCGCAGGCCTTGTGCAAGTTCATCGACTGGATGCACGGGGTCCCGGTTAAAGGCGATATCTACTATGTTCCCGAGTTCTATCGGCACTACCTGGAATCGCAGGGCGACCCTGAGGCCTTCATCCAACTGAAAAACAGGATTGAAACCCAGGGGTCGAATCAGCAAGCGCTGAAGCCTTTCCGCAAATTGCGTATCCGGGTCCTCGGGCTGTGGGATACGGTCATGTCACTGGGGCCGCGGTTGGCGTCCGACGAGCGGACCTCGTCCAGTGAAAAGTACTTCCTGGTGAGCCCCCTGTTGCCGGAGTGTGTCGACGTTGCCCGTCATGCCATCGCGCTCGATGAACTGCGCAAGGATTTCCGAGCCGAGGTCTGGACCGGGGGCAATACAGCGAACGATATGATTCAGGCGCTGTTCCCTGGGGGGCATGGCAACGTCGGAGGAGGACGCATCCGTGACGACCTTGCCAACGGGGCGTTGAACTGGATCGTGGATGCTGCATCCGCTGAGGGCCTGGAACTGGACGGGAAATACCTGGGCTTTTTCCGCTCGAATGCGTTGGGTCCATTGAGCAACAGGCGCAACCTGATGTACCGACTGCGCCAGCCACTCTCGTTCTTCAACGGCCGGCACGGTGAACGCGAGTTTGCGCATTTCACGGAGTCGTCCAACCTCACCGTGGCTACTTCGACCTTCGAACGCCTGGCTGCTGATTCGGCACTGGTCGATACCGGTAACGGCAGGAGTGAGTCCCAACCCTACGAACCGCCAAACCTGATGCGGTTCTTAGCGGCCAACGCCCGATTCGATATGTTGCTGGACATGGTGACCCTAAATAAGGTCGAACAACTGCGTAATAAGTGACGTAAGAACAGTTTATGCACCCTAGGCTATCGACGATTGGGCACCCGTACCTCAGGAACACTTTATTAGGTACCTGCACACCTCACCCTTATTTGGGAAATGGATGGCTCGACAGACTTTATTGGTAGTGTTGTGTTTGTAAGCCAGTAATGGCGTATGCCCGACTGACTTTACAAGAGAAGGTGCAGAAAACGGAGCCCACGTTGAATCAATAGGTTAGTTCTTCCCTAACCGACAGACTTTATTAGTTTCCGTCAATTGTGCGGGAATAAAGTCCGTCACGAATATTCGAGGTACGTCAGAAAGGGTTCCGACCGTAGGGAACATATGCACGGAACATCGGTATGATCCTGTCCTGGCCCTGAGCTAAATTTTTGGCGTTAAACAGTTGAATAACGGCTCTTCTGTATTGACCCAGCGAATTCTCCACAGCTAGGCTGCTAGTTGATAAACCTCTCGAGGCGTCTTCATCCCGAGTGCCTGATGGGGACGATGCTGGTTGTACCAATCGATCCATCTCCCCAATACTTGATTCGCTTCGTCGATTGAGTTGAATCGATGAAGCCAGATACATTGCTCCTTGATCGTCCGTATCAGCCGCTCAACCATACCGTTCTGCTGCGGCGTATGTGGCTGGATAAACTCCTGTGTGATTCCGTAACGCCGCACCGTGCCGCTGAAGCGGATAGAACAGAAAACCAAACCATTGTCGCTCCGCAGGCTCAGCGGTTGTGCAAGGCGCGCTAATGCCCCAAATCGATTGATCAGCGCTGCCCAGCGATCCCGCTCGCCACACCAGACCCGAGCCATATCCGTCGACCATCGCTCATCCGGCCGTTCCGCTACCGATGGCATGCTCGGCGCCCTGGGCCGCTTCCCCGCAGGTCTTCGCCGGACTTGCCAGCCCTTAAGCTGGAATATGCGCTGCACCGTGTTTTTGTTCAGCCCCAGCAGCCAAGCAACCGTTCGGTAGCCCGCTGTCGGCATCTCTTCGATCAATCCCTTGATCCGCCGTGCCAGTACGTCATTCACTTTGGGTGGAGACCTCACCGGCTTGTAGTAATACGTCCGACGCGATACGCCAAACCAGCGGCACAGTTTCTCGATGCTGACCGGCGTACCGGCTTCCGCCATCTCCGCTTGAATTGACCTTATCAGTCCTCGTCCAGGCCGAGATGGCGGTGCAGCTTTTTTAGCGCTTTGTTCTCCAACATTGCCTCGCCATAGGCCTCGTGGAGCTCCTTGAGCTTCTGCTCGTATTGCTCGGCTACATCACGCGGATTCGCCTGCAGGGCGTTCTCAATGCCCGCTTCTGCCTCCTCTATCCAACCCTCGATCTCTGAAGGTGTCAGGTCATGCTGCCTGGCCGCCTCCGGTACCGTCGTTTGGCCCTTGTAGATTTCTCTGATCAGCGCAGCTTTACGTTTCGCTGTCCAACGCTTGATCTCCGGTTCCGTACTCATACCGTTCGCTCTCCAATACTATGGCGAAACTAGCATGTGCAGGTTTTCTCTGGGTCAATACACTTCTTTAGCAGTTCCCAGCATTCGAAAAACTGATCCTCATCTTTCCAATCAAACGGTCTAGGCCTATAGACGCCATAGATAACTTCTTTTTCGCTATTTCTTGAGATAATAATTAAAGGGTTTTCCTCGCGTCTCTGTACGACTGGGGCGTGCTCGAGGGTTTCAAGCTCGAGTAATACACTAGTTAGCTCCGAGTTGTCCCTTTTGTAGCTTTGACTCTTTGACCGTGAAGTGTCAGCTCCTCAAAAACCTCTCGCATCAAATCGTCTAGCGATACGCCGTAAAAGTATGGTTTCGGCACGACAACTCAGCGCCTTGATGGTCGTGCCATTTAAGTGAAATTGCCGTCCGTACGGATTCATTAGAAAACTCATATATTTGCCTAAGCTATATTTCGGATCTGCTGATTTGATGCCTCAGGTTATATTTCTTGGTGTTGTCAAAAACGACGTCCATCGGTGAGCATGGAGATGCTTGTTCGCCGCTTTAATGGCGGGAACAACATTCTTGTGCTAAATGTTCTGCCACGGAAGGAGATAAAAATACGTAAGGACGGATATCGTGCACGGAAAGGACCGAGAGCCAGGGGTAGGTTTAGCGTTATCCGGAGGAGGATTTCGGGCAGCGCTTTATATGCTAGGCAGTCTTTGGCGTTTAAACGAATTGGGCTGGTTTCCTAAGCTTAAGCGCGTAACCAGTGTATCTGGTGGCAGCATCACGGCGGGCCTTTTGGGCACAAAGTGGAAATGCCTTAAATTCGATGCAAATGGCGTGGCGTCAAACTTTGAGGATGAGATTGCCGCGCCAATCCGCGACTTCTGTGGTCGAAACATCGATGTCTCTTCGGGCATCGCTGGAATTCTGCACTTCGGTAAAAACATCAACGACATCGTCGCAGGTCGTTACGACAAACATTTGTATCACGGCGCCACCCTGCAAGATCTCCCCAATGACGAAGAGGGGCCGCGGTTCGTCATTTATGCGACGAGCCTCCAGACGACCTCGAGCGTCCGTTTCTCCAAGCCCTATTTGGCTGACTATAAACTTGGACAGTTTCCTGATCCGACAATCTCGATTGCACGCGCTGTTGGAGCATCTAGCGCTTTCCCGCCTGTTCTGTCTCCTGCGATTTTCAAACTGGATCCCGAGAAATGGAAAGCATCGCCAGGTGCCTACTTGTACTCACGCGAGAACATGCGAAAACGCCTGGTTCTCAGTGACGGAGGTGTATACGACAACATGGGATTGGAAAACGTATGGCGCCGATATCAGACGGTACTGGTTGCAGATGCGGGCGCGCCCAGTTTTCCGGAAGATGATCCGTCGAGTCTTTGGGGAAAACAGACAATGCGTACGGTCGATATCTTGACCGAGCAGGCACGATCCCTACGTAAACGACAGTTAATAGCCGACTATTTGTCCGGCGAATGCAGAGGCGCTTACTGGGGCATCACTACAAAAATCGATCATTATGCATTAGAGAGCACGATGGTCAGGGACAGTGATCTTACGCGTTCGATGCAGACTGTTCGAACCCGGTTAAACGCGTTTTCTCCCGAGGAGCAGGGCCACTTAATCAACTGGGGATACGCGCTGACGGACGCCGCCATGCGAAAACATGTGCTTGACGATGATCCCGGCCCCGGTCGCTGGCCTATTCCGGACTTTCCGTTTTAGCTTCTCTAAACAAGATGATTTAACAAGTGAATCAATACAACCAAATGGAGAACTCGCACATGGGGGTGTTCCGCAGAATATTGCAGATGTTCCAGGGAAGAAGGAATCATGAGTACATCGATATCACTCAACGCGTTTCGAGCACGGAGGTCAATGCGCTAATTCGCTACGCGAGCGAGAGGGGGATCGATCCGGCTTTTAACTCGCAAGAAAGGTCGACACTCACCTTGCTTTCTCAAGCAATGAACAAATACGAAGCCAACAATAAGGATCGGGATGGGGAAGAGACGTCAAAATTGGAAGCCGAAGTGCTCGAACTTTATTCACATCTCATCAAAGCATCAAATACTGACGGTTTCGAGATCAATGGTCGTACGCTTCTAGAAACCAGAAAAGCCAACCAACATATTTGGGATTTGATTCTATTAACAGTACTTTTGCTTTCCGTCGCTATTGCGAATGAGATGCTTGGCAGTTGGCTTTCCGAACAACCGACACCTGAAGAGGGTTGGCATCTTTGGCTCTCGGACGCCCATGAGCATTTGTTATTGCATCTGATGCCCTTTATATGGGGCGGATTGGGTTCCTGCGTGTATCTGCTTAAAGCGCTCTACGATTATGCGCAGCATCGCGCATTCGATAGCACGCGGTTGCACGGATTGTATTTGCGAGTCGTTCTCGGCGCCGTTCTTGCCGCAGTCGTATTGTATCTGTTCGATCCGGCGCTATTTTCGGAAGATCATCTGCCACTAGATTACAAAGCGGTAGCGTTTCTGGTTGGTCTGAGTGTCAAACTCGTCTACGGCGCGCTCGAAAAGCTCGTTCATGTGCTTGTCGAGAAGTTTGACTTGGGCTCACTGCGAAGGGGAAAAAGCGAAGTAAACCCAGTATTTAGTTTTCTAAATGAAGAACTGGCCGATCCGTTAAGTGTTGAGGATCCTAAACGTAAAGAAGTGATTGCGGATTTGCTTCAAAGGTATGGTCAAAAGTTCTCATAGTGGCGTTGCTAATGATGCTTCCTCGCTTAATGTCAATTCCTTGGCCGGAGTTTTTGAGTCAACTAATAGTGGCGTTTACTGTGTTCGGGATGTCGAACCTGGCTTTCGCTGATGTTGGAAGGCTTGAGGTGCATTACATCAACGTCGGACAGGGTGGCGCCAATCTCATCGTTGGTCCAAATGGGACACGAATACTCTACGATTTTGGTGCGGTGAACGGTGAT
This sequence comes from Chromatiales bacterium, assembly GCA_028280505.1. Lineage (GTDB taxonomy): Bacteria > Pseudomonadota > Gammaproteobacteria > Chromatiales > Chromatiaceae > Thiosocius. The sequence continues at coordinate 49,812 of JANQLO010000016.1, read as the reverse complement.
CGAGATATTGTCCCGTATCTGCGTGACAAGGTAGGTCTCGGACCTTCTGACAACATCCACTACTCGATTGTCAGTCATCGCGATAAAGATCATTACATGGGATATCGCGCAGTTATCGAAGCGGGCTATGACATAACAGTTGCAAATTATGATTCTGGAAGTACTAAACGCCCTTCTAGATCAATGATCAGGAACTGGTTGAAACCGGCCGAGCTGACGTTGGCGGGCGCCGTGCGTTCAATCCCAGTCGGGCTATCGATCAATCTCGGAGAAGGGGCCGAAGCGATTGTGGTTGCGGCCAATGGACGAATCATCGGTGAACGGGTGCCGATTGCTGTACCGAATGAAAACGACCGCTCCGTCGTCTTACTGATTCGCTACGGCCACTTTCATTTCCTGCTCGACGGGGACCTGGGTTCCGGGCCGGAAGATTGTACCCGTCACGAAACTCGACAGAGAGACATTCAAACACGTGTCGCGCTCGCGCTGATTCGTGAAGGTTTGATAACGGTCGAACACGGGGTTGATGTCTTACATATCGCCCATCACGGTAGTGAAAGCAGTACCTCTGCAGCCTATTACAATTACATGCGTCCTCAGGTAGGAATTATCAGCGTGGGTTTGAAAAACAAACGATACATGCATCCTAGAGAAGACGTTGTGGACACGGTTTTACTGGGGAGTCAGCGGCCTGAATGTGTGAAAGCCCCCCCATTGGAGTATTTGTACCAAACAGAGGATGGAGAAATCGGTTGCGTACGAACGGGTTGCTCGAGCAACAACGGACTATCTATCGGCAACATTAAGCTAACCACTGACGGCAAAGCCCAATACGATATTGCAGGCGACAACGTAGTTCATGGTGGAAGCGCCGACGCGGATTTATCGCAAAAAGTTGTTTGCCGATTTGATGAGCTTGGGCCGCAAAACGCCGGCGCTTTTTGTGTGGTGAGGCCCAGGTAATCCGATACAAATGGAATGCTCCGAGTATCCAGAGCACCACTGCAGCTCATTTTGGGCACGCAAGCGAGCATAGTTCGAGTACAAAACCGACTGGAAGAGGATGATGGTCTTACGCTTTGTTTTGATCAGGACTGAGTAGCAAGAGGAATTTCAGACCCGCTTGGAGGGTAACATGAGCGACTCAAAAGACCGATGCTGTGATCCGGTGATGAAGGGCGGCATCATCAGCGAAATACTCTATCCATCGGTGATTCAAGAGATTGCCCAGAAGTTTTATCTGGTCGGCATCGGCGGCACCTCGGCGGGCGCCTAGCCGCGTGCGTTGCTGCCGCTGCCGAGTACCGGCGTCGCCACACCGGCAGTTTTGAAAGTTTCGGGATGCTCAACGAGGTTGCCCACGAACTGTCCGATCCTGCCGTGCTGCAGAGTCTGTCTCGTCCAGACCAGCCCACTGCCGATCTGTTTACGACGGCGCGTGGATCGATGGAGGGTCTTCACTAAGATTGGTCTCTACTTCAGGCGGAGAAAGATCTTCTGCAATCTGAGGGACAATGGTTATGACGCTGCACAGGTCTTGCCAATGACAACAAGGTCGACGGTAAACCCGCGCTTACGGAGTGGTTGGCGGACTTTCACACGAGGATTGGTCGTTAAGTGAATCAGTGATTTAGGCAAATGGGGTAAGACGGACTTTATTCCCGTTCAACATGTGTTGCGCGGGAACGGTGTCCGTCGTTAATGTTTAGCGAGATACTCCGGTGAACGGGCGGTTCACCGCTTGAGAATGCCTTCGGCATCTGTTTCAAACTTTCGGAATGTGGCCAAATCCGAGATCACGCAATAGGCGCCCCAACGAAACATGTCGAAACTGCTCATCAAGCTGCGCTACGCGCCCGACGACGAAATCGAGGAAATCCGGAGCCTGCTGCAAGAACACCGGATCGATTTCTACGAGACGCAGGCCGGACCTTGGGGTATCTCGGCACCAGGTATCTGGCTGAATGACGAGCGTGAGTACGATCGTGCCAAGGCGTTACTGGACGATTACCAGAAAAATCGCTTCCGTGAGAAACGCGCGGAATACGAAAGACTTCGCCGTGCCGGACAGCACAGGACCTTTCTTCAGAACCTGCTCGAAAAACCGGTTCAGGTGGTTCTGTATACACTGGTTGCCGGTTTGATTCTCTACCTCTCTATCAGCCCATTCTTCCTCGGCGATTGAATCCCACGGGGTATGCATTTTCAGGATTTGATTAGCCAGAATGATGGCCTGAATCAGCAACAGGCGAAGCCGTGACGTTTATGCGGTCGTGCCGTGCGGCATAATCGGGCCAGCCTGAATGATCTCTACGAACTCTGGAACACTCGGCCGATGACATCCTGCCGTGTTTTTCCGAGCCGGACTTTACTGAACAGGAGGGATAAGACCATGCCCAAGATCATTCTGATTACCGGCTCGACCGACGGCATCGGGCGTGAAACGGCCAAGATGCTGGTTGCTCAAGGCCACCGGGTGTTGTTGCATGGCCGTAATCCGTCGAAGCTGAAAGAAGCGGAAAAGATACTGTCCGCATTGCCCGGCTCCGGGCAAATCGAAAGTTACATGGCGGATCTTTCACGCATGGCCGATGTCGAGAAGTTTGCAGATGCCGTGGCGCAAAAGCATGCCAAACTCGATGTGCTGATCAACAATGCGGGCGTTTACAAAACGTCCGACGTCAGAACGCGCGATGGGCTGGATGTGCGGTTTGCGGTCAATACGATGGCACCTTACCTGCTAACCCAGCGACTTCTGCCGTTGCTCGGTTCTTCCGGACGGGTGGTCAATCTGTCTTCCGCGGCACAGTCGCCGGTCGACATAAAGGCCCTGGCCGGGCAAGGTCGTTTATCCGACATGGAAGCCTATGCGCAAAGCAAACTGGCGCTGACGGCGTGGTCTCGCGACATGGCGTTGTCGCTCAAGGAAAATGGACCGATCATTGTCGCCGTCAATCCGGGGTCCCTGCTCGGTACCAAGATGGTAAAAGAAGGCTTTGGCGTGGCCGGCGGCGATATCCGCGTCGGTGCGAAAGTACTGATCCGTTCGGCGCTTTCGGATGAATTCGAAACCGCTTCCGGCCAGTATTTCGACAATGATTCGGGGCGTTTCGCTTCACCCCACCGCCATGTATCGGATTCCCGAAAGTCCAAAGAGATCGTGCACGCGATCGAGGCGGTGTTGGCCGGATTGACACAATCGGATTGAAATCGGTCTTGGCGTTCGTTTGTGCTCACCGACGCGCGTTTTTGCAGAAAGAGTCTTGCACCAACGACGTTGGTCGACCGGCCTTGTCTCACCGTGATCCATCGGTTATGCCGCGCATCTCGGCAAACTCGGACTCAAAGAAAAAGGCCTGTTCCCCGAATGCCGGTTCCAACTGGTCGAGCCACGTCGCCTGTTCGTCATACTTGGCGAAAAAGGGCCGCTGTACCCAATCGGGGTTACGGCCTTGAATGAAGCGCAGCACGAAAACCTTTTCTCCGTCGATTTCGGTAACGCCTTGGATCTCGACCTTGCCGGGTGCGGCGCTCATGCTGGGGCCCCGTGCAGTGCGTCCGATACCCGAAACCTGTTGCATGGCATCCCGGTAGATCTTCCAGGCGCGCGCCAGTGGCACCTCGAAATAATGGCGTGCACCGGTATCGCGTTCGACGAACATGTAATACGGAACAATGCCGAGCTTGACCTGGGTTTTCCACAAACGTGCCCAGTCGTCGGCGTTATCGTTGATATGGGCCAGCAGTGGGCCTTGGGAGCGGATCGTCGTGCCCGCCTCGCGCAGGCGCAGGATGGCCTGCCGGGCGATGTCGGTGTCGAGTTCACGCCAGTGGTTGTAGTGCGCCATGATCGCGACATGTTTACCTGCGTCGGCTAGCCGTGAAAGAAGGTCGATCAGCTCGTCGGCATCGTCGTCGGTGACGAAACGGTGCGGCCAAAACGTCAGCGCCTTGGTACCGATACGAATCGTTTGAATGTGGTCGAATTCGGATTCGAGCAAGGGTTCGAGGTAACTGACCAGGTGTTTGGTCTTCATCACCATGGGATCGCCGCCGGTGATGAGCAAATCACTGACCTCGGTGTGTTCACGCAGGTAGGCGTGTAAGCGCTGTACCTCGGTCGATGCCATACGCAGCGCTTTGTCGCCGACGAACTGTGCCCAGCGAAAACAAAAGGTGCAGTAGCTGTGGCAGGTCTGGCCCTGGCTCGGAAAGAACAGCACGGTTTCGCGGTATTTGTGTTGTAGGCCGTTGATGATCTCACCGGCGGTGTCGGTCGGGATGTTCAATTGCATCTGGCCCGCCGGATGCGGATTGAGTTCGGCGCGCAATGCCTTGGCCAGGGACTGCAATGCGTCCTTCGGCAGACCTTGGCGATGCGCGTCGGCCATGCGCTCGTACAGTGCGGGCTCGAGCATGTCTCGCTGAGGAAAGGTGAGCTGAAAGATTGGATCGTCCGGCACGCGAGACCAGTCGATGAGCTCCTCAATGACGTAGGCGTTGACGCGGAACGGAAGCACGGAGGCCACTACCTGCATCTCGAAGCGGGTTTCTGCCGTCAGCACCTTGAGCTGTTCGATGCGTTCCAGGTCCCGTTGGGTATAGACCTTGAAGCGGCGTGGCGTGAATGCAGAGCCGCTATGGGCAGCGTTGTCTTGTTGTCGGATCGGTGTAATCGCGGACATGCTGACCTCTCTGATCAAATTGCCCCGGCGGAATGGCCGGGCCAAAATCGGTGTTGCTGGAGCCGTGTTCAGCTGTAGCCGGGCTCCGGTTGTCCATTGCGGATTCGGTTGTCGTTGTTTGCAACGGGAGGCAGACCCTAACAGATAAGGCCGGTGGGTTCAAAGTGATGGCCATACAAGATATTGTTTTTCCGAAAAAAATGACTTGACGACACCACAAACAAGCGGATGTTCGCTGTAGCTTGCCCGCATTTCGAGCTTACTATGGGGTTTGCCGCACGATTTCGCGCTGATTAGGAACGCCGATCATTACTATCCCGGCTCGGAACATATCGGCGCAATGGGCACTTATGCATTGGATGACAGCGTCGTTCGACCGTGTTTACCCTGGTCTTGTGCTCGGGCTGTCGTTTTTCCCGATGTTCGTTCAGCAAACTATACTGACAATTCGAATTAGGTACGCCAAACAACCGCCCATTACCAAAACAGAGAGATGTGGGAGGCCGCATCGACCGCTATTGCGCATTTGTCTGCGCAGGACGATAGGCTTTCTTTAAAAGTCGGAAAATCGATGGTTTGCGTCGCTGATATCCGTAAAGTCAATGCTGACCGGGTCAAGCTCTGTATCGAGTGTTGCATTCAGGCCTACAACGCCTTTCTCGGTAAGCGTGCGCCGACCTCTCAGGTGGTGCCGCCAGCCGGATTTGAACTCGTGGATTCTTGGACTGGCGTCGATGCCGTTTTTGGGCGCCATAAGACGGTCGAGCCTTTCGGTTTGGTTTTTTGCTCTAAGACGCCGCCATGGCGTTACATCTTCGCGTTTCGGGGGACCGACAGTTTTCTCGATATGCTCGATGATTGCGGTGTCGAACCGCAGGCGTTTACGCCCTTTGATGCGGCTGTCGGGGTGCCCGCCGATGTGCGGGTCGAGTCCGGCTTTAATGACATCTATAAGGTCGATGATGGCGACGTTGCCTCTATGCAACACCAGCTTTTCGCCTTGGTTGACAAGTACCAGGCCTCCACAAGGCCCATCAATGAAGTCTACATCACGGGCCATAGCCTGGGAGCGGCGCTGAGCCAACTGTTCGTGCTGGATCTCGCGCTCTCCAGGCCTACCATTGCAATGGAAAGTATCAACTTCGCGTCTCCCCGAGTAGGCAATGGCGCCTATGTCGATTTCGTCGAACAGCGTTGCCCTTGCTCAATACTACGGGTACAGAACAAGCACGACGCGGTGCCCCACCTTCCTCCTGCGGAGCTCGGGTTCGAGCACACGCCGTCGGTTTATCTCATCGCTTTCTACAGTACGGACATACTGGGCAAGAAAGACTTTATGGCGAGTCATTCCAGTATCAATTACCAGGCGGTAATTACCTGCGCGGGAGAGAATGGCGAAGGCGTCTGTTCCGCCAAGCGCCTCGTGGTGCCACAAGGGAAGGCACCGATCTGTTCCGAGCATCCCGACGCATAGAATAAACAACCTTCGTCGGTCGACAACTCGAAATCGAATTAATGTCTATATTTTGCCGGCCGTTACTTGTTCGGGGTTGATTGCATCGGTCAGCGTGTTGGACCGGTGGGAACCGACAGTCACGCGAACTTTGGGGGCACGATATGGGGATTATGAAGACAGTTCTGGATGAGGCGGAAGAGTTTGCGGTTAAACGGCATAAGACGCCGGCAGGCTACGATCCGGCAAATCTCAAAACGCTCGACGAAATAGCGGATACCATTACTTGTGGGTCTGTTTTGCTGTGTAGCGGTACCGCCGCAGAGAGCCGGCTTATTGAAGAGGTCGATCGTACGGATTTCAGCCATTCGGCGATGATCGTCCGATTTCATGGCGATCCCCGACTCTACCTGTGGACCGCAGATACCGTAGACAAACTCGAGGATCAGATTCACAAAGAATCGAACCCGGATCATCCCGGTACCCATCTTTTGGTGCTCAAGGATTACGTTTCCAAACTGGACCAGTTCTACCCGTCACCCGATGGGTCGACCTACCGTTTCGCCGTCGCGAGACTGCGGGGTGTCGATGTCGACGAAAAGAAGCTTTGGTCGGTGATGTACGAGTACGACGGCACTCCCTTCCCTCCCACAAAACAAGAGTTTATGCACTGGGTGGAGGGGCAGGCAGATATCGATAGCGGTATGATGAATTCATTCTGTGCCCAAATGGTCGCTAACACATACCAGAAGATGGGCTGGCTTAAATTGAATCACCCACCCAATCATTACAATCCGGGCTCTTACGCCAAAACCGAAGAGATAAACGGTGAAATGGAAGGGGAGGCCACGCTGGAGCCGCCGCAATACTTCAGGCTCTGACAGTACGTCGGACCGGAAATTTGTAAGCGGTTCAGCGCCGTACGTTGGCGAATCGGCCTGTCTTGCGAATGCGCCCATGGCTGGGTGCACTTTTCCTGTCCGACAACTGTTCGTTAGGTATATGATGACGTGACGCGACGGAAGCGCATCCATCTCGAATTGCGTTCGATTCAAGCGCGCTTGGAGTTGTAGGTCCTCGCATGACGCTCGATATCCCTACCCTCTACGTTGTCAGTGTCGTCACCAATATTGCGATGACCATGGCGGTGATGGCCGTGGCCCTGCGCCAATCCATCCCTGGCCTGAAGCAGCTTGCCTGGGGGCTGGTTGCCAATAGTGGCTATTACCTGGTACTTGGGGCACGGGGAAAGATACCGGATGTTTTGGCCGTCGGATTCGGCAACATGCTGGGTTCGCTGACGCTGACGCTGATTCTGCTGGCGGTTCTCAGTTCTCGTCGTAGCCGTGTCGCGCCCGCGCTCTATATCACACCGGTCATCTTGATGCTGATCGTCAGCGTGGTGCTGCTTGATGATCGTGAGTCGAGGTTGATCGTCGCTTCGTTTATCCTGTGTTATCAAATTGCCCTGATTCTCTGGGTGCTTCTGCGATCCGGCAACCTCATCGTTGGACGTGGGCGCATAATCATGGCCATGACGCTCGTTGTCGGAATGTCGGCGATGGCCTACCGTGCACTGGCGCTTTTGGTCGGCTGGCATGAGGTGTCTCCGTTCCAATCGCGGGATTCGTTGAACACCGTGTTCTACATGATCAACTACCTGGGCATGTTTTTCCTCGCTTTCGGTTTTGTATTGAAGACGGTGGAGCAGAGTGCCGAGCAAAATCGTCGTATTGCCCTGGAGGACCCCTTGACCGGGTTGGCCAATCGACGTGCGCTGTTTGATGCCATGGATAAGCTGTGCTCGATAGCGGAGTCGGCAGGACAGTCGTTGAGCCTCATGATCATAGACGTGGACTTCTTCAAACAGGTCAACGACCGGTTCGGCCATCAAGTGGGTGATACGGTTTTGCAACACGTGGCCACGACTATTCAACGACGTCTTCGTAACAATGACATTGTCGGCCGAATCGGCGGGGAGGAGTTCCTCGCCGTGTTGCCCGGTACGCCAATCGCCGGGGCGATACGTGTTGCGGAAGAGTTACGTCGGACATTGGACTCAGAGCCGGTGACTGTCGACGGTCAGGAGATCAAAGTCACTATCAGCATCGGTCTCTACAGCACCGAGCGACTCGTCTCCTCGCAAACGCCGGACGCCATGATCGCCACGGCCGATGAGGCGCTCTATCGGGCCAAAACGAATGGCCGCAACCGTGTTGAAGTTGCGGATGTATCGATGCCGGAATCGGCTTGATCGGTTCTTGTGGTTTTTCGCAAACCGTACCTTTTTTCACCGCTCAGCTCCTACGACGGCCTGTTGTCGAACGGTCTCTAAGGCGTCGTTTCATTTGTTCCGGATGAGCGGCTTGCGCTAAACCGCCTGTGTCTGTCGAATCACGATTACTCGCTGTACTTCAACAGCAGGAATCCACCCTTCTCGTTGTACTTGTGTTCGGGGTGGTTGTACTGCCGATCGTGTCGGTCGGTGTAATACAGAGAAAGTTCCGCTCTCAGTTTTTTCATCAAAGGGAATGAAGCCGATAGTGACCATTTGTCTTCTATGCGCTTGTTATTGAAAGGCCCATAGCCGCCCAGTATCGTTGCATAGACGAGACTGGCTATGGTTGCATCGGCCGAGTGATTGGATTTGGCGTTCTCCAGCTCGACGCGCCAGTCGTTTCTTCTAACGCCCAAGGAAACGGTTGTCGTGGTCTTCTTTTCGGTAAGCAGATTCGTTGCCGGTAGATAGGGCCGGTCCCCTTCACCGCTATGCCGAACAACATCGAAATCGATCTCAAACGCATCGACTCGCCCTGCGAGTTTGACGCCTTTCAAACCGGTTTCGCCTCTGAGCGGATTGAAAGAGCCACGATAAGATCCTTCGCCGAATATCGGTGCGACTAGCGTTAAACCATTTCCCTGTGGTGTGAATCGGGTGCCGAGCGCGACATCGGTATGGGCATAACGGAATCTATTGGATGGAAAAAGCGATATGGTATAGACGTTGTCTTTATTACCACTGACATGTTCGGCATGAAAATAGAGTCTTTTGTATGTCGTTGACGCGACGTAGGTATCTTCGGTCGCATCGACGAGGCTGTCATAGTTTGCAAGCGAGGCCCGGTTTCTGAGGGTGTAGTCGTGGATTTCCCGCTGCCAGTCCAGCCTCGCATCGACGTCGGTGCCATCGTAATCGAGTATTGCACCGGCCCCTTTGATACTGATGTCCTTGCCTCCGGGCTCGTCGGCGGTGTTGCCTCGATAGTCGCGAACGCCGAAACCGGCCTTGACGGTTCCCCCGGCAGCGTTCCACTTTGCGCCGTAGCGGCATTCGATATCGCGTGCCGAGAAGCTTTTCCATTCGGCATTCCGTACGTCGCCTATTCCAAAGATGTTGTTGAATGAATCGATTCTGGTTTCACCACGAAGCACACCGGGCTTACATTGAAAAAGCCCGGCAGACGTTATCAGCGACGCGGAGATTCCCAACGTATTGAGCCGATAATCGATGTCCTGGCGTGTTTTGGCGAATACGCCGATCGATGAACCATCTTTCGAGAATACGTTGGCTGCGAACAGAAGTGAGATAGCCATCGTAAAGGAAACAAAGATGTCTTTAGCGCGTGAATGAAGGTCCATCGTTGTTACTGATCACTACTCGCCAAATGCCGGGTCTACAAACGGTGTTGAATAAGCCGCGAAGAAGTCCGTGCGGCAACGCTTGATGTTTAGCTGTCCTTTTGTCCTTTAAGGTGAGCGATGCAAAGCAGGTTCAATTGTGAAGACGCATTTGCCGTTTCCGGGCTCGGCCGTCATTGCTCGATGCCCGATTGGCATTGATGGACCGGCCTTCCGTTAAGTTCAGCTCGGTCAGAGCACGTTGCCGGAGAACGTTTTCCATTCCTGTCAGCAAGCCCTGATGAAATCCGATGCATGCTTTACTATCGGCTTTTGCAACAAGAACTAAAGGCTTATTAATGGCAACCGTTTCGGGTGGCGATGACCGAGAGGGGACCTGTACGTGAGCGAAGCGCACGAGCGCTTTTATTGCCTCGGCGGCGACGGGTGTTGATTGCGAAACGTTCCGGCAAAAGTCGCCGGTTTCCCAGGCTACGGCGATTCGGTTGCGATCTTCAAACCGTCGATGATTTTACGCAAGATCTTGAAGAACGCTTGCCGTTCCGTTTTGGACAGCGTGGCCAGCGCGTTGCTATTGATGCCTTCGGCCGCCGCGGTCGCCGGACTGTGCAAAGCGCGCGCCTTCTCTGTCAGCCAGATACGCTGCGCGCGCCCATCGTTAGGGTCTTTCTTACGTACGATCAAGCCGTCGCGCTCCATGCGGGTAAGCGTGTTCGCCATGGTGGGTTGTTCGATCTCCAGCTGTTCGACCAGTTCACGCTGAGTCGCGCCGTCTTTCTCCCACAGCAGCAGTAACGCCGGAAAAACGCCTGTCGTCAGACCAAGCGGCTGTATTCGATCCTGGAGTTCGCGCGCAAAAAGACGCGCCAGTTGATTCACAAGGTAACCTGCGGATTCGTTTCGTTCGAACGCCATGGTCGAATAGTAGCATCTAAATAGCTTGCTATGTTTTTATGTATGGCCTACGCTATAAATATATAGCTTACGATGTTTTTTGGACGGGACTGAACGATGCTCAAGATCATTCATCCAATTGCGGGCGGGGTCGCACTGATCACGGTATTGGTTTTCTGGGTTTCGACCGTATTTGTCGAACTCACCGGCCAACCCGCCACGGTCGTTACGGTCAAAATGGCGATCCCCTGGGGTTTTATCCTGCTGATACCGGCGCTGATCGTGACGGGTGTCTCGGGTGTCGTGTTATCGAAGCACCGCCGAGGCCGGCTGGTCGATGTGAAGCGCCGGCGCATGCCGGTCATTGCCGCCAACGGTGTTTTTATTCTCTTACCGGCTGCATTCTTCCTGGCATTCAAGGCGGCTGCCGGTGAGTTGGACCTATGGTTTTATGCGGTTCAATCATTGGAATTGCTGGCGGGCGCAATCAATATCACCTTGTTGATACTGAATCTGCGTGATGGCGTGCGTTTATCCCGTCGATTGGGCAAGACGCAAGCGGCTTGCTAGTTATCGGTGATCGCGGCTCGATTCAGAAACGCCACTTGGTCTGCAGGAGTACGCTACGTTCGGCCTGGGTCGAGCGTAGGCCGGTTGTTGCCGAGTTGCCCGAGAATTCGATGAACTCAGGGTGTGCGTTATCCAAAAGGTTCTGGCCCGACAGGCTGAGTTCGATATCGCGAGAGACTATCCAGCCCAATCTGACATCGAGCCGAAGATATGACGGGACGTCGGTATTCCGCAGCTTGTCGACGAAGAACAGCGTGGTGTCGAGTTCCAGATCGTGTCGAAGGTTGAATAGGGAGCGCAGGTTGAATTGGTGCCGGGGCGTTTGATTGTCGACACGTTCGGCGGAGGTATCGGTACTGTCGTCGTCGATGTCCAGGTCGACCGCAAGGCCGCTGTAGGCCAGTTTGAGACGCCAGTCGTCCGACACGTCCCAGTTGGCGGCCAACTCGATGCCGTAGCTCTTCCCCCGCATGCGATTGTCGAGCATGAACATCAGGGGTGGCGGCCCCGGCGGGCTGACCCGTTCGGACGTACTCAATCGATCGTAGTCATTGTGAAAGGCGGCAAGATCGATCGACAGGTCGTCTATCGGTTGCAGACGCAGCCCGAGTTCGAAGGCGGTCAGGCGTTCGCTTTCGGTATCGTCATTGCCGACGACCAGGGTGCCGGGTGTCGTGATGATCACATCGGATTCGACGCGAGAAGGTGTGCGTACCGCGCGCGAGATCGCCGCCCAAACGGTCGTGTTTTGGTCGAGGTTCCATAGCCCGCGGACATTGGGTTGAAATTCCCAGCCGGTGTGGTCGTTATGTTCCACCTTGGTACCGATGATCAGGTGCAAGGTGTCTTCGATGACCTCGATATTGTCTTGAACGAAGCCGCTGACGGTGGTGTTCTCACGGTCCTCCGGATCGAACCGTAACACGCTGTTGGCTACCGGACTGATGTGGTCCTTCGTGTGACGTATGGCGGCACCCCAGATGAGTTTGTGGTGTTGTTTGAAGCGGAAGTAATGAAGAACGTCCAGGTCGTAGGTGTCTCTGCGTTCTCGCAGAGTCCAATTGTCGCGGTCGGTATGGTCGACGTAGGCCTTGAGTTCGATACCGGCGTCGTCTTCCAGTTCACGGACCCAGTGCAACAGTAGATTGCCGCCCGATGTCTCGGAGTCCACCATACTATGTGTCGTGCCCTCCAATATGGTGGCCCCCGCGCTACCGTCGTAATAATCACCTTGTATCGTGAGACGGTCATGTGGGCCCAGATCGGTATCGGTACGAAAACCGATCTGTCGGTTGCGCCAGTCATCGTTTGCGCCGTCACCGGAAAAGAAGCGCCCTTCGTCACGTTCGAAACCCTTGGCATAAACACGATAGGAACCCTTGCCTCCCAGTGCGCCGCCATAGCGAAAACCGATGGCGCCGTGCTCTTCGTTACCCGCACTCAACGACAGCAGACCGCCGTCGGTATCGTGTGCCGAACGTGTAATGATGTTGATGACGCCATTGACCGCATTGGCACCCCATAAGGTTGCACCGGGGCCGCGAATGACTTCGATGCGCTCGATATCGTCCAGCAGGGTATCTTGCACGTCCCAGTACACGCCGGAATACAGCGGCGAGTACAGCGTGCGGCCGTCCTTTTGTACCAATAGCTTGTTGCTGTATCGGCCGTTGAAACCGCGGGCCGAGATTGCCCATTTGTTGGCATCGATACGCGCCACCTGTATCCCGGGCACCATTCGTAGCAGTTCCGGTACCGAGGTGACACCGGCACGCCGTATGTCTTCACGCGTGATGACGAACAATGCAGCGGCGGCGTTCGAGAGTTTTTGTGGCTGACGCGAGACGGATGTCACCGGCACATCGAACAGCCCGGTAATGCTCAAGGCTTTGAGGTCGTCGATGGTCTGTGGTTCGCTGGCGTACAACGTATGTGCAAAAAGCACGGCGGCACACAATCCCAGTGCGCGATGACGATAGAGGCCGTTGGGAGCGCCGGTCGCGTGCCCCCTCGGCGGGGCGGTCTCGGTCATTTTTTATCCTTTTGATCCGGCCGAGGGAATGTTTTTTTGTTCGGCCGGATACGCAAAGCTTTCGGCTGTTATTTGTCGAGCTTGAATGGCTTGGCGGTGTTTTCGAACACAATTCGGTTGTCGGAATGGCGTCGCTAAGGATTTTTGTTCTCGATCGCGGCGACGAATCCGACATCCATCAGTCCAGCGAAATCCCGGGCTTACGATGATTGGCTACGAATTGTAGCATATGCCCTTTTCATTAGTTCTCAAGGCTGTTGCCTTGTATGCCGTTAGAGCTTTACTGATTTCAGAAAAGACGGTGCCGATATGCAGTTAATACTCTATACCGCCACCCTGGTCTTGGGTGTTGTCACTGCAGTACTCGTACATTGGCTAACGGTCGATCGATTACCCGACGCCCTGGTCGCAACCGCGGTCGGTTTGAGTGCGATGGCACCCGGTGGCTTGATTACCTATCTCGTTTTGCAGCGCCCGCTGGAGCGATTCGTCGCCGTGATCAAAGGCAGTGCCGACCGTGGCGAGTTACACAAGGTCGATGTAAACCAGGTGGCCTTGAAGCATCCGCTCCTGCGAACCTTGTCGGAGGCCGTGAGCGATATGCAGCGGTCGCTCGTCGATACGGCGCGTTCGATTGCCGAGCGCGGCGGTACCATGGCGATCGCGTCAGCCAAGCTGTCGTTCTCCGCAGATACTTTGAAGCACAAACTGACCGAGCAAGTCGAGCACATACGCAACATCGGTGCGACCTCGCAGGCGATCGCCGAGACCACGAATGAGATGTCGGGCAGTGCCGACCAGGCAGAGGCTGCGGCAGGGGCAACACGGGATGCGAGTCGTACCGGTCAGCAGGCGGTGAGCAGCACAATCGATCGCATTCGCGCGGTACGCGACGAGACCGAGTTGAGTGCCGCTTCGTTGCGTGAATTGCAGGCCCGCTCGGAAGAGATCCAGAATATTACGCAGGTTATCGATCAGGTTGCCGGACAGACCAATCTGTTGGCATTGAATGCCGCGATCGAGGCGGCGCGTGCCGGCGAAAACGGACGTGGCTTTGCCGTGGTCGCCGATGAGGTGCGCCAGCTAGCCAGCAAGACGACGGATGCGACACGCGATATCGGTGACCAGCTTCGCAACATCTATCAGCAGATCAATCAATCGGCGACCAAGATGGGCCAGCTGGTCGAAGTGGTCGAAGATGTGGTGGATGAGACCGAGGGTGTGGGCCGCACCTTGGAGAACATCCATAGCCTGTCGGAGGACTCGAAAACAGAGATCACCCGTATCGCCCAGGCCGTGCAATCGCATGTCTTGTCGATCGACGAGATCTCCGGGGCGTTGACCGATATCGAGACCGCTTTGGAGGTAACCGAACAGGAGGTTCAGCAAGTTTCGGAAGGTGCGCTGTTCCTGGCCGACACGGCGGAGGATGAATACAAGGCGACCGCGGCGTTCGAATTGGACACGATGCATGATCGCGCGCGCCATATCGCACAAGAGGCCGCGGCGCGGATCGGCCAGGCATTCGAGTCGGCGGTCGATACAGGCAGAGTCACGCTCGACGACCTGATGGATCGCGACTACCAGCCAATTGCCGATACCGATCCGCCGAAACACAGTACTCGTTTCGACAAGTTCACCGATCAGGTATTGCCACCGATTCAGGAACCCATCCTGGATAAGCATACCCATGTGTTGTATGCCGGTGCCGTCGACAACAACGGTTACTTCCCGACCCACAACAAGCGCTACAGCAAGCCCTTGACCGGTGATTACGAGAAGGATCTCGCCAACAACCGTACCAAGCGTATCTTCAACGATCGAACCGGCAGTCGTTGCGGGGCCAACATCGAGCCCTTCCTGTTACAAACCTACAAACGGGATACTGGCGAAATCATGCACGACATGTCGGCGCCAATCCGGGTGAAGGGCCGGCATTGGGGAGGCTTCAGAGTCGGTTATCGTTGCGAGAGTGATTGACCGTCACGGCTTGCAAGGCCACAAAGAAATCGGCCCGCATGATGCGGGCCGAATAATCTCACCAGGACTGTGGTTTGAGTTCCTGATTAACCGGGGATTCCGGATCGAACAGATAGGCCATGACGTGGCTGATCTGCTCTTGGGTCAACACTTTGTTGTGACCGAACCGCGGCATATAAGTACAGGGGAAGTACGAATGTGGGTTGTAGATCACCTCATAGGCGTAATTGAGCATCGCTTCACTGGTCCCACGGGTTTTGCCGTAGGCGGCTAGGCTCGGCCCCAGGGTGCCGAACGCGATTTCGTTGGGGTCCAGCTGGTGGCAGGCATAACAGTTGCCGCCCGGCTCGCGCTTGCTGTGGTCGTCGTCCCTGTGACCGACACGGAAGCCGAAGCCCGAACGCGCCAGCGCCTGACCTTTCTTCCAATCGCCGAGCTTGATGCCGCCATCCGGTTTGACGATGGATTTACGCGCCATGGCATTGACCTTGGCCGCCGTGTCGCCGTCGATGGTTTTGCTACCCAGAGCCGAGCAGGCTTTCTGGATGCCGTCTTGGGTTTGCCGTTCGGTGACCGTGGTGCCTTCCTGGGTCGCCTCGTCCAACTTGAAGCCACCGGCCTTGAAGATCAGGTGTTCGGCCAGGGCCTTCGGCGTCATTTTCGTGTAGTCCTCAGCCGATACGGCGGCCGAATAGGTGCCCAAGGTCAGAGCGATCGCCGCCAGGCCGTGAGTCAAGATGTGCTTGTGTTTCGTCATGTGTTTTTCTCCTCAATCTGTCGATGATCAGCGCTTCATGTCCGGCAGGATCGCAGGCTGCCCGCGGGCAGCATCGGTCCAGAAGGAGATCAATGCGATCGAGGCATCGGAACCGGGCTTGACCAGACCCTGACGCATTTGCCAGTAGCAACCGCGAACGCGGTGCTGACTGCTGCGTACGTTCTGATGTCCGACACGATAGGCCGGCCAGGAGATGGCCTTGGTCCATTCTTCGGGGAATTCCACGCTGGGCAGCACGGAGGCGCGAATGCGCTTACCCGTTGCCCCGTGGCAAGTCTTGCAGCTGAAGTCGAAGCTGCCCGCGCGGCGATAGAACAGTTCCTTGCCGGCGTCACGCATGGCGCGCTCCAGCGGGTGATCCATCGGTGGATTCCACGGTTGTCCGTTCGATTTGCTGGCGATGTAGGTCTGCAGCTTCATCATGTCGGAACCGGAGCCGTGGCGTTTTTTCACCGGCGCATCGTCTTTGGTAAAGCCCTGGATGGTCATCATGCAATGGATCAGCCGGGTTTCAAGGTCCATGACCTTGCCGGTGTCGGCGAAAAAGCGCGGCATTTCGGTATAGGCGCCGTCAAGCACTCCCGGGCCTTTGCCGAAGTCGCAGGTCTCCAGCGACGCGTTCTTCGGGCCGCGTGGTTCGCTAAAAAGTTCTTCGCCTTCGTCCACCGTCCAATAAGCCGGGTTGTCGGGCATCATCATGATGTTTTGCTCACTCTGGGTGAGATATTTAGAGTCGACCTTGTTGATCAACTCGTTGAGCACATCTTCCGGTGCCTTATCCGACTCTGCGCTCGCCGTCGTCCCTAAGGCGAGTGCCATCGGCAATGCAAATAGGGTTCTTCTCAACATATGGACCTCCACCTCGCAAGGTTGTTTTGTTGTGGTGTTCAATGAGCAGTGCTGCTGCACATTTTGTTAATGTTCTAATTTGCCGCGAGAGAGCGATGAAGTCAGGCGGACCGATGTCGGTGCGCCTGCCCGACGCTCCCGTTCCGCCCACTTCCTCCGCACACAGCGGAACCCAAGCTTAAACTACTCTAGGCCTATGTCACCATTCGATTTTCCATCAACGCAAAGTGACAACGGATTGGGAATAATTTGGCCTTTCGTGCGTCGAGAGGCCTTTGGCGTACCGCTTTAGCGTTTACTGAAACGAAGGTAGTACTGAGTTCGCATGAAATCCAGTCGTTCGACCAGGGAAAATCCGGCCGCCTCGATCTCGGCGATCACCTCCGGTTCGCCGGCTCTTACGTGGTTAAGCACCCAGGGACTGCTGAATCCGGGGATGCGTATGAAATCGATGACAACCAAGTCACCGGCCGGCGTCAGCGCTTCATAGAT
Organism: Chromatiales bacterium; assembly: GCA_028280505.1. GTDB lineage: Bacteria > Pseudomonadota > Gammaproteobacteria > Chromatiales > Chromatiaceae > Thiosocius. The sequence goes on along the minus strand of JANQLO010000016.1, from coordinate 32,440 downwards.
GCTGCGCAGCGTCGATTGCGGGTATTCGAAGTGATGATAGGTGTCACTGATGAAAACCAGATCGACGCTATCGACGGGTAATCGCGTACTGTGCGGGTCGTTGACTATCCCGACGACATGGTTCAAACCCTGATTTTTGGCTCGTTGTTCGGTTTCGGCGACGAAGCTCGGCGTGATATCGACCGCATAGACCCGTCCTTCGGGCCCGACGGCCTCGGCCATTAGCATGCTGAAGAACCCGGTACCGGCGCCGACATCGGCAATGCGCTGTCCGGGCCGCAATCGCAGATGGCGAATGATATCGTCGCGCCGGTCCCACACCTCGCGCCCGTCGCGTTCGAAGATTCCCTGCCATCGGTCGAAGTCCGCGTTCTCGTAAGCCCGATTGATTCCGGGGTTGACGCTTTGCTCGGCTGGCGCGACAAAGGCGAGGAACATGGCCAGCATGCAGGCGAAGGAACGTAACATGAGCTTTTCTCCAGGCAGCGGCGTTGTCGGCCGGCGAATCGACCCACCCAGCATAGTCGATCGTCGATGCCGTAATTTGCTAGCGTTCTCGCGGCAAAGTCGTTGCTGCGAGGATTCGCTTGCCGCGCGCGGTATCGAGCGGAATCAATTCGCCATAGCGAGGTCTTAGGGACCACCATTCCCCATATGCTGTCGCTGATCATGTCCAATGCCGCTCGCCCGTTCGGAACGGGCTTCGTTCTCGTGTTGTTGCTGTTTTTGATTTCGGTGCATGGGGTATTTGCCGCGCCAACGCCAACGCCGGTGTTTGCCGCCGAGGCCAAAATCGATCGCTTCGAAGACCGTATCGAAGCATTGGGTACCTTGCGCGCCAACGAATCGGTGACCCTGACCGCATCGGTCACCGAAAAGGTCAGCGCCTTGCATTTTGACGACGGTGACCGCGTTGCTCAGGGCGATTTATTGGTCGAAATGACCAGTACCGAGGAAGATGCTCAGCTGAAAGAGGCCCGGGCCCTGGTCGAAGAGGCCCAGCGCCAATATCGCAGGGTGCAGTCATTGGCGTCGCAGGGCACGGCGGCAAAGTCGTTGTTGGACGAGCGTCGGCGTGAACAAGACACCGCGCGTGCACGACTGTCCGCGATCGAGTCACGATTGTCCGATCGGCTGATCAAGGCGCCCTTCTCTGGTGTGCTCGGTTTGCGCAACATTAGCGTCGGTGCCCTGGTCGAGCCGGGTGATTTGATCACGACATTGGATGACGATTCGGTAATGAAGCTGGATTTGTCGGTGCCGAACGTCTATCTGTCCAGCCTGAAACCCGGCCTGCCGATGGTTGCGCGCAGCCGCGCTTATCCCGAACGGGAATTCCGCGGCAAGGTACGTAGTATCGACAGTCGGGTCGATCCGGTCAGCCGCTCGCTCTTGGTGCGGGTGCTGTTGCCGAACGAAGAACGTCTGCTGAAGCCCGGTATGTTGATGCAGGTGGCGTTACGCAAGAACCCGCGTGATGTCCTGGTTATTCCGGAATCCGCATTGATGCCACTCGGCCGCGAGCAGTTCGTGTTGGTTGCGGCGCCGGAAGGTGGTGGCCACAAGGCCGAACGGCGTCCGATCAAGATCGGATCGCGTCGGCCGGGTGAGGTCGAGGTTCTCGACGGCTTGTCGATCGGTGAGTTGGTCATCACCGACGGAACGCTGCGTGCCCGCCCGGGCCAGCCGGTAGCCGTACAGGCCATCGATGACGGCCGTCTTACGCTCGAAGAAATGCTGGGCGATCGGAAGAAGGCCGCGGCCGGGGACGCCGGCCGATGATTCTGTCCGATGTGTCGGTCAAGCGGCCGGTATTCGCGTCGGTATTGTCGTTGCTGTTGATTGCCTTCGGCCTGGTGGCCTTCGATCGACTGCCATTGCGTGAGTATCCCGATATCGATTCGCCCGTGGTTTCGGTCGAGACCATTTATCCTGGCGCCGCGGCGAACGTGGTCGAGACCCGGATCACCCAACTGATCGAAGATCGTATCGCCGGTGTCGAAGGCATCCGCTTTATCGAATCGCAAAGCGAGGACGGTCGCTCGGTCATCACCGTCGAGTTCAATATCGACCGTGACGTCGATGGCGCGGCCAACGATATCCGCGACCGTGTGTCGACGATATTGGACGACCTGCCCGACGAGGCCGACCCGCCGGAGATCCAGAAGGTCGACAGCAACGAAGACGTCATCATGTGGCTGAATTTGGTCAGCGATCGCATGACGGTACCCGAATTGTCGGATTACGCGAGGCGCTACCTGGTCGATCGTTTCTCCGTGCTCGATGGGGTCGCGCGCGTGCGGGTCGGCGGCGGTCAGACCTTCGCCATGCGCATCTGGCTCGACCGCAACGCGCTGGCGGCGAGAGGGCTGGCGGTGAGCGACGTCAGCGATGCGCTGCGTGCCGAGAACCTGGAGCTGCCGGCCGGCAGCCTGGATTCCGTCGATCGCCAGTTTACCGTGCGGGTCGCACGCAGCTTCCTCGCGCCCGATGATTTCGCCCGGCTGGTGTTGGCGCGCGGTGACGACGGTTATCTGGTACGTCTGGGTGATGTCGCGCGGGTCGAAAAAGGCGCTGAAGAAGATCGCACCTTTTTTCGTGGTAACGGGGTGCCCATGGTCGGTATCGGCATTATCAAGCAGTCGACGGCAAATACCATCGCGGTGGCCGATCTAGCCAAAGCCGAGACGGCACGCATTAACGCCAATCTGCCGGATGGCATGGAGATCAAACAAAGTTACGACACCTCGGTATTCGTCAAGGGTGCCATTGCCGAGGTTTACAAAACGCTGGGTATCGCCATTTTGCTGGTGATCAGCGTGATTTTCGTCTTCCTGGGCAGTGCGCGTGCGATGTTGGTGCCGGCGGTCACGGTGCCGGTCTCGTTGATCGCGACCTTCCTGATGCTTTGGATACTGGGTTTCTCCATCAATATCCTGACCCTGCTTGCCCTGGTACTGGCGATCGGGTTGGTGGTCGACGATGCCATTGTTGTGTTGGAAAACATCCACCGCCGTATGGAACTCTATGGCGAGAGTCGTTTGGTCGCCGCGTTTCGCGGTGCGCGCCAGGTCGCCTTCGCAGTGATCGCGACCACCGTCGTGTTGGTTTCGGTGTTTGTGCCCATCGCCTTTCTGCAAGGCGATGTCGGGCGGCTCTTTTCCGAGTTCGCGTTGACCATGGCCGCGGCGGTGGCATTTTCGAGTTTCGTTGCCTTGTCCTTGTCGCCGATGCTGGCGTCGCAGGTCTTGCCCAAAGATGCGGGGAAACATTCCCTCATGCGCGCGATCGATGCCGGATTCGGTCGGATTCGAGACGGATACGAATGGTTGTTGCGTGGCGCATTGCGACACAAGTGGGTGGTTGGCGTGATCTTTCTCGGTATCTTTGGCGGCAGCTACTGGTTGTTGGAAAAAACCCCAAGCGAATATGCGCCGAAGGAAGACCGTGGGGCCTTTTTCGTTATCGTGAATGGTCCTGAGGGCGCAACTTACGACTATATGAAGGACTATATGGATGAGATCGAGCGTCGTTTGACGCCTTTGGTCGAGTCCGGTGAAGTGACGCGTCTATTGGTGCGGGCGCCACGTGCATTCAGTAATTTCGAAATCTTCAACAGCGGTATCGTCATCAATGTCTTGTCGGATTGGGACGAGCGCCGTTCCGCCTGGGACATCATGGCCGACGTACGCAGTCGTCTGGGCGACCTGCCCGGTGTGCGCGCCTTTCCGGTCATGCGGCAGGGTTTTGGTGCGCGTATTCAAAAACCGGTGCAGTTCGTCATCGGCGGCGGTACCTATGAGGAACTGGCGCAATGGCGCGATGTATTGGTCGAAAAGATCCAGGCATCCAACCCGGGTCTGGAAGGCCTCGATTGGGATTACAAAGAGACCAAGCCACAGCTTCAGGTGATCATCGATTATGATCGCGCCGCCGATCTCGGGGTGACCATCGGTGAGATCGGACGTACTTTGGAGACCATGCTCGGTTCGCGCCAGGTCACGACCTATATCGAAGACGGTGAGGAGTACGATGTCATTCTGGAAGGTGAGCGCGATGTCCAACGCACGCCGACCGATCTGTCCAACATCTACGTACGTTCGCAACGCACCGATACGTTGATTCCATTGGCGAACCTGGTGTATCTCGAAGAGGTTGCCGATTCCATTCGGCTCAATCGTTACAACCGGGTACGTTCGATCACGCTGGAGGCCAATCTTGCCGATGGGTTGTCGCTCGGTCAGGCGTTGAATTACCTTGAAGGCCTGGTGCGTGAGCATCTGCCGGGCAAGGTGATTATCGATTACAAAGGACAGTCGCAAGACTTCAAGTCGGCCGGCGACTCCATCGTGTTCGTATTCGTGCTCGGTGTATTGGTGGTCTATCTCATACTCGCCGCACAGTTCGAGAGTTGGGTGCATCCGTTCGTGATTATGCTGACCGTACCGTTGGCGATCGCCGGGGCGTTACTCGGGCTCTATCTCACCGACAAGACGCTCAATCTCTACAGTCAGATCGGTTTGATTATGCTGGTCGGTCTCGCGGCCAAGAACGGTATTTTGATCGTCGAGTTCGCCAATCAGTTGCGAGATGCAGGGCGCGAGTTTCACGCGGCTTTGCTCGAGGCAACCGAGGTGCGTTTCCGTCCGATCGTAATGACCGGTATTACGACCGCCGCCGGTTCCTTGCCGTTGTTGCTGTCGTCAGGTGCCGGTTCGGAGACGCGTGCGGTCATGGGTACGGTCATTCTGGCCGGTGTGTTGGCCGCGACGCTGTTTACTTTGTTTATCGTGCCGGTGGCTTACGATCTATTGGCACGGCGAACCGGTTCACCGTTGCGTCTGACCCGACGGTTGGATCGGGAACTGGCTGAAAAACCCGAATGAACGCGGTCCGGGTCCAACGGGTTTAATCGTCGTGAACGAAACGCGAGCGATGTTGGCGGCGGGGCGCCTGCTCGGTTTGTACAGCATTGCCTAAACAAGCGTTCGCAGAAACAATACCCACAGATTACGTGGTTCGGCAAATCCGCTAGTCGGCTGTCCATATTCCGAACCTTCCGCACTGACCTCGCACCTGTTTTGAAAGTCACAGGGACTGTGACGAACGGTCGATCCTATCCAACAAACACCCATGCGTGTAAGGGGATTAATGTGGACAGCTCAGACAAACAAAGCGAACCCGAGAATTGGCATGGTGACAGTGCGCAGGCCTGTCTCGAAAGATTAGATACCTCAAAGGCCGGGCTTGACCCGGATCAAGCCACCGAACGACTGGCGCAACACGGCCCTAACAGGCTTGACCCACCGCGACGACGCGGCCCTGTCATGCGCTTCCTGTTGCAGTTCCATAATGTACTGGTTTATGTGCTGCTGTCCGCCGCGCTGATGACCGCTTTGTTAGACATGTTGGTCGACACCGCGGTCATCATCGGCGTGGTGATCATCAATGCCATTGTCGGTTTTCTGCAAGAGGGTAAGGCCGAGCGCGCGCTTGAGGCCGTGGCGAACATGCTGTCGCCGAGCGCTGCTGTGGTGCGTAACGGGCAACGTGAAACCATCGCTGCCGAAGACCTGGTGCCCGGCGACATCGTTTTGATGGAGGCGGGCGACAAGGTCCCCGCCGATTTGCGTTTGATCGATGCGACACGCTTGCAGATCGACGAGGCGATGCTGACGGGTGAGTCCGTGCCGGCGTCCAAATCGGTCGATGCGGTCGCGGCGGATGCCCTACTCGGCGATCGTAAATGCATGGCCTATTCCGGTACCTTCGTGACCGGTGGCCAAGCGACAGGCTTGGTCGTCGCGACGGGCATGGGGACCGAGCTCGGCCGCATCAATGCGATGCTCACCGAGGTACAGACCTTGGTTACGCCGTTGACCCGACAGCTCGATCAATTTGGCCGCTGGCTCACGGTCGCAATCCTTACGGTGGCCGCCGCGACCTTTGCATTCGGTGCCATGACGCCGGACACCCCCGGACACAGCTTGGTCGAATTGTTCATGGCGACTGTCGGGCTTGCGGTTGCGGCAATCCCCGAGGGCTTGCCGGCGATCGTCACCATCACTCTGGCGATTGGCGTACAACGCATGGCCAAGCGAAATGCCATTATTCGCCGCTTGCCGGCGGTCGAGACCCTGGGTGCCATCAGTACGATTTGCTCGGACAAAACCGGCACCTTGACCCGCAACGAAATGATGGTGCAGGCCGTGGTCACCGAGCGCGGGCTGACCAATGTCAGCGGTGTCGGCTACGCGCCCGATGGCAAGCTCGAACGTGCCGATGGCAGTACCGCCGCCAAGCGGGATGTCGAGGCGCTGGCTCGCGCGGCTTTGTTGTGCAGCGATGCCGAGATCAACGAGGCTGACGGTATCTGGCGTGCCGAAGGTGACCCTACCGAGGGTGCCTTGGTGACTCTCGCCGCACGTGCCGGTTTCAATAGTACCGATATCCGCTCCACCTACCCGAGACGCGGCGTGATCCCATTCGATCCTGCCTACCGTTACATGGCGACACGGCATGACAATGACGATGCGTCGTTTGTGGTGGTCAAAGGCGCTCCCGAGGTCGTGATCCCGCGTTGTGCCAGCTCACGCCAGGGTGTGTCCGATGTCCCGATCGACGCCGGGCGCTGGAATCAGGCGGTCGAACATCTGGCTGCCGAGGGTATGCGGACGTTGGCGATAGCGACCAAACAGGGTCCGCCGGTTGCGCGGGAGTTGGATCATGACGACGTGGCCGATCAACTCGTATTGTTGGGTATCGTCGGTATTATCGATCCGCCGCGCGACGAGGCCATCGAGGCGGTTGAGGTCTGTCATAGCGCGGGTATCAGGGTGAAAATGATTACCGGCGACCATGCGCTGACGGCACGTGCGATAGCCGCGCAAATCGGTATCGGTAACGGTCGTGACGTACTCACTGGCGCCGACCTCGATGCGATGGACGATGTGGCCTTGCAGGCGGCGGTCGGCGATGTCGATGTGTTCGCCCGCACCAGTCCCGAGCAGAAGCTTCGTCTGGTAACGGCCTTGCAGGCGCGCGGCGAGTTGGTCGCCATGACCGGTGATGGCGTGAACGACGCACCGGCGCTCAAGCGCGCCGATGTCGGCACGGCGATGGGCATCAAGGGCACCGAGGTCGCCAAGCAGTCATCCGAAATGGTGCTCGCCGACGACAACTTTGCCTCCATTGCCCGCGCCGTAAAGGAGGGCCGTACGGTCTACCAGAACCTGCGCAAATCGATACAGTTCATTTTGCCGACCAATGGTGCGCAGGCGGGTGTCATCGTTGCCGCGATCCTGTTTGGATTGATGTTGCCGATTACACCGGTGCAGATACTTTGGGTGAACATGGTGACTGCGGTCACCCTGGCCCTCACCCTGGCCTTCGAGCCACCGGAACGGCAAATCATGCGGCGACCGCCGCGCAATGCCTCGGCGCCGATCCTCGACGGTTTTCTGCTATGGCGTATCGCTTTGGTGTCGAGCGTACTGATCGTCGGCACGGTCGGGGTCTTCCTGTGGGAGTTGGCGCGCGGTGAGGCGCTGGAGGCCTCGCGGACCGCCGCGGTAAATGCGTTGGTCATGGGCCAGATCTTCTATCTGCTGAGTGTTCGCCATGACCTGTCGGCAGCCTGGCTGAAGGAGAATCTCGGTGGCAACCGTTGGGTCTACGGCTCGATTGGTGTTGTCTTGGTGCTGCAGTTGACGTTCACCTACTGGGGGCCGATGAATACGCTGTTCGGCACCGCGGCAACCGACAGCCTCGCCTGGGCTTGGGCGCTGATGGTCGGGGTGTTGGTGTTCCTCGCGGTCGAGAGCGAAAAGGCCTGGCGCCGGCGTGATGCCAGCCGCGTCGCCAAGGTGCGCACGGGCGCGACAAGTCGACATTAAACGCCATCTTGGCCGGCACCTTGCGGTGTCGGCCCTTTTCGCCGCTTAGTTTCCCGCATCGCCGGTTTCAGGCCGTCGGCATTCGCGTCGCGTGTTCGCTCGACACGGCCGTCACCGGCAGTTCGTACTCGATTGTGCTAGTGTCCTGACGCAGGATTCGGTCGCTGTAGGCCTTAAAGCCCCTCCGTGGTGAGTATTCTGCAGCCCACGGCGCGTCGCGCCTCACCCCGGTTCATTGCCCGGATATGCCATCGATGACCGCTGAGATTAAGTCAATTCGACGCTCGGGGACCTGGCCGATGTTCATCGGTCTGTTCATTGCCCTGGCGATGTTGCTGGGTGCGGTGGTGCTGGTGCATTTCTATGTCGATTATCGTGCCGAGGGGACCCTGCGCGATACCCGAGAGACTTTGAATGTCGAACTGGCGCGGCGTGCCCTGGTTGCCGATATCGCTTCGGTCACCACCGATTTGTTGTTCCTCGGCCGTCTTGTGGAGAGTATGAGTTTCGATCCGGCGGTCGCCGAGGGGCGACGGCGTTTTCTGGCCGAGGTGTTTCTTACCTTCGCGCGCGAAAAGGGCCTGTACGATCAAATCCGTTTTCTCGATCACCGCGGCTTCGAGGTGGTCCGGGTCAATATGGGCGATGGTGAACCCGAATTGGTCGACAGTCGCCGTCTGCAGGACAAATCGGGTCGTTACTACGTCGAGCGCGGAAATCGGTTGGCCGCCGGTCAGGTTTATCTGTCACCTTTGGATTTGAATGTGGAGGACGGCGTCGTCGAGCAGCCGATCAAGCCCATGCTGCGCTTTGCCACACCTGTGTTTGACGGCAAAGGCCGACGTCAGGGCCTGGTGGTGTTGAACTATCTTGGCGAACGTTTGCTCGAGCGTTTTCGCCAGGCGGCTGCAAACATTGCCGATCATGTCCAATTGGTCAATGGTGACGGTTACTGGTTGAGCAGCCCGCGTCCGAACGAGGCCTGGGGTTTCATGTTCGGTCGCGAAGATAACTTCGGACGGCGGTATGGCAACACTTGGCGGCACATCCAAGACGAAAGTGCCGGTCAATTCGTCGATGCCAATGGCCTGTTTACCTTCGCCACGATCTGGCCGGCCAGCCAGGCAGCCGATGCGCTGTCGCCGGGTCGTGTGCCGGGGATGCAACGCGAGGCCTGGAAGGTGATATCGCATGTGCGTTTGGATGCCGCGTCGTTGGGTATCGGCAGGTTCATCGCGCGTCATGCCGGGCTTTATCTCGGTGTGTTGGCGTTGCTTGCCGGTCTGTCATGGCTGTTGGCCAGTGCCACGGCGCATCGTCGCGCGGCCGAGTCGCAGCGCGCTTATGAACGGCGATTCCGGCAGACGCTCGAGGATATCGGTCTTGTCGCATTGATGGTCGATCTCGAAGGCCGACTGACCTTCTGTAATCATTATCTGCTCGATCTCACCGGTTGGCGGCGCGACGAGGTCATCGGTAGCGACTGGGTCGAGCGTTTCGTGCCGACCGATCAACGCGAGGCCACCTGTGCGGTGTTGGATCGCCTGCGTTTCGAGGAGTTTCCACCGGAGTTCGAGGGCGAGGTGGTTACGCGTACGGGTGAGCGCCGCCTGGTCGCGTGGAACAACACCCTGGCACGCGATGCTCAGGGTAGCATCGTTGGTCTGACGGCGATTGGTGAAGACATCACCGAGCGCCGCCGGGTTGAAAACGAAATCCACAAGCTGTCGCAGGCGGTCGAGCAGAGCCCGGCGATCGTACAGATTACCGACCGAGCGGGGCATATCGAGTATGTGAACCGCAAGTTCACCGAGGTCACCGGTTACCGGTTCGATGAGGTAAGGGGACGCAATCCGAGAGTGTTGAAATCCGGAGAGACGCCGCTGAGCGAGTACCAGCGCCTTTGGGACGCCTTGAAACATGGTGGCGAATGGCGCGGCGAGTTTCACAATCGGCGCAAGGATGGCTCGCTCTATTGGGAGGCCGCGGTGATATCGGCGCTGCGCGATACCGACGGGCAAATCACCCATTTCCTCGCAGTCAAGGAAGACATTACCGAGCGCAGACGTTTGCAACAGGAGGTCGATGCCCGCAATCAGGAACTTGCCCGGGCACAGGCGCTGGCGGCCATGGGCCAGATGGCGACCATGTTGGCGCACGATCTGCGCAATCCCCTGTCGTCGGTCAAAATGGCGGTACAGATTCTGGGCAAACAGGCGGCCAATGCCGAGGCGCGTGAGTTGACCGAGATCGGCCAGGAACAGATCCGCTATATGGAGGACATCATTACCGATATGTTGACCTATGCGCGGCCGGGTGAACTCAAAACCGTTTGGTTGGATGCCGACAAGCTGCTCGATGGGGTTATCGGTACCGTGCGCCGTCGCATTTCGGAGTACGAAGCCGAGGTGGCGGCCAGCTGTCCGCCGGGCCTGCCGACTTTTCCCGGCGACGCCTCCAAGTTGCGCCAGTTGTTGTCCAATCTGCTGGTCAATGCCTTGCAAGCCGCTGCGGCGCGGCCGGTCGGCGAACGTCGGGTCATGTTGAGCGCGGATGTCGAACTCACCGCCGCCGGTCGACAGATCTGCATCCAGGTTTGCGACAATGGCGACGGCATCGAACCCGGGGTGCGTGAACGGCTGTTCGAGCCCTTTTTCACGACGCGCACCAAAGGTACCGGCCTCGGTCTGGCAATCGTGCGCCAGATCGTCGATTTACATGGTGGGGAAATCGAATTGCGCGCGAACTCGCCGCAAGGTACCTGCGCCGTACTGACGTTGCCTTTGACGCCGGCAAATGCCGCCGCGCCGCCGGGACACGAAGACCAGGCTGTGGTGGGGGCCGCCCAATGAGCCGCATCCTGGTAGTCGACGACGATCAGGCCAGTGCCCGCACGTTACAGTTGCATTTGCGTGCACAGGGGTTCGACACCACGGTGGCACACGATGCCGGAGGCGGATTGGCCGCTGCGACTGCGCTTCATCCGCAGCTGGTGATTTTGGACATACGCATGCCGGGTCGGTCCGGACTCGAACTCCTGCCAGACCTGAAGGCGTTACAGCCATCACCGCATGTGATCATGATCACCGCCTTCCACGACATGGATACGACCATCGAGGCCATGCAGCAAGGCGCAGAGGACTACATCCACAAACCGGTCGATATCGACGAGTTGGATGCCGCCGTAGCGCGTCTACTCGGTGCGGATGGCGCCGACCAATTGGTGCCGACCAACGACAGTGCCGGCGGGCGTTTCCAGATGGTTGGCCGCAGCCGGGCGATGAAGGAGGTGTTCAAGACCATCGGCCTGGTCGCGCGTAGCAACACCACGGTATTGATCAGCGGCGAAAGCGGAACCGGTAAGGAGCTGGTGGCGCGCGCGATTCACAATGCCAGCGCACATGCCGATGGCCCTTTCGTCGCGGTCAATTGCGCCGCGGTGGTCGAGAGCCTGTTGGAATCTGATTTGTTCGGGCATGAGAAGGGAGCCTTCACCGGTGCGGTCGGACGCCAGCCGGGCAAGTTCGCGTTGGCCGAGGGCGGTACCATTTTCCTCGATGAGGTCGGCGAGATGTCGCCGGCAATGCAGGCCAAGTTGCTTAGGGTATTGCAATACAAGGAGTTCACCCCGCTCGGCGCCAAGAGCCCCTCGCACGCCGACGCCCGGATCATTGCGGCGACCAATGTCGCGCTGGATCAGCGGGTAGCGCAGGGGCTGTTTCGCGAGGATCTGTACTATCGTCTGCAGGTCGTCAACGTGCATTTACCGCCGTTGCGTGAACGCCCCGAAGATCTCGAAGATCTGGTTCAGACCTTACTCGCGAGGATCAATAAGGAATTGCGCAGCGCCATCACCCATATCGATCAGGCCGTGTTCGATTGTTTTGCCGATTACCGTTGGCCCGGCAATGTGCGCGAATTGGAAAACGTATTGCTCAAGGCAGTCGCCTTGTCTGCCGGCCATGCGCTGACGCTCGATCTGTTGCCACCGGAATTGCAAGTCCTCAATGGCCAAAGCGCTGCGTCGACGCCCACCGCGACGGCCGGTTTGGGCAGCCTGGCCGAGATGGAGCGTAATCATGTCGCCCGGGTGTTGCGGGCGACTCACTGGCACCGCGGCGAGGCCTGCGAGATCCTCGGTATATCGCGCCCGCGTTTGCGGCGAATGATGCGCGACTACGGCATCGTGCCGCCGCAAGGTGTTGCGGAAGACAATGGCGAAAACTGATTGTCAAAGCCGAATGCTGGCCGGATAGTTCATTCGGTATCGCTCAGCAGCTCCATACGTCGTGCGAGCCCTTTCTTGCGTTGCAGGCTAACGACCGCGATAGCGAGTTTCAGTTGACGACGGGTGGTGTGGCGGTGTTCGTGCGCCAATTTTCGTTCGAGCCTTTCTTGTTTTTGTTGCAGCTTTTCCAGCAGTTCGTCGATCTTGTGGCATCGGGCGTGGTTCTGGAGAGTCCTGGACGAATCGCGGGTCCATAGTCCGGTAAGTATTTTTGCCATTTCCATCGTCTTATCCCTGCCGGTCGGGAAGCGGATCGATACGATTTAATGACAATTCTGCTATAAATATATGACCTTATTATTAACGTTCGATTACACCGCCTTCGTGAAGAATCCCGTGCGGCATCAGTCGGCGGATCCGGCCGCAGGGGCGCTCTCCAGCTCGTTCGGTTCTTCGAGTATCGTGACGCTCTTGGCCATACGTCGGGCGAAGTAATAGATCCGTTTTTGTTTTTCGATGATGTCGATTTCGATGGTGTAGGCGGGAATGCGATTGGGCTCCTGGGCGACCAGCCGGGTGGCCTGATGAACGGCCGCGGAGTCGGCGAGATCGTCGATGTTGCTTTTCATTTCCAACACCGCTGTGGCCGCATCCTGATTGTTTTGGGCGACGGCCTGAATGGCGTTTGTGGTCGCCGTTTTGATGACCTTGTGAAAATTGCTCAGCACCTCGCGTGTGGGTTGACTAATGGAGACGCCCGCGTCGATGCGACTGTTGCCGAGGTCGACCAGATTGGTCTCGATGGTATCGCCGATGTTTTCCAAATCACCTAACGCGGTCATCAATTCGAGAAACTCGTCGGTTTGTGCCTCGGTCATGGTGCCCTTGCTGATCTGGCCCATGTAATCGAGTATCTGGGCGTAGAGAATGTCGACCTCGTCATCCCTGGCGCGAATGCGTTTCAGAGTCGATTTGTTGCCGGTCAGAATCGCCGGCATGATGTCTTCGAGCATGTCTTGGACCACCTGACCCATGTGTTGAACTTCCATGCGTACCCGGTCCAGCGCCAGCGCCGGCGTACGCAGCAACTCGGGTTCCAGGTAGCGTGCGGTGACCGAGAGAATCTCGGTCTCGAAGGGTTTGTCGGGAATAAGGCGTTCGACCAGGCGTGCCATCTGCGTGGTCAGGCCGAGAAACATCACGGTGTTGGCGATATTGAAAATAGTGTGTGCATTGGCAATCTGTCTCGGGGTTTCGGCGGCAAGCCGGTCGAGGCCCGATAACTCGGGGTAAGCCGGTGAGATTGCAGTGACGATCTGGGCCAGTTGGGGGATGAACAGAAACCATACCAAGACCCCGGCGATATTGAACAGGACATGCACGGCGGCAGCGCGCACGGCCTCGCGGGGTTTACCGATGGACGCAAGCATTGCGGTGACACAGGTGCCGACGTTCGCGCCGAAGGCCAGTGCGATGCCGGCCGGTAAGGAAATGAAACCCTGGCTGGCCATGACGATGACAATGCCGGTGGTCGCCGACGATGATTGAACCAAGGCGGTAAACGCGGCAGCGACGGCGATCCCGACCAAGGGGTTGTCCATTTGTACCATCAGGTCGAGGAACGGCTGGTAGCTACGCAGAGGCTTCATGGCGTCGCTCATGACGCTCATGCCGAAGAACACCAGGCCCAAGCCCATCAGCATGGTGCCGTACTGCTTTATTTTCTCGTGCTTCGACATGAACATCATGCCGAAACCGATGCCGATCATGAGCAATGCCGCCTTGGTGATCTTGAAGGCGACGATCTGCGCGGTAACGGTGGTCCCGACATTGGCACCCATGATGACGCCGACGGATTGCGAGAGCGTCATCAGGCCGGCGGAGATAAAGCCGACCACCAGGACCGTGGTAACCGAGGAAGACTGTATCACCGCGGTAACGAAGGCGCCGGTGATCGCGCCCATGACCCGATTCGACGTGAGTTTCGCCAGTATGGACTTCATACGCGCGCCGGCAACCGCCTTGAGCGCGTCCGCCATTTGTTCCATGCCGAACAAAAACAGCGCCAGGCCGCCGAACAACTGCATGCCCATCTGACCCCAGGCCATGACCTGTTCGGCATCCCCGTGGGCCAGAGCCGGCAACGCGAACAATGCCGAGAGCAGCCCGAGCATCAGAATGATTCCGTTGCGAACGCTGAGCTGGGAGATCAATGCAGCCATGATGGTTGGTTTTTCCTCGTCGATGTATGGCCGTTGTATATACGCTTCCGTTGTCAGACAGCATAGCCGGGAAAGTGTTTTATGACGATTTTGCTACCGAAAGAAGACCATCATCAGGCCTTGCAGACGTATTAGGAAGGATATTCATGGGTATTGGCGATTGCCCGGTTCGGTTGAACAATTCGTTCAACAACAAGGTTCGGTGCCTGCGGATTTGAACGACTTGTTCTGCTAATCCATCACATCCAAGGCGGTTTGTGACTGCCCACCTCGCATTCCCAAAAGTTATAACCTTTTGAATTTAGGGTTTTGTTTTTGGCCGATTTGATTGAAGTCAAGTAACCTGCACCGCCGATTTTTTACGGCATGGGATGTGCGTTTCTTCCGTTGAATTCGAAAACGTCGAACGGGTCGGCGTGATCGATGCGCCAAGGGGAGAAACACGATGAAAAAAGTACTCGCGCTATTGGCATTGCTGCTGATTGCCGGCGCAAGTTACGGGTCGGTCGCGAAGACCGCGTCATCGGGGAAGGCCGGGTGTTTGGCCTGCCATGACGGGGTTGAGGACATCCGTGACGATGCGTCCGCGATGATGCTGCAGATCAAAGCGATAGGTGCGGCCAACGGTGATCCGGAAGGCTGTGTGACATGTCACGGCGGTGATCCGACCGGGACCACGGTGGAGACGGCCCACAAAGGCGCGCCTAAGGCCCTCAAAGACGGTAACGGACCGAAGACCTTCTACCCGGACCCGGGTTCGGTCTGGATCGCGGACAAAACCTGCGGTCAATGCCACGTCGGTTATGCCTACCGGGTCGAGCGTTCTTTGATGAACACCGAGGCCGGCAAGATCCAGGGCAATCTGCATACCTGGGGTATCCCCGAGGTGCAGAATCACAAGGTGCCTTGGGGCAACTATGATGTGAAGGATACCGACGGCCAGGTGCCGCAGGTCGGTACCGACGAATACAAGGAATACATGAAGGCTATGGTTGCCGCGCATAAGGAACAGTTCCCGACCGAACTGACCCAGGTGCCGCAGCCTTCGGTGGAGGAGATCGAAAAAGACCCCAAGCTGGCCGGTTTTACCTATCAACGCCAGCAGTGCCAACGTTGCCACGTTGGCATCAAGGGGCGTGAAAAGCGCGGTGACTACCGCGGCATGGGTTGCTCGTCCTGCCATATCCCCTATGGCAACGAGGGTTACTACGAGGGCAAGGATCCGACCATCGACAAAACCGAAAAAGGTCATATGCTCACGCATAAGATCCAAGCGACGCGCAAGACCAAGGTCAAGCACGGCGACGTCGAGTACTCCGGTATCCCGGTGGAGACCTGCAATTCCTGCCACAATCGCGGCAAGCGTATCGGCGTTACCTATCAGGGCCTGATGGAGTTCCCCTATGGTTCGCCTTTCAACGCCAAAGGCGGTAAACAGCCTGGGTTACATACCAAGAAGTACCTGTTCATCTCCGACGATTTGCATCACCAGATCGATTCGCGTCCGGAGAATCCGAAAGGTGGATTGCTGTGTCAGGACTGTCATACGACGATCGATATGCACGGTGACGGCAACATTTTCGGTACCACCTTGGCCCAGGTCGAGGTCGAGTGTCAGGATTGTCATGGCACCACCGACGAATTCCCTTGGGAATTGCCGCTGGGTTACTCGGAAGAGTTCGCCAAGGATTTGCCTCAGACCCCAAGAGGGCTGACCGATAAACTGCAGACCGAAACCGCGGCATTCGCGACCGCCTACGCCAAGCGTGAGGGCTATCTGAAGACTGCGCGCGGCAACCCGTTCGGTAACGTCGTTAAAGATGGCAAAAAGGTGATCATGCACTCGGCAACCGGTGTCGACTTCGAAGTGCCGTTGCTCAAGCAGTTGAAGATCGACAACAACTGGAAGTCGCCGGATGCCATGGTCGCCATGAATGCGGTGAAAAAGCATAACGACAGCCTCGAATGTTATGCCTGTCATGCCTCCTGGGTACCGCAGTGCTACGGTTGTCACGTGCAGGTCAACTATGGCAAGGACAAGAACGGCGTCCCTTATCAGGATACCGATTGGCTCGCGGGTGGAACCAAGCGTGACGAGGCCGGACAGACCGCCGAGTCGCCCTTGGGCACACATGGTCTGAAATCGCCCGGTAAGGTTTTCGAAACCCGCTCCTACCTGCGTTGGGAAGAACCGGTCCTGGGGATCAACGGTGAAGGCCGCGTGACGCCGCTGATGCCGGGTTGCCAAGTCGTGTACACGGTGTTCGACCGTGACAATGAAGTCATTGCGTTGAATCAGCTCGCCAAGTCCTACGACGAGCAGAAACAACTGGGTCAGGAGCGTGTCCCGGACGGAATCGACATGGCCCCGGTTCAGCCGCATTCGGCACAACGCAAGGCGCGGACCTGCGAGTCCTGCCACGATAATCCGAAGGCCCTGGGCTATGGCATCTCCGGCGGTGTGTTCCAGACCCGTTATCCGGTCGATATCGTCGCGGATCTGATCGATCAGAAGACGGGCCAGGTTATCCCGGGCCGTCATCAGATCCAGGTTCCGAAGATCGCCGATCTGGACTATGACTGGTCGACCATCATCAAGGATGGTCAACAGACTCAGACCGTCGGTACCCACTGGCCGCTATCGCGTTCGCTGCCGAAGGAGATGCGTGACGGTATGGAACGCACGGGCTTGTGTCTCGGCTGCCATCGCGAGATGACCAATGCCGAGTTGTGGGAAAAGGTATCCACGCCGGGTACGTTGAACGACCAGGAGCACATCGAGATGCTCAACAGGTTGCTCAAGTCGTATGCCGAGACAAAGAAGTAAATAAAAACCGTTTGCGCCCCCGGTTATCCGGGGGCGCCTTTTCACAACGAATCAAACGCTATGACAGTTTCATCCCGTCTGCCGCTTATCTGTTTCGTAATAGGGTTTACCGCTGCCTGTAGCGAATTCAGTCCGCCGCCGATCGAGCAGGCGGCAATCACCGCACCGCCGGTACCAACCGAGGTCAGCCGGACGGTCGCTGCACAGACGGCCGCAACGTCAACGACCACGCCTGCCGGACCGCACGGGCAACAGGATCCGCATGCCGCGCTCGATCCCGAGCGCCTGATCAAGGTGGCTTTGCAACACGATAGCGAGGGACGTCTCGAACTCGCGTTCAAAACCCTCGCCGAGGGTATCGACAAGTATCCGGAAGCAGCGCGGTTGTACGCGGTGCGGGCCAGCATGCGTCTGCAATTGCAACAGGTCAGCGCCGCGCTGGCCGATCTCGAAAAGGCGACACAATTGGCACCGAACGATGCCGAGATCCGGGTCAATCGGGCACAGGCTTATCGCGCTTTCGGCCGTTACGACGAGGCCATGCGGGATTTGAATCGTGCGGTCGAGATTTCACCGGATTGGGTTCCGGCACTGTTCAATCGCGGTGCTCTGCACTATGCCCAGCATCGGTTCGATCAGGCCCTGACCGATTTTGACCGTTGCATCGCGGTCGATCCGCATGCTCCGGCACCCTATTTCAATCGCGCCTCGACCTATTGGGAGTTGGGTCGGGGCGATGAGGCGGTGGCCGATCTCGAACGCTTTCTGGAACTTGCCGAAAACGCCGAATGGAAGCAGACGGCCGAGGATCTATTAAAAAACTGGCGTACCGCGCTGACGGAGGCGTCGAATACGACGCAGACAGATTCATGAGTCATGGGTTGGCAATACCCTTGGTGGTGGCTCTGGTGGTGACGCAGGCGGTCGTCGCCTCATCGAACACGATGGACGATACCGCCCGCTTTACCGCCCTGTTGAACGAGGCCGAACTTTTGTTCGAACCGCCCGCGGGGTTTGTCGATATGCCGGCACAAAGTACCCCGGTGTTCGATTACGAGCGTGCGGTACGTAGCCCCGAGGGCGACTTGGAGATTCGTGTCGCGGTGCGACCGCTCAAACGACTGCGAATCGAATACGATGATCCGCACGGTTCGGTGCCCGATCCCAATCATATCTTCCCATTGGTATTCGAATCCCTAGCGTCGCGTTTGGCCGGTGGCCGGCATGCACCGAGCAATGCCTACCCGCCCGATCAGGCTCAGGAAAAGTTCAACGCCGATTGGGCGGCGGCGGCGGTGTTCGATATCACCGAGGATTTTGCCAGCAACCACAGCCAGGGGCTCTTACTCGCGCTGCATCGCAACAAGGTGTCCGACGCCTATGTGATTTTCCTGTTCGATGACTACGCCGCTGTCAAAGAGCGCCTTAATGCGGCGATGCGTACCCTGGTATTTGCCCCGCTCGAGACCGGCGACGACAACGGCTGATCCTTGTCGCCGTGTCAGTTTTTGCTCGTTTGGCATTTCAAGCCGAATGACTATGAGTGATTAACGATCTTCTTAACATCGATTAACGTTATATTCAGGCGGTATTCGACCTGGACAGTAACGCTCTTGATATCATCCGCCGCGGATGGTTTTGACTCGGTCGTCCAAATGCTCAAGGAAGAAATCAAAACATATCGCCATCGGATGGGCACGTGCGTGACGCATGATGTTGCATCGAGCCATCCACCAACGATCGCACGGGCACGAGTGCGATCGATATAAGTAACAAGTAATAAACGACAGTCGTGAGGGAGAGTGCCTATGACGGAAAACGAAGCGAGCGTCAACTATGACCACACGGTGGATATCGTACGCTCGGCGATTCCACGCATGTCGGAAATGAAGATTCCGATTACGCCTTTGAATTATGCCGTTTGGTACGAGTATCTCAGTGAGTCGAATCACGAACTCCGGCGCGAGATGGACGCATTGTTGAGCCGCCCGGAAGGCATTACCGAGCACCAGTTACGCGAATTGTATGAACGCTATTTGACGGAACGGACCGAAAAGGTCCAGACCGCCAAGGCAGCGCTTGGCCAGCTAGTCGGCGCACTGATGTCGCACATCGATCGGGCCGATGGCCACTATGCCGGCTTTTCCACCGAACTGCACGACATCGCGAAGTGTCTCGAAAGTGAAACGACGGCAGATGATCTCAACGGTCTGATCGATCGTGCGGTCTCCGCGACCAATGCCGCGCTCGATCATGGCGCCGAGTTGAAACAGAAAATGACCCGGTTGGCCGATGAGATGCAGGAGGTTCGCGACAAGTTGGCGGTGTCGCAGGTCGAGGCACGTTCGGATGTGTTAACCGGTTTGCTCAATCGTCTGGCTTTTCAAGAAACGCTGGACGGTTTGGCAGAGTCCGGTAGCGATCAAGCGCATGCGCCCTGCCTATTGCTGGTCGACATCGACCGATTCAAGCGGGTAAATGATACTTACGGCCATTTGGCGGGCGATTGCGTGTTGCAGGCCGTGGCCGCGGAAATAAAGGGTAGTGTGCGTGGTCGTGACCTGGTTGCGCGCTATGGCGGCGAGGAGTTCGCGGTGTTGTTGCTGGATACCCCGCGCGCCGGTTGCCTGGCGGTTGCCGAAAACATCCGTGCTCATATCGATCAGAGCATCATCCGGTTGCCGGAGGATATTGCCGATGGCCAGAGCCTGTCGGTTTCGGCCTCGGTCGGCGGCGCTTGGTTGAGAGATGCCGAGGCAACCCAGGTTTTGATAGCTCGTGCGGACCAGGCGCTATACCAATCGAAGCAGAACGGGCGCAATCAAGTCACCTGGGAAAGTCGTCGAGGCTGAGTGGATGCAGCGTCAACCTGCGGTCGACTCATCGAAGCTTTCGGTGTGATAACGCGAGACCTTCAGTGTCTCGGTCCAGTGTTCGGCGTCAAGACCCGCCTTGCGTTTAAGTTCCCGCAGGAAGGCCGCCGGGTTGTTCAGCGTTTCCCAGACCGATGGCAGGAAGGTGCCGCGTTTCATGCCATCTTCTAAGATCAGTCCATCTTCTCCCGGTCGCAGCTGTCGGATCAGATCGGCTTCGTCGCTGAAGTGCATCGGCTGCGGTTTGCTCAGTATTGACAGCGACAAACTGACCTGTGGCCACTCGGCTTTGCCCAGCGGTGAAAAACGTGGGTCGCGAAAGGCTGCCGCATAGGCATTGTCGGCCACATCGGCGACCAGCGGTCGCAGGGCCTCCAGGTGCCCGATACAGCCACGAAGCTGTCTGCCCAAGTGCAGGGTGACGAAGCTGGCCCGTCGCTGTTGCAGATCGGGATGGTAGGTCGTGGGGTCGATCGTTAGCGGGCGCGCGTAGTCAAGGCCGTGTGTTATCGAGTGCCGCGCGACCTCGATCAGCGTATTGCGCCGTTCGACATCCAGCGTTGCGACGGGCTTAGATGAAGGCATAGGCGCCATAGCCCACGACTTGCGACTTGTTACCCGATGTGTCGCCCGAGTTACGCAAATCGAGGGTTTTCGCCCGCCAACCGTGCTTGGCGGCGACCGTCAGCAACCCACGGATCGGATAAGCACCGCAGGCATCGTAAGGCCCGATGGCGTCGGCGTGCAGGCGCTCGATCTCGACCGTTGTGTCGCGGTCACGCAGTCGACAGGTCAGGTAATCGTGGTAATGGCTGAGGTCGGAACTGACCACGATAAGTAAGCCATCATCGGCCAGGTATTCGATGACCCTCGTGACATCCTTGTTGTCGGCATCACCGACAATCAAAGGCACCAGCGTGAAGTCCGGCAAGATCGATTGCAGGAAAGGCAGTTGCACTTCCATCGCGTGTTCTTGCGCAAAGGCCGCGTCGAGGGTTGATACGCCGGGCAGTTTCTCGACCGCGTCGACGGTGTCGCGCTCGACCTTTACCGTACCCAGTGGCGTGCGAAACCCCCCTGCGCTGTTGATCGCCATGCCGCGGAAGGGAACCCGGTGCGATGGTGCCAGCACCGCGACCCGCGTGATCTGGTTCACCCATGGCAGCAGCGTGGCATAGGCGTTCGCGGCGACCGGTCCCGAGTACTGATAACCGGCGTGCGGCACGATCAGTGCCTGCGGCCTGCGCTCCAGGGCCGATGTCGCCTCGGCCATATAGCCATCGACGGCGTGCCGCAGTTCGCGTTCGGTACCCGGATAGAACATTCCGGCGACGACGGGTGCTCTGATATCCATCACGATTACCTAACGTCAATTGAACAAACCCCGGATATCGCACAAAGGGTTGGGTGTTTCCAGGAAGTACGTCCAGCCGCGGCGTCAGATCTTTCACAAAACCGAATCGGATAAAACGTACTTATGCTTTGGCCAGATCGATGGGTCATGCCTTATGCAAAGGGCCTCATCGATAAGGAATTCCGCCGTTGCGCGTTACGTGGGTAAGTATGTAAATGAACCATCCTCGTGGATAAATCAAGCCCGCATGCACGGTTGTACTATTCGTCGTTCTTAGACAACACTGCCGATGGATGGCCGTGCCGGGCGCGCAAGCATGGTACGGCCGCCGCGAGATTACGGTGTGTTGCCGGGAACACGGTGAACGATAATGTCATCAGGAGACAGCGTATTGGGGGGTTGCACGTGACGAATGGCACGTTTCCCGGTCGTTATTGGCATCGGATGAATGATGGGCGCATCCAGTGCGATCTTTGTCCGCGTTATTGCCATCTCAAGGACGGCCAGCGTGGCTTGTGTTTCGTCCGCGCCCGCCAGGGCGATCAGATGGTATCGACCACCTACGGTCGCTCAAGCGGCTTCTGTGTCGATCCGATCGAAAAAAAGCCGCTCAATCATTTCTTGCCCGGCACGTCGGTGTTTTCGTTCGGTACCGCCGGTTGCAATCTCGCCTGCAAGTTCTGTCAGAACTGGGACATCAGCAAATCGCGCGAAATCGATACGCTCGCTGCCGGCGCTTCGCCGGCGACCATCGCTGCGACCGCCGGGCGACTCGGTTGCCGCAGCGTGGCCTATACCTACAACGATCCCGTGATCTTTTTCGAATACGCCATCGATACGGCTATCGCCTGCCGTGAGCATGGCTTGAAATCGGTTGCCGTAACCGCCGGCTATATTTGTGACGAGCCGAGGCGAGAGTTTTTTGCCTACATGGATGCGGCCAACGTCGACCTCAAGGCCTTTACGGAAGACTTCTACCACAAACTCACCGGCGGTCATCTACAGCCGGTGCTCGATACCCTGGCATACATTCACCAAGAGACCGATTGCTGGCTCGAGGTGACCACACTGTTGATCCCGGGCAAAAACGATGGAGAAAAGGAAATTCACCAGCTCGCCGAGTGGTTCATGCATACGCTGGGTCCGAATGTGCCTTTGCATTTTTCGGCCTTTCATCCGGATTACAAGATGACCGACCGACCGCCAACCGCCGCGGCGACCCTCGCCAGGGCTCGTCAGATTGCGATAAACGCCGGTCTGCATTATGTGTACGTCGGCAATGTGCACGACAGCGACGGGGCCAGCACCTATTGTCCGAGTTGCGGCACACGCGTGATCGAGCGTGATTGGTATCAGTTGGGTGAATGGCGCCTGGATGTCGGGCGCTGCGGCGAATGCGGCCACGACATTGCCGGGGTGTTCGAGGCACGGCCGGGCGACTGGGGGCCGAGGCGTTTACCGGTTTCGATGCGCGAGGGCCTGATCAGGTCCTAAGACTGCCGTGCCGCGGGTCACGCGATGGGCGGCACGGCAGTTGCCCGTGTGCTGGCAGGCCTCAGTTCAGGCCGCATATGCCGCCGCCACATCCGCCGGTTCCGCAGGCGGGCGCATCGGGATTCGACAATGCGGAACTGGATACGACGCTGCCGCCGGTGATGAGCCGGGCCACCGGTGCATCGCCCGCGGTATCGCCCAAGGGGATACCGGCCTTTTCGCAGACCTCGCCCCAGGTCTCCAGTTTTTCACTCATACGATGGCGTACCTCGATCACACGGCCGTTCGCTTCGCAGCGATAGTCGTAACTTGGCATTGTCGACTCCAAAAAAGCAGAAAGTTTGTGTGATTTTTCGTCAAGCCGATTTTGGCGTCAAGATTCACGATACCGGGCTCAAACTTGCAGCCATTTCGCCAGCTGACGTCCAAAAAGGTCGGTAATCACCAATGCGATGGGCGAGAAGGCGATGAAGACCCAGACCAGCCTGCGGATGAAGGTGCGCGTCAGCGGCATTTCCAAAAAATAGTGCGCAACCAGCCAGGCCTTGAGCCATATGATCGCGGCAACCGGAAACAGTAGCCCCGGCAGACCGCGAAACCATTCCCCCAGGGCAAGGCTTACCAGGGTCAGCGTCACTAGGCCGATCCATGCCGCGATCAAGGGCGCCATACGGACCGAAGGCTGGATTCGTTCTGTTTTCATGACTCAAGCCAAAACGTAAAAGAAAGGAAAAATCACCAACCAGATAATGTCGGTTGCATGCCAATAGCTCGCCAAGGCCTCCAGGCCGCCATAATCCTCCGTCGAATAAGCCCCGGTAAGGTGCCGGGTCAGCACCCAGAGCATGCCGAGGATGCCCCAACTCGCGTGAACCAAATGGTTTAGTGTCAGGTAGTAATAGGCGCCGACGAACACCCCGGCCTGCGCGTCGATGCCATGGGCCAGGTTCCAGTCGATTTCGAAATACTTGGCCAGCGGATAACCGAGTGCCAGTATCAAACTGCCGATCAGCCAATATAGCGAAAGTCGTCGCTTGCCGGCGCGGATGGTGATGACCGATGCGGCAACGCAGAAGCTGCTGCTTATCATCACCAGGGTGATAATGGTTCCCGCGAGCCGCGACAAGCGTTCTGCGCCGGTTTGGAAGGCCTCCGGAAAGTGGGCTCTGGCGACGAAATACACGGTAAACAATACGGCGAATTCGACGAATATGCAGGCTATGCCGACCCAGATGCCGCGATTGCCCGGGATGCGCCCGGTGGTTTCCGTTGCGCCCGGGTCAAGGCTGCTTTCTTCAGCTTGTGGCATCGTCGACGGATTCATAAGCGGTTGCCGTGGATGCGGCCCTCCACGGGGCTGTCATCTCGTCGGCGGTCTATACCCGATACTGTTTGAAGGCCATGCTATCGGTCGAGCGGACGGCTGCACTTGACTTATGTCGTGACAGACGTGCCGGCCAGTGCGAAAGACATTGCAAAACCAACAAAAAGTTGATGATCGGGTATGCTCCGGTCGTCATGGCGGGACAGGCAGCAGCCGTCGGCGGGGCCACCATGCACGGAGGCGCGGGAATCGAGAATGAGCGACTCAACGAAAGCGTTGTCATCCGACCTGCCCTGGTTCATTACCAGGCTGTTAGATCAGCGCAAATACGTCGACTACGTTTTCACCTTCGCGGTTGGCGCCTGGCCGATTCTGCTGTCTTATTGGATCGGTGCTCACCGCACCAATGGCGGCTACCTTGGTTATTGGGACAGTCATTGGTGGACGCTCGCCATACTCTTTCCTGCGTTGTTGCTCGCGTTCCGGTTTTTTATGTTCAAGGTGATTCCGGTCGGGTCGCCTTGGCCGTCGGCGTTTCATCCGCCGATTGTCGATCTCATTCGGGATGAAGCGGCCAAGCAGACGGTTTACGAGGCACTACGCCAGCGTGTGTTATCGAAATGGAATCTCATGATTTCGTTTGTTTTGACCTTGATCGTCCATCTGGCGGATGCGCCGTTTTGGTTGGCGCCTTACCTCGGCGGCGAAGCCGTAGATCTGAGTTGGGGCAGCATGTTCATGGTGGATCCGGCGATCGGTAAAGCCGAAAATCTTTTGCTCATATTCTTTGCCCTGCTTGCGCAATTCGGTATCGTCTTTCTCGGCATACTGGCGATCATGCTGTATTTTCGGCATAACCTTTTCTTCGTTCGTAATGTCTACCAGCGTCGTTGGGCCCCTGTGGGGGAGGCGGCACGTTTTTTCCAGATCAATCCGAAAGACGTGAATCGTTGCTTCGGCTTTCGGATTGCCAATGTCGCGTTCAACACGCAGGTGCGTGCGCTCATGATTGCCGGCGCGGCCATGTTCGTTAGCCGCTATGGCGTATTGATTATCGCCTCGAGCGAGCAACCCAATTTTCTTAGCTGGCCACCTGCCGCCCCCGAGTTTGGCGAGCTTTTCCCGGTGCCGAGTCAGTGGTTGATGGCGCTGTTTTGGCTGGTCGCACTTGCGGTGGTCGCATTGCCCGGTGTGATCAAGTTGCTGCCGCGTGTTCCGAGTCGTGGGGGTGAACGTATCGAGCTTTCGGTCAGCAACTATCTGCATGAATTCTTTACCGACGAGGGGTGGCCGCAAGACAGGAACGGGCGCGACGAATCGAATCAAATGGTCGCTGCGCTTTTCGCGCGGAACTCGTTCTGGCCGACCGGCGACAACCGGGCGGGTGTGCTTTTCTTCTTCGCGTTCTGGATCTTTTTCACCATGTTGTTGCCGGTTCCGATCAATAATCTTGTATCGGTTGTCATGGCGTTGGTCTTGTTCGCCGGACTGGCCTATCTCGCTCGGTTCGCGACATTCGGTTTGCTCAGGTTGTCACTGCGCTACGTTGACGACATGCTGGTCAATACCGGTGGCGAACTCACGCTTGCGCTTGACGATGTCGATCCGCAGAGTGACCGGTCGCGTGATATCAGCGTATTCATCAGCTATCGACGACGCGATAGTGCGCCTTATGCCCGTTCGCTACACGAACGACTTGTTATCGACTTTCGCAGGGAGCGTGTTTTCATGGATATTACCGGCATCGATCCTGGCGAAAATTTCGTTCGCAGAATCGAGCAGGCACTCGATAGTGTCGATGCCGTCATCGTATTGATCGGCGATCGTTGGTTGACGTTGCGCAACGAAGACGGGCAAGCACGTATCGATGATCCCGCCGATTTTGTGCATATCGAGATTGCAACCGCGTTGACCCGCGGCAAGCGGGTTTATCCGGTGTTGGTGGGCGGTGCGAGCATGCCCACGGCGGAGGATCTCCCGGAGCCACTCAAAGGCTTATCCGAGCTGAATGCGGTGGAACTCAGTGACACACGTTGGGATTACGACACGGGTCGATTGATCGATACCTTGAAGGGGCTATAGGGGACTTTTTGCAATGCGTAAGCAAACAGCTTGAACGGCTCGCGCCAGCGCTTGAGATTGCGTTAGCAGGCCCTTGACGCTCTCTGTAGAAACGGGCGATAAACCGGTAAGCGATCGGAGTCGCACAGACATTGCTAACAAGGTCTCTGATTTTCCCGAATCTATTTTGTTAATCAAAGTGCGCACCGAAAGGTTGTCAGCGCTGTGATGGCATTCACGCCAGTTAGATACCAACCTGCCGATACTGATGCCATAAATGATCTCGTCGCGACGCAATCCGATGCGGTTTCGAGATCAGCGAGACTTGAATGCCGAACCTTCACCCTGAGGGAAATGAAATGATCCATTTCGACCTTTCTTTCGGCGCGGCCCAAAAGGCCGCGGACCATGTCAGCAAAAAGTTCTTCCTGTCCGCTTATGAGACGTCCGACAATGCCTATTGGCGGCGCCACGGGATACGAAGCGGATGGCAAACGCTCGGCGGAATCGTCGAGTACCTTCCCCGGTTTCTTGCCGTCACCGAAGACGATGACACGCCGGTGTATCTCTTTACGCTGAGGGCTGCGCCGAATCTGGATCTCAAGCGCGTCACGCTCAAGATCAAAGTGCGAAAATCCGGTGAGATTCATCAGCAGACGATAACCGTCGACGGGCTTTGCCGTATTCCCGTGCGCAAGGCGCTGAACGGCATCCCGTTGAAACCGAAACCGTCGAGTACGCGAGGGTCCAAACTCGGAAACGTCTACATCAAATTGATAGAGGCTGTGAACGGTGACGGCGTCGACTTGGTGGCGGGCAGCAAAGTTGCGGACATATTCAGCCCCGAGCGAATGGAGTCACCCAATCATCGATTCGCCAAACGTTGGGGACAGTATTGGAACATCGATGAAATCAATCTCGACAAAAACAATTTCAAAACCCATTGTTACCGGCAACTGGTTCAATCCGCCGGTCAGTTGTGGCGACCGCTTCGGGGTAGGCGATTGATCTATTCGATCATGACGGGTCGGCTTGGGTTGTCGTTGGTGTTTTGGTCGCAGAATCTGTTCGACGCCAAAGGCATGCGCGATTCGATGTCGGATGTCGTCAGCCATCAAAAGTCAATGAAGCGAGATCTTGCCGGTAAGGCGGCGGGTTTGAGTAATGCGCCATGTTCCGAAACGGCGGTTTCGGTCTGATTGACGGGTTTTGAGGCCGCCCTGCCTGCTCGTGCGGGGCGGCCGGTTCGTGCGGATTCGGTGGCCGAACGATTCCTTTCTAAATAACTTTTCGGTGAAAAGTAGGCACTTACTTATAAGAGCCCATGTTTGATCTGTGGGTTTCCTCCCACCTCGGCTTCGAGACAACGGTAGAATCGGCACCAGGCTCCAATCAGAAATGGACGCGCAGTGTCCATTCAACCCGACCACAAAATCACCGAATAAATGCCCTCACCCAGCAGTCGTCTGCCTGCCCGCCTTGTCGTCATCCTGACCAGCTTGTTTTTGTTGCTGTTGGCGATTCATTTCGCGGGTGTCGCCCTCACCCGATATCTGGTTGAGAAAAACCTGCATCCGGCGCTGCCGCAGGGGACCTATATCGGCGAAGTCCATCTGAACTTGTTGACCGGCGTGTTGGAGATCGAGGACTTTCGGCTGCAGCGTGATGACGAACTACGGATTCGCGCCGGTCGGGTGGCGTTGGACATCAGTGCCTGGCGCCTATTGAGCGGTCGGCTGCATGTCGAAAGGCTCGATGTTGCGAACGCCTATCTTCGGGTGGATCGTCTACCCGATGGCGGTTTCGATCTCGGTTTGCCGGCGTTTGGCAGCGAGGAGTCTGTCGATGATACCGGGGAGCCGCCGTCCC
The DNA here is from genome assembly GCA_028280505.1 of Chromatiales bacterium. Classification (GTDB taxonomy): domain Bacteria; phylum Pseudomonadota; class Gammaproteobacteria; order Chromatiales; family Chromatiaceae; genus Thiosocius. The sequence goes on along the minus strand of JANQLO010000016.1, from coordinate 4,293 downwards.
TGAGTCTCGATGCCGCCACCGTCGAGCGTTTCGCAATCGAGTACCGTGATGGTGAGCTGATGTCAGTATTATATATCGATCTATTGAAAGTGGGTGCTTACTCACTCATGGCGGAACAGCAGAGCACCGAGGTCGGCTGGCGTATGCATTGGGACGGTCGCCTGCTGGCAGGCGATGCAGAAATAGCGTTCGACGCCGGTCAAATCGCCGTGGATGGACAATTAAGGACCGATCCGCTCGATTTGGCCCAGGCATTGCATTTGGCGCGTTTGCCCGAGTCGACCGGTGGCGAGTTGGCCTACGAAGGCACCTTTTCCTGGCAGTCGCCGACACTCGCGCTGCAGGGCGCATTGCGTGCACCGTCACTCGCATTTATCGGAGAGGGACAACAGTTTGAACTGGATGTTTTGGCGTTGCCGGCATTCGCACTGGATCTTGAAACCGGACCCGCGATGGACGTCGACTTGGTACTGGAGCAGCCTCTGAGTGTCGCGGGTTTGCGTTGGCAGGCGGCCGAACAGGGTGCCGAGGCAAAGGATTTGATCTTGAACGGCCGCCTGTCCTTCAGCTTGGGCGGTGAACTCGCATTGGCCGCGACCGAGTTCGCTGCCGATCGCCTGGCCGGGCGTGACAGTAGTCGGGCGTTTGTGCTTACGGCGTTGAAACTCGAAGGAGAGCTGCAACAGATGCTTACCGGTGGTTTGCCGCGACTGACGGCCGACGCCACGGCGGATTCGTTGAGTTTCCGCGACAATGATGCGAGTTTGGCGTTGGCCATCGATGGGGTTCAAGTCGAGGCCTTGCGTCTGGAAAAGGTGGAAGACAATGAACTGGCACGCCGGTTGTCCGGCCGGATCGGCGTCGCACAAAGTCGTCTTGACAGTGGCGATGCCCGGCTTGTCTGGAAAACCGCCGAGGTCGCGGCGGAGGGCCTGCTGGCCGGCGATGAAACCCGGATTGGTAGTGAGTTCGGTCTGGGGGGATTGCAAGTCGAACATCCGGCGATCGGCCGGCCGCTACGGTTGCGTGAAGTGGTGGCCGAAGGACTCGAACTCGGCGGGCAAACCCGTTTCGCGGTTTTGCGTCTGGAAGGGCTGGATTTGGCATCGACATTGCCGGAGACGGCACTGACGGTCGGTTCGGTTCGGCTCGGGCAGGGAAGTTATAGCGTCGAGCGAGGCGTTGCCATTGACGAGGTTGTGATCGATTCGTTGCAGACCGGCGTAATCCGCGATCGTGAGGGCAAATGGCGCCATGTCTTGAGTGGCGGCACCGGGGCATCAGACACCGAAAACGAACAAGCGGTGGCCGTCGACACGGGGGAAAACGACGCTGGCGAGCCTCTTGCCTGGCGGATCGGCAGCTTACAGGTCACCGGCGATAGCCACGTCACCGCGGCCGATTACCTAAACCCGGACATGAGTAAGCCGCGCTTTGCGATCGAGCGCCTGCACATGGGTGCGCTATCGAGTGCTGCCCCGGATACCGATACACCATTCGGCGTTACCCTGCGCCCCGACCGTTTTTCCGAATTCGCAATCGACGGCGACGTTCGTCCGTTGGCCGACGATTTCTACATCAAGGCCAAGGGACATCTACAGGGGTACGGTCTGACCATGGTCAACGGTCTGATCGCCGATGATCTAGGCCATCGCTTTCTCAACGGACAGTTGGACAACGACTTTGATATCAGTATCGAAAACGACCGGTTACGCATGGGCAATGCGCTGAGATTGATCGAAGTCGAAGTCGAGGCGCTGGAGGGTAAGGAAGGGCCGCCGCTGGCGACTGCAATCGCTTTACTCGAAGATCGTGATGGCAATATCAAGCTCGAAGTGCCGGTTGACGGCAATCTCGACGACCCAGACTTTCGCGTGCTGGGCGCACTCAACCCGATCATCATGAAGGCGGTGGCCGGTACGGCTGCGTTGGCGATACAGCCGTTGGGCTCGGTGTTACTGGTCGGTGGCTTGTTGGCCGATCAAGCCCTAAAGGTAACCTTCGAGCCGGCGCTGTTCGATGCGGGCTCGGTCGACCTCAACCGTGGCGCACGCGATTATCTCGGCCAGCTGTCAGGCAAGCTTGCCGAGAAGCCCAAGCTTGCGGTTCGCCTGTGCGGTGTCGTCGTCGATGGCGAACGTAAGAAAGACAAGAAGGGCGTCTATCTCGATCAGGAACCCGAGCTGCTTGAGCTCGCCCAACGCCGTGCCGACAGTGTTCGGGCCTATATGCGTGAACAGGGCGCCGGTAAGCAACAGTTGCGCACCTGTCGACCGGTTCTGGACAACGTTGCGGATGCCAAACCACGCGTCGACATCAAGTTCTGATATGAACGTCAAAAATACTTGGGGCTTTTGTTCCTGACATCCTCAAAGCCGTGCAAGTTTTGCGCGGCGCCACCGATAAACGCCATATCAGGGCAAGTCTCGGACCACGGGTCGGCGCGACACGATAGGTCAACGTCTAGGGGCGATCCCACCGTCTTTACTCAGGAGAGGTTTCGAAGATGGCGCATATCGACGTCCCGCGTGTGCTTCAGGTCATGGTGAAAAACAAGGCATCCGATGTCTTTTTCTACACCGGTGCCAAGATATCCATGAAAACGCCGAACGGTTTCGCGCAAATGGGTGAGACCCTGCGCCAGGGTGATGCAGAGCACGCGATCCGCGAGATCCTCAACGACGAAAAACAAAAACACTTCGATGAGCATGGCGAGGTCGATTTCTCGCTTTCGTACAAGGGGATCGGCCGGTTCCGTGGCAACGCTTTTATGCAGCGTGGCGAACCCTCTCTGGTATTGCGCCGTATCGATACCCACGTGCCCAGCATCGAGAGCCTCGGCTTGCCCAAGGTGCTGGAGAAACTGGTGATGCAACGTAACGGCCTGATCCTGGTAGTGGGTGCGACCGGTTCCGGCAAATCGACCTCGTTGGCGGCAATGATCGATTATCGAAACAGCAATACCGGTGGCCATATCCTGACACTCGAAGACCCGATCGAGTACATGCATGAGCACAAGAAATCGATTGTCGCCCAACGCGAAGTCGGCACCGACACCGATTCCTTCATGACGGGCATGAAGGCCGCGCTGCGTGAGGCGCCCGATGTGATTCTGATGGGTGAGGTACGTGATTTGGAGACCATGGAGTTCGCGCTTAAGTTCTCCAATACCGGCCATCTCACCTTGTCTACCTTGCACGCCAACAACTCCATCACCACGATGGAGCGTATTCTCGGCTTCTTCCCCAAGGAGGGTATCGAGGCACAGGCCAAGCGGGTATCGCAGAATCTGCGCGCTATCATCTGTCAACGTCTGGTGCCGGCGGTCGATGGCGGCAAGGTTGCGGCGATCGAGGTATTGATCAATACGGGTTACATTGCCGATCTGATTTCGAAAATGGAACTGGCCAGCATCAAGGATGCGATCGAACGTGGTGGCCAGTACGGGATGCAGTCGTTCGACCAGCATCTGGTGACCCTGTATCACGAGGGTCGGATTACTGCGCAGACCGCCATCGAATTCGCCGACTCGTCGAGCAATGTGAAGATCCAAATCAAGACCAGTGTCGCCGGTAAGAAGCTCAGCGCGAGTGCGCAAGAAAGTTGGTCAAGCGGGCTGTCGCTCGAGCCGAACGAGTCCGATGCCGACGGTGCCGGCGATGTGGTAGTCGACTTCGGTCAGCCGTAGTTCGATTGTTCAAAAACCACGTGGGCCAAAAAGGGCCTACACTCGCTACCCGCCTGCCTGACCGTGAATGCCAGCCTGGCCTTTACGGGTCAATGGTGTCCGTCCGACTAAGCATGGGGTTGCACGAATCGGCAAGCGGCTTGTGATCCGTTTGTAAAACAGGCTGCGCAGATGAATGCACAAGGCTATGAAGATCTTGAGGTCGCCACATCGATGGTTTGACTCGGAACGCTTCTGATCTCCGGCTTTTGTTTTATCCACCCGAGAAACGCTTTTACGAAAAACGCCACACGCACCGGGATCGTTTTGTTGGCAAAGTGAAATGGCAGTGTTTCGTACTTAGCAAAGACGCATGCCGATTTCCGATACGTGAGGTATCGGATCGGGAACGTATCATTACTTACTGTTTGATTTGACCTGGCGCAAAGTCGGTATCGTATTGTTGTGAGAGTTTTTCCACGGCTTCCGGATCGGGTGCTCGTCGTTGATCGACGACACGCGTACCCGATCAACAACCGACAACGTTAGGGAGGACGCATCGCGTCATGGCAAGACAAGCATCGAACGCGCTTCCCATAAGAAGCCGCCCTGCACATGTAACGCTA